>CAVPKN010000001.1:0-9366 GCA_963705695.1 uncultured Chlamydiales bacterium
ACCAGTCATGGATGGAAATTATCTGCCTCTGATGAACGATATGCCTGTGATGGAAAGTAATTACTACCGAGTCAGCCCGATCTATCGCACTCCTTGTGGCCTCTTAGACCGCTTTTATTTGGGCATTGATGGAGGGTGGGCTACCGGCTTTTCCTCTACAAGAAGAGATCTACACGGCGGACCCCTTGTCACATCGAGTATGAGTATCAGTTATGGTTTGAATCTTCAAGCAGGATACCATGTCGGAGCCAATGTGGGTTACTCTCTGCTCCTGCCTCCGTACTGATTCCTCATAGCAGAATTGGATCTGACAACACCGTTAAATGGCAGAATCAAGTCGATGGAGTAGCCCCATTTTCGTTAAACCACCCGGCTTCACTCCCACCTATTACTATGGAACCTTTATGTTCATCTCAATGATTTTTGCACCTACTGCGTGGGTTTCTCTCCCTACTTAACGGGGGGAGTTGGGTTAGCTTACAATAACTTAGACGCGTGACTGAACTCATCTGACGGGTATTTTTGCAGCTCGTGACCAAGGGCATACCCATCACAACTTCGCAGCTCGTTTTGGCTTGGGCTTGCTCAAGCCATTTGTTGCGGGTGGGCTCTCGATATGGGCTTTAACATTAATTTATTGGCACTGCGGAGTCGGGAAATGTACAAACTAACTTCCTTGGAGCTCGCATTCCCATCAATCCTTACAAGCATTCCAAGTATTTGGGCTGAACGCTCTTTGTCGGCATAAAATATAGGATTTAATTAATCTAAGGCGATGTACAAATTTTTCCTTCGGAAAAAACCCGCAAAAATGAATAAACGTAACTTTGGTCATACCCCCCCCTTAACAAAAGCAACCGCGATTGAAGTTTGTTTATTTACCGCGGGTTTTTCCCGAAGGGAAAAATTCGCACATCGCGTTAATCTATAGACGCCAAATCTCTTTGGCGTATTCGATAATGGTGCGATCGCTCGAAAATTTTCCCATGGATGCTACATTGTGGATCGATTTTTGGATCCAATCTTTTTGATTACAATATACGGAGCTCACTTCATTTTGACATCTGACGTAATCTGCAAAATCGGCTAGAACGCAGTAGGGATCTCCACCATCGAGGAGGCTATGGAGAATGGGCTTAAACAGATCGAGATCACCCGCACTGAAATATCCATCACGGATCATATCGAGTACCCGTCTCAGTTCACTGTTTTGTTCGTAATACCTCCAAGGATTGTATCCTCTCTCTTTGAGATGCTCCACTTCATCTGTTTTTAAGCCGAAAATAAAGATATTTTCAGGGCCAACTTCCTCAAGAATTTCAATATTAGCTCCATCGAGGGTGCCAATAGTTAATGCTCCATTGAGTGCAAACTTCATGTTCCCTGTCCCAGAGGCCTCGGTACCAGCAAGGGAAATTTGTTCCGAAAGGTCGGCTGCAGGGATGATTTTTTCAGCTAACGAGACTCGGTAATTTTCGAGAAAGACCACTTTGAGACGATCGGCAATCATCTTGTCGTGATTGACTACATTAGCAACGGAGGTGATTAATTTGATGATTCTCTTGGCTAAAAAATAACCTGGAGCTGCTTTGCCGCCAAAGATGATCGTGCGGGGAACCCAATCTTGATTTGGGTTATCCCTGATACAATTATATTCATGAATAACTCGTAAAATATTGAGATGTTGTCTTTTGTATTCATGGATCCGTTTCACATGGCAGTCAAAAAGGGAGTTTGGATCAATCGTAATCTCCTGTTCGGCAGAAATCAATTTGGCGAGACGCTCTTTATTGGCCGTTTTAATCTCGCTCCATGCCTGACAAAATCGAGGGTCATTTTGAAAGGGAATGAGTTTGCTCAAATGGCTGAGATCGTGCACCCACTCCGTGCCAATTGAAGAGGAGATCAGTTCAGAAAGAAGGGGATTACACCCTTTAAGCCACCTTCTGGGAGTAATGCCATTCGTTTTATTAGTAAACTTCTCTGGCTCCATCTCGTAGAACTCTTTGAATACATGTTGTTTCAATAGTTCTGAATGGAGAGCGGAAACGCCGTTTACTTTTCGAGAACCAACAATGGCCAAATTGGCCATATTGATTTTTTTGGGTGTGTTTTCCTCGATCAACGAGAGGGAACATTGCTTCTCTTTGTCACCAGGATAGCAGCGATCGACCTCCTCAAGCCACCTCCGATTGATTTCGTAAATGATTTGAAGATGGCGGGGCAAAACTTTTTCAAAAAGAGGGATCGGCCACCGTTCCAGCGCTTCGGGTAAAAGGGTGTGATTCGTATATCCAAAGCACTCTTTAGTCAGCTGCCATGCCTTATCCCAACTCAACTCCTCCCTATCTATAAGAATGCGCATCATCTCAGCAATCGCCAGAGCGGGATGGGTGTCATTGAGCTGGATAGCGACTTTATCAGGGAGGGCATCCAAATGAAGATGTCCTTTGTTATAACGGCGGATGAGATCTTGGATCGTTGCCGAGACTAAAAAATATTCCTGTTTCAAGCGCAACTCTTGCCCCTCAAAAATATTATCATTGGGATAGAGCACTTTAGAGATATTCTCTTTTAATGCAACCTCCTCCACAGCTCGGATATAATCGCCATGATTGAAGTAGCTTAAGTCGAAACCGCGGGGAGATTTCGCTTGCCATAGACGCATTGTATTGACTGTATCGTTATGATAGCCACAGATAGGGGTATCGTACGCCATGGCCATCACCTCTTGCGTATCGACCCACTCACTATGGAGCTTCCCCTTCCCGTCGAGGTATTGAAGCACCCTACCATAAAATTGTACGGGGTAGAGGTATTCACTGCGGCAAATTTCCCAAGGGTTCCCATACCGTAACCAGTTGTCTGGGGTCTCGATTTGAAACCCCTCATGGATTTTCTGGGTGAAGATTCCGTAATCATACCGGATCCCGTACCCATAGCTCGGTATACCTAAAGTCGCCATAGAATCGAGGAAACAGGCAGCGAGGCGGCCAAGCCCTCCATTTCCCAATCCCGCATCGACCTCCATTTCAAAAAGGGCGTCAAGATCGAAGCCGAGATCGGCAATCGCCTTCCGGCAGCTATCGAGAAGCTCCAAATTAACGAGGCTATTTTCCAGGGTGCGCCCCATGAGAAATTCCATCGAAAGGTAGTAAACTCTTTTTTTATCTTCCTGATAATACCGCTGTTGGGTGTCAATCCATCTGCCAACGAGTTGGTCGCGAATGGCATAAGCTGTTGCAAAAAAGAGATCTCGCTTTGTAGCTGTGTATTTATCTTTTGCTAGGGTAAAGTGGAGATGCTCAAGAATAGATGTTTTGAGTCCTTCGGCATTCCCTTTTAAGTGCTTCTGTTTTGTGACAGCAAATTCCATCAAAAACGCCCCCTTCAAACTATGTTACGTCCTATCCGTCCCTAATGTCAAATAATCTCTTAACTTAGTAAATTTACTGAAAAACCCATTCCACATAAAAACATGACGACCATTTCATACTTTTATAGCTCGGATAAGCTATTAGGATAGATCTTGAGTTGTTGTTCTATCCAAGTTGTCATCTCTGATTGCAAGGAGTGGGCTGTCTCTTCAGGAATCATCGCTGTTTGACTGAGATTGAACTTTCCTTCTCGATAAATAAGGAAATGAAGGATCTGTTCTGAATCTAGATAACGACGTGCATTAAAGAGCACTTTTAGAAATTTTATTCGCTGATCCGCCCTAAGGAATGACCAACGAATAAGGGTATCTCTGTTATTGTTAGATGTTTGTATATCACGCAGAAGATCTGCCCTTCGGCCAGGATTTGCGTAAGAGTAATGGGTTGAAAGTCCATAGAGCAAGATTTGACAGCCATTGGTTTCTCCTTGTTTCACGAAAAAGAAGTTAGACTGGAAATAGATTGATTTAAAGTGCTCAGCGATATCGAGTGCATGTCAGCAATCCTATTAAAAAAATGGGAATAAGGTGCATAATGCTGGCGTAAAAAGGAGATCGGTATGGCAATGGCAATGACAAAACGTTTCGAAGTCAATAAGGGCTTCATCGACATCGTTCGTATTTTTTTAGCAGCTTGTTTTTTGGGCTTGTGCGCCCAAATTAAAATACCTATTCCCTTCACCCCCATCCCCTTTACCATCCAGACCGTAGCGGTGATGTTAATAGGGGCTTTTTTAGGGAGTCGGAAGGGGGTTGCTGCCATTTTTTGTTATTTGGCACAAGGGTGTCTTGACTTACCCGTATGGGCTGGCGGAGCCGGAGGAATCATCCATTTTTTTGGTCCGACAGGGGGTTACTTGATGGCTTATCCTTTGCAAGCCTTTGTCATTGGGTGGTCGATGGAGCAGAAAAAGGCCTCTTTATCCTACGCCGCTTCCATTCTCATTTTCTCTGTTGTCATTCAATTGGCCATCGGCTCTTTCTGGCTCGCCCAGTTTGTAGGTTGGGATAAATGCCTCACCTATGGATTTTACCCATTTATTATGACTGAGTGTGCTAAAGCGCTTTTAGTCGCCAAATGGATCGTGTTAAAATCGAATCGTGCCATGGCCTGATGGGCTGTCGACATTACTCTGGTCCCCTCGATAATGTAGCCATTAAACTGAAGTGTTGCGATCGTTATTATCCCTGCTATATTTGCCATCATGAAGATACCGATCACCCAATTGATAGGTGGCAACCGGAGGAATTTCATACGCTAGCCATCACGTGCCTTTGCTGCCATACTCAGATAACCATCTTTGTTTACCTCCATTGCCAAGCCCAATGTCCTCATTGCCAGGCTCTTTTCAATCCGAATTGCAAATTGCATTGGCCCCTCTATTTCGAGGGCCACATAGAAACATGATCATAAATTTAGGATGCAAAAATGTAGCTTATATACTACAATAAGGTTATGAGTATTGACATTGGCTATCTAGAGCTAGAGAATGGAAAATGCCCCTACCTCGAATGGGAACAGAAGTTGGCAAAGGATATTCGCGGCATTGTTAGGATTCGTATTAATCGGATCCGTCTCGATAATTTTGGAGATTGTGAGACTATTAAGGAAATCACAGGCCTATACGAACTTAAAGTTCACTTTGGTCCTGGATATCGCCTCTATTTTGGCAAAGCAAAGGAGAAGCTAGTCATTGTTCTTTGCCGTGGAGGTAAAGGGTCTCAAGAACGTGATATTAAAAAAGCCAAAGAATACTGGCGCTATTATAGAGAGTCGCTTAGAAAGAGGTAAAATATGGCAAAAGTTAGAGATTACAAAGAACATCTTTTAGAGCAGCTTCAAGATCCTGAGGAAGCCGCAGCCTATCTCAATGCAGCCTTGCATGATGATGACCCCCATGTTTTTTTATTAGCTCTACGTGATATTGCAGAAGCTCAGGGTGGAATGAGCTGGCTGGCTAATGTGGCCGACCTTAACCGTGAAAGCCTTTATCGCACGCTCTCTTTACGCGGTAATCCCAGATTTTTCAATTTGCTGGCCGTCTTAGATGCCGTAGGTCTGAAATTAACTATTCATCCACAAGAGAAGAGTAGGCAAAAAAGACATAAGTCAATTTAAAAAAAGTCATAGGGTTCGCAAGGGAGCAAAAAATCTGGAATCAAATAAATTTTTTAGTTGTTAAATAGGGAAATTAAATTTTATCTTTTCTTTACATTCTATTTATGATTTTGCTACAATTAGTACTCTAGATCTTAGAAAGAAAGGGAAATAATATGTTGTGTTGTCATCCTATTTGGCCAAATCAATGGACACCTCCGGATGAGGTTCCACCGGGAAAAGTTAATCAAGTGAGTGATTTGACGGGTCAAATAGAGACAAATCGCCGCCTTTATTGGCAATTGCCGTCAGAGTATCACGCACGTCCCATCGTTCGCGTTATTGCCAGCATTGTTGTGATTGTGGGTTTTGCCATAATGCTTATGGCTCTCAATCATACACTGAGCTCTTTCCCCCAAAATTGTGCCCATTTCTTCCAACATAATTGGGGTTATGTTGTCGGGGGGATCGTTCTACTCGTGCCATTGACTGGGGGGGCGATGATGGTGATCCGCCATGTGATCCATAAACAAGATTATCGGATCACTGAACAAGGCATTGGGAAGCTAACAGGAGATGACCACTGGGTTGCGGCTATGTACACTACAAAGGACAATGGAGGCATGCCCGGATATATCGATACGTCAACAGTCGATGGAAATGGGGATGGGAAGGCATTTTTTTATGCCCATAAGCAAGAAATGGATCATTATCAGGTCTGTCTCGCTGTGATCGCCTTTACCCCTGTCCATGTCGTGGGTGCGATTGCTTACAATATTCTCCGCCTTTTCATCATGCCCCTCTACATTGGCGGGTGCATCATTAGAGATTTGTTTAGAGATCCACCTAAAAATGATAAGGAGGCGAAGCTCCGTTTCCGCGCGACCGATATCATTCATGAAGGGAAAAGAAGCCTTTCGCAAATGGCGAGCGCCATATTCTATGGCTGGGGCATTATTCTTGCGGCCTTGTACGCTTTTGCGGATCCATTAAATGGCCGTAAATTGGGAGCCTACTTGGAATGGGAATGGAATCAGGGTGTCACACGCGCGGAGGGGTATTGGTCTGTGGGTGGTCCTCAAGATCTCTTTGAATTTGAAGGAAGTGGGGTCCGGGGAAGATTAGGGCGAACTGGATTCTTTATCGCAGGTTGCTGGCAGCCAATGGGTGTGGTTGAGATCCGTAATCATAAAATCGTATCGGAAGGAACGAGCTTGAGCCGTGCGGTTAATCCTAAAGAGGGAAGTGAATACACATTCCATACCGCTAAAAAATTAACTGCAAACCATAGCGAATACATTAAAGATCTAAATAGCAAATTGCGTAGGAGGGGCGCATCTAAAGGAGCAAAACGGCAGGTGAAGTAAGAATCTTCTGTAGCGACTTCATAAATGTAGCGGCGAGCGCCCCGTCGATCACCCTATGATCGGCGGAAAGATTTAATTCCAAGGTTTTCCCCGCTTCTACCTTTCCCTCCTTTACAATGGGGCTCTCTTGAATCCCACCCACCGCCAAAATGCCCGCCTGAGGGGGATTAAGAATAGCAGTAAAGGCGGAGATCCCAAACATCCCCAGATTCGAAAGACAAAAGGAGCCCCCTTTATATTCGTGCTCTTTAAGCTTCATGTGTCGTGCTTTTTCTGCTAGAAGGCGCATTTCACTGGAGATTTGACCCACATTTTTAAAATCGGCATGTCGGATGATCGGTGTGATGAGGCCCGCTTCTACATTGACTGCGATCGAAATATCGATTGTTTTAAATTGGATCATGGTTTGGTTGACCGAGTTGAAACCGCGGTTCACTTCGGGGTGCTCTCTTAAGCAGAGTGCACAGCCGCGGATTAAAAGATCATTGAATGTGACATTGAGGCTAAATGTTTTGAGCTGCTCCCGCAGAGCGACTAAGGGTCCTGCATCGATCACTTGCTTGAGATAAAAATGGGGGATAAAGCTCTTTGATTCTTGCAATCGCCGTGCAATGATTTTCCGCATCGGAGTCAGGGGGAGTTCCTCATATGATCCTGAAGGAATTTGTGGGCTCTCCCTTCTTCCAAAGGTGACGAGTCCGGCAGGCTGTGCCTGAGAAAGATCCTTGCTACTGATCCGCCCTCCGGGACCACTTCCCGCGACCGTAGAGAGGTCGAGACCTTTCTCTTTTGCCAATCGTTTGGCGAGGGGAGAGGCTTTGATCCTCTCCTCCTCCGATTTTAAAGGAGAGGGTGGAAAGGGGAGGGGTTGTTCAGGGAGAAATGCAGGCTGTGTCCACTCCTGTGTCGGTTTTTGCACTGGTTTTTGCGAAGGTGGTATCTCTTTCTCAACTTGAAATGCTTGTGGAAACGCTTGTGGAGGTTCTTTGGCTTCTTCTGTTTTTTTTGGTTTTTCGAGGGTTTCTTTGAGGAAATTTTCAATATTTTCCTCCTTGCTTTCAGACAAGATAGCAATCACTTGATTGATCGAGGCGCCCCCTCCCTCAGGTACGACAATTTTTCTCAGCCACCCTTCATCTAAAGCTTGGTGTTCTACAGTCGCTTTATCGGTCGCTACTTCTAATAAAAGGTCACCCGATGCAACAAAATCTCCCTCTTTCTTGTGCCATTTAACAATGGTTCCCTCTTCCATGGTTGGGGAGAGTTTGGGCATCGTGAATGTAAAAGGCATAACATCATTCCATTATTTTTTTGATCGCTGCATAGAGGCGTGTCAGATTGGGTAGCGTCTCCGCTTCAAGAGGTTTTGAATAGGGCATCGGGTTTTCCCTTTGGCAGAGGCGGCCGATTGGGGCATCGAGATCGGTAAAACAAAATTCCATCAGTTCGTAGCCGATCTCAGCAGCAATACCAGCAAAATAGTGTCCCTCTTCCACAACGAGACACCGGTGGGTTTTTTTGACGGATTTAATTAAGCAAGGGGTGTCGAGCGGTTTAATGGTACGTAGATCGATGAGTTCAATCGAAATGCCCTCTTTGGCCATTTCTGAGGCAGCCTCTTTGCAGAGATTAACCATCCGGCCATGTGTAATTAGGGTTAGATCGCTTCCCTCTCTCACGACATTCGCCTTTCCAATTGGGATCAGATATTCCTCAACAGGAATCTCCATTTTCATCCCATAATCGAGCTCGTTTTCGAGGAAGAGCACAGGATTATTATTGCGGATAGCTGATTTGAGAAGCCCTTTGGCATCGTAGGGATTGCTGATGGCAATCACAATGAGGCCGGGAAGATTGCTGTAGAAAGCTTCGACACAATGGGAGTGTTGGCTTGAAACTTGAGCAGCTGCGCCATTGGGTCCTCTAAACACAATGGGAACGGTAAATCTTCCTCCAGACATATAATACATTTTGGCCGCATTGGAGATGATCTGATCGCACCCTACAAAAGAGAAATTCCAGCTCATGAACTCAACTACGGGTCTAAGACCTGTTAAAGCAGCTCCAATTCCCAATCCTGCAAAGCCGAGTTCAGAGATTGGGGTATCGACAACCCGCATGGGTCCCCACTTATCGAGTAGCCCTTTAGTGACTTTATAAGCTCCCTGATACTGGGCTACCTCTTCACCTATAATGAACTTGTACAACCGGCTGCACCACACCAGGCACTCGATCATGCGGCTCGCCAACGTGTACGGCCCCCGGCAGGATCCCGGCGGCGAGGCGGGCGTGATCCCGATCTTCTGCCGGGCCGTGCTGACCGGGACGCCGCCCACGGTCTACGGCGACGGAACCCAGACCCGTGACTACGTCCACGTCCGCGACGTGGTCCGCGGTTTCCTCCGCGGCCGCGGCCGACCCCCGCCCCGGCACCTGGGACATCGGGACCGGCACGGAGGTCAGCG
>CAVPKN010000002.1:0-20407 GCA_963705695.1 uncultured Chlamydiales bacterium
ATATGGCTGCCGGGTCACCCCGATCTTGATCAAGGAGCGTTCTAAATATTTTTTCCGCTTCTGAGAGATTACCCAAACGGCGATAAGCGTGGGCTAGTTGAACGATGACATGATGGGATTTATGCCCCAAGTTCATCGCCAGCACATAGTATGTAATCGCTTTTTGGAATTCTTTGATTTCATAAAAAGCGTCTGCTGCTAGAGCCACACATGGCCCATTTTGAGTGGTCTCAAGCAAAGGCCTAAGGGTATCGAGACAGAGCTGAGCATCGCCACATTCCATGTGAACTAAAGCGAGAAGATAGAGATCTGACTCGGTATGTAAAATAGGCGCACAGGGTTGTAGCGACTTTAAGGCTTCTTTGGGTCGTTTGAGCTGCAGAAGAATTTTCCCCTCCTCAAGTCGGAATAACAAATCATCGGGATAAAGAAGGCTCCTTTTTTAACACGATCTAATGCGTCAATAATACGACCTACTCCCTGTAGGATTTGAATTTCAAAAAGGGCACCCTCCTTTCCCCCTTTGCCCCTATATTTTAACGCATTTAACTCTTTCTCTGCCCTTTCCCATTCTTGCAAGAGAATCAACTGCGAGATTGTCTTCAGGCTTTTTTGAATCGATTTTGAGGAGAAGCGAGGATGGCGTGCCCAATCGCGTAATGTAATCACGATAATGAATGCAGCAACGACAGCTAGAATGGCAATAAACACAGCGTTGAAACGGGTGAAACTCTTTCCTTATTTAATATCAAAAATGTTTGATTAAAAGATAGTCTAAAATGCCCTCTCGCTTGGTTTTTTGAAAAAAATCAGGGCACAATGTGGTTATAAAACAGCTTCTAGAGAGTGTCGCAAAACCTCATTTCGAAGATGTAGCCAATCTTTTCGGCATCTTTAACATCATCTCCTTCGGTCATATCATCGTCTCGATATTGCCCTCTCTCGGTACTGTAATATCTGTAAGAAAATATCAGAGATCTCTTCTGAAAGCAGGTGTTAAGGCAGTCTCTAAGGGATGCCCAAATAGTGAGAGGGTCTCAATTTGTTGCGACGAATTACGCAAAAGATCGTCGGCGAAGCGGATTGTATCTTTTTCAAAGAGAAGAATGATCGAAGATCCGCCAAATGAAAAAAATCCCTTTTCCTCCCCTTTATCGACAGGGCAATTGGGCACAAACGTCTGATGGATCGAGCCTACGCTAGTTGCGCCCACTTCAATAAAAAGAACGGTGCCATATTTCTCTGTGCTGAGTTGCGTGATCATCCTTTTATTCTCGGCTAGGATCTCGATATTCATATACAAAGCTATGGGGTTGACAGAGTAGAGGGGTCCATTGATCAACAGAGGTTGACTCGGGACACAAGGGATGGGAAAGTGGAAGCGGTGGTAGTCACTGGGGCAAAGTCTTACAAGGACCATACTTCCGTTTTCATAATTTTTAGCCAGAGAGGGATTATTAAGAAGTTTACCGAGGGTAAATTTTTCCCCTTTGATCGCAAAACCATCACAGGTGGTAATGTTTTGATACACAAGATACCGTCCATCGGCTGGCATGATAACTCCTGGAGCAAGGGGGCGAGCATCTCTCTTGAGTTTCCTTGTAAAAAAGGCATCGAAGGAAGGGAATTCCTCTATTGAATTTGCAAATTCAGCAGAATCAACGTGATAATCTGAAATAAAGGGGAGAATCATCTTCTTCGATCTCGGGCGCCGATGCCATGCTCCTAAAAAATGGGAAAAGAAGGGGATGCGACAGAGAAAAAAATTACATAATCGGCCTAGAGGAGTGGTGTAGAGAAAATCGAGCGTTTTTGCGCAATAGATTTTCTCCTCTTTTTTTTCCCCATCCTTTCTATCGATGTAAAAGATTTTACTTGATCCGACCAAGGTATTGTTTCCCTACTTGATTGTAAAATGAGAGTTCACTCAAAAAATCAGGGGCAAATAAATGACTGAGATGCTCCTTTTCTAGAAGTTGGCTGAGAGCGACCGCTCTTTTAACGAGAGCTGTAGCTAGTTTGCCATTATCAGGGTCAGCCAGGTAATTTTCCCGAGCGCTCGCATAGTTCCGTACCGATTTTAAAATGAGCTGCTGGTTTTCGAGATTTTTTTTTGACATCTCCACCAGCTGTTCCAAGGTGGCGATCTCCTCCTGTGGGGTCGCCAGCAGATGGGAACACATTAAAGATAAGCTTAAAAAAGTGAGTAGAGTATATTGCATATTTTCGATTAAAATAGATAACTACAATTTACCATAAATATGGAATTTATACATCGCCATTATCAACCGGGCGAAACAATTGCAGCTATTTCTACCCCTCCAGGTGAAGGGGGAATTAGCATTATTCGTATTTCAGGTCACCGAGCCATTGAAGTAGCCAGTCGCCTTTTTTCCGGGGATCCCTCCTCCTATCTGACCCATACGGTGCACTATGGAAGTGTTTCTGATAGCGCTGGCAATCGCCTAGATGACGCCCTTCTTTTAGTCATGCGCGCTCCTAAATCATATACTGGAGAGGATACGATTGAGCTCCAATGCCATGGTGGCATGATCGCTTCAAAAAAAGTTTTAGAGGCCACCCTCGCTGCTGGAGCCAGGGCCGCTATGCCAGGGGAGTTCACATTTAAGGCCTTCATGAATGGCAAAATCGACCTCGCTCAGGCAGAGGCTGTGCAGCAACTCATCGGGGCCAAGAATGAGCAAGCCTTTGCAGTCGCTGGCAAGCAGTTGGAGGGAGCACTTTCAAAAAAAATAGAAAGTTTTCAGAGAGCCTTGATCCACTGGGCTGCTATTTGCGAAGCGTGGGTCGACTTTCCTGAAGAGGGATTAGAATTTACAACACAGGAAGAGATCGAAGAGGGATTAAAGAATATCCTTAACGAAATGACGCATTTGGTGAATACATTTGAAGAGGGGAGGAGATGCACAGAGGGAATCTCGCTATGTATCGTAGGCTCCCCCAATGCGGGCAAGTCTTCTTTAATGAATGCTCTCCTCAATCAGGATAGGGCGATCGTCACTCCTATCGCTGGAACGACACGGGATTTGCTCCACGAGGAACTCACCATTGGAGGGCTCCATTTTACGCTCACAGATACCGCCGGGATTCGGGAGACGGAAGAGTCTATTGAGCGTGAGGGGATACGTCGCACAAAAGAGGCAATCAAAACCGCCGATTTGATCCTTTTGGTGCTCGATGGGACAGAGGAGATGAGGGAGGGGGAGTTGTTTCCTCTCCTTCCTCAAGAGAAGACCATTGCCCTTTGCAATAAGGCCGATCATCCCCATTATTCTCTCTGTCAAACTCCATTTCCGCATACCCTTTCTATTTCAGCGAAAGAGGGAACCGGTTTGGAAGAGCTAAAAAAAGTGATTGAGCGATCGATCTGGCAAAATGGAGTGCCACCTCGGGGGGAATTACTGGTGACAAGTCTCCGTCACAAAGAATCTCTTCTGGAGGCAATAGCCGCTCTGCAGAGCACCATTAAAGGATTGTGTGAAAATGTCTCCCCCGAGTTTCTCATTGTAGATTTGCGTGCTTGCCTGACAGCTCTTGGTCGCATTATCGGAAACAATATTTCCGAAGCGATTCTCTCCTCTATATTTTCACAATTTTGTATCGGCAAATGAAAAAGAAAGAACGAGCGGAATGGGTCCAAAACATACTCAATGAATATTTCCCCCATCCTACGATTCCCTTACATCATGAAAATTCCTACACCCTTCTCATCGCTGTAGTGTTATCTGCACGTTCCACAAGACGCAATGGTCAACAGAGTAACGCCTCTTCTCTTCAAAAGGGCCTCGACTCCGGCTCAAATGATCACACTCACTATCGATGAGATCCGTCATTTTATCAAACCGTGTGGACTCTCCCCACAAAAGGCAAAGGCGATTTGGGAACTCTCTCAACTTTTGCTCGAAAAGCACAATGGCGAAGTCCCTCACACCTTTGAAGAGCTCGAAAAACTGCCTGGGGTGGGACACAAAACTGCCTCTGTGATCATGGCACAAGCCTTCCACATTCCCGCTTTTCCAGTTGATACACATATATTTCGGTGCGCCCGTCGGTGGCAGCTATCTGGCGGACATACTGTGGTCGCCGTAGAAAAGGATCTCAAAACTCTCTTCCCCATTGAAAACTGGATCGACCTGCATCTGCAAATCATCCACTACGCTAGAGCTTTTTGTCCCGCTCGAGGACATGTGCTCTCCAATTGCCCCATTTGCCTCGCTCTGCAAAAGCATTAAGATTTACAGCATTTCTCGTGAACGCGACCGCTTGCTACTTGGACATATTAAAAATTTTTATCGTTCATATCGTTCAATCGTTGCTTTGTGTGTGCACAATCAACCCCATAACGATAGAAGCGATAGAACGATAATTTGTGCGTAATACAACGGGAATGGCTCCTTACAAAGTAGCAATTGCTTTTTTTGGGAAAGAAAGGCTAAACTGTTTGCATGAAGTCATCATTGCTGCTGCGCACCATTTTATCGCCCATTATCCCCTAGGGGGATATCATTATTTATACTTCATTCAATTTCATTTAAAACAATAAATAATAAGGAGAAAAAATGGTTACAGCAGTTGCTAGCAGCCGGAGTCGTTCGGCCACCTGGTCTACAGGACTCGCCATGTTCGCCATGTTTTTTGGGGCGGGCAATATCGTTTTCCCCCTTGCTCTAGGGCAATTTACTCAAGATAAAACAATTTACGGAATTTTGGGATTGATCATCACTGCCGTATTGGTTCCCCTTATAGGGCTAATCGGATTGATGTTGTATGAGGGTAATTATTTTAATTTTTTTCAAAGGATTGGAAAAATTCCCGGGTTTTTAGTCGTTTTGGCTATTTTGGGGTTAATCGGTCCCTTTGGTGGGATCCCCCGTTGCATCACCATTTCACATGCGACATTAGAGTCTTTTAATTTTCAGGCATTTCAATGGATGCCCCTCCCTGTATTTAGCGCTGCAATAGCGATTTTAATTTTTTTATTTACGTACCGACCCAGGCGTATTCTCTCTTTATTAGGCTATGTTTTAACTCCCGTACTTCTTCTCTCCTTGGCGCTTATCGTGGGAAGGGGTTTATGGATCATGCCCGAGGCAGATCCTTCAAACCATTCCTGCTCTCAAATTTTCTTACGCGGACTTCTCGATGGCTACAACACTATGGACCTATTAGCTGCATTTTTCTTCTCCTCGGTTGTCCTCATTTGCCTTCAGAAAAATCATGTTGGTGAAAAAAAACAGCTCCTCTCCTTTGCTATGTTGGGGGCTTTAATCGCAGCCGCTCTTCTCTCTTCTGTCTATATCTGCTTCTCCTTCTTAGCAGCGGGATATAGTAATGAATTGGTAGGAATTCCCTCAGACCATCTTCTCGGCACATTAACATACCGTCTATTGGGCGCTCAGGCTGGTTTAGTGGCAAGTGTTGCTGTTTGCTTTGCCTGTTTCACAACGGAAATCGCCCTTACAGCCGTTATTGCTGAATTTATTCATAAGACCTTGTTTAAAGAAAAAATTTCTTACTCGTTAGCGATCCGGCAACACTCTTTGTTTCTTTTTTAATCTCAACCCTTCATTTTAATGGGATTAGCGCCTTCTTGGTCCCGATTTTACAGATCTGCTACCCAGCACTTATTGTATTAACCCTTTTGAACATCCTATATAAGCTATATGATTTGAAACCGGTTAAAAGGATATTCTATCCAACCCTGGCGCTGACGGTACTGGCTTATTTCCTCATTTGATCTAACACATTAACGTGATATAATGGGGAAATGATTGAGAGCTGGGTGGAGAATTTTCGAGACCTCGCGGAGCATGCACTCAAAATGGGCTATGTCCCGAGAGGTTCTTTTTTCTGGAGGAACCTTTCAAGTCGATGTCTATGATCCCAAGCCGATATAAATTACTGGCCTTTTCTACAATTTGATGAGCGTGGGAGGCTTAAGGACGCTTTTTGCTCTTGTCAACCCGACATGAACAAATGCTACCACCTTGCTGCGGCTTACCTCCGCATTGTTTCCCAAAATGGTGAACCCCTTCATCTCCTTTTTGAAAAATCCTTATGGCACCATCTTTGCCGCTTGTGTGCCGATCATAGCGGCTATGAGGAAAGGTTTTTACAGAAAATTGGAGAGGGACATTTTTGCTATCAAAATGAAATTCTTTTTAATTGAAAGCAACGACAGAGCAAGCCACACGTACCGTTCAGAAGTTGTTAGAAAATCGCTCCCGAGATACCCTGAAAATTCGATTAAATTTTCCGATTTCCCTATTGAAGAAATTATCCGCTGGCGTGAGGGGAGGCCTAGCCGCGCGTTGCGCTATGAGCTCAGTGTATGGTCCGATTTGGCAAACTGGATGATGGAACATGGTCAGCAGGGGAAGTGCTTTTTGAAGAGGATAAGGAAGGTTTCCCTACGTGTATTCGGATCCAATTTCCCTTTTTAAATGTTTTGGTTGAAATCAAAAGCAAAGATCTCCCGCTCCTTATTCCCTTTATCAACTCAGTGAAAAGCAATCTCAAACTGCTACCCTCCTCTGAAGAAAAAATTACTTCCGTCATTTTTGATGTTCGCGAAGAAACATTTTATCTCGAGCATGCAGCGCTTAAGCTGGAAGCACCCCGCCAAATCAAGCAAATTGCAGGAGAATGGATTTATCTCTCGTCGGTCGGTTTTTACCCTGTACTGGGAGAGCCTATGCTCCACCGCTCCCACCTTTCCGGCGAGGAAGCCGTTCCTTTTGGGAAAGATATGTCAGCCAGATTCGCACCCTTCATCCCTGTCCATGAACAGAGGATTTCTCTCTCGTATTCAATGTTTTTTGATGAAAAATGGAATTGGCATTTCACGGCCTACCTTTTTTCGAGAAAGGGGATCTGAATGGAACCGATTGTGCACTACTCATGGGAAAATGGGTCTACTTAGCCGGTAGGGGGTTTTATCGCATTGAAAAGCCGCTTTTCGATCAAGTAGTAGCCGTCTTAAATCCCGATCAAGTTTCCCATTTCGTGAATACCCATCGCATCTGGCTCAACAGCCAAGAGGAATTTCAAACCCACTTAGCCAGTGTGGAATCTCATTTAACTTACACCGTCTTGCCTAATCGCACTCTCTGTTTTTACAGTAAGATAGAGACCCATTTGCCTGGTGCTAAAGATTTTGGTGATTGGATTTATTATCGCGGACAGGGTTTTTTTTCAAAACGATACGCACATCTTTGGGTGGAGTCATCCCCCAGGACTGAAGATTGCAGAGAGTGAGGTTTCCTCTTTTATCAAGACACGTAAAGAGGAGTTGGAACAGATTCCCTCCTTTTTTACACATCGTCTTCCCCTGCTCTCGCGGGGTTTGGAGGTGAAACTCCATTCCAAGACATCGATTGCGATCAAGCCGATTGAAACAACTATTCCAGAAATCGAGAGGTCGAAACTCGTACTCTTTGGAGATTTTGTTTATATCATGGAGGAAGGCTTTTATGAACTGCCATTAGAAATGCGCCTCCGCGATGCATACACTTCCCCACGGATTATTTCTCACTCCCACCTTGCTCAGTTTTTCGAAGAGGAATTTGCCACCCTAAAAAATCAGATCAAACAGATCGATCGGGCACTTCTCCCTCCTCTATAAAATCGAGTTGGTATTGGAAGGTGTGAACCGTTCTAGTCATGGCAAGCTAGCGGTGCAACTATTTTACCAAACTGAATCAGGTAAGATCGCCGTTACAGAATTATTGGATGCATAAGCCGTCAAACGGCGATACAGTTTTACCGAAGCGGGACTGATCGATCTTCATCACGAGAGTTTTCAAATGGGCTCCGGCATCAAAAGGGGAGTTTTTCAATCGAAGATCAGATTCTCGAATTATCAACGATGGAATTTATTAGCTTAGATGCGCTGCAGGGTTTTTTCACCTCTGCCACTGCGGGGGTATCTCTTCCTACCCAAGATGTATTGAGTGAGCTGCGTGAATTGAGCTCTCATGAAATTCCGATATTAAGCGGCTTGAAAAGTGAATTACGAACGTATCAACAGACTGGTTTACAGTGGCTTTGGTTTCTCTATCGGAATGGACTTTCAGGTTTATTATGTGACGATATGGGCCTAGGTAAGACGCACCAAGCGATGGCGCTTATCGCCGCTGCATGCAATCAAGAGAGTGGTAGTAAGCTCTTTTTGGTCGTCTCTTCCGACATCGGTTATTTACCATTGGCAAGATAAATTAGAATCTTTCTTGCCCGATTTAAAGGTTCATCTGTTCCATGGTGTGAAACAATCGCTGCACAACCTTCCTGAAAAAGGGATTATTTTAACAGCCACCTCCTACGGTATTTTGCGTATGGAACAAAAAGCGTTCGAGGAACTCCCGTTTGAGATCGCCATTTATGATGAAGTGCAAGTGGCTAAAAATCCCAACAGCCGAATCCATGATGCCCTGAAAAAAATGAATGCCGAGGTGAACTACGGCGTCACTGGAACGCCGGATCGAAAATAGTCTCCGCGAGCTTAAAGCTCTTTTTGACATTGTTTTGCCAGGTTATATGCCCTCAGAAAGCCGTTATCGAGAAGCATTCGTATTTCCGATTGAAAGGAATAGGATGTAGAGAAAAAAATTCTACTGACACAACTGATCAGACCCTTTGTTTTGCGCCGTCGTAAAAAAGAGGTTCTCACTGAATTGCCGGAAAAGAGTGAAGATAAATTTTATTGCGATCTCTCTGAGGAGCAAGTAACGCTTTACCGACAGACTTTGGCGCAGTCACAAGCAAGTGTCATGGCGGATTTGAAAAATGAATCGGCCGCTGTAAATTCTGTTCATATTTTCTCCCTCCTCTCGCGCCTTAAACAGATCTGCGATCATCCCGCTCTTGTTCACAAGGACCCAAAGAATTTTAAAAATCACCAATCTGGGAAGTGGGACCTTTGTGTCGAACTCTTGGAAGAAGCACGGGAAAGCGATCAAAAGGTCGTTATCTTTTCCCAATACCTCTACATGCTTGATATCTTCGAAAATTATCTCGAAGAAAAAGGTTTAGGGGATATGCTCAAATTCGGGGAGATACGATCAATCAACGGGAAGAATTGAAACGGTTTCAAGAAGAGAGCGAGTGCCTTGTTTTCATCGGCTCTTTGCAAGCCGCCGGTCTGGGATCGATTTAACAGCAGCCAGCGTAGTGATTTTGTACGATCGATGGTGGAACGCAGCCCGTGAAAACCAAGCCATTGACCGGGTCCACCGCTTGGGGCAAAAGTGGGGCGTTCAAGTTTATAAATTGATTACCAAAAATACGATCGAAGAAAAAATCGATCGCATGATCACACGGAAGGGGGAGCTTCTCGAGGAGATCGTCATGCCAGACGATCAAGCGATCATCAAAAAATTCACCCGCGCCGAGCTGCATCGACCTCCTCACCTTCTCTGAAGAAAAATAATGAACCTATCCCGATAAACAGCGCGAGATGAGATTTAAAAGATTGGCAGTGAGATTTGTAAAGCGAAGTGAAAACGGGAGGACAACTTTCCTCAATAAAGCCGCCGGTGGCGGGTTTTTGATGGGTTGTCCGAGAGTTGACGAGGTCAACCGAGGCGGATGGCAATATTGGAAATTATATAGCCGACGAGAGTTTTTACAAAGATCACGTCAAGATTTTAAAGATCAGCCGCGGTGATTATCGGGATAGGTTCATAGGCAGGAACAAAAACTGCTCATTTTCTGATCATCATTTAATTACCCAAGAGGTCTAATCATTAAAAAAAAGCCTGTCCTTTATGAATGCCAGTTTAAAGAAATTAAAAACAATGCTCTAATATTCTCCGGCTGCTATAATTTCGCAAGTTTATTATTAATTAACTAAAATTTAGGAGTAATTATGGCAGTTAACACCAATTATAAATCTTATTTATCTCGGGATTCGGAGGTTTATCGGAATCGGTTTATCCCAGATTCTTTACAGAACAATGTAACCTTGAATGGGAAGCGTGTTTTTAACGTCACTCATGAAACGGTGGCTGCTCAGTGGAACCCCTCCTTAGATTATCAATTGGGTGTCATACAAAATGGCTTATGCAACTATTGTTGCACCTCTGAGGGGAAAATGCACACACCCTCTGAGGTTGTTGTTCAGGTGGGAGCTCACCGTTTTGGAGTCGATGTGGGACTCTGTTTGCCATGTATCAATAGCATTTTAAGAGCGGAGACTCCTCAACTTCACAATCTTCATTTAGAATATTCTTTTGCTGCTTCTCAGGATCTGCATCAGGTCGATTTTACTGTTGATCGACTGAGAGATTTAATGAATCGGGAAACGGCGTTAAATAATTCTCTTATTGAGGCTGGGTTACCCCTCTCAGAGTTTAATCGCAATGTTATTAATTACATTTTAGAGGGATGTGTTGAAGTGACCCATCTGATCGATGATGAAAAAAAGAGTACCCTATTCTGTTCTCAGTGTAAAAAAATGAACCCAAAGTTCTATTCAGATGAAGAATCGTTCGAGGGCCTGTTTCATATACTTAATATGTATAGAGCAGAAGGACACCTTACCGGTTGTTGCAAAACTTGTAGTTTGTCAATAGAACTTACGAGTGGCTGTTCGATGTTTACATGTAATGTTTGCCTCTCACATCCAAAAACTTGCATAATCTGTATGGAAGGGGCAACGGGCAGGGATCATTCTAAGAGTTGCAATGAAGACGCAGAAAAGCTTTTCTCCGGGACATATTATGTTGAATTATTGCCAATACAAAAATGTGCATGTACTTTAATGAAGAAAGAAAAAGAATAGAACCTATCCCGATAATCACAATGGATTAATCGGCGGAATCGTCGATATTGGGGGAAAAAAAGTGCTCCTGTTTGCCACGGAGGTGAAAGATCAGGGGCGTGCCAGAGAAGGGGAAGATTTTGCGGAAGGAGTTTAAAAGGTATTTTTTATAGGAGTCGTGCATTAATTTGGGTTTATTAACGAAGAGAACAAAGCGGGGAGGGGAGATGTCGACTTGGGTCATATAATAAATCCGGAGCCTTTTGCCAGTAATCATGGGGGGGTGATTGAGTTGAAGGGCGCGCTCAATGAATTTATTGAGTTGATGGGTCGTGATCCGCGTTTGCGAAGCCATTGCCACATGATCCAAGGCAACGATGAGTTTGTCTAAATTGCGTCCCTCTTTTGCCGAAATAAAGAGGAGGGGACAGTGGGCCAAAAAGGGAGAGTCTTCTTGCAGTGCACGGGTGAGGTGTTCCATTCGGAATCCCTTAACGAGATCCCATTTATTGAGGGCAACGACGCAAGGCTTTCCCGCCTCTTCAATCTGGTTGGCGATCCGTTTTTCTTGAACAGTAAGCCCCTCTTGAGCATCGAGTAATAAGAGCACAAGATCCGCTCGTTCAATCGATTTTTCTGTTCTGATCGCAGCAAATTTTTCGACGACATCCCCCTCAGCTTTTTTTCGACGTATCCCTGCGGTATCGATTAAGATGTAAGAGCGCCCTTGATAGGTAAAGGGAATGTCTACGCTATCTCGAGTTGTGCCAGGCACTTCGCTTACAACACACCGATTGTCTTCGAGAAACGCATTGATCAGTGTTGATTTACCCACATTGGGCCTTCCCACAATGGCAATTTTTGTCCCTGATCGTGTTTCTTGAGAGGCATTTCTGTTGTTTCGAGGCAGAAAATTTTCCCACGACCTCTCGATCAACTCAGCGATCTGAAAACCGTGAGCTGCTGAGACGGCAACCATATTTCCAATTCCCAGGCCGTAGAAATCATGGATGAGATGCTTTTGGCTATGGTCATCGATCTTGTTAATGGCCAGAGTGAGCGGCTTTTCTAATTTCAACAGTAGGCGAGCCAAATCCTGGTCGAGGCGGGTAATGCCGGTGTGAGCATCGACGACCATGACAATCGTATCAGCTTCTTGAATGGCAATCTCCGCCTGCCGGCGGATTTCGTCTTGGAAGCGATCGGATGATTGAGGATCGATACCACCTGTATCGATCACTTCAAAAGAAAAATCAAACCCCTCAGCTTCAGCATAGAGGCGATCCCGTGTGACTCCCTCAGCCTCATCGACGATAGCGATCCGCTTTTTACAAATTCTATTAAAAAGGGCTGATTTCCCAACATTAGGACGCCCCACAATGGCCATTTTAAACATAAGACATTAAGTATAATTAAATTCTAAATAAAACGCCAGTTTAGCGTAAGATCCCTTTGTATAAGCCTATCTTTTTGCGATCTTCGACGTTGTGACCAGTCAAAAACGAATTTTCTTTCGTGAACGAGCCCGAGCCCGAATTCAAGGTAGCAATCGGGCACGGTCACGCAAACGTTCGCGCCAACGAAAACACCTTGATCTTAGTCAATTAAAAAACGCTTCTCTAAGATCTTTTTTTAATGGTCTGTGCCCTGGACAGGGTTTGGGGCGTAAATTTTTTAATGCGGTTAAAGAAGGGGTTTTTTATCCTTGCTAAACAGGTTCTTTTCCAAGGCCTGTCAAAAGGAGGAAATATGCGAAAAATGACTTTACCTAAAGTTGCTTTGCTGAGTCTGTTGGCTATCTTTTGTTTTCTATCTCTGAATGCAGAGGATTCTTCCAATTACCACATTGAATCTAAAGAAGCTATTCGTGAATTTTTTGATGATCCTGATGAGGTCGCGCTCAAAGATCGCGTCCTTTATCTACTGGATACTAAGAAAAATAATTTTCTCATCCGAGGCCATTTGCCTGAATTAAATGGTCAATTTTGTTATGAGGATTTAATGACAGATATCGAAAAGATGCTGGCTCGTGAGGGGCAAAAACTCTCTCAGAATGTGCAACTTCACTCGATCTCATTAATGAATCCAATTGCGGAACACAAGGAAATTGAAATCGAAAAAGTTTGGTTTTCTGACCATACTGACAAAGGGAGTTGTGAGGTGCATTCCCTTTATGGGGCGTTGATAGATCCCCTAAAAATTGAGAAAAAAGTGCGGGAGTTTGTGCTCCATCATCATGATGTGGATGGAATCAAGAAATTGATGAACCGGATCCATGATTTAATGGAAAGTGAACATGAGCACGATCTCGTTATCTATATCCATTGTAACGCAGGTAAAGATCGCACTGGAGAGGCTGCAGCTTCCTATCTTATGGGATATAAAGGCCTTTCCTATGATGATGCGATGCATTTAAACCATCAAATTGCAGGGAGAGATTTAAAACACGCCTCTGTCAATGCAATCCGCTGGGAGGCGTTTTATCTGCGCGATGTGAAAGAGCTGGACACAGTGGGAGAGATTAAGGGCCACTAATTTAATTCACATCAAATGTGGAAAATAGATGGCGTACTTTAACGTACGCCATTTTTTTTATCTTGAACCTATCCCGATAATCACCGCGGCTGATCTTTAAAATCTTGACGTGATCTGTGTAAAAACTCTCGTCGGCTATATAATTTCCAATATTGCCATCCGCCTCGGTTGACCTCGTCAACTCTCGGACAACCCATCAAAAACCCGCCACCGGCGGCTTTATTGAGGAAAGTTGTCCTTCCGTTTTCGCTTCGCTTTACAAATCTCACTGCCAATCTTTTAAATCTCATCTCGCGCTGTTTATCGGGATAGGTTCTTATACCGAATCCAAGTAATAACTTCATCAAGTGAGGCTGGGTAATGCGACAGATTTGACAGATCGTTTCGAAGCTCATGTTTTTGCACCTGAGCGAGAAAGGATCTTTCTAAGATGGCGTATTAAACGGCTTCAATTTATGAAGTTATTACTTGGATTTGGTATTACAGGATCGATTTTGCGGAGCATGCCGTAACGATCGGTCAATTCGTACACCCATACATCCCCATTTTCACGCATAAGACGATCACATCCCATGGCAATGCCTGTGAGCACTCCATGCTTTTGAATCGCTTCCAGGGTATACTGTGAGCTTGTGGGATAATAACTGCTGCGTGGGCCATCTATTGGAGAGATATAGTTTTGAAAAAAGCGGATCATCGCACGGCAGCTTTTTTGTCCCATACTGAGTGTTCCTCCTATGGACTCTTTCGTCGTTTGCCCCATTTTTTGCCGTCTCAAATCGTGATCACTTCCCCAGGGTTCGATTGTTGATTCGGAAAAAGAGCTTGGGGCTCCATTTAATTTTAAACTTAATAAAGATAACGTTAAGATCGTTGCAAAGTATTTCATAAACGTATGGACGTATATTTTAAAAACAACAAAAATAAGAATAAGTGCAATTTTGCCACAATTATTTGCCGACATGACGTTGCAGCAGTTCATCGATCAACTTAGCACAGATATGGGATACGAACAACCCCTTGAATCAAATGATGATGGCTCATATTCTCTTCGCCTGGAACCCGATTTAGATATTAATGTGAAAGAAAACGCCGATGATTCCATTACGATGAGCTCTTCATTAGCTCAATTGCCAAGCCATAACAGTGAAGAGTTTCTCCTTAAAGCTATGATTGCCAATCTTCTGGGGAGAGAGACTGGACGCGCTGCGCTTGGAATAGATCCCGAGGGGAAACAGGTGGTTCTGGTTGACTTTATTATAGATGTACAGGGATATCGGGCCTTTCGCGAGAGGCTGGAAGAGTTTGCAAATTATGCCGAAGCTTGGCGCCAAGAGACAAAAGAGTTTATTGAACAACACGTAGCAGAAGAATAGGAAAAAACATGTTTGCTGAGTTCATCGCCGAAGAGGGAGCCATGAAGGGACTGATCCTATCTCTCGAAAGAGGCGAGGAATGGATTGTCGGAAGAGATCCAGATCTTTGTACCATCGTTATCGAAGATCCCAAAACGTCGCGTCAACATTTTCGGATTCGAAAAACCGACGCTGGTTATGTGATCGAAAATTTAAGCACTTCAAATCCCGTTTTAATCAATGGGTTACCGATTGCTCAACCCACTCAACTTAAGGAAGAAGATCGAGTGACTGTGGGAGGGACCGTTTTTCGCTTTTATCAAAAAGGGGCTCCCTTTACTTATGTTTTTGAAGATGAACCCGATGAAGAACCGACACGTGCAGAGAAAAAAGGTCCAGAGGGGCGTCCTGAAGAGAGGAAGGAGGAGGAGTTTGCAGCACCTCTAGAGCATGGGGAAGAAAGGCCTTCAGAAGCTCCTGTGGATGAGATTTTTGAGGAAGAGGAAGAGGGGGTTGCTGAAAAAGGGGATCTTGGCATATACCCCGACACTTTTGATGAATCGGAGATTCCAGAGCTCCAAGTCGATTTAGAACATACGACTCGATTTCTCATCAAAGTGATCGCTGGACCTAATACAGGGGCAGAATTTGCGTTAGACTATGATAAAAGCTATTTATTGGGCACCGATACGGCCCTCTGCGATATCATACTTAACGATCTCAGTGTTTCGAGGGAACATGCCCGCCTGGTGGTGAGTAAAGAGGGTGCCGTTACGATCCAAGATTTAGGATCGCGCAACGGTGTCGTTGTGGACAAAGAGAGAATTACGGGTACGAAAACCGTGACAGCTAATTCAGTTGTTTCACTTGGAACCTCTGCGTTTTTGTTGATCGATCGGGAAGCTCCTTCAGAAACCATCGCCGCTCCTCTCTTTGAGGCTCCCTCCGAAGAGGTGGAAGAGGAGATCGCCGCTCCTGAAGAGGAAAGAGAAGAGGAGTTAGTCGCTGCTAGGGTAGCTCCACGACGGCTTTTACCTGGAGGCACTGTAGTCTTCGCTCTCATTATCGCGGGTTTGGCCGTTTTATTTGGGATCGGTCTTGTTTCCTTATTTAAAACCCAGGAGATCACACAAGTTAGCAAGGACTATGTTTCTGAAATTGAACAGATTGTAAAAAAATATCCCGCTGTTCGGTTCACTTTTAATGGAGGGAATGGAAAGCTGTTTCTATTGGGGCATGTAAAAACAGGGGTGGAGCATAACGAATTACTGTATCAACTCGGTAGCCTAGGCTATATCCAAGGGATAGAG
The DNA here is from genome assembly GCA_963705695.1 of uncultured Chlamydiales bacterium. GTDB lineage: Bacteria > Chlamydiota > Chlamydiia > Chlamydiales > JAAKFR01 > CAVPKN01. The sequence continues at coordinate 15,981 of CAVPKN010000002.1, forward strand.
GACAACGTTGTCAACGACGAAGCAGTCTGGCAAGAGATGAACATCCTTCTTTCCAAGCATGCTGAATTTAAAGGAGTGACGATGCACTCTCCTGAGGCAGGCGTTTTCGTGATCAACGGCTATCTGCAAACAGAAAAGCAGGCTGCTGATCTCACTGATTACCTAAATCTTAATTTCAATTATCTCAATCTCCTTCGCAATAATGTGATCGTGGAAGAATCGATCTCGGATGAGGTCACAAGTCGGCTGCTACAGCAAGGTTATGGTGCTGTGAATCCTGCCTTGACAAGTGGCGACTTGCAATTAACAGGATATATTAATTCCCATCAGATTTACGCATTTGACAAGATGGTAGATGATTTGAAAAGGATTCCCGGTGTGCGGAATGTGCGTAGTTATGTCGTTGCAATGACTCCTGAACAAGGCGTTATCGATTTGAATAAGAAATATCTCGAAGGGCCTCTGCGTTACCGGGTAACAGGTTATTCCAAGCATGGCGACATCAATATCAATGTCGTGATCAATGGTAAGATTTTAACCCGTGGCGATTGCATCGATGGCTATACAATCACCGGCATCCAACCCCATATCATATTTTTGGAGAAAGAAGGGTTGAAATATAAATTAGAATACAATAAATGCAACACAACTGGGGAGGAGTAATATGTTCGGGATGGATAGTGAAAAAAAGAAAAAAAGAAATTAGATTATTCATTCGACTTAGAGCAGGATTTGAAAGATCCCGGAAAACTGCGTGCTACAAAAGAGCAGGTCACGGAGAGGATCAATCAATTGAAAGGGATGTTACGTCAAGGGGAAGATAAAAAAAGCTTCGACCAGATTCAAACTCTATTGCATGGCTATCTGGCTATTCAAAGAGTCATCCAACGCGTCAACCGAAAAATGTATTAAACAAGGAGCTATCAATGCCAGAAGGCGGCCCAGCATCATTCAATTTTGCTCAAATGCTGCAAGGATTGAGCAAGTATGTTCAATCTGTTCAATCATATCTTTCTCAGCTTGAGGCGGCTACGGGTGGAAATGTCAACCTAGGTGTGATGTTCAACATGCAATTCCACATGCAAATCATGTCACAATATATCGAAGCAGTATCGAACACTTTAAGCGCTGTACATAACGAAATGATTACGATGGCAAGAGCTACGAAAGGTCAATAATTATAACTTAAAAGGAAGTTTAATATGCCAACACTTCAGGAATTTAGGGACGATCTCTCTTTACTTGTGGAATCGGGTCTCATCGCCATTAAGCAGGGTGATGAGGAGAGTGCAAAAAAGTTATTCAATGCAGTGGGCGTTATCGATCCACAAAATATGACAAAGAAAATGGGTTATGGACTCATCGCTCTCCATAAAATGGACATCTCCAACGCGCAAAAAAGCTTTAATGAAATACTGCAAGTAGAACAAAACAACTGGCGGGCTCAAGCCTTTTTGGCATTCTCCTACATCCTTTCTGTTTTGCAAGACGGAAGTAATGAGGAGAAAATGATGGCCCTGAAGAAAGGGGCGGAATTGGCACAGGAAGTCTTGGATAAAAGTGACGCCCCAACCACGAGAACCCTTGCACAATCGCTCCTCGATTGGGAAATGGAAACTCTTGCAGAAAGTAGAATCGGAACGAGGACCCGATGGCATAGGGTGTAAGGAGTTTTTATGATAGACAATCCAATTTCAAATCCTGCTACATCGCGTATAGAGCCCACGCCTGGTTATGGACCTGAAAAACCTAGTCTGGCGGGAGAGGAGACAGGGGAACGCCCTTTCAAGCTGGCTCCTGAAGGTGGAGAAGCGGAGCAGACGCAGCCCTCTGCGGAGCGTCCATCGCCTATGGAGGTAGCGGGTGATGCGGCTCGACAGCAGCAACCCATGGTTCCTGAAGAGCTCTCAATAAATCAGCGATCTTAATCAGCAGCTCAGTACCATCCAACAAAATCTGCAAAAACCAGAGGTGTCAAAGTAATTTCACTTCTGATCACTACGAGGCGATGCAACGGGTGACGCAGAAAATGAACCCTGATCTGAAGGCAATTGCTGAAAATTCTAAAGGGGAAATATGAGCCGGTGCAAACCGAAGGGGGAGGGAATGTACTCAGCCGTGTTGTCAACTGGCTAGGTGGAGCCCAGGGCGCCTTAGGGGGGGCACTTGAATATTTAAAAACGACAGAAAAACCCGATATTACGAGCTATTTACGGCTCCAATACGCGGTCCAAAGAGCCACTCAGCGTGGGGAACTCTTTTCCAGTATCGTTGGCTCCTCTGTTTCTGGTATTAAAACGATTATGAGTACCCAACTTGGATAGCATGGCAGATAATCCTCCCGATTTTGAATCTCTGATGAGCCAGTTAGAAGAGGTGCAACTGACTACTGTCATGGGGCGGATTACTGAAGTTGTCGGGATGCTCATTAAAGCCGTTGTGCCCCAAGTGCGCATCGGTGAGGTGTGCCTGGTTAAACGGGCCGGGCTTCCCCCTCTGCTTACTGAAGTCGTTGGATTTACGCAGGATCAAGTCTATCTCTCTCCACTGGGAGAGATGACCGGTGTAAGTCCATCTTCAGAGGTAATCCCTACTCGAATGGCGCTCCACATTAAAGTGGGGCCGGAACTCCTTGGCCGTGTGTTGAACGGTTTAGGTGAGCCTCTCGATGAGGAGAGCAAAGGTCCTCTCAATTTAACCGAAAGCTACCCGATTTTCCGCGCTCCCCCAGATCCTCTCAAGCGAGAAAGGATCACCAAACCCATCTCTACAGGAGTGAGGTGTATCGACGGTCTGTTGACGTGTGGTCGAGGACAGCGTGTGGGTATCTTCGCTGGGGCCGGTGTAGGGAAATCGACCCTATTGGGTATGATTGCCCGTTATGCCTCGGCCGATGTCAATGTCATCGCCCTTATCGGTGAACGGGGGCGAGAAGTCAGAGAGTTTATTGAAAAAGATTTGGGAGAGGAGGGGCTGGCTCGCTCCGTCATTATTGTCTCCACCTCAGATCAAGCCTCACAACTGCGACTCAATGCTGCTTATGTCGGGACGGCGATTGCCGAATATTTCCGCGATCAAGGGAAAACCGTTATTTTAATGATGGATTCGGTAACCCGCTTCGCGCGTGCTCTGCGTGAGGTGGGATTAGCCGCAGGGGAACCACCTGCCCGTGCCGGTTACACACCTTCGGTATTTTCTCACCCTTCCTCGCTTGCTAGAGCGGTCAGGAAATTCCGAATCAGGCTCAATCACGGCTTTTTACACCATTTTAGTGGCCGGCGATGACATGAATGAACCCGTCGCCGATGAGACGAAATCGATTTTAGATGGTCACATCGTCCTCTCCAATGTTCTGGCCCAGGCTTATCACTACCCTGCCATAGATGTTTTGGCGTCCATCAGCCGCTTGCTCACAGAAGTAGCAAAGCCTGATCATTTAAAATTAATCAGTAAAGCAAGGGAAGTGTTAGATATTACCGGAAAAATGAGATGTTGATCCGGATTGGGGAATACAAACGGGGATCGGATCGTGATGCCGACTATGCCATTGATCACATCGATAGACTCAATCGATTTCTTAAGCAGACCATCGAAGAAAAAACTTCATTTGAAGAGACTCTACAACAGCTCCGCGCATTGTTTAAATAAGTGAGTTCATGAAAATCAAAATCCTCTTGAACAAGTATTGGCTGTCAAAAAAGATCGGGTTGAAAAAGCAGAGCGTGTTGTTGAAGAGAAAAAAAGGGCCCTACTCGTTGAAGAAGAAAAATTGAAAAAGGTCGAAGCGGAGAGAAATAAGGTCCGTGATCACCACAACGATAAACTAGCGCAACTGCGCAAAGCGCTTGATGAAGGAACATACAGCGTGAGGTGATCCAAATGAAGGCGTATCTTAAGGTTGTCAAAGAGAAGCTCTTTAAAGAAGAGGAGAAGGTCAGAATTGAAAAAGAAGCTGTTCGAAAAGCAGAGGCAAGTCTAGAAGAGGCCAGAGTGGAGTTAAAAGAAAAAACGGCTTGAAGAAGAAAAAATTTCTCTGCATAAAGAAGCATGGATGAAAGAGATGCAGCAGGAGCTTGCCAAGCAGGAAGCGAAGGAACAAGATGAAATTGGGCAAGTCCTCCACGAGGGTAAACGAAGGAAAAAGGAAGAATAGGTAGGTATATGAGCGTTCCACCATCAGGGAGAAAACCTTCAAGCACGCCAGCAGGAAAGGGAAGGCCAGATGAAGATTCAAAAGAGACTAAAAAGCCTTTCCGGCTACCCGGTCGAAAAGAAAATGCAAAAGAGAAAGATGGAACTCCCCAAAAAAAAGGGGATCTTCGATTTGACTACTCAGGAAGGGGTTTTGGAGCAGAAGCAGCAGGGCTTACAACAGGAAATAGAGAAAGCTGGCGAAGCTAAAGCGGGAAGAGCGGACGCGATCGAAG
>CAVPKN010000003.1:0-71746 GCA_963705695.1 uncultured Chlamydiales bacterium
TTCCAATTGGCGTTGCAAAGCTGGGGTCTCTCTTGGCATCCTTCTGTTTGAAGAGAGAGAATTTCGGGAGAGAGCAGAGGATTTCTATTATCCTTTTTAATACGCCATAAACATGTTACGTGCCCAGAAAAAATCGATATGCCAATCCCCCCTCCGGCAATGCAGAAACTGCTACCAATTGTGTTCAATCCGGGAATTGCGCCCTGAAAGCCTAGTCCGGCGATGGTGAATAGCGCGACAGAGATAACAAATGTAGCCGCTCCTGTTATTCCAACACATTTTGGATGAGGGATAACGTAGTCTTTAAGAAAGGTCTCTATCGGTACCATTGAGTGCTATTATAACAGAAGGGTAATTCAAATGCCAGAGGGGGGCTAAATTTTCCTTTACGTAAAGCAAACAAAAGTTTAATTTGCCCTTCGTCCGGAATTTTTTACTTGAAAGGTGCTTATGTTTAGAAAATGGTTCTCTTTAATCGTATTGAGTTGTTTTTTATCCTCGCCACTGTTGGCTTTCCTCCATCCAGGACCTTGTGAATGGGTTGTAGAAGGGGAGTTTCTCTATTTATTGCCGAGTGTGGATGATACTTTTTTTGTCGCGCAAGGGGTATTTGATGATACTGCTTTCATAGATGGGGAACGATTCGGTAATGATTTTAAATTTCATCCTGGCTTCAGGGTAGGTGCGGGACGCGGTTTAGGTTGCGATCGCGAAGTGCAATTCCACTACACACGGTTCCGTGAAAGCCACACTAGAACAATCTCAGGTGATAGTTTGTTTGCAACGATGGGTACTCCCGAGCTCGTTGATGTGTTTGACGACTACATAGGGTTCGCTCAATCCGATTTGGATCTGCTTTACCAACAATATCAGCTATCGTTTGGCTACCAGTTCCTCAATGGTTGGCTGCCCTTTAAAATTATATACCGAGGCTGGCATTGAAGTTGCCAATTTACGCTTGTGGGAAGATGTATTTTATGCAGATGAGTTCGCCGACGCCGGAAGTGTCCAGCGCAATTTTCAAAGCTGGGGTGTGGGCCCGCAGATCGGCCTATCGGGTGATTACCACCTCTATGCGTTCTCTATGGGGAAACCAAGTACTCTTTTTTTAAAAAAACAGGATCCCTTCGAGGTTCTCTTTTTTTGGAACGAAACAAACTGAAACATCAAAACCTACGTATTGGTTTTGAACTTGGACCCGACAGCGCCGCATCGCAAGCTCGCTCTCCCTCTCGTTTTTTTCGTTCACGACGAGTTGAAATGGAGAGTGGTTCCTTCATTTCATATCTCCCTTGGATTGAAATATTTACTCTGTTGCAACTGCTTTACCACAGCACTTGAAGTGGGCTATGAATTCACAAGCTACTTCAGAGGATTAGCAAGGGGCATTAATTTGTCTAAGCAACGGCGATATGATCACGAACTACTACAATTTCGATTTGCAAGGGCTTTTATTAGCGTTAAACGCAGCCTTTTAGTGAAGTTGCGCCGGCGATTTGACTTTTAATAGTCGATTGCTGAAAATCGCTTGCGCAATCTTGGCGGACGTAGCTCAGCTGGTTAGAGCGTTGGATTGTGGTTCCAAATGTCGCGGGTTCGAATCCCGTCGTTCGCCCATCTTCCCCCCCATCGCATGCAATTGCATCAACAAGTTTAAGTCACTCTCTCTCTCTCTCTCTCTCAATACAAGTAAAAGTAGCGCAAGCAAAAGGGAGTAATTCCCGCCGACATTTTATGTGACAAGAGAAAAAAATAGACGTTTCTCCTTTTGTGATTTATATTACGCCTCATGTGGATAGGGAAAAAAAAAGAGAGGCGGAAAAAATTGGAGCGTGGCCTTAAGCAGGGCTCTGAGCGACGGCGAGGGGTTATTTCGCTTGCCAGTGCGATGCTCCTTGCGCTTAGCCAGCTCAGCTACTGTGATTGCAATGCGAGCAAGAATTGGTTAGGTCTTGTAGGCCATGTGATCGCATGGTGTGGTCTCTATCTTTTCGGCCTGGCCAGCTGGCTACTTCCGGTGTTTTGCGGATGGTTTGGTTGGCGCAATCTAGTCCAAAAGAAGGTTCTCAGCTTCCCAATCAAGTTGCTCTATGGTTTTGCGATTCTCTTTTCGTTAGCGATTTTGCTGGCAATGGTGGCTCAACATTGCCCCTCTCTTGCCTCATCGATCAAACAATGGGTCTACAGCGACTATTATCCCAGAGGGACCTCCTACAACCCCTCTAACCTGCGCCATTACCTTGGCGGCGTCCCCCTTCACCATATTTATAAAGATTTTTTCGATCAGCCTCCATCGCCTCCTTCGCGGGATTGTTACTTTTCTCCTTTTTTCATTTTTACTCTGCACCTGCACAATCTTATTGACCCACTTTCCCATTGCGAAAGTGATCGAGTTCATTCGCAATGGGGTGCAAAAACGGGTAAAAGAAACCGCTCCCTCTTTAACTGTCACTTCGACAAAGCCCCTTTTCAAACCTCCTTATGGGGGATCGATTCAATTTGAAGACACTCATCATGACAGAGGAGATGAGGAGTCACATTCCTTATTCAGAGAGGATCCGTTGAAAAAAATCACACGGATTAAATACTGGAAATAAAATCCTTGCCACCGCCACCCTCTATCGAGCCTTCAAAAATCGGTGAATATCTCCTTCCTCCTCCTCAGTTGTTGACTCAAGTGCCAGCAATCGACCACTCCTTCTTGAAAAATGACTTAAAGCGGCACGCTCTCATTTTAGAAGAGACGCTGCTGAGTTTCGGCATCGAAGCAAAAGTCGGCGATATCCATTGCGGACCTACGATCACCTCTTTTGAAGTCCATCCTGCTGTGGGGGTTAAGGTACAAAAAATTAAAACACTTGAGAACGATATTGCCTTAAATATGCAGGCCGAATCGATCCGCATTATCGCACCTATTCCTGGGAAAGCAGCCGTCGGAATCGAAGTCCCTAACCCCTCTCCCCAAGAGGTGGGTTTCCGCGATCTTTTAGAAAGTTATCTGGCTCTTCATAAAAAGGCGCAAATCCCCCTACTCCTCGGCAAAATGGTCAATGGGGATGATATCTGGGCCGATCTGACAAAAATGCCCCACCTGATTATTGCTGGCGCGACCGGCTCTGGGAAGTCGGTCTGCATCAACACCATCGTGATGTCGATTGTGATGAATGCCAGACCTGATGAGATCAAACTGGTCATGGTCGATCCCAAAAAAGTGGAGTTGACCGCCTACACCCACCTGCCCCACATGCTTGCACCTGTGATTACCGAACCCGGGGGGGCCTGCGCAGCCCTGGGATGGCTTGTGAGAGAGATGGAGAGGCGGTATGAAATTTTTCGGCAACTTGGCATCAGAAATATTAGCGGTTTCAACGGGAGAACGATCCAGGAGGCGTTGGAACAATCCTTAGAACTCAACATCCCAGAGAAAATGTCTTACATCGTTGTCATCATCGACGAACTCGCCGATTTGATGATGGTCTCCTCGAGCGATATCGAGACTCCGATTGCGCGGATTGCGCAAATGGCGCGTGCTGTGGGGATTCACATGGTTTTAGCCACTCAAAGGCCATCTAGAGAGGTTATTACAGGATTGATCAAAGCCAATTTCCCCTGTCGTATTGCCTTTAAGGTCTCTAGCCGTGTGAATAGTCAGATTGTCATCGATGATAATGGAGCTGAATCACTCCTTGGCAATGGCGATATGTTATTTCTAGCGCCAGGAACCTCTACACTTTTGAGAGCGCAAGGGGCATTCATTCGAGATGAGGACATCAATAAAGTCATCCATTATTGCTGTAAGCAATCACCCACAAATTACCTTATTCCCTCGTTCGATCTCTATCGAGAGGTGGGCGATTCGGAGGGTGGGGATCACAGTGCCGATGACAGGAGATACACTGTACGAAGAGGCAAAAAAATTGATCTTAGAAACTGGGAATGCATCGACAACTTTTATCCAAAGAAAAATGAAGTTGGGATATGCTCGTGCAGCTAGCCTCATGGATCAATTGGAACAAAACGGAATCATCGGACCCTCAGAGGGAGCGAAACCGCGCAAAATCTACTACCCACAGGATGATCATGAATGATGGATATTGCCCTTTAGCATCGGGATCGAAAGGAAACTGCACCTTCTTGGGATCGGAAACCTAGCTCTCGATCGATGCGGGGATTAGCGGGAGTGCCACGAAAAAAAGACTTGAAGAGATTGGAGTCTCATTAGAGGAGATCCAAGCCATTGTCATCACCCATGAGCACACCGACCATATCGAAGGGCTCAAAACCCTTGCCTTTCCCTATCAAATCCCGTCTTTGCCAATTCAGCGACTGCCAAAGCCATTTATGAAACCCTCGGGAGCTGTCCTCAGTTCAAAATCTTCACTACGGGAGAGCGATTTCATATTGGACAAATTGAGATTCATCCATTTAGCATTCAACATGATACAGTAGATCCTGTCGCTTTTACTTTCCGCGCACAAGGTCTTAAAATTGGGATCTGCACCGATCTTGGCTTTCCCACAACCTTAGTCCGCTCCCATCTCAAAGAATGCGACTATGTGATGATCGAGGCCAACCATGAGCCCTCTATGGTCCATGCCTCTTCTCGACCTCAAATCTATAAGCAAAGAGTTCTGGGACGAAGCGGACACCTCTCAAATGAGTCTTGCGCCTCACTCCTGTCAGACATCATGGGTGAGCAGCTCAAGCACATCCATCTGGCTCACCTCTCACAAGAGTGTAATTCCCCTATTACCGCCTTAGACACCGTCAAAAAAAAGATCGGAGAACAGATTGAGATCACGATTGCCCCTCAATATCACATTGGAAAACCCATTTATTTTGTATGAACCTATCCCAATATTCGAAAAATGTGATTTTTAAAGGATTTTTTTGCAGATTTTCAGCCGCTTCTCGGTCTACTTATCAAAGTATGCCCTTCGAAGCGGCTCTAAAATCTGCAAAAAAATCCTTTAAAAATCACATTTTTCGAATATTGGGATAGGTTCATGAAACAACTTAACATTGCCTTACAAGCGGAGCAACAAAGCCCCCATCAATTTACGATCAAAAGATTTGAAGAGCTGTTTGAGCTCCATTATTTGGAAAAGCTAGCATTTGAAAATTGGGAAGTGGAGAGATGGATCAAAGAGCAGTGTGCAGGAGCTGAGAAAAAGGGACGCATTGGCAAATTAGCATTATGGCTGGGGAAACTCCATGGGTCTCAGCTCGATCGAGGAGAGATTCCCGATCTGACTATCCGATGGATTGGAGAGCGGATTGGGTATGGCATATTTACCAATAAACCTTTTAAAAAATGGGAATTTATCGGTGAGTATACTGGTCTATTGAGAAGGCGGCAGTATTTTATTCGTAACATCAATGATTACTGCTTTATGTACCCACGAGCATGGCTCACTTTAAAGTCTTTCACCATCGATAGTGCCAAACAGGGGAATTTCACCCGCTTCATCAATCACAGCGATCAACCCAATTGCGAATCGATTGCCGTTTTCCATGATGGCATTTTTCATATCATGTTTCGCACCATTCAAGAGATCCCCGCAGGAACCGAGCTCTCCTATGATTATGGAGATATCTACTGGAGTCGGAGAAAAAAACTCCAAACGCCCCCAGAGGAGCTTATCTCCCCTGAAGGCTTGCAAGAACTTGCGCGGGGAGCGACTTAAATTTCCTCCTTGGGTTCCGTTGTAATCTCTAAATAAGTCCAAAGAGGGGATTCATTGAGATCTTCAAGGGTATGTATGTAACGACCTAATGTAATGCTTTCTAGATTTACGTCTTTATCCGATTTTTTCCCCTTAATGTGAAACCGACAATCATAAAGCCCAAGCGTTGTGATCTGAATGGTAGTGTTGAAACATTGATTGCATTTCATTGTCATTAATTTTCTGGTGTAGGTAGTATGTCGATACTCATTGAAGCCAAATTGTACCCATTTTGGCTGATAGAGAGAACAATGCTGATTGTCACATCTCATTTCAATATTGAGACCAGGAGCATAGCGAAAAGTTTGATCTGTTGGCTCTAAGTGGCAAACATAGGGAACGATTCTGTGTAACCTGAAATCTATATACTCAAAATTGATCTCATCGATCCGCTGGCATCGGATCTGCCTCTTTTCAGGTATTTTCATCCTAGTGTGTTGAGATTGGTTATAATTTATATCTTCAATGTAATATCGGCGCTCAAGGCGATTTACCATCCCAACTACCCTGCCTGAATCGGAATGCACCAATGCGCCACCAGTACAATCTCCAATTGTAAATAACTCGCAATCAATGGTTTTATCGGTTTTAGCGTCAGTCATCAACTTGACTTCGGGATGATATTTGAGACAAACGCCCCCAGGAAAGCTCCACAGATGGTATTTTGCTGATGAGGAGAGAAAATCATCGGACGTGGATGAATTTAGGAGAAAAGGGACACCATGTCTGACTCGCCGATCTAATTTTACGATCATCCAATCGCTACCCCGATAATAATTTTGTTCCACGACTTCAGTGATTTTATAAAGATCCCATTTTTCCAAAATCTCCCTGTTGCTTTGCTCGAGCTCCGTTCTGTAAAAATTAAATACCACAAAGGTCTTTTTAATAAGTTCCCGATCAATCCCAGTAAAAGGTTTCGTCAGGAGATGATTAGAGACTAAACCAATATCTGGGCCAGTTAAAATAAACCCCCCGTAACCCAATGTTTGCTCCTCAGCGCACGGTTCCTTTTCTCCCAAAGGATAATTTGATAGTGCTTTCACTTTCTCCCGCAAGGTAATCTGTTTTCTAATGCTGTAATGACCCGATTCCATCAATTCTAAGTCTTCAGATGATACTAAAAGACCCATCCCCTTTGCTTGCTCTCTGATTTTTTTCCCTTGCCCCTCGTTGGCAATTTCGTACACATTGTTGATTCTCGATCTGCTGACAGCGTGTGTCATAGTAAACTCCGTAAAAGTATGGATTGCACAAAAAGGGTATTTAAATAGGGAAAATTGCTCAATCATCAAATCATGGTAGGCATCTAGAACAGTAACAGCCCATTCAACTTATACCTTTCATGTCAATGCAACGGTAAGAACGATATAACGATATTAGAAGAGAAGAGACTCGGTTTTACCCCCAAAGTGACTATTCTGGGCCTCTACCTAAATCAAGAATCGACGCGAAAATCCGTGTGGCAAACCTTTTGTAATCTGCTACATCGTAGAAATGGGGAGGAGTTTAGACTTTTTCGTAGAGGCCGATGAGCTCGGCTTGGGCGAGGATGTGTCCCTCCATGGCCTTAAGGAGTTGTTCCTTTGAGGCTCCTGGAGCGAGATCCAGTTTTGTATCAAGCGCGTAGATCTTGAAAAAGTAACGGTGCTCACGATCAGGTGGGCAAGGTCCCATATAGCGATTCATTCCCCCTGTATTTTGCCCGAGTGTGCCAAGGGAGAGTGTCCCCTCTTCTATTGTTTTCATGGTGGGCTCGATATTATAGGCAACCCAATGCACAAACATCCCATCTTTACGCAAGGTACGAGGAACATCGGGGTCGTCCATGATGAGGGCCAATGTTTTTGTCCCCGCAGGAACTTCGTCAATCGTAAGAGGAGGATTGGTATCGACACCTTGACATGTGTATTTCTGAGGAATTTTTCCATTATGCTTAAAGGCACTGCTAGATACTTTCATGTTGCTCCTCTACATAAAGATAGGCGCGGCTGTCCCCGATCACTTCCTTCGTCAATCCAGCCACTCCCACCAAATTAATCACTACCATTAAAGATAAAGAAATATCTGCTAAAATCCAAACAAAATCGATATGAAGAATCGCGCCTATCGGAATCAGCAGGATATAGAGGAATTGAAAAGGGCGGATAAAGCGGTGCCCCAGTAAGAAACCAACGGCACGCTCCAGACAGCTTGCCCATGCCAAGGCGGTCGTGTATCCAAATAGGACAAGGGCAATGATCACCACCCAGGTGCCAAAAGGTTGACCTATCCCTAAGTCAAAGGCGTAGGCCACCATGTTGGTACTCCTCAGCTCACCATGGCTTGAAGCACCTGTGATCATTAAGACTAACGCCGTTGTCGTACAAACAAGCATGACCATAAAGGGAGAAACAAGAGCCACAATTCCAACGACTACAGGATTTTTTGTGCGCGCCCCTGCCTGTAAAATAGGGACAGTGCCGGTTCCAGCATCGGTTGCAAAAATCGCTCGATCAAAACCGGTCGCTAAAGCGTTCATGACAGTAAAACCTAAGATACCCCCAACGACAGAGGAAGTTCCTCCAAAGGCAGCCAAAAAGATCTCCTTACAGGCCGCGGGAATCTGATCGGAATAGGTGGATAGAATAACGGTAGCTGTCCCCAAATAAAGGAGCGCCATCAGCGGCACAACGGCTGAAGAGACTTTGGCCACCCGCCGCATTCCCCCCAAAATAACCAGCGCCACAAAAATGGCAATCACAGCCCCCACAACTAACGGAGGACATCCAAATTTGGCTAAGGGTAGAGCCATCGAATTGACTTGAGCTAAATTCCCTACACTAAACGCTCCAAAAATGACACAGGCGGAAAAAATAAAAGCTAAGCTTTTGAATTGGAGTCCGCTCTGTAGATAGTACATGGGACCCCCAACGTACTCTCCTTTCCGATTTTTCGTCCGGTACTTTGCCCCCAGCAAACAATTGGCATATTGAATCGCAGCTCCAAAGAACGCCATCACCCACATCCAGACCAAGGCTCCTGGGCCACCTGTTGTTAGTGCGATGGCCATACCAGAAATGTTTCCTGTGCCGAAATTACCAGCCAAGATTGAGGCAATCGCTTGATAGTGGGAAATATCCCCCTCTTCCCCCTTCTCCCTCTTTTTAAAGAGAATGGCGAAACTCATCGGAAGTTTAGACAGTTGTATAAAACGGAGTCGCCATGTGAGGTAGATGCCTAACAGAAGGATAAAAGGGAAAACCACATAAATGGTAAAAAGTTCGTTCAAAAATTTAAGCAAAATGAAGAACAGAGCCTCTTATAAGTCGCAAGAACTAAAAATTTTAAAAGACATTCTACTTCCTTTGGCCAAAAAAATCAACCGAATAGTCCTTATCCACAGGGCCCAGACCATTAAAAAACTTATTTTAAAAGTCGGAACACTGCCCGAGGATTCTGAATAGTCAAAAATAAATTTTATTTCGTGAACGTGAACGTTTGCGAAAACACCTTGATCTTAATCAGTAAAAAACGCTTCTAGAATTTCTTCGTTTCTATCCGTCGTACCGGTCGTAATCTCCAGAGCGTGGGATATGCATAATCAATAAATCAACGAAGTCATCCCACATTTGGCTAAAAACAGCATCGGCAATCAAGCTAGGAGATAAATTGAGAGTTTTAGCAAAATGGAGGACCTGGTCCATGGTCACATTCCCAATGCTTGTTTCTGTTGACAAACACTCCTTTAAACCTCCCACAAAATGATCCCATACGAGACCTTTAGAGCGAATATTTCGGATATCCACTTTAAGTTTGTCATCAGCAAAAACAGTCATTAAAAATCGGAGAGGATGGATATGATCGATCCGATTACCAGCCGCTTCGAGAGCTCCTCTCATCAAAGCGATTGAAAAATAAGACTTTTTAGACAGGGCTTCAACAATAAAGCTGATATCTCTTTTTCCTCATCACTGACTTCAGCAAAATAATTACGCGGATAACCGAGATACTGACCTTGGCAACGGACATCTTTAAAAGAAAAATCTTTGACATCATCAGATCCTGTAAAATCGACCAGGGCATGGGAATTTTTTCCATTTGTTACCGCCGCTATCTGATCTTGAATCCCTTTTAGACTTTCCAATGGATCGACATCTAAAATAAAAACTTCCCCATCTTGTGTATTCACCAAAATCTCATTTGCTGCTAAACCACGAAGGCTTAAAAAAAGAAAAAAAATCCAACTGACCAATGCGTATTTCATCTTAACCCTCATCGTAAACTTTTATTTTTGAGAATGACATTTAACAAAATAGGAAAAATATTCTCAAGTTTAAATTTCATTTTCGGCATAAAGAGTTAGACATGTTCCGATTGCTAATCTTGGTATTTCTGACTTTTGCAACGCTGCCCGGTTGGTCCAAATGTGGTTGCACTTTAAGTGTTGGCCCTGAAGTCTACCACATGAGTCGTATCCGCATAGGAGGAACTCATCAAGAAGGGTGGATTGATGGGGTACGTTTGGGATTTGATCGGATCAAAAAATACTGTTGGTATTTCGGTGGAGACCTGCTCTACGCAAAAGGGGAATTGAAGGGAGCTACGGGAACCGGTAGACCGTTAGTCAGTGAGCTTACAGATCAGATCTATGAGATTAGGTTAGGCTATACTCTCCAGAAAGAGGGGTGCTATGCCCATTTTTTTGTCCCTTTTGCCGGTTGGGGTCACTTTAGAGAGATCAATCAATTCAGCCCCCCTTCCCCAATCCCCTGCACTTTTACCGATAGCTTTAGTTATTGGACCGCCGGTTTTTTATCTGGAGTGAATTTCAAAACTTTGCTAAGCATAGGACTTAATTTTAAATTACGCTTTATGCACAATGGCCAGTCCGAAGTAACCGAAGATCCGCTATATGATGATGTTACTTTACTTATGAAAGATGAAATCCATGTCCGCGTTGACCTACCTATCGCACTGACTTCTCCCACTTCCTGCGTCATGGGATTTCTATTGACCCCCTTTTTTGAATACAGACATTTTGGAGGCAGGGAAGGGTTTCCATTTAACTTTAAAGATACAAAATTTTACCTTTATGGAGCTCGTTTCGCTCTAACATATCAGTTCTAAGGACAAACATGGGGAATTTTTACTCACGACTGAGCTATAGTTTTGGCAATGAAGATCCGAATACCGAACACCGCGCTTTGCGCATCCAACCACAAGATCGTATCCTCTGCGTAACAGCCAGTGGTGATCGTCCACTCAATTTAATGACGGCCGATTTTAGAGAGATGATTGCAGTAGATGCCAATCCCCTGCAAAATGCCCTTTTTGATCTCAAAAGGGCTGCGCTTACTAAGCTCTCGTTTTCAGATTATTTAGCATTTCTCGGTGCCAACCCATCCAAAGAGAAAAAAACTCTACCAAAAATTGGCAAAACATCTTGATCCGATGTCAAGCGCTCTTTGGGAAATTTTGCCAAAGAAAATCGAGAGAGGAATTTTATACGAAGGTTCTGTAGAAAAACTTCTTAAAGTGGCCTCTACCATCATTAAAACGGTTCGCAGGAATAAAATCGAAACTCTATTTTCTATGGATTGTTTAGAGCAACAGAGGCAGTTTGTCTCTGAGCATTGGCAGACTCCGCTCTGGAAAAAGGCGTTCCAAATCGTGCTCCACCCTATTGTGACTCGCACCTTTGTAAAAGATCCGGGCCTCTACGAGCACATCGACCCTAACATCCATGTGGGCAATCATCTGTATGATCGGATTAACCATTATCTTAACAATAATCTCGCTAGAGAGAGTGTCTTGCTCTCGCTGATTTTGCAAGGAAGTGTGGATCCTCGCTACTACCCACCTTATTTGACAGAAAACGGAGTTGCCAAAATCAAAAAGCAGGTCCGGAAAACCCAATTTTTTACCGATGATCTCGTGACCTTTATCGAAAAGACAGAACCAGAAAGTTTCGACTGCTTTTCAATATCTGACGTGGCTTCCTACCTTAGTAAATCTCATTTTAACCGATTGTTAGAAGGGATTCTTAAATGTGCCCGACCTCAAGCTCGCTTTTGCATGCGCCAGTTTCTATCTAATCATCAGATTCCAAACCACCTCACTTCTTATTTCCAACGTGATTTGGCGCTCGAAAAAGAGCTGAAAAAAGAGGATCGTTGCTTTGTCTACTCGTTCATGACAGGAACCATTGTCAAATAACCAATGGCAAAGACCTATAACTTTTTAACTCGAGGGGAAAAGAGACGCTGTTCTTCCTTGATATGGCAGATCCCAGAGATCACTGCTAAAGCGCAGAGAAAGAATCCTCCCGCTACCATCAAAGCACTATTGACTTCGCCGATCATGCTAAATTTATCCACAATATCGGCCGGCAATCCCCTTTTAATGGCGATTAAAGCAATTAATCCAATGACGGCTGTGACAAAGCTGAAAATAAATGTGACAACAACAAAAATTTTGAAACAGACATCAGCGCTCTTTGACCGTTTCGCCGGTGGCTTCGTAGGAGAAGCCAGAAGAGAATCATCTAAAGCAGTAGCCCTATCAAGAGCATCTTTAACGCACATAGGGAAAGAATTTTAATGCATTACACAAAAAAAACCTACAAAAAAACCTTCCCGAAACATAAGAAACTAGAACAATCTTTTGAAATCTGCACGTTAAATTAAAAAGGCAACGTTTAGATCTGTCGGGCGGCCATGTCACTGACGTGTCTCGGGCTGCTCGTGCACGAATACCCCACCGGACTTCGTCTCTCAGTGGGGCCCCTTTCGTGTCGACTCGCAGTCATCTTTGGGGGAGGGCCCTTTTTGCTTTCGCAAAAACCCCCCTCCCCGAAGCCCAGATTGCTGGGCTTCCCCCTCCCCCACCCATCCTGAAAGGCTTCTAAAAAAAATAGAATTGGCGTCATGGAAAAAAAGAATTCAATACAGGACTTCATCGCTACCAGGGCAAGCAGGAATAGAATCATTTTTTGATCCTACGTTTTGCCAGATACTATTTGTCAGAGAATGGGTGGGGGAGGGGGAAGCCCAGATTTCTGGGCTTCGGGGAAGGGGGTTTTGCGAAAGCAAAAAGGGCCCTCCCCGGATAATGACTGCGAGTCGACACGAAAGGGGCCCCACTGAGAGCGTGGAGCGCCGGTGGGGTATTCGTGCATGAGCAGCCCGAGGCCTCAGATCGCAAAGCAAGATGCCCGGAGGGCGAGCAGAATTAGCCAAGTTTATGACATAGACGCTTTAGGAAAGCACCAGGCAGATCCGGGCGGCGCGTAGCGCGCCCCGCAGCGAAAGCCCGGCTAGGGCAGTGGGTTAGTGCTCTGCACAACCCACTAGCGAGGATGCGATATGGCGAAGCGAGATGAGGCTCAATGGGGGTCGCAGGGGGTGCCTCGACATGAAATGACGAGCACCACCCGACATGTCTATCCATTTCCTTTTCAAAAAGTAAAGCATGAATTCAGGAAATGGCTGCAGGTTTACTTGACCTTGTTTAGCGGGTTAGGGCTACTAAGATTCTTCTTTTGCCAGAGAAGGGGGAACGTCCATGCATGGTTAAAATGTTGTCGAGCACCATGACATCCCCTTTTTGCCAGGGGAAACGGATAGTTTCTTTATCGAGCATATCCATGACGTGGTAGAGATCTCGGCGTGAAATGGGCTTCCCGTTCCCATAATAAATTTCATGCATGAGCGTATTTTTACGCATATAAATTAATTTTGTTCCCATCCAGTTCCAAAACCCGAGAAGGCGACGATTGTAATCGTAAAGATGTGCCTGATTAAACCAGACCCTTTCCCCTGTTTGTGGATGGGCAATGACAGAAGGGGTCTCGTAGATCACCTGGAGCCAATCCTTTTTTGTCCATTTGTAGCCAAATTCATTATCGACACACCGTTTGGCGACCTCCTCCTTATCACTTGTCTCAAAAGCCTCCATCCATGTCTTGTGCGCCCGTTGGAAACGGTTTACTAAATCAAGTGTCCAGCTCTGTCCATAAAAATTGGAGATGTACTTTAAGCCCTGTTGAACAAATTTCTCTTTGATTGCCGGATCAACCGCTTTGTAAACCCCACGTGCATCAGCAATAATAGTTTCCCCACCCTCTTCTGAGGGCAATTCGCAATGAAAATAGATATGGCGTGGATAGTATTTTATAAAACTCATCTCATTATGAAGCGGGATCTTCAAAGAGGGGGGAGCTTCTGTTGAGGTATAGACTTTCCCCTTTACCTTGTCTCGGGGAGAATCCCCTCCCACATAACTTAAGGGTTTTCCTAATCCTAAGGCATCGATCACAGCGTTAAAATTGTCAGCGCCGAGGACAGGAAAACCTCGAAAAAGGATCCCACCAAATGTCAGAATCTTTTTAGATAAAGAATCTTGGTTTTTCTGAATATATTCCAGAAATTGCTCAAAAGTAAGGGACGCCGTAGGCTCTATTACTAGCGGTAGTTTATGCTCATTGATGAATTTTGTATGGGTTGTAGTCATAATTTGAAGCTAACCGCATTTGCATAAATTTTTCAACTTGATTTTTGAAAAAATTGGCTTGCATCTGCACAATGAAAAAAGAACTTAAGAAAACACCTATGAACCTATCCCGATAATCAGCGCAAGATGAGGCCTAAGAGATTGTCGATGAGAATTTGTAAAGCGAAGCGGGAGCGCGAGATCGCGAGGCTTTCACGTAGGTCAAAATTGTCATTTCAAATGCAATCACTATAAATTTGGAGAACCATGAAATATTTATGCTGTGTATTATGTTTGTTAACGTGGAATCTTATTGCAGAGGAAAATATTGAAAGGCTAGCGGCAGGCAATGCCCGTTTTTTAAAGGGTGGCTTTATGAGCAAAGAGCTTATCGTCGCCCAATCACCATTTTGCGCCATTTTAGCGTGTGCCGATTCCCGCGTAGCACCGGAAATCATTTTTGATCAAAGGTTGGGGGATTTATTCGTCATCCGCATTGCAGGAAATGTGGCCTCTCAGGAAGTCATTGAAAGTCTTGATTATGCGGTGAACACCTTGAAGGTCGACGTGATTGTCGTCATGGGGCATCAAAACTGTGGAGCTGTCAGCGCCGTATTCCAAAACAGGGGGGATACTTATTTGGGTTCAATTGCATCGATGATTCAACCCTCAACACAACATGCACATTCTTTGCAGGACGCCATCATGGCGAACATCAATGCTCAAGTAGCCATTATCAAGAAAGACCCCCACCTTCAAAAAGCACTGCAAGAAAAAAAACTGGAGATCATCGGAGCCTATTATAATTTTGACACAGGGATTGTAGATTTTTACAAATGAGTTCCTTCTCAGCGACACACAGTGAGATGATCTATGACGACAGAGGAAGACCAGAGACTCGAAGAGGATAGGAAGCGGGAAAAAAATTGGAAGAGATGGGGACCTTATCTAGCAGAAAGGCAGTGGGCCACTGTCCGAGAAGATTATTCGCAAAATGGGGAGAGTTGGAATTACTTCCCTTTTGAACATTCCGCCTTACGCGCCTATCGATGGGGAGAGGATGGAATTCTCGGAATTTGTGATCGGGAATGCCGTCTTTGTTTTGCACTTAGTTTTTGGAACGGAAAAGATCCCCTATTGAAAGAGCGGCTATTTGGTTTGGTGCCTTCTCAAGGCAATCATGGGGAAGATGTGAAAGAGTGTTATTATTACATCGACTCCACTCCAACACACTCCTACATGAAGGGGCTTTATAAATATCCACGTCATCGTTTCCCCTATGCAAAACTCATCGAAGAAAATCGGAAGCGTGGCTTGCTCGAAAATGAGTATGAATTGATAGATACAGGCATTTTTGATCTGGAAAATTACTTCGACATCTTTGCGGAGTATGCAAAAAATGGTCCAAACGATCTTCTCATTCGAATTTCGATCATCAATCGAAGTACCGAGAGCGCCGCTCTCTCTTTTTTGCCGACATTATGGCTACGCAATACCTGGTCCTGGGGATGTGAGCATGAAGGTTGCACCTCAAAACAATTGATGTACCTGAAAGAACCGGGATTAGTTACAGGTAAGCATGAAACTTTGGGAAAATTTTATTTTATTTATGAAAATCCTGAAAATACCACTCCCCTGTTTACTGAAAATGAAACTAATTACCAAAAAATCTACGGTGTGCCTAATAAAAGTGCTTATACCAAAGATGGCTTTCATGACTATGTGATCCATGGGAATAAAGAGAGTGTGAATCCACACCTTGCAGGCTCAAAATTTGCCCCCCTTTATTCTCTCCATTTTTCGACGCAAGAAACAAAGATTTTTTATTTTCGGTTGATCAGCGAGGAATTACTTCCC
This sequence comes from uncultured Chlamydiales bacterium, assembly GCA_963705695.1. Classification (GTDB taxonomy): domain Bacteria; phylum Chlamydiota; class Chlamydiia; order Chlamydiales; family JAAKFR01; genus CAVPKN01. The sequence goes on from CAVPKN010000003.1 coordinate 16,056, forward strand.
ACCGAACCACTCTCCTACGAACGGGTATTTGCGCTCCGTCAAGCAGAAGCCGATGCATTTTATGCGACAAAAATTGCTCCCCGCCTTTCAGAGGACGAAAAAATGATCACGCGGCAAGCCTTTGCAGGGTTGATGTGGTCGAAGCAATTCTACCATTTTATTATCCATGACTGGCTAAAAGGAGATCCCCTTCAGCCCCGACCACCTGAGGAGCGGAAATATGGAAGGAATAAAGAGTGGAACCATCTTTTTTGCCGCGATGTCATCTCCCCACCTGATAAATGGGAGTATCCTTGGTTTGCCGCCTGGGATCTGGCTTTCCACATGATCCCGCTTTCAAAAATAGATGCCGATTTTGCGAAGCAACAAATCATTCTATTTCTCCGCGAATGGTATATGCACCCGAATGGACAACAGCCGGCCTATGAATACGAATTTTCCGATGTCAACCCTCCGGTCCATGCATGGGCTGCCTGGCGGGTCTATAAAATGACAGCGGCACGGGGAACACGCGACCTCCCTTTTTTGGAAAGCGCTTTCCAAAAACTCCTTTTGAATTTTACGTGGTGGGTTAACAAGAAGGATCGTGAGGGTCACAATCTCTTTTCCGGCGGTTTTTTAGGCTTGGATAACATTGGGATTTTTGACCGATCAAAAATGGCGCGCTCAGGAATTCTTCTCGAGCAAGCTGACGGAACGGCTTGGATGGCTTTCTACTGCCTCACCATGCTTACCATCTCGCTCGAGCTTGCAAGCCATAATCCCATCTATGAGGATATGGCTTCCAAATTTTTCGAACACTTCATCCATATTGCTGACGCCATCAATCAATTTGGCGGCAGTGGATTATGGGATGAGGAGGATGGCTTTTACTACGATCTTCTCAAACATGATGGGAAACAAACCTTCATCCGAACACGCTCCTTGGTCGGATTGCTTCCTCTCATCGCTGTCGAAATCTTGGAAGAGCGGCATTTAGAGCAACATCAGGGCTTTGTCAAACGGATGGAATGGTTTTTAAAATATAGGAGTGATTTAACCCCTGTCATTTCTTACTGCCATTCTACCTCCCGACAAGGGCATCGCCTTCTTGCGATCCCTTCCCAGAAAAGGCTAAAGCGAATTCTGGGCTATCTTTTTGATGAAAATGAATTCCTCTCTCCTTATGGAATCCGCTCTTTGAGTAAATATTACGCCACAAAGCCCTATTCTCTGGAAATCGATTCAAGTCTCCACCGTATCGACTATGTACCTGGAATTAGCAACACATGGATGTTTGGAGGCAATTCTAACTGGCGAGGTCCCATTTGGTTTCCTCTCAATTTTTTAATCATCGAAGCCCTTGAACGATATGATTTTTTTTATGGGGAAAATTTTCTTGTCGAATTTCCCACAGGATCGGGAAATAAGATCCGCCTCAAAAAGGCTGCCGAACTGATTACCGATCGTTTGATTAAAATTTTTACCGTTACACCAGAGGGAAGGAGACCCTGTTTTGGAGAGGAGAGACAGTATGCAGAGCAGTCGCATTGGAAAAAGCTCCTCCTCTTCCACGAATATTTCCATGCCGAAACAGGGATGGGATTAGGGGCAAGCCACCAAACGGGATGGACAGCCCTCATTACCCGCCTCCTTCACGAAAAAGGAACGCGATGAACGTGCCATACACGATTTATTACACTCCTCCTGCCGATTTTCAGCCTGTAATGGAGGCAGCGGGGTGTTATTGCACCTGCGAAGAAAAAATTCTTCTTGTCAAAAGACAGCCTTTCAAAACCCAAGGCAACAAATGGGGTGTCCCTGCTGGAAAGCTTGAAAAAAATGAAGAGCCACAAACGGCGATCATCCGCGAGTTAAAAGAGGAGGTCGGACTTACGGTTACAACGGACGCTATACAACACATAAAGACTCTATTCATCCGTCTCCCCCCTATCGATTATATCTATCATATGTTTTTTACCTTTTTTCATATTCAACCAGCAATTGTTCTCGATTTATCTGAAAACCAGGAAGCGATGTGGGCTTCCCTCCCATTGGCCCTTCAGCTCCCCCTTATGGCAGCAGGGAAAGAATCTCTTTTGCATTACCATGCGTATTTAGAGCGATGTTCACAAACTTTATTGACTGAGACTAGTAAATAATCGCCAAAAATAGTGTTTTTCATTTGCGGATTATATTGCAAAAAAGAACGGAATAAATTAAATAGGATGGAGCATTTCGTAAAAATGAGACAATAAAAGGAGAACTTATGAGTTTAGTCGAAGAAGATAAAGTACAACGAGAAACAGAAGAACTAATAAAAAAAGCTCTGAAGAAAGTGGGAGGAAATAAAGAAAAAGATATTTGTAAATATCTGCCCGCCGAGACCGAAGGGTATATGCACCATTTTACTTTGAGAAAAATTAAAAAGACGAGCCCCGATGAGCTCCGCTCACTGATTGCCGAATTTATTTTGGAACCCCCTCTTCCACGAGTGATCGATCCAAAACCACGTGCACGGAGAAATAAATCCCTCTCCCTCAATCAAGCCGATCTCAAATTAATTTTAAAGTTGGCTCAAAAGACAGGTGACAAACACCTTCTTTCTAAGCTCGGAGCAAAGCTTTCACTCCCTCGCATCAAACGTGAATTGATCAAATCGATCAAGGCAGACCGCGTTGAGGAGGAACTTTGGTATTCTTACGTGCAGGCTCTTGAATCCTCTGCCTCTGAAAAAGCCGAAGTTTAAAAACATTTTTCCTGCAACAAAACATCGTCGATATAGGCTTTAGATAAAGATGGGACCCCTTTAAAAAGTCCCATCTTTTGATTTACAAAATGGGAGAGATAGGGGATCGGGTGGTTGAAAGCCTTCTCTGGAGAAACGATGTTCCATTTCTTTTTCTGACACATCTCGACAATATCTTTTAAAAATAGGGCATTGAGATCGTTTTGATGGAGTAAAAGAATATGGACAAAATCTTTTTTTAGAATACCACTCCACCGGTTGTGGTAACCCTCAATCCACTCAGCTAGTAGCTTTAAATAAGCCGTTTTAAGCGCTTCCCAATTCACTTCCCTCCCCTCCTCAACCGCCTTCTTCAAATGGCCATTGATATACCAATCAAAGGTATTGATCGTGACATAGCCATGTTGGTAGCCCGCTTCTCGGAGGCATAAAAAAAGCGCTGTCCGTTTTCGATTACTTCCTCCAAGATTAGAGCGATCTCCATAGTCAAGGTAGGGGAAGCGAAACCATTTCCTGAAATTAGGGTAACTTGTTAAGAGCTGTTCGGTCCGATTGAGCTCTGCAGCGAATTCAGAGAGATTAAGGGAGCTTGCATGAAGATGATTATAAGAATGATTGGCTACAAAGTGGCGATCGATCAGTTTAAGACATTTTTGCCCCCTTTCCTGATCGACTTGGTTCCCAATGCAGAAAAAAGCAGCCTGGATCCCACACTCCTCAAGCTTTTGAACAAAAATGTGGACCCTCTCCTCACATTCAAAAAGGGAGGTGCTGTGCATCGGAAAATCATCAAAACTCAGCGCAATCTCAATCCCTTGGATATAGGCAGGGAGAAAGCACAAAAAGAGCAACCATTTCACAAATTTTCACTATAAATCGATCTCTTTTTTTTCTCCCCAAAATTCATACGCCTTTAGATAATGTATTTCGTGAACGAACCCGCGCCCGAATGCAGCAATCGGGTACGGGCTCGGGCGCGGGCTCGTTCACGAAAATGACTCGAGCTGAGTCGATTAAAAAACGCTTCTAAAATTTCTTCTTTAATAACTGACCCTAATCTGGAAGGATGTTGGTGCTTGACCTGAAGGGGGGTTTCGATGTAATATCATGATTATGAAAGCGAAATCGCTCTTTTTGACTCCTATTGTCGTCGTCGTGGTGCGCAACGCGCACTAATTCTTATTTTTTTCACCTTACTTTCCTACGAACAAATTAATAAAAAAAGAGACAATAGAGATGAGACGCTTTTTTAAATCAGAGACAATTTCTTTAGGCCTGGCCATGTTTTCGATGTTCTTTGGGGCCGGGAATGTGATCTTCCCCTTGGCTGTTGGGCAGTATGCAGGAGATAAAAATTTCTTTGCGATCCTTGGATTGATCATCACCGCCGCTATCATGCCGATCGCAGGTGTGATCGCTATGTTGCTTTTTGATGGCAGCTACAAGCAATTTTTTGGCAGATTAGGTAAGGTCCCCGGATTCCTCCTCGCTCTTTTTATTATTACTCTTTTGGGACCGCTTGGTTCCACACCTCGTTGCATCGCCCTTGCCCACACAACTCTAAGCAATACTTTTTTAAACATGTCGCCAGCGTTATTCAGCGCAGCCGCCTCTCTTGTGATTTTCCTCTTTGCCATCAGAAAGAGGTATCTATTAACTCTTTTGGGGTGGATCTTGACTCCGCTCCTCCTCTCTCTCTCTTAACGATTATCATCGTAGGCATTTTTACAACCCCAAGTATTCACAGTGTTGATCATTCCTCCTTGACCGTATTTTGGCATGGGCTGAAAGAGGGATACAACACCATGGATCTATTGGCGGCCTTCTTTTTCTCCTCCACAATCATCCATATTCTTCGCCTGAAGCGAACACAGGAGAGAGAGAAAACCCTTTCCATTGCTCTCAAAGGAAGCCTCATTGGTGCTGCACTCCTTGCAGCGATCTATATCGGCTTCAGTTATATCGCCTCTTTCCATGCAAGCCACCTTGAACTTCCCTCAAAAGATGCTCTTTTGGCTCTCATTATTTTAAAAATTGCCGGTCCCTATGCAGGCGTTTTGGTCTGCAGTTCAGTGGCACTTGCTTGCCTAACAACTGCGATTGCCTTGATCTCTGCGTTTTCCGACTTTGTACAAAAGGAAATTTTTCAGGAAAAAGTCAGCTATGGAGTCATACTTTTGATTTCATTGATGATTACAGGCACCGTTGCCACCTTCGAATTTACCACAATTTCTGCTTTCCTGGGGCCTGTATTGCAGATTTGCTATCCCGGTTTGATTCTGCTGACCCTGTTTAACATCGCTTACAAGCTCAAGCAGATCAAACCGATCAAAATCCCTGTGTTTTGTGCCTTTGCGTTATCGGCTTTGCTCTTTGTCACAGGGTTCTAAATCCACGTTGACTTTGGCAACATAGAAGCGTGTATGCCCTTCGAAGCCAGAATCAGTACCCAGGAAAATCCATAGGGAGCCCTCTTCATTACTCATCACTCGCATCGGAGTCGAGGAGAGAAGCACTTTAGGCTGATAGCTGGGTGCTTCAGGATCGACGGCTGGGTTGGCCAGATTGCCGATCACCTGCGCGCTTTCCCCATCCTCAGATTGATTCCCTTTATCGACATTCAATACATAATAACCATTATGCTCTATGCGGCAAGGTTCTATTGCTGAGGCACCTACTTTAAAGAAAAGATTTTCTCCAGGCGCTCCCCCAACCCCAAAGCGATCAGCTGGCACATTGCTCTCAATCAACACTTCAAAGGCGAGCTGGTAGGTCGTATTAGGATTAAGCCCATCGATCCTTTTCGCAAGAAACATAAAAAGATCATCGCTATGATTGTTCCCATTGAGATACACCCCTTTTGTCAAAGAATCGATTGGCAGAGGCAGATTCTCCCATCCCCAAGATAATTCATAAAACTCTTCTTCTCCGACTGGGTAATCGGTAAAGCTTCCTTTCCAATCTCCACTTCCCTCTTCAAAGTTAAATTCCACAGCGCAAGCCAAGCTGCTTACAAACACACATGCTAATAACAACAAACGTCTCATATTTTTCCTCCATTTTTGACGAAAAAAAGAGTGTAACCCGTTGAATTTAAAAACACAACACAGTCGTTACAGTTAAAAGATTCTAATTTACTTCAAAAGCAACCCTGACCCGATCTAACAGACTTTTGACATAAATAAACACCAGCTCGGCTTTTAATTCTTTCGAAGATAGAAAGATTTTTTTTAAAATGTAACTGAAAAACCCAATTGCTTTTAATGGGTTTTCAAGTTACATTCTCGATATGGTAATAAGATCCAAGTATTCAGACGCTTTTAAGTTACTATCAAAGAAAGCAGTTTTTTCCTCTGAAGAAGGCAGGAAAGTAGGCATTCCTTCCAGGATGCTTGCCTATTTTTGCACAAAAGGGCAGATTGAGAGGGTCAGTCGGGGGATGTATAAGACTAAGAGCCTTAATTTTGACGCCGACTTCGAATGGGAAGATCTTGCCGTAACCTCTTTGAGTATTCCCAATGGCGTCATCTGTCTCATCTCCGCTCTCTGCTATTACGGCTTGACAGATGAAATCATGAGGGAATTTTGGATTGCTGTTCCCCACGCCACCACCTCTCCTTCCAGGACAAATACTCATATTGTCCGGATGCGAAATATTTCTTTTGGCCAGATCACTATTGAAATCGGCAATCAAAAGCTTAAAATTTTCGACCGCGAGCGAACCATCGTAGATTCTTTCCGCTATTTGGACAAAGAAACCGCTTTAAAGGCATTACAAGCTTATTTGAAGAGAAGCAAAATCAGACAACCAGATATCGACAAGCTTCTAAGATATGCGAAAAAACTTAGAGTTGACTTAGCCCCTTACATTTCGGCATTCACACTATGAAATCTGCCATGGAACAATCAATCAAAGAAAAAATCAAGGCATTGGCCAAGAAAAGGGAGACAACCTTTGTGGATCTTTGGAGAAATTTGATTCTGGAGCGATTTTTGACTCGTTTATCCTATTCTCCATACAGAGAGAAATTCATTCTGAAAGGAGGAATTCTCCTCGCAAAATACATCCCTATTGGAAGAGAGACGCAGGATCTCGATTTCCTCATTCTAAAATTGCCGAACACTGAGCAGTCATTGAGGATTATTTTACAGACAATCTGCGATTTCAACGCATCCTAATCGACTTAGCTCCAAATCTCCTGTTCCCATGAGTTTCTCCCGACTTCGACATTTTCAAGCTAAAAATGATCGGGTTTCTCTCTATATAAAACGAAACTTGACTTTGTAGTGTCTAGCAAAAAAACAAGGCTTTCTTTTTTTTAACGATTGTATAACATGCCCTCATGTTTATTCGTGTAAAATCTACTCCTAATTCTCCTCGTAAAAGCGTTCAAATTTGCGAAAATATTCGTGAGGGAAATAGGGTCCGTCAGCAAGTTGTTCGTCATGTTGGTATCGCTCAAAATGACATCCATCTTCTTGAATTAAAAAAGCTTGCTAAGGCTATTAAAGATCAAATCCTCGAGGAAAGAAGGGGGCCATTTCTATGGTCGAAAGACTCTGAGGAAAGGGGGGCGCCCTGTGGTGTGCCGGAGCACACCACCCAAAGTGATACTTTGGCCGGCCACGGGCCGGAGGGCGCCCCCCAAGTTCTACCTAGCGATCTTGCTAGCCCAAAGCTACCTGTCGATTTATGCCATCTGCGGGAAAAACAGCGTGTGGTTGAGGGTTTTCATGAGGTGTTCGGTAAAATATTTTGTGAGCTGAGTTTTCATGCCTTTTTGGGTAGTAAGCCTACGGAGGTACTTCAAGATGTTTTATTGGCTCGTATTGCAGCCCCTGCTAGTAAGCAGGCTACCCGTGCTGTTTTGGCTGCCGATTTTGGAAGGGATATTCCCTTGGAGCGTATCTATAGGATGATGGATGCTTTGCTCGTGCATAAGGAAGATGTTCAAAAAAGAATCTTTGCTACAACTGAGCTGTTGTGTTTTGGTGAGGCTACTTTACTTCTGTTCGATGTGACTACTCTTTATTTTGAAAGCGTCGAGGTCGATGAAATGAGAGATTTTGAGTTTTCCAAGGATCAGAAATTTCATACGACTCAAGCTGTCTTAGCTTTGGCGACTACTAGTGATGGTCTACCTGTGGGTTATAAGCTTTTTTCTGGCAATACTGCCGAGGTTTCTACTCTTTTGGCTTGTCTTGATGAGTGGAGGCGCACTCTTGCTATTGGGCGGGTTATCTTTGTGGGTGATCGGGGGATGATGAGCGAGAAAAATCTACAGGCTTTAGAGCGGGCCGATATTACTTATGTCGTCGGGGCTAAATTGAGAAAAATGCCTGGTTCGGTGCAACAAAAAATTCTTTCTGGTCCTCGGCAAAATAGGGAAGATAAAGACTCTGCTATTCAGGATTTCTTGTTAGAAAACGGTCGTAGATTAGTTGTTAGCCATAGTCTTGAGCGGGCCGCTAAAGATCGTAAGGATCGAGAGCGCGGAGTAGATAAGGTGAAAAAGAAAATCGGAAAGGGTAAAAACCTCAAAAAGCTTATTCCCAATTATGGTTATCAGAAATTTCTAAAAACTGTGGGTGAGGGTCAATTAGTACTAGATGAAGAGAAAATCGGGCAGGATGAAGCTTGGGATGGGATCCATGGCGTGATCACTAATGCGAAAGATGGCCAGGCTCAAGAGATTCTGGCTCATTACGGGCGTTTGTGGGTTATTGAAGATTCTTTTCGCATCCAAAAGCATCACCTCAGTATCAGGCCAATTTATCATTTTAAGCCTGAAAGAATAGAAGCTCATATCCTTTTGTGTTACATGGCATTTACTATGATTCGACATCTTGAGTTTAGAATGGAAAAACAACAGTCGAAGGTGACGATTAATGAGATGAGGCATGAGTTATGGAGAGTACAAGCTGGCTTTTTGCAGGATGAAATAACAGAGAAATGGTATCGAATTCCCTCTGCAATGTCGCCTAAGGCTAAGAAAATTTATCAAGTGTTTGGATTAAAGAGAGAATTGCAACCTCAGGAATTAAAATATTAACTACAAATTTGTAGTGCCTTAGTGATTTTGTAAGTTGCTAATTCTTAAGACACCTCATGTGAAAAGTGTCGAAGTCGGGAACAAATCTGCAGAGGTCTATTGGCTTACAGGTAGCAGGAAATTTTCTCGTAGGCCTTTTCGAGGAGGAGATCGACCTCTAGGTGGGTACTGCAACGGAGCACTTCTTCGGCAAGATCCTGCGCTTCAACAATAGAGAGATGGCGGATCACATTTTTAGCCACAGGCAGTGAAGGAGTTGCGACAGAAAGTTCCTGCACCCCCAAACCCAAAAGGAGGGGGATAAATTTGGGATCTGCAGCAATTTCACCACAAACGGAGACCGGTTTCCCTGCAGCAATGCTGACGTCAACCACCATTTTAATCATCCGAATAATACTGGGATGGGAAGGGGTATAGAGATAACTCATCGCTGAGTTGCTCCGATCGACCGCAAGAGAATATTGAACAAGGTCATTGGTGCCAATAGAGAGAAAATCGCACTCCTTGATCAAAATATCTGCAGTGATGGCGGCAGAGGGGACCTCGATCATGCAACCGATTGGAATATTGCGTGCAAAGGGGATCCCACTTCTCTGCAGCTCCCCCTTTGCCTCTTCCACGATCTCTTTGGCCTCACGCAATTCGATCACACCTGAAATCATGGGAAAGAGAATATTGACCTCTCCAAAGGCACTGGCACGCAAAATTGCGCGGATCTGCGTTTTAAATAGCGGGCGCTCTTTAAGCATCAAACGAATGGCTCGGCAGCCCAAATAAGGGTTATTTTCATAACGACTGATATGGAAATTGCCGAGTTTATCTCCCCCGATATCGAAAGTGCGGATCACAGAAGGATGCCCTTCAACCTTTTCAACAATACTTCGATAAACTAAAAATTGCTCATCCTCAGTGGGAAAAGAATCTCTGGCAATAAATAGATATTCGGAACGAAACAGACCCACGCCATCCCCTCCATAGAGATGAAGAGAATCGAGCTCATGAAAGGTTTCGATATTTGCAGAGAGAGAGGTCTTGTACCCATCGATCGTTTCGTTTTCAAAAATTCCGCTCCTTTCAAGCCCTTGTGCTTTGATTTTCATTTTTTTTTGCTCATCGCGGTAAAAGCGAACCGTCTCCCGTGACGGGTTGAAGATGACTTGGCCCGAACACCCATCGACAATGACCTTTGGAGGGAGTGAAACAGTTAAATCAGGGAAGGCGACGTTTGAAACGAAAGGGATCCCTTTTGCCCGTGCCATGATGGCTACGTGGGAAGTTTCAGCACCGCTGCGTGTGACGAAAGCATCAATCACTTCGGTATTTGCTTCCGCTGTGTCGGAAGGGGAAAGTTCCTGCGCAAAAACGATCGAACGGAAGTTGAGCTGGGCTAATGTACATCTCTCATGCTTACGTAAGTGCCCAATGATCCGTCGAGAAATGTCTTGAAAATCTTTCAACCGTTCCCGGAAAAACTCGCTGGGAATCCGGTTGAATTTCTTTTCATACTCTCCTAAAACCGATTTGAAAACGTGCTCCGTGTTTTTGCCTCTAACACGAATGGCTCTTTCCATCTCACTTGTCATCAAGGGATCGCGCATGATTTCGAGATGCGATCCTAGGATGGCAGCCGCTTCACTCCCTCCCTCGTTCTGCATCCTTTTTTGCAAAGAGAGGAGATCCTTTTGCGAACTGTTGAGCGCACAGTAGTACCGTTCGACTTCATGATCGATTTGATCATCAGGTACCGCAAACTCGGGAATATTTTCCTCGGGAACTGTAAAAAAAAATGGGCGTCCAATAGCAATCCCAGGGCAAATCGGATAGCCTTGCAACCATAGTTCACCCTTCCCCCTGTTGTGGTTATAGATTACATGTCTTCCCTTCGCCAAATCCATTTTCAAAACTCTCAATTAATCGATCCATCGTCGCTTGCGCATCCACGCCTTCCACTTGGATAGTGATATCTGCATGTTGATGAGCTGCCAGCATCAAAAGGCTTAAAATGCTTTTTGCATTAACCGTCTCTTTATTATAAGTAAAAAAGACTTCACTTTTCGAATTCTGCAGCATTTGCACGATCAAAGTAGCGGGACGAGTATGAATTCCATGCTGATTTTTTACACGAACTTTTTGGATTAGTTTTTTTTCATCCATCTTTCTTATTTCCCTTGAACCTATCCCAAAAGTACCCGCAGCTGACTGGCATGATCTTGTTAGGGCACTGCGCGCCGCCCGGCGCTGCCAGGTGCTCTCCGAAAGCGTTTTTGCTGCTTATCTCAGCTTCAAAAAATGGTATACTGAGATGCTTGATATTCCTGCCTGCCACCGGGCGCTGCGCGCCGCCCGGCGCTGCCAGGTGCCCTCCGAAAGCGTTTTTGCTGCTTATCTCAGCTTCAAAAAATGGTATACTGAGATGCTTGATATTCCTGCCTGCCACCGGGCGCTCGTCGGCTATATTATCTCCAATATTGTCCTCCTCACGGTTTCGCTGACGCTTTACGAGGCTCATCGACAATTTCATATAATTCACCTTGCGTTTACTTTTGGGATAGGTTCTTGTTACTAATCAGTGCCACAAGCCTCTTTTCGAACTGCTGCGCAGGGTGGTAACCTCCCTTTTTTAAGCGGTGATTGAGTGCGATTGTCTCTAATAAAAGCACTGCATCACGACCAGGCTTGAGGGGCAAAATTTGATAGGGGAGTTCAAGGCCTAATATCGGGGTCGTTTTTTCGTCGAGACCAGCACGATCGTAGGCAGCAGAATCATTCCACACCTCTAACTTGACAACAATATCGATATTTTTCTTTTCACACACGCTGACTGATCCATACAAGTTAGCAATGTCGATCAACCCAATTTCCCTAATTTCCACATAGTGTTTAGAGACATCGAGCGAAAAACCGGTGATCCTATTTCCTTCCAATCTTTTGATCTTCACGACATCATCAGCAACCAAGCGGTGCCCTCGCCCTACCAATCCTAAAGCGGCCTCACTTTTCCCAATGCCCGATTCACCCTGAAGCAAAATGCCTACATCAAATATTTCCACTAAGGTGCCATGGCAACTGAGCGTGGGAGCAAAGCAATCATTCAAATAACTCGTCAGACGTTTAGTCAATAGGTGTGTGGTCATCGACGTTGTTAAAAGGGGAATCGCGAGTTGCTGACTTAACATGACCAGCTCCTTCAAAGGTCGGAGGGCATCGGAAAGAATAATGGCTGAGACGTGCTCTGAGAGCAATTCTTGCAAACGGTGAAGACGGAGCTCTGGTTCAAGTTCTTTGAGATACTCCACCTCCATTATACCAAAAACCAAGATCGTTTTAGAGCTTCTTCCTTTGAGATATCCTGCTAGGGCAAGCCCTGGAGATTCGACCTGTTCTGTTACAACCTCCCGCTGCAGCCCTTCCATGCCGGCTATTAATTTGAGATCGAGCTCTACTCCTTGTTTTTCAAGGAGCTCTTTAAAATTCAATACAACTTTCTTCATCAAAGATGCCAAATGTCTTCCAAATAAAAAATCAGCCATCCCAAAAAACTGGGAAACGCAAGAGAATCCAACGCATCATCCCCATCAAAGAAGTCGCTGATGGAACGTTCCTGTTCCGAAAAGTAGACATTCCCCATCTCTTTTTTTGGATACCAATCTGCATAAAAACATTGGTAGTTGTGGAGGCCAAATGATTCGTAAAAAGGGATGAGGTGGGCCGGATCGATCATGCTCCCATCAGGCCTGACTAACACCTCTTTTGCCAATAAATGCTGAAGCTTTTGATAGGTTTGTGCCATCTCTCTGGATTTGATCAACCCCGTATCTGTGTATTTGCTGAACCCATCATGGATTTGTAAAAAGGCGAGATAGTCGGTGGGAAAATCGATGTGTGCAAATCTTTTTTTGAGCTCATCTAAGGCGCCTTCCGATGCAGGTGGAAAACCTTGAAAGTACCCTCCTTCATCTTTGAGGCTATAGACCATATGGACATCAAATCTTCCTCCCGATTTTCCCTGCGTTGCAAAAATACCAATCTCCTCAATGTTGCCAAAAAAATGATTAAGATGTTTTTCCAAATGGATGGCATCCCGATCCATATAAAGGAGCTTCGCGTGCCAATATTCCCGGGTAAATTCGATCCGATCCTCTGCAGGGAGACGGGCGAGTTCAAACCAACCGCGCGGTAATAGGGGCATTTTTTGAGAAAGATTCTCCCAATTTAAATCTTTCGCTTCATGGAGAGAGATAATCTTGTTGAAATGTTGACCGGGGTGGTCATGGGTAAAATAATCAGGGACCTGTTCATTCATAAATGAATAGTATACTATTTCCTACAAATTATGACTCCATCTAAACTCGACTTTCTTGATTTTTCGTCGAACCTATCCCAAATGTAAGCGCGAGATGAATTGCATGAAATTGTCGATGAGCCTCGTAAAGCGTCAGCGAAACCGCGAGGAGGACAATATTGGAGATAATATAGCCGACGAGAGGTTGTATGAGGATCACGACAAGATCATGCAAGTGATCCGCGGGTACTTTTGGGATAGGTTCTCGTTTTGGAAAAAGTACCCTGCATTGTTTTATGGAGTGATCCTTTTTTTAGGCTCTCTATTTGCGTTGCAAACACCCTGGGCTCTCTTACCCCTTCCTTGCCTGCTCCACAAAGAACGTTTTTTTGCCACCTTGCTCCTTTTTCTCTTCCCTAGCTGCCTCATTTATCAACTTTATGTTTTTCCGCCACAAGGAGGTATTGTGGAGGGGGTATTCCATATCCATTCTATAAAGAAAATGGAGCGGTTCGGGGGTGGATGGCTCTATAGCGGCGTTCTGAAAACCGATCGAGGAAAACTCCAATGCCGCTGTTTTTCTAAAAGGGAGCAATCACCTTTTATGGCTTATGAAGTGGTTGGCAGAGTCAGTAAAGTAAGCGGAGGCTATCATGTGTTAAAAACAAGTGAGCCCTGGCGAGCGACCCAAAAAAGGATCTCTTTTGCCTTGTGGCGCTACCGGGCGCAGCACGCTGTTAAACAATACATTGAGCGGCACATTGCAAAAGAGCGAGCCTCCCAATTTCTCATCGGCATGCTCACGGGGCAGTTGGAAGATCGTCTCCTCCGTGCCGAATTTGGACAGCTCGGCCTCAGTCATCTCATGGCGATCTCTGGACTCCATTTTGCACTCCTTGCGCTGTTTTTCCATGTGATTTTGCACCTGTTTCTTCCGGCAAAAGTGGAAGCTTGTTTTCTTATCCTTCTTCTAACGGCCTATTTCTTTTTTATTGGCCACACTCCCTCGATTTTGCGCGCGTGGTGTGTTGCCATGGTCTTTTTAGGAGGACAGCTTATCGAAAAACGGAGTTCCTCTCTCAATTCTTTAGGGGTTGCCTTAATTGTCTCCCTCTTGGCTTACCCCCTTTCCCCTCTCGAATTGAGCTTCCAATTGAGTTTTCTCGCCACCGCAGGGATTCTCTTTTTCTATGCTCCAAGCCACGCTCTACTCTCCCTTTGGCTCCCCAAAATCACATTGCAAGAAGCAGTAAATAAACATGTGTTATGGCAGCATGGTTACATTGTCCTCTCTTTAATTCGGGAAGGTTTAGCGTTGATTGGCGCTGTCCATATGGCCCTTCTTCCCCTCCTTCTGGCGACATTCTCCATGTTTCCGTGCAACTCTTTGATATATAATCTTTTTTTCCCATTCTTAGCGACGATTGCCCTCTTCCTTTTTCTGATCGGAATCCCTTTTGGGCAGTGGATCCATCCGATCGTAGGGTATTATTGTGAAAAACTGTTAACAATTACAGAAGCCCCTCCTGTTCAATGGAGGGCGATCGATGTCGGAGAGCAGCCGCCTTGGCTATTAGCGATGACCCTGACTTTTCTTCTTGTTGTGGCGATAGGTATAAAAATAAAGGAGAGAAGAGATCGTTTTGGCATCCCGGATCACTCCCTCTTCAATCATTTTTAGGGCGGTCAGCAACGGAAGCGCTTCCACTTCGATCACTTCAGTTTCGTCCAGGTTTTGCCCTACATAGGTGAGCTCTTGAGCCACAAATGTATAGAGGATCTCATTAGAAAAACCAGGTGTGGAGAAAAAATCCAATAGAGGATCTAAATGCTGTGCGGAGTAACCTGTCTCTTCTTGCAATTCCCTCGCGGCACAATTTAAAGGCTCTTCTCCAGGTTCCAAAGTCCCTGCCGGCAGCTCCCACAAGGTTTGCTGCACAACATACCTTTCGTTCCGGATCAAAAGTACAGTTTCAGGATCGAGTAACGGAAGGATCACAACAGCGCCGGGATGGTCGACAACCTCCCGAAGAGCCATTTTTCCCCCACTCCCCCTTACCTCCACAGAGAGAATATCGACCCGCTGGCCGTGATAGACTCTCTCCACCTTTTCATACAAGGTCATTTTAATCCGTTTGTTTGATTGTAGGCTCGATATGGTATTTTTTGAATACACTATCGCGATCGACATGGCGGCTCAGAATCACAAGCTCTTCATAATTTTCAAGCACACGAAAGAGCTCTGTTCCTGAATGAGGCATCATGTTGTGCATTTCAGCAAATTCACTGAGCGCAGCGTTAGATTCCGCGTTGACAAATTCAATCACCTGCATAGAGGGTAGGTTTTGTTGACATAATACAAGCAGCTCAATGATGGTATCTTTCGTTGGTTGATCTGTTTTCTGACTCTGCACTGAGATATGAGCCAATTTGGGTAGCTGATCCTTAAGCGCACTCAGGATAAGTTTGGTCTGCGAAAAATGGTTGACCACTTTAATTTGGGTAACTTTTGTAAACTTGAACAGATCACCATAATAAACATTACGTACGCCCTTTTGCTCTTCAGACATTTTGTCGATATCAAGCTGCGCAGGGGCCTTAAGGGGTCTCTCCCTGCACTCTTGCATTGCCTCTCTTTCTCCCTCATACCTATTTCCATAAAAGCCATCTTTGTTGCTTACAAACATGCCAAGGAGAGGGTAAAAACAGGCTACCTCAAGATTTTTTAGTTTAAATTCTCTAGCAACAAGGAAAATCGAGGCCACATTTTCACGTGTGATTTGAGTTGCCAGTGTATCTTCCAAAAAGCTTGGAATCTCTGCATGTTCAGACTGCCGTGCCATGGCGAGAAGTTCTTTAAGGAGTGATAGAGCTTGATTATTTGTTGCTAAATGGCAATCGAAATTCAAATGGAATTCACGCGGATCTTGGCCAAGTAAAGAAGCAAAAGCTGAAAGTGCCTGCTGACTATACAGTTTAGTTGTACATCCCGGCATGTAGTTATGCACCTCACTTGGAAGTGTTATTTCTATCTGACCTTCATGAGCCTGGTAGCGTCTCATCTCCATCTGAGGCACTGCGGGTGCTGGATGCTCCTTTCTGTGAAGAAGCTTATCGTGAATCGGGAATATGATCGATTGAGTCATATATTCAGGCAACTCGCTTCGTATCGCCTGCTTAACCCTTTCTTGAGTCAGCGGATTATCTTGGTCATGTCGCATTTCAATATAAGGCTTTCTTGCTTGTGAAATTTGATTAGGCAAAAACACATAGGCCCTGGAGCTAGTTGTGATCACAAAGTATTCCCCTTTTTTGAGGAGAGGTGGGATTTCCGTTTTGGCTGCTTGGAATAAAATGTTTCTCTCTTCGTGCTTAGATGCCTTTACAATCTGCTCTCTTTGAGATGAGTTGGACTTATTTTTCTCCACGTTTTCTCCCCTTCGCTTTAAGGCGCAGGTCAAGAGGGTGATTCCTATGATCATGCCGATAACACTACCAACAATGGCCCCGATAGGAGTATTTAAACCGAAGGCCGCAAAATGGATTGAAGCGTAAAGACTTCCTAAAAGAATAATAATCGAGAAAATGAATGGGAGTCGAATCCCCAATTCAGAATGGGGCAATTTGCTGAGTGCTCTCGATCTTGCGTTGAAAGCCGCAGTCGCCTGTTGCCGCCATTGCGCCGAAAAAAGATCCGCATTTGCAGCTTGATCAAAGGATAAAAATGTCAAACCACTCATAGACTCCTCATTTTGCTTTTAATGTTATCAGGAATAGAACGGATCGTATGCTACTCCTATAATTTAATATTTTACAAGGTGGCGGATGGCGAGTTCAAGATCTCCGAGTTGCGGCAGAACCTCATTTTCCAAGACCTTGCTGTAGGGGACAACGCTTTCAAAACCACACAGGCGTCGGATAGGAGCATCGAGAAACCCGAATGCCTCCTCACTCATGCGAGCGGCAATTTCTGCACCAAATCCACACGTTTTAGGAGCCTCATGAGCAATGAGCAATTTGCCGGTTTTTTGCACCGACGTGGCAATGGTAGCCGTATCGAGCGGGACAACTGTTCTTAAATCGATCACTTCAACAGAGATCCCCTCATAAGCGAGTTTATCAGCAATTTCCGCCCCCATGACCACCATCATTCCCCAACATACAAGTGTCATATCGCTTCCTTGCCGAACGACGTGCGCTTCCCCGAATGGGAGGAGAACATCTTTCGACGGCTCACTCCGGGCGCAAAATTTTTGCTGTCGATAAAGGGCTTTATGCTCCAAAAATACAACTGGATTGGGGTCACGGATGGCGGTTTTCAACAATCCCTTAGCATCGGCTGCATTGCTAGGGATGACTACCTTCAATCCCGGACAATGCGCTAAAAATCCTTCAATACTTTGAGAATGGTAGGGTCCCCCTTGAATGTATCCACCATAGGGCATTCGAATCACGAGAGGCACTTGCCACTCTCCATTGGAGCGGTAGTGGATACTGGCCGCTTCATTGAAAAGTTGGTTGATCCCCGTCCAGACATAATCGGCAAATTGGATCTCGGCCACAGGCTTATGGATACCGTCGACGGCCATTCCGATAGCAAGGCCGATAATGGTCGATTCCGCTAAGGGGGTATTAAAACATCTCCCTTTCCCAAACCGCTCGGTCAATGTGCGGGTAATGCCAAATACCCCTCCTTTCCCATGAGCGACGTCTTGTCCAAAGAGGATCACATGGGGATCGAGCTCCATCTCCTCGATAAGGGCATGGTTCAACGCGTCCATCATTACAATTTTTTCCCCATCGGCCGGCGCCTCTTCAAAAAGGGGGCGTGGCGGTTCATAAGGGGCAAACACATGGAACCGGCTGCTCCCCTTTTCAGGAAAAGGGACCTGCTCCGCCTGAGTGGCGGCTTCCTCTACTTGTTGAAAAGCGCTCCTCCGTACTTCCTCAATCGTATCGGGATGGCACTGAAAATGGGAGTGGAGCCATTTTTCAAAACAGGGAATCGGATCGGCAGCTAAAGCTGCCTACCTCTAAAGCCTCTGAAAGATATTTTTTCGGATTATCGCTATTGCTATGGGGGGCTAGACGAGGGACATGTGCCATAATAAGAGAGGGTCCATTTCCCCCTCTTGCACGGATGACAGCACTCTCCATTGCACCCACGATAGTGGGATAGCTTGTCCCATCGATCTCATGAACTTCCATTCCTTTGTGACCACGCACGACGTCAATGATACTTCCACCGGCTGTCTGCTCCTCGATAGGGACAGAGATGGCCCACCCATTATTTTGAACGACGAAGATCACAGGCAAATGATGGATAGCAGAAAAATTGAGCGCTTCGTGAAAATCACCTTGTGAGGTCGCTCCATCTCCACAAGAGACATAAACCACCTCGTCTTGATTGAGATTTTTGATCGCCATCCCTCTCCCTGCTGCATGGAGGAACTGCGAGCCCACAACGCTTGATTGACAGACAATCCGTCGTTCCTTATCGGAATAATGATGAGGCATCATCCGGCCAGAGGAGTGGTTTTTGGCGGCTCTTCCCAAAAATACGGCAATGAGTTCGACAAGATCACACCCCATTCCTAGGGCAAATCCTTGATCTCGATAATAGGGAAGTCCCCAATCTTTACCGGTAATCAACGCCTGTGCGCAAGCGACACCGATTAGCTCATGTCCTGCTGCTGAGAGTTGGAATGTCCCCCCTTTATTCTGTTTGGCCAATTTTGCCATTTTCTCATCGGCAAAACGGGAGAGATAGAGGAGCTCTAAAGTCTTAAGCCCCTCTGATACCGTTTTGGATTGAATAGCCTGAATCATGTTTCTGAAATGTTAGAGAAAAAAGACTTCACCTTATCGACAAAACTTTTTTTGCGCGGATGGTTGTCTATTCCCTCAGATTTGCCAAACTCCTGCAGGAGCTCTTTTTGTTTTCCTGTCAGGTGGGTGGGGGTTTCAACGATAATACGTACTAAGTAATCCCCTTTTCCTTTCCCATGCACGTTAGGGAAGCCTTTTCCTTTGATGCGAAAGACCTTACCACTCTGTGTCCCTTCCGGAATACTCAGTTTGCAACTCTCTTCAAGGGTAGGGATCTCTTTTTTAGTCCCCAATGCCGCTTCCGCGAAACCGAGTGGCAAATCGAGTAAAAGATCATCCCCCTCCCGCTCAAAAACAGGATGGCTGTCGACATTGATAAAAACATAAAGATCTCCGGCTGGGCCTCCCCCTTCTCCCGCATCCCCATAACCGCTCATTTTGAGCCGCATACCCGTATCGACACCCGCAGGTATATGGACCTTCACATGTTGTTTATCCCGAACTCTTCCCTGTCCGCGACACTCTTTGCAAGGATCGGTAACGATTTTCCCCTCTCCCCCACATTGTGGACAAGGAGAAGACATGCTAAAAAATCCTCTCGTTTGAAAAACTTGCCCCGCCCCCTCACACCGGGAGCAAACACTGACTCCATTACTTGAAGCGGCGCCACTCCCATGACATGTTTCGCAGGTCACGTAGCGGGTCACGGCTAACTCTTTTTCAACTCCCTTAGCTGCCTCCTCAAAAGAGACCCGGATTGTTGCTTTCTTACTCGCTCCCTGTTGCGCTCTTCCCCTTTCTCCACCCCGTGCTCCCCCAAAGCCTCCAAAGAGGGTTTCAAAAATCGATTCGCCGCCTCCCCCCATTCCGCCAAAGGCATCCATAAACGTCCGAAGGGCATCCTCCATAGAACCAAAACCAGCAGCACCGCCAGGAGCTCCTGCTCCCGCAAAGACCCCTTCTTTTCCATACCGATCGTACATTTCCCGCTTTTTGGGATCGTTTAACACTTCATATGCCTCTGAGACCTCTTTAAAATGCGCCTCAGCGTCGGGATTTCCCGGATTTTTATCGGGGTGGTATTTCAAAGCCTTTTGCCGATAGGCTTTTTTTATCTCTTCAGGAGTGGCTCCTCTTGAAATCCCAAGGATTTCGTAATAATCCATTTGCTTTTCCATGTTCATCTATTACGGTATTTGGCAGCCGCCTTAGATTTTGCCCTTTTTCTCACGGAAGGTTTATCATAAAAACGGTGCGCTTTCGCAGATTTCATGACCCCTTCTTTATCAAGCTTCTTTTTTAAAGCTCTGAGAGCTTTCTCAATCGTCTCTCCAATTCGTACTTTAACACTAGGCATAGATGATCTTTTCCTCTTTTCCTTTGTAACGATTATTGAAACTATCTCTATTTGATAGATTCATCCTGAGTTCTGACAGATTCTAACAGCTCTCCGAATAGCTTTCAACAGGAAGGGTAGGGGAGCCATTCCAGTTGTACTGAACATAAATTATCGTTCGTATCGTTCTATCATTATGATTGTTAATGGTTTGATAATGCTCATACAAAGCAACGATTGAAACGATTGAACGATATGAACGATAAAAAATTTTAAACTTATCCTGAGCAACAACGAAGAATAGCTCTCGAGAAGAAAAGGGAGGCGACAACGCGAATTTTTAAATGGGTGATAATTTACTATTTTTTATTGATTTATGTTATAATTTTCTTCGATTTTAAAACAGTGAAATGAAATGGCTAATTTCCCTATTGATTTTGGATCCAGCTTTAATTTTCTTTTTTCAACCACACAACAGCTGGACAGAAATGATCTAACCTTTGACGAGCTCCTCAAGGAGTCGGCAGGGTGGCCGCTCATTGAAGAGCTGCAATTTGCCATGCGTTTTGCAGGTGACTATTTAAAATTTTCCGAT
Organism: uncultured Chlamydiales bacterium; assembly: GCA_963705695.1. Taxonomy (GTDB): domain Bacteria; phylum Chlamydiota; class Chlamydiia; order Chlamydiales; family JAAKFR01; genus CAVPKN01. The sequence continues at coordinate 36,879 of CAVPKN010000003.1, forward strand.
TTTGCCATGGGCACTAGGACTGATCATGTTGTCGATTATTGGTGTCATTGGCTCGATCAATGGATCCTCGGCAAGTGCCAATTGATTGATGCTGGGATCCCCATCAAACATCTGATCGATTTGAAAACACAACTGAATACATTGAAGACTTTATATCAGCTGATCCAACGTTCTCCTGGAGATTCTGGAACGATAGCGGGGCAACTTCTCGATCAAATTCAAGCAAATTTAAAAAAGAATAATTATGTCTATGTTCCCCTTGGCTGGAGAGGTGGAACTCAAAACCAAGGACATTCCCTCCCTTTACGGATCGACTACAATCACGAGAAAAAAGAGGTTTATCTTCATTTTTTAAATCTAGGGGGGGGCGTTCATTACCATCCTCAATTAGAATGGAATGAAAATTATCTGAGATACCACTTTCGCAGCTTCCGACTGACTTATCGCACAGAGGACTTTTTTGGAACAACAGGTCGGGAACTTTTCTCGAAAATGATGACGCTTTGTAATGTGGCCTGCTTGGGCTACGAGAATGGCTATAGTGCGACTGACATTTATGAACCTTTTTATATGATGGGTACTCCCTCAGATACTTTTACTGACTCCCCTTTCCTCCGTTCCCGTAAGCCACAAAAAGGTCCAAGGTGTGGAGATGAGGCGGTTGAATTAGTGATTCGGGATTTTCTGCTCGATAGGGGAATCGATCACCGGAGGATCAGCCGCTTTTTCGCAAATGAAAATCTAGACTCGATGCTGAGCTACTACCATAGGGCAAATGAGTTAAGCACCAAAGAAACGTGGACCTTTTATAAAAGAGGGTTGCAAAGATTTGCCAAAAGCTACCTTAAAAAAAATCGGAAAGTCTTTCGAGAAGACTGGATAAGAACATCATTATCTGATGAGGAGCTTAAACAGTGGTGTCCCCTCATCGATTTTTTGACTGCCACTGCGATTGAAGGTGAAAAAAAATGTAAAAAATTCCTCCCTTTACCTTTAGAGATCAAGATCACTTCGGTTGACTGCCACTTTGAGCTATTTAAATATGTTAATTTGGCGGGGACTACAGTAAATCCAAACTGGAAATTAGGCGTAGAAGCCCCAGACACACCTCAGCCATCTCTTCAGTTTCCTCAACCCACCCACTTCCGACGATGGATAGGGACAATACGCGATTACCTGATCACGCTTGCAAACAAAGCTGCCTCTTTGCGGAGCAGAGGCTTCGTTTTCTCTATCGAGCTTTAGAAAAACTCCCCTTGCCACAAGGGAGCCCTCATCAAGAAAACGCTGCTCGATCCTATTGGGATCAGATTCCTGAAACGGATATACCGGCTATTTTAAAAACGGTAGCGACATTGATGCGCCACAAAGTAACAGGATTTGGAAAGAAGATATGGGAGCCACAGGCCCATTACATACCACAGGATTTTCATAAGAGGGTTCTCCTTTTCCATACCCTCTATGCGATCGCCGATCAATTGATGAGAAGGCTCCATCCCCAATTACACACCTATTCGCCTCCATTAGCCACTTTGAACCTCCCGTCAAAGCCACAATTTGGTGTGCTGCAAATGGGCTCTTTAAATCACCGTTGGCATCAGATTGTTTCCTACTTTGCCCTTTTGCAACAGGAACACCCTCATCTTCTGTTTGCATTCCATGAGTGTGATAGCAACATTACCGATGGGCTCGAGGAACTTGCCCATCATCCCAATAGTTTAGATCCAACAGCCTCCTACTTGAAATTTCTGGCTCAATATATCGATGGCCTTGAAGAGATTCAAGATCTCCCCTTACCTCGCAGATATGCGGTCTTATGGAAGTTTGGGAACTCCCTCCTACTTCCCAGTGAATTTCACTCCTACCATTTTATAGCCAAAAGATGTTGGCAGCTCTATACAAACTTAGATGCTATTTTGCATAGACACCATGGATATGAAAAAGAGTGGCATGTTTTATATAGCATTAAATATGTGAAGCATGAAATCGTTCTAGTTCATGACGAAGAAATTCATAGTGGATCGCCAGATAGAACTATCCTGAACCTTGCATTAGCACGAACTGAATCTCTTCCTGATAAACTTGTTCCCTTTTCAGACGCATTAGCAGCATCCACAGAAAAGGAAGCTCTTTGCTTACCTCTCAGAGATAATCTCTCGAAGGCCGATTTGAAATTAAGAAGAGAGTGGGCCCGCATCATGATCCACCCTTCTCTCCATGTTACGTCAACCATTTTATGGATTCTCGATAATATGGTGCAGGTACGCGATGAAGAGGTCCAAAATCTGATCGAAAAAAAATTCTTCGCTCCCGATAGCAAACTCATGGTAAGACTTAGGGAGGAACTCTCACTCGTTGAAAGGCTCCGCAATATGGTGTCTGAAGGGGTTATTTATTTTGGAGAGCATCCTAAATATCTATCCTCCTTTCTTTTTTTTATCCGCCTTGGAGTAGCACTTGAGAGCCATATTGAAGCGGCAGGATTTCCCATGGCTTCCTCGCTCGCTTATTATGAACACCTTCTTCTCAAATTCAGTAAGCAGTATAAAGAGGAGAAGGAATTGAGCCTCATTTATTCCCATCTTCTTTTCCTTTATTCCATTTTCCTACCCCGTCAAGAACTCTCATTGAAGGAGATGTTTAAAGCACAGTTTTGGCTGAGTCATTTTTCAAAAAAGAACTTTAAGCCCGATTGGCTTACACAGGAGATTCTTTTCTTGCAGGATAAATGGGCAGAGCAGGCGGCCCTTTTTGAAAAAAAAGGGGAGTGGAGAGAAGAGGTTTGCCATGAAATCATACAACTCATTTTGCCAAACAACGGAGAAAAAACCACCTGGGAGGGGGAGTTTCCCTACTACACATCAAAGTGTTATGAGCTGAACCTAAAAGATACCATTATCTATCGAAATCCTGATCGGGAACGCCTATTGGTTGCCGGTATCCATATTCATGATGGGTCGACTCAAAGCGTGGCTCCATTGGGTGCGATGATTTGGTTAGGTAAAGAGGGTTATGAAAGTCACGCAGGCGACCTTTCATTTCATATTATAGACAAGAATTCCGATGGCAAGGTCTTTGTTTCCCAGCGGAGAAAAATCAAGACCTCAGAGGGAATTTTTTGGTACCAACTCGTCGAGTCTGAATCTCAACATCTTTTAATTAAGGCGCTTTGCACCGCGGGGAGATTTTTATGGCAAAGAGTGGATCGCTTAAGCGAATTGATCGTATGTGAAGCTGAAGGTAGACGACCCTGTTACGCGCTGAAGATCAAAAATAAGGAGCAAGCGATATTATGTACGAAAATGGATGAAAGCGGGAATCGACTTCCCCTTCAGCTTCTCAATTTGGCTGTAGTCGATCCCAACCCTTTTAGACGGCTGGGTGTTAGTGCCGAGCAAGTCCTTTATTGGATCAATGAGGAAAAAAAGATCGACTATCTTGAACTCCTCCCTCTAAAACTGCAGTTTGAAGGGGTTTTAAAAGAGGAAAAATGGCTGCTGCGCTCTGTCAATTTTCCCGAATACTATCTTTCCGAGGAACAATCCTTGCCCGAATTGGGAACATTTCAAGGCGCTCTCATTTTGGAAAATGCCCTCAAAGAAAAAAGAATTTTAATTCAAACGCAGATCTGCAAACACGTTGATCTTAATCTTGACTCCAAACCCGTATATACTATCTTCGCCGACACGCTCACTTCTCCCTATTATCTCTACACCATCGATCCCACAACAGGATTGCTGACTCATGACGAGGCTGAGGCCAATCTACTTCTTGTACGTTTGTTTGCAACCATGCACGATTACATAACCGCTTTACAATATTTAGAGCAAAGCAGAGCCTTCTATTACATTGACGAGTTTTATGACATTTTCAAAAATTTGAATGATAATACGCCTGAGGCGCGTGCCTTTAATCTCAAAGCGGTCCTTTTTTTCCTCCACAATAGCTCACAGCTGATTCGGGAAGAGTTTAACAAAAACCATTCTGAGAAGTGGCACGGTTTACTCACCCATTGGATCATAAAACAATATGAATCGTATCTCTCCTTTGCCTCCACACCCTATCCTGACATCCCAAACTATATCCTCTTAACCGATGAGGAGGAACTGACACTTTTGCGCACGATTCAACAACAGGGAAAATTGACCTATCTGCTCCAATTCCGTAAACAAGTTCTTGAAACAAAAAAAATATCGGGTAAAACAGGTGCTTTCCAATATTGCGCTGCCTCTCCCCTCTTTCAAGCAGAATGGATCCGGCCGATTGAAACTCTTCTACACGGCTCCTACTACCATTGGCCTGAGGATCTAGAACAATACAAAGATCATACTCCCTTTAACCCCTATTTTACGAGAATCAGCGAGCACACCTTAGAACGCCACTTTTCCCATCTTTACGAACGGGCAAAACAAGGAAAAGCTGTTTTAGATATTTACTACATCAAGAGAAGTCTCAGCTCACTGAGTGAAGCGGTGTTGCATGGTTATATGCTGCTACTGGCTATTGTGCAGAAAAATCGGGAAGCCTTTTGTGACCTTACATTTTGCGAAAACAAGGAGAAAAATAAAAAAATTTTTGAGAAAATACTCACAAAAGCATCTCAATTACAAGGAAAAGATATCTACGCATTCGGATTCGCTTATGCAAAATACGTGAGATTTGAATGTCCGAGTGTTCCTGACATTGATTTGCAAAGGATCTCTCAGCCACGCCACCTCACTTGGCAACTGAGTGCACAGCAAAAAAAGGAGCTGATGGCGTTCCACCGCTCTTTAGAAACTGAATTTTTAAACAAATTTGTGAAAATCACTAAAGCACCCGCAATCCCCGATCCACAATCGACACCATTTATATTTGACAAGTTCCCCCAAGCGATAAAAAAAACACGCGCTCTTCGGAAACTGATTAATGAATACAGAAAGGGATATGAGCAGTGTTGTAAAGGGGAGGGTGGATATGAAAGAGATCTTTTCACATGGATCGATCCCAAAGAGCTTCCCTTATGCCTCAAAGAGGCTTTTTTGCTTTTAGCCCAAAAGATAGAGGAACAGAAAGGGATTCGTACACAGGTGGAAAAAATTGCTAACACCTCCCCACTCGAATTCTTCAAAGTGCGTTTGCGTCAAATCGGAGGTGATCTTCCCTACATCGCCATCGACGGCATTTTAACCGATGCTCTCGAATGGCGTGATCCAAACCTCGTGCTGCAGGCCAACCCCTCGCTGACCCCCAAGCAAATCGAGGAGCTGCTCATCCAGACCTATCGCTTTCATGTTTTGAACTGCCACATCACACAACTCAATAAAGGGATAAAGATCTTAAAAGAGAGTCCAGATGTACAAACGTTTGGTCAGGCACTGATCGTCTATGGGGCTTCCGATCCGGTTCGCGCTCCTGCTATGCTTATCTTTCAATCGAGAACACAAATGATCGCACGTAAAGTGCAGGGTCATTTTTCTGAGTGGCTCCTAAAGGCACCATGGGATGGCAAGCGATCGAAAATGTTACTTTTTGAATGGGCTGCAGGAGATGGTAAGAGCACAGTTGGACATTCGATCATGAATATGGAAGTGCGAACCGAGGGGCTTTTTCCCATCAGTGTCTCCCCGGCTGCCCTTTATCAGATCGAACGGAAGAAGCAGAGTTTAACCTTGAAGAAAGGGTGTCATCTTAACATGGAGATATTGGAGATCGATCTCAATACGCCGCTGAATAACGCCAACCTCCAATTGATCTATGAAAAATTAATGCAGTACTCAGAACGGGATACCCTTAAAATTGTGCCACAAGTCTACTATGCTTTAGAATTAAAATACCGCCTTGCTTTGGAAACGGCAGATGAGGAACAGGTCAAATTTCTCGGTCTCCTTTTAGCTCTATGGCGAAAAAAGTGTGTCGGAATGATCGATGAAGCGCGTTTAAATTTAAGCCCCTTCACGCAGGCGAAAATAGGAATCGGAAAACAGGTTCCTCTCCCTCCCTGCGACCATCAGCTCTTTTTCTACATTTATACAGCCCTTACAGATCCTACACACTGTTTATCTGATAAAAGGGCCGTATGTGATGTACTCAAGATCGCTGAAAATAAACAAGCCCTCGTAAGCCCGGAGGATGCAGAAGAGGTGCGGCAATATCTCATCCAGTATCTAGTGACACACCCCTTTTTGAATATCCCTTCGAAAGTCCAAAAAGAGATCGCCGCGTGGTGGAGTGATCGCCTCTCACCCAAGCCTGAATGGCTCTTAATGGAGAGGAAAAATAAGACAGAGATTGCCCGCCTCCTCTTTTTGACAGCAGACTATTTTCACCAATACTACTCATTTAATCTGAAAACAGTGGGGCAAATGTGCCACGTCTTATCTCCTAATCCCAATGAAGAGATTCACCTTCCAGCCCAGAGACCCTGTAAAACAAATGGTTCTTATTATGAAGACCCCCACACGACACTTGGTTTGAGCTATCAAGGCACACTGCAAAGAGGTTTAACCTCTACCCAGTGTGAAAAACTCCTTCAATATTTACTGGAGGAGCGAGATTCTGAAAAATCTTCTTCCCGTACTCCACAGGTTGACTTGTTGTTTAAAAAATGGACTAAAGCCTCCAACCTCTCTCTGGCTAACTTATCTCCCACGAACGCACAAGATGTCGCCGTTGTCTACACTACATTGAACAAAAATCCAGAAGCGATCTTGTGGTATTTACGAAAAGCCATCGTAGATCAAATCGTGGCTTCCACAGAGCAGATTGTGATCACACCACAACATTTTCTTCATGGTATGTTCAAAACAGTCGACTACTCTGCGACACTAGGTCCCCCAGCCATCTATGGTTTTTTCCCTCCGGCAGAGATCAAGGATAAGCTACTGCTCCTCAACACCGCTTTCCGGGCACACGTGGCGCAAGAATTGACCTATGCCAAAAATGAAAACATGATCTCTCTTTCCTCCTTCAACTCACCAATTGAACTTTTCAGGCAGTTATGGGACTACGATCCCACACTCTTCAATCACTTGGGGAAGTTGATCGATCTCGGAAGATTACATAATTTTTCTGCTGAAAGAATTGCAACTGATTTTTTTGCCTTTTTGGATGAATTAAAAGAAGAAGCTCCGCCATATGACGGGATCGTTCTTTTTCAAGATGAATCTACTCGAGAGGATCAGAGTGACTTAATGATTTGGATGAGAACAAAAGAGCCTCTCATTGTACCAAAAGGAGAGTTAATTTCCGGTCTTGCTGCTTTAGGGTATCAATGGGAAAAATTGAAATTACTCACGATCCTGACTCCAAATAATGCGACGGGAAGCGACATCCCAGAACAAAAAGATGCCATAGCGGTTGTTCTCCTTGGAGAGCAGCAGACTCTGGACGAATATATTCAAGCAGTGATGCGTATGAGACTTCTTTTGGAGGGGAATCAGAAAATTATTTGGGGAGTACTCAAGTTGTTAGCTGCTCAGATTGAGCGGGAGATGAAACTTCCCTGCACACCGGAAACCATTCTCTTTTGGCTCCTGATGAATGAAGCAAAAAAGGAGAGCGAGGAAATTCGCTTGAGCGCGTATCAACGAATCGATTTTATTATCGAGCAGCAGGCTCGGGCAGAGTGTGACATCCATCCGGATGAACCCAAAAAACAGATCGCAGTATGGCGCAAATACCGATCGGGATTTGTCAAACCGGGCCTTATGGATCCCTTGTTGCGGGGGCAAGATTTTTCCGAGCGCGACCCCAGTTTTGTCCTCACCAACTACGCCAAGGCTGAGTACGCAAAATATGGATATGCGATTCCCTGGGAACAGGCAACTCACATTCAACAAAGCATTAAACTCGTGATCGGAGGGGTTAAAGATTACCTCGATTGGTTATCTGTGACTATGGAACGGAATTTGGGAAACAGTCGATGATCCACCAATTTCAACATCAGATTCAGCATCAACGTAAGGAACAGCAGCAGCATGCGCATCATGAAATCACCCCTGAAAAAATCGCCCCACTCAATGATCTACCCTCTCTCTACTGTCAACCCCATCTTGTCACCCACCTCTCCTCCAGTCAGTTTTCAACCCCCGCCAAGGATACGTTTGGATCGCCATATTTTAATGACTTTTTCTACTGTTCACGCCGATTGCTCCTCACTGCAAAATCGAGTGGCATCTCGATGGGTCATACCTATCTGGAACCCACATTTTACTTTCTTTTGATCCGAGAGAATAAATGTCTCCATGTCTTCGCCATTTCTGACGTTGAAGCCGCATTTTTTCAAGAACGTTTGCTTAGTGAGGAGTTACCTTCCAAATCCTTTGAGCGGCAAGTTGCCCTTTTAACAGCTGATGGCGCTTTAGCTCAAAATGGGAAAGGAAGTTACGTATTTACACAAAAATTGCTTAAGCGGATCGAAGAACTCCCTTGGTTTCAAGAAGTGGTCTCAGATATTGGCTTTCTTGCCTGTCGGATACGAGATCTTAAAACGTTTACAGCCAAAGCAGAAAAATGCTCCGAAACGGAGCGTCTCCTCCATCAAATTGCCACCTGGCAACCCGATCGACCCAATACTTCCCTACTCGAAAACGTGATCCGTAAAACCCGAGAAACAAATAAGAAAGGTTTTTTCTCCCTACTCTCTCTAACTTTCAGTGCCCGACTAGCTATTCGCCCACACGCTTATCAGCTTTGATTTTTTTATGGACGAAGTAGGCTGCAAGGAGAACCGAGACAAGGACAACGAGAAGAGCAATGAGATCCAACGTCTCCATCTTTTCATAGCACTCAAGACAGTAAATACCGAGGAAGTAACCGAGGGAGAGAAACATGGATACCCAAACGATAGCTCCCGAATAGGCATAAAGTGCAAATTGGGAATACTCCATATACGTGGTTCCCGCAGAAAAACCGGTTAAATGACGAATGCCAGGAATGAAATAGCCCACACACAAAATCCACTTACCGAGGCGGGAAAACCATCGGTGTGCCTTCTCTAACCGTGCAGCGGTAATGCCAATCCAACGCCCATATTTTTTGACAAGGAAACTCCCCGCTGTTCGACCGAGAATGTAGCTCATGGTGATCCCACATATGGTCCCGGCATAGGCAAACATAATGGTAAAAGGGATATTCAGTTTCCCTTTATGCATCAATACCCCGGCCACCACCATCAATGTTTCCTCAGGAATGGGCAAGGCCAATATCCCTAAAGACAACATAAAAAATAAAATGAAACTGCCGTATTGGATCAACCAAAGGGTCAAAACGTCGGTTTCTTGCGCCATCTCCATGCTCGCTCGTTGTACCACATTGCCGATTATTTGTTTCCTCCCAATTTTCCCAACCGAGTTTTTCGATACTCATATTTTCGTGAACGAGCCTCAATAAAAGTTAATTAATGCCGAAAGGGGATTTTTGATATTCGGGGGTACGGAGGTAGAGAAGCTCGATGTCGGTGGTGTATTTTTCCTCTTTGATTTTTTTGGCGGCAAGGGAGGCGAGGTGGTGGGGATTAGGATAGGCGTTATGGGGACCTACTTGAAGTCTGGTTGAAGAAAAACTGTCTAGATTGACTTTACTCAATTCCGTAAAGTAAAATAATATGCAATATTCAAAAGGCAGACACAGGATATAACATGAACTGGCAAGACATTTTAACACTCTTGGTACCTATATTGGGCTTTATGGGATGGGTGTACAACCGAATTGAAAAGAAATTAGAAAAAAACATGCAGCAAATCGATGCACGATTTAGCAAAGTTGATGAACGATTTAACAAAGTTGATGAGCGATTCGATAGAATCGAAGAGAAATTGCAAAGCTTGGATAACCGCCTAACGAGGCTAGAAGGCCGATTTGATGAACGAGGGTATTGGGAAGCTAGATCTCGGGATTGGCACAAAACGGGAACAGAGGATAAAAATTAGGGTAGGCTGAAAGGGGATTTTTGGTATTCGGGGGTACGGAGGTAGAGAAGCTCGATGTCGGTGGTGTATTTTTCCTCTTTGATTTTTTTGGCGGCAAGGGAGGCGAGGTGGTGGGGATTAGGATAGGCGTTATGGGGACCTATTTGAAGAGGATAGGTGGAGAGGAGTGGAGGGAGTTGCTCTGGAGAAATCAGTTGGGGGGAAGAGAGGAGGGTGACCTCTTTCCCTATCCGTTTTTGTACTAATACGTAGGCTCCTCCAATGCGAGCATCGATAATCGAGAGGAAGGGCCCATCAGAATCTGAAACAAAGCCTTCTAAGGTACAAAAAGGAATAAAAGGGAGGGCAAAGGGGAAAGAGAGACCTTTGGCAGCAGCAGCTCCTACTCGGATCCCTGTATAAGAACCGGGACCTTGAGCCACAGCGATGCATTTAAGTGCAGAGGGCTTTAGATCTAGGGCTTTAAATCCTTCTTCGATCTTTTCCATCAAGAGACGTGAAGTGTGTGCTCCTTCAGGGAAAAAGATGTTAAAAAGGATCTCCTCCCCCTCTGCGAAGGCGATGAACGACTTCGACGTGCTTGTATCAATAATTAATGTAATCAAAATTTATAGTTATAGAAACAAAATGGTATGTTACTGTGAGGATTGTATTATCCCAACTTTATGCATTTTTGGAAATGATTTGACTAGATTTGACTACCCTGTAAACTTATTTTTTTCATACTCTTGCATCTTTTGAAGGGCTTTTGTTACACTTCTCTTCATTAATTTATCAAGGATATCGATTGGAACAACAGAATCCTAACCAAGAAACCTTTGAGACTCAATTGGAAGAAGCGTTGGAAGAGAATGCAACTCGGCAGCTGGCACCCCGATTACCAGAAGAGCTGTATGTCCTTCCTTTGAATCGACGCCCCTTTTTCCCGGGAATGGCCGCTCCGATCATGATCGAGCCTGGCCCGTATTATGAGGTTTTGAAGACTGTCGCTAAACAAGATGAAAAATATGTCGCTCTTGTTTTGACAAAAAAAGAGAACGCCAACATTTACAAGATTGGATTTTCAGGGCTTTATAAAATCGGCGTTCTTGCGCGTATTCTACGAATTATTCCTGTGGAAGGTGGCGGGGCTCAGGTCATTCTCAACATGGAAGAGCGGATCGAAATTATTGAACCCATATCAGATAAATATCTCCGCGCCAAAGTACGCTACCACAAAGAGAGCCATGTTATTACAGAAGAGCTCAAAGCCTACTCGATCAATATCATTTCTGTCATCAAAGATCTTAAAGCTCAATCCCCTATTTCAAAGAGGAGCTGCAGATTTTTCTCGGCCACTCCGATTTTACTGAGCCGGGAAAGTTAGCCGACTTTGCCGTTGCCTTGACAACAGCCACACGAGAGGAATTGCAAGAGGTCCTCGAAGCCTTCGACATGGAGATCCGGATCACAAAGGCGTTCGCGCTTTTGAAAAAAGAGCTCGACTTGAGCCGACTGCAGAGCAGCATCAATCAGAAAATTGAAGCTACGATCACAAAGAGCCAGAAGGAATATTTCCTCCGTGAGCAGCTCAAAACGATTAAAAAAGAGCTGGGCATTGAAAAAGAAGAGAAATCGATCGATATCGAAAAATATGAGTCGCGATTGAAAAAAAGAAAGTGCCCCCTGCTGTGATGGAGGTGATTCAGGAGGAAATGGAGAAGCTCAAGCTCTCGAATCCATGTCTGCGGAATACGGGGTATGCCGCAATTACCTGGATTGGTTGACGATTGTTCCCTGGGGCGTTTATAGTAAAGAGAGACATGATCTTGTTAAAGCCGAAGGCATCTTACAGGCGACCATTACGGTTTAGATGAAATTAAACAGCGCATCTTGGAGCTGATCAGCGTCGGAAAATTGACAGGTGGCCTAAAAGGAAGCATCATCTGCTTAGTTGGACCTCCTGGAGTGGGGAAGACAAGCATTGGTAAAAGCATTGCTAGTGCTTTAAACCGGAAGTTTTACCGCTTTTCGGTGGGTGGTATGCGGGACGAGGCGGAGATCAAGGGTCACCGACGAACCTATATTGGCTCCATGCCTGGAAAAATGGTGCAGGCTTTGAAACAGAGCCAAACCATGAATCCCGTCATCATGATCGATGAAGTGGATAAGATGGGTATGAGCTACCACGGTGATCCTGCGGCAGCGCTCTTAGAGGTTCTTGATCCCGAGCAAAATAACGAGTTTCTCGATCACTACCTGGATGTACGAATCGATCTATCCAATGTCCTTTTCATCGTCACAGCGAACATGCTTGATACAATCCCAGAACCCCTTCTCGACCGAATGGAAGTGCTTAGATTATCGGGTTATATCATGGAAGAAAAAATCGAAATCGCAAAAAAATACCTGCTGCCGCGCGCGCGTAAGCAAATGGGGATTGCCGTTAACGATGTGACATTTACTACTGATGCTCTCCGGAACATTATTAATGGCTATGCTAGGGAGGCAGGTGTCCGGAGCTTGGAAAATCACATTAAGAAAATATTGCGCAAAGTGGCGCTTGAAATTGTTAAGGGGCTGGAAAAGGGGCAACGCAAAACAGATCTTAAGTATCCCATTACAAAAGCAAATCTCAGCGAATATTTGGGTAAACCCATCTTCTTGACCGATCGATTTTATGAACGGAATCCTGTGGGTGTAGCCACGGGACTGGCTTGGACAGCACATGGCGGGGCTACCCTCTATATCGAAGCCATTAAAGTGGCATCTGATAGAACCGAAATGACATTGACTGGCCAAGCAGGGGATGTGATGAAAGAATCTTCTCAAATTGCTTGGAGCTATCTCCATAGCGCGATTTACAAATACGCACCGGGCCATACTTTTTTCGAAAAGTCACAAGTTCACATCCATATTCCTGAAGGCGCAACCCCAAAAGATGGTCCTTCAGCGGGCATCACAATGGTGACTGCTCTTCTCTCCCTCCTCCTCGACACCGCAATCTTAGACAATCTTGGAATGACAGGAGAGATCACCTTGACAGGGCGTATTTTGGGAGTGGGAGGTATCCGGGAAAAACTGATAGCTGCGAGAAGATCGGGGTTGAAAATCTTAATTTTTCCGAAAGATAATCAGCGTGATTACGATGAACTCCCCCCTTACTTAAAAAAGGGGTTACAAATCCATTTTGTGGAACACTTTGACGAAGTCTTTCATATCTCCTTCCCAGAGCAAAAACTATGACCAGTTGGAAAGAGTACGCTCAAAACAAAATTATCTCTCCCAATGATTTATCCAGTAAGGTGGCCGAATTGAGGCAAAGAGGTTTACGCATTGCAACTCTCAATGGCTCCTTTGATTTATTGCATGCCGGCCATATGTATATGATCTACGAGGCCGCTAAAGTGGCAGATCTTTTGATTGTGGCATTGAATAGCGATACCTCCATCCAGGCATACAAAAGTCCAAAACGCCCGATTATCCCTCTCGATTTGCGTCTCGAGATGCTGGCTGCGATCCGCTTCGTCGATTACTTAACCTGGTTTGAAGAAACCGATCCACGTGCCTTGCTCGAAAAAATCAAGCCTGACATTCATGTGAACGGCATTGAATATCGAGAGGGATGTATCGAGGAAGAGACCGTGAAAAAAAATGGAGGTCGACTTCACTTTGTCGATCGAATTGCTGGATTGGCGACTTCGGAAATCATAAAAAAAATTGAGTTGGCGAAGGGATAATGCGGTTGCTCTGCTCCATCACAAACCAGGAAAATGCCTATGCCTTCTCTTACTATTTGACAAGTCAGGGTTTGGAAAATACCTGTGACGAAGATGAACACGATTCACTTTATAGAATTTGGGTTCGTGATGAGGATAAAGTCGAGGAGGCACAAAGGCTTTACGAGCATTTCAAAGCCAATCCCAAAGATCCGATCTACCATATCCGAACAATGCATAAAACAGCTCGGTCTGACTCTTCACAAGAGAGTGCTCCAAAAGAGGAGGATGGGCAGAAAAAGCGCCGTTTTTTATCAGCAGCGCCCTATGGACCCATCTCTGTAGTGATTCTTTTTACGGTGATCGCACTATTTATGTGGGCTCAGTTTCAAAGAGGGACTTTGATTCCTCCTGAGATCCCTGGAGTGATCCAAGCGCCCCTTTTAGCCCCTATCGAACGGACTTTAATTTACGATTACCCAAACTACTTTGAACAGCGTGATTACCTGCTCAAAATCTACACGAGACAGCAGATCGAACAGAAAAAACCTCCTTCTGCAGAAGCCCTTGCTCTTCTTGCCAAGCTCAAAAAAACACCCGTATGGATGGGGATCTATGACCGTTTTGTGAACCACCAGCAAAATCACGAACTCCCTCTCGCTTATCATGGCCCCATGTTTGAAAAAATCGGTTCTGGAGAGGTGTGGCGTCTGTTCACTCCAGCACTGCTCCATTTTGATCTTCTCCATATTTTTTTTAATGTCCTCTGGTTTATCCTCCTTGGAAATCAAATTGAATACCGTTTGGGCTGGCTCCGCTATCTCATTTTAATTTTAGCGACCGCGATTGTCTCCAACACAGCCCAATATTTGATGAGTGGTCCCTTTTTTATGGGTTTATCAGGTATTGTAGTCGGGATGGCTGCCTTCATCTGGGCACGGCAACAAGTGGCCCCTTGGGAGGGATATTTGTTAAACCGAGTGACCATCATTTTTTTAGCTATTTTTGTGATCGGGATGTTTTTATTGCAGGCCGTTTTCTTTCTCTTGCAACTCTCAGGAAAAATGCATCTTACTATTGGCATCGCAAATACAGCCCACCTTGCAGGGGGAATTGTTGGTTATCTCATCGGCCGCCTACCCTGGTTCTCTCTCCATTCCCACTTCAAATAAACATTCCCTCTCCACAACAAGCTCACCTTTTTCTATAATACACTCCAATGTCGGTACCATCTGTTCAATCTGTTTCGTCGAGTAGCTCTTCCCGTTCTTCCGGGTCTCCCGTAAAACCCGTTACAAAAGGCTCTGCCTTAGGAGCCATGAGGAAAAAAGCCATTCAAAAAATTGATTGCCTTATTGACATGAATACAGCCTGTCCGGTCATCGCTGCGGTATGCATCGCAGCCACGATCGCCTTTATGGTTTTAGCCTTTCTCGGTTATATCGATACTCTTGCCGTCTTCTACCCTATAGGAGGGTGTGTAGCCTCCTTTATTGTGATGAGAATAAACCAATGCTGCCAAGAAAGGATCGCCTCAAGACACAATCAATCTCTGCGCGGTCCTCATACCGCAAAATATACGATCGACCTTCCAAAACATTTTAATGCACGCCACCCCTTACCTAATAAAGAAGAGGATGCGTGATGAAAATCGTTGCCATCTATGTAGGAGCTGCTATGATGGCTATTCTTCTACTCAATCATGACCATTAAAGATCTTACTATTTTAGGTTCCTCAAGCCAACAGCCCACCCGTAGGAGGAATCACGGTGCTTATCTCTTCCGTTGGAATGAGGAGGGGTTACTCTTCGATCCAGGTGAGGGAACACAAAGGCAATTTATCTTTGCTAATATCGCACCCACCTGTGTCAACCGTATCTTTGTCAGCCATTTCCACGGCGATCACTGCCTTGGGCTTGGTTCTATGTTAATGCGACTCAACCTTGATAAGGTGAGCCACCCTGTTCACTGTTACTACCCCGCAAGCGGCAAAAAATATTTTGATCGATTGCGTTATGGCACTATCTACCATGAAACCATCCAGGTGATTGAACACCCTGTATCTAAGGAAGGGATCGTCGAAGATGATGGCAGTTTCCGGATCGAAGCGCTCTTTTTAAAGCATGGTGTCGATAATATTGCCTGGCGGATTACGGAACCTGATCGGAGAAAATTTGATCCCCAAAGTCTGAAGAAGGCGGGTGTCGTAGGCCCAAAAGTGAGGGAATTGGAGGAAAAAGGGAAATTGCAGATCGGAGACAAGGAGGTATTTTTAGAGGCTGTCAGTCATATCAAAAAAGGAGACGCCATTGCGATCGTCAGTGACACCCGGTTTTGCCAAAATGCGATCGATATTTCAAGAGACGCTACGATTTTGCTATGTGAAAGCACTTATTTAGAAGAACATAGAGATTTAGCAATCAAACACTATCACCTCACTGCCCAAGATGCGGCAACAATTGCAAAAGAAGCTGGGGTCAAATTACTGATTTTAACCCATTTTTCAGCGCGCTACCTCAATTCCCGCGATTTTGAATTTGAAGCGCAGAAAATCTTTCCCAATGCGGTCGCTGCTGAGGATTTGAAAGTGATCCCTTTCCCAAAAACTTGAATCGACATACATTAGACCTCTTGCGTATTTAAATGACGCAAGAGGTCTATTGTGTTTCTACATGCGGGTTACCAGTTCCTCGAATATTTAAGGGGCGTTAAAAACGCTTCAGAACATACCGTTCGTAATTATTCGATCGATCTCAATCTCTTTAAGCACTTTTTAGAAGAGGAGATTTGCCACATACCACTCAGACAGCGGACAGAGAAACTCTCTTATAAAAGTCAGCTGCCACACGATAAAGAGAGGGATCTTATCTCCCTCGCTACCATTGATCGACGGGTGGTCCGCCGTTATCTTGTTTTTTTGACCCAACAAAAAAATAGCAAAAGAAGCACCGTCAGACGACTCTCTACATTGCGAACTTTTTTTAAATTCTGTCTCCAACTTCGATTGATTGAAAAAAACCCCACCGATGAATTAGAGAGCCCCAAATTGGAAAAAAGGATCCCCCTCTCTTTGACTTATGATCAGGTACAGCGGTTATTCGATCAGCCTCAAACAGAGAACTACCTCGGTTTTCGAGACCGCTGCATCATGGAACTTTTCTACAGCTCCGGTCTTAGAGTCAGTGAGCTCATTGCTTTAAATCGATCCGATTTTAATCCGCAATCACTTTTGATCAAATTGAGAGGGAAGGGGAAAAAAGAGAGGGTGATCCCCATTACAAAAAACGCAGCGGATTGGATAGCGGACTATCTAAACCATCCACACCGGCATACGAGTCGTGATGGACATCTCGCTGAAACCGATAGGGAAGCGATCTTTTTAAATCGGCACGGCACCCGCCTAACAACCCGTTCAGTAGACAGAAAATTCGATCTTTATTTAACAGCAAGTGGGCTTGCAGGACATGTCACGCCCCACACCATCCGCCACACCATCGCCACCCATTGGCTGGAAAATGGAATGGATCTAAAAACCATACAGCTGCTCCTAGGTCACTCCTCCCTCTCGACCACCACTCTCTATACCCACGTCTCCCCCAAGCTCAAGAAAGAAGTCTACGACAAAACACACCCCCGTGCCTGACCATTAAGACCCTTTGGGGGCTCTGTTTTCATGAACCTATCCCGATAAACAGCGCGAGATGAGATTTAAAAGATTGGCAGTGAGATTTGTAAAGCGAAGCGAAAACGCGAGGACAGCTTTCCTCAATAAAGCCGCCGGTGGCGGGTTTTTGATGGGTTGTCCGAGAGTTGACGAGGTCAACCGAGGCGGATGGCAATATTGGAAATTATATAGCCGACGAGAGTTTTTACAAAGATCACGTCAAGATTTTAAAGATCAGCCGCGGTGATTATCGGGATAGGTTCATTAATGCCGAAGGTAAAGGTATAAGCGCTGATTCCTTTTGGCACTTTGAGGGAGAGAGTATGGCTGCCGTAAATTGTGTCAGCAATGGTATACATCCGATCGGCATCGACTGAGATCTCTTTCACGAGTTTACCATCGAGATAGACCTGAAGAGGGGTGTGGCTACTGCCAGAAAGGACGATGTAGACTTGGGATGCTTGGAAATGGGATTCCAAATAGCTGCTATCTCCTTCAGAAATAATTCTCTCCTGATCTACCTTCCAAGCCCCTTTTAAACCGACTTGATCCCTAGCAAGAGGGGTGTGGTAGTCATAGATCGCCACTTTATTGGGCACGATCCTATTTTCAGGAGTATAACTATTGCCTCGAGCGAGACCCAAATAGGTCTCAGGAGAAACGGGGCGGAGAGACTCCGTTTTTTTCTCCATCGGCAAAGGTGCCATGCCGAGTAGGTCCCTAATTCCATTTTCCATTTCGTCATACCCCCCTTCGCCAAAATGCATCAAGCGAAGATTCCCCTTTTGATCGATTAAATAATGGGCGGGCCAGTATTGATTGTTAAACGCTTCCCAAGTTTTGTAGTGGTTATCCTGAGCGATCGGATAAGTGACTCCCAAAAGGTGGGCCTCCGCGGCGACATTCATCGGGTCTTTTTCAAATTCAAACTCAGGTGTGTGCACTCCAATGACCACAAAGCCATGATTTTTATACTTCTTAAACCATTTTTCGATATAAGGGAGTGTTCTGACACAATTGATGCAGCTATAGGTCCAAAAATCGATCAAAACAACCTTTCCCTGTAGCTTCATCAGTGAAAGAGGAGGGGAATTGATCCAATTTGTGATCCCAATAATTTCAGGGGCTTTCCCGTAATCGGCAAATCGATCGACAACGGCATGACTTAATGCCTTATTCCCACCTTTTCCAGGGTGCAATTTCGTTAATTCCTTTCTCACCAGAGAATTATCCTCCACCAGAACCGGTGGAACGAGAGTTGTTATCTTTTTCTGCAGTGCCATATCCCAATTAAAACCAATAGCAATGGCAGCCAAGATCATCAAAGCCCCAAACACTTGACGGATCCGTTCGCTATGCATTGAAAGAAATCGGGAGGACTGCACAATTTTTCCCCCTCCATATGCGATTAAAAACATCGGAATGGCTGCTCCAATGGCATAGCTCAACGTGATCAAAAAGGTTGTCGTCGTGATCTGCTGAAGAGCAACGAGGGTGGTGATCGCCGCTAAAATCGGTCCTGCACAGGGAGTCCAGAGCAACCCTAAAGCACATCCTAAAGCCAAACCCCCAATAAAACCACTTTTGGGCCCTCTCTCTTGCACTGTTTGCCCGACATGAGCAATAGGTGCCGTCCATTTTGCAAACAGCGCCGAGAGGCCTGGGAAGAGCATGATCACTCCAAATAGCGCAATTAATCCGATTGCAATATAGCGGAGCACATTTGGGGATATCCCAGTTGCTGACACTATCACCGTGAGAAGCAGTGTGAAAAATGTAAAACTGATGATGAGCCCAATAATAATTCCCAAAGGGCGCCATGCTCCCTTAGCCATTCCTGCCGATAGAATGATTGGCAACACCGGCAAAATGCATGGCGATAGAACGGTAACAATTCCAGCCAAAAAAGCAAAAAGAAGGAGAAGTAGCATCGATTAACGCTATATCACACCTCTCTTCCAAAAAGAAACCTATTTTACTTCTGTTGAACCCTGGATACTCTTTATTTAAAAGTCACTGATCTAGTCGTAAAACAAAATTTGGGGCCAACGCTGGGCGAGGATCTTTGTTAACCTGAGTTTTGTTAAGGAACTGAATAGTTTGAATAATTGAAAGGCACTGTGTATGAATAGACAATGACACAGGCAAAGAGCAAAATAAGGAAAATCCAGAAGAAAATTTTTGCAATCTTTTCTGCTCCTGCAACCACTTCGCCGTAAGCAAACACAGCCGCTACACCGGCAGCAATCAATAAAATCAAAGACCACCAAAGCATCTTGTGCCTTCATTAATCGCGTTAACGCGTTTTTTCTAGCAGAAGGTATGCCAATTCATGCGTAGGGATTTTTCTGTAGATGATTTTTTGCGTCAGGTGGGTTATAGTTTTCCCCTATGAAAGGAAAAGGAATTACTTTAGATAAAATTTCGAAGAGCTTTGGGAGTCGCGTCCTTTTTGACAGCGTCACAATCACATTTAACCCTGGCAATCGTTATGGTTTGACAGGACCCAATGGCTCTGGCAAATCAACCCTGCTCAAAATCATCATGGGTTTCATAGAGCCCACCTCCGGCACTGTTTCTCTCCCTGACAAGGTGGGTATCTTGCGGCAAAATATTGAGGCTTTCCACGAGATGGTTGTGCTTGATGCTGTAATGATGGGTAATAGCCGTCTCTGGTCCGCCCTCCAAGAGCGAGATCGTCTCTATGAAGGGGAAATGACAGATCAGGTCGGCATGCGGCTCGGCGAGCTTGAAGAAATGATCTCCGACGAGGAGGGGTATACAGCAGAGGCAAATGCCGAGGAACTTTTGATCGGTTCCGGCATTAGTAAAGAGTATCATAGTCAAAAAATGGGTACTCTCCCTACCGACCTTCAATTTAGGGCTCTCCTCTGTCAAGCGCTCTTTGGAAATCCGGAGGCGCTCCTCCTTGACGAGCCCACTAACCATCTTGACCTGGAATCGATTAGGTGGTTGGAGGATTTTTTCCACAGCTACACAGGCACGCTGATTGTCGTCAGCCACGATCGTCATTTCCTCAATGCGGTCACTACCCACATTGCTGATATCGATTACGATACGATTATTATCTACCCGGGAAATTACGATCAAATGATCGCCATGAAATCCTCAGTCAGAGAGAGAGCCGAAGGCGAAACACGTTCCAAAGAGAAAAAAATCGCTCAACTCAAAGAGTTTGTTGCTCGCTTCGGTGCCGGAACACGCGCCTCTCAGGTGCAATCTCGACTCAGGGAGATTGAACGGCTCCAACCTCAGGAGCTCAAAAAATCGAACATTCAAAGGCCCTATATCCGCTTCGCACGCCCTGAAAAACAGGCAGGGAAAATCGTTTGCAAACTCGACAAGGTTTCAAAAGGGTACGGAGGGAAACCCGTCATCGAAAATTTCTCACTGGAGATCCATCGCGAAGATAAAATTGGGGTGATTGGAAATAATGGGCGGGGGAAAACGACGCTGATGAAACTGATCGCCGGAGTTCTCCCTCCTGATAGTGGAAAAATTGAGTATGGCCATCAAGTCGTGTTGAGTTATTTCCCACAAAATCACTCCGACATTTTATCGAAAGAGGGGGATCATAATGCGTTCGATTGGTTGCGGGAGCGTAAAGAGGGGCTCTACGATCAGGATCTCCGGAGCGCGCTGGGTAAAATGTTATTTGGTGGCGATGATGCTTTCAAGAAAGTGGCTGCACTCTCGGGAGGTGAGAGTGCTCGACTCATCCTTGCAGGGATGATGTTGGAAGAACATAATTTCATGATCCTCGATGAACCGAACAGTCACCTAGACCTTGAGGCTGTATCAGCTCTAGGTTGGGGATTGAACGATTATCAAGGAGGTGTCATTGCTGTCAGCCATGACCGGGACCTCATCGATCATTTTGCGACAAAAATCATTTCCTTTGAAGCTGATGGAATCCATGTTTTTGATGGGAAACTAGAGGAATATCTCAGCACTCTGTAGGAGATCATGCGATCGAATGAAGCAAAAAAAGAGCGATCGCAGAGAAGATGCGAGAGATTCTAGAGATTTTAGGATTAGATACTTCTGATGATTCCCCCCTGGCCCAAACGCCAGAAAGAATAGCCTCGATGTACGTCGATACCATTTTCTCAGGCCTTGAACCCTCCCATTTTCCTCGGATCAGTTTACTCACAGAGGCGGTGCCACAGGAAATGGTTTTAGTCAAAAACATCACCTTTATCAGTACCTGCGAACACCACTTTGTTCCAATCCTCGGAAGGGCACACGTTGCTTATTATCCCAACAAAAAATTGCTCGGCCTCGGCAACATTCCCCAAATTGTCCGCTATTTTGCTGCTCGTCCCCAACTGCAAGAGCGGCTCACTTTCCAAATCGCTGACTCCCTCTCCTCTACCCTTGATACGGAAGATATCGCCGTCATTCTCAGCGGCCTGCATTTCTGCACCCTCGATCGAGGCGTTGAAGACAGAACGACTGAAATGGAAACCCACAGTTTCAAAGGCCGTTTCGAAACAGACCCCCTCGTGCGCACCACTCTCCTCTCCCGCCTCTCCTCCCTAGAAAAAAGCAAACTGGAACAAAAAACAGCCTAAGCTTATCAGGATGCAAACAATAGACGCCTGATTTGTATCTTGTTATTTTCAAAAGATCTATAGTCGGTTCAACCCAAAATTTTACACTGTGACTATAGTTTAGCAATTTTTAATTTAACTAATTTTGTGATATTATTTTCGTGAATGTTCACGAGTTTCTTAGAGAAAAATCTTCTGAACTAAGGGGGGGGGTTAAAAGATGGGGGGAGGGTAAGCCGGATTCTGTTCCCATATGAAATGAGGCAATCATTCCTCTAGGGATCGCGTCGCCGCGACCCTCAAGCGATCTGCAAGAATCTCCTATCCCAAAGGATAGGATGGCGGAGTACCTATTCCTGCACCTTGCTTCAGATAGGGTTTACACCGTCTTGAGTCTCCTCAAGTACGCTCGACTCCATAAGCCGAGATTTTCATCCTCTCTACTCCCCCGCGTGCGGTTAAACCCAACTTAGGTTGGCTTTCTCCGGCGCAAGGTGTAGCGGTTTATTTTCTGTTGCACTTTCCGTAGCCTTACGGCCCCCAGCGTTTCACTGGTATCTTCTCCTACGAAGTCCGGACTTTCCTCTCCCTGTAACAGGCAGCGATTGCTCCTCCCCCCATACAAATACAAGTGCCCGACCGCGCAAGTTTTTAGCATTTTGACTGCGTCAAAGCCCCGGGGTTCAATGTTCATAAGTGACCCAATATTAATTCAATATGGGGTCACTTATGAACGTTGAACCCCGGGGCTTTGACGCAGTCAAAATGCTAAAAACTTGCGCGGTCGAGCACTAGGTCACTGAAGCGGCGGCGCGACGGCGGCGGCGGCGGGGAGCAGCCTCCTCTCCTTCAGCCACAGGAACGCTTTGCCAAAATAGAATGCGGGAACAGTGCTCACAAAAAACAAGGCGATCCCCTTTGCGAACTAAATTTTCATGTTGAGGAGTTAAGACAATATGGCACCCACTGCATGTTCTTTGCTCGATGGGAACAACGACCCGATCCTTTTTATTCTTAAGGAGGCGCTCATAAATTTTAAAAATCTCAGGCTCGACTTGTGATTTAAGAGACTCTCTCTGTGCCAATAGGGTTTTACCCTCAGCATTGATCTTCTCGATACTCTCGTGGATCTCTTTTTCTATCATGCGGCTGTTTTCATCGGTCGATTTGAGATTTTCTCTCAAAGAAACAAGCAGCTCCTCTTCATTGCTTAACCTATCCACCAGATCGCTCAATTTCTGCTCAACAGCGGTTCTCTCTCGCCCCGCATTAGTCATCTCGTGGGTTAGGGCATTAAACTCATCCATCTTTTTGACGGCCGCTTGCTGCGACTCTAATTTCGCAACGCGATCTTGAATCTCTTTGATCTGGGTTTCCCCCATGCGGATCTCTTTTTTGATCTCTGTAATCTGACTCTCTTTTTGAGAGACTTGTTTTTCAATATCCGATTTTAAAGTATGGATTTTTGCAAGCTCTCCGAGCCTCTCTTTTTGACCCGCATCAATCGAATCATGTTAATATCAAGCTCTTGGATATTCAAAATCACGTGAAAAGATTCCTGCATATTTGCCTGTATATATTAAAAAACGGCAATAATATCCCTTCTCGAATAAATGACACAAGGAAAATCGCGACTTGTCAAATTTCAATTTATTATTTAATAATAGGGTTATGCCAAAAAAGACACGGATCATCGTTCAATCCAACCTGCCTTCCCCAAATCAGCTCTACCTCAGGGGGGAGGGAGTCGCCGATCTCAGCTGGGAGAAGGGTGTTGAACTCAAGCATGAAAAGGGAGATGAGTGGGTCTTTGAAACAGATCTGCAGTTTTCAAGTGCCGAGTTCAAAATTTTAGTCAACGACAGCACCTACGAACTCGGCGAAAACCACCCTCTTTATCCCGGCGCCTCCGTCCGGATCAATCCCAAGTTCCCCACAGAGTAATCCCCTTTTAGGACTGGGCTTGGAGTGTATTCACAAACTCATAATGGCTTAGATTCGAGTTTTTCCAAAAAGGCAGCATAGGCTGCACATGTCTTCTGGACAAAATTTAAGATGGCGAAAATTGCACAACAACCAAATATGACCACAAAAATATGTGTCACTAGTGAAATTCCGGGGTTTACGTATGGGATTCCTTGTATGGCAGCAGCAATTAACCCACCCACTAAAGCGATTAGAGTTACAGCATGCAAAATAATCTCAAATCGTATCTCTTTGTGTTCTCGCAGGTATTCATTAAAATTATTACACGAACAAAAGTTATATCTTATATTTGATGGCTCAGACATATTTTTTTAATCCTACGTATTGTCAGCAAGTTGTTTTCCTAAACCCATGGTTAACCCTATAATGGCACCTGCAATAACCCCTGGTATTGCTCCAGCTCCCCCAAAACAAGCTCCTATAAATGCACCAGCACCTGCGCCGCTAAGTGTATATTGTACGACTTGATATGCCTTGCCTTGAGCAGATTGGGGTTTATGACAATAGACTGCTTTCGTACAAGCACAGCCTACCTCCCAATCTTGCTGAGTAGTATTTGTCAATCGGTGTTCCACGGATCGTCTGGTAGTAGAGTCATAAATCGAATAGTAGTAAGACATATCTCTTCTCCTACTTGAAAAAAAAGAATAGCTCATTTTGGCAAAATGAATCATTTTTAGCAAACGCGTGGGGAATAGGTTCGTAGGTACTTTTGTGTTTTTGAATTGAGTCGACAAAAAGCATGGTTTGGCACATATTTGGATAAAAAAAGGGAAATGATTGAAATCTACCCTTCTAGAAAACTATTTTTCGAAGACACCATCTGAAAAAAGAGGGTCTGATGTTATCGCCTATTTGGCAATGCTCGACCATCTGCACGACAAGGCCCCTTCTATTGCGGAAAACATCCTCAACGAACTCAATGCTCAGCGGAGCAGCTTGAAGCTGATTGCTTCGGAGAATTATTGCTCCCTCACCGTCCAGCTGGCAATGGGGAATCTTTTAACCGATAAATACTGTGAAGGTTACCCTGCTCACCGCTTCTATGCAGGTTGCGAGAATGTAGATGCGATCGAAATGGAAGCTGCAGAAAGAGCCCGAATGCTATTTGGAGCCCCCTACGCCTTTGTACAACCCCATTCTGGTGCCGATGCCAATCTGATCGCTTTTTGGGCGATTTTAACACAAAAAATTCAAATTCCCCAACTCGAGCAATTAGGCAAAAAAAATCTCGACGAACTCTCTCCAGCCGAATTTGAAAAACTCCGTCAACTTCTCTGTAACCAATCCTTTATGGGACTGAGACTCAGCTCAGGAGGACATCTAACTCACGGATTTAGACAAAATATTTCAGCGAAGATGATGAGAGCGATCCCCTACGACGTTGATCCCAAGACTCAAATGCTCGATTACGGAGCGATCGCCACACTCGCACGTCAAGAGCGTCCGCTCATCTTACTCGCCGGTTATTCAGCGTACCCACGGCGGATCAATTTCGCCAAAATGCGTGAAATAGCAGATGAGGTGGGAGCTGTTCTTCTTGTCGATATGGCCCATTTTGCCGGGCTGGTCGCAGGGAAAGCCTTTCAAGGGGAAGAAGATCCCATACCTTACGCCCATGTCATTACCTCAACCACGCACAAAACATTACGCGGCCCTCGTGGAGGCTTTCTCCTTTCGACCCTTGAATATGCTGACAGCATCAACCGCGCCTGTCCCTATGTGATGGGGGGACCGCTACCCCATGTGATCGCGGCCAAGTCGATCGGTTTTTTAGAAAACATGAAGGAAGAATTCAAAAAATACGCTTCTCAAATCATCGACAATGCACGCACTCTATCCGATGCACTTCAAAAAAAAGGGATCGAGATCGTTACAAAAGGCACTGATAATCATCTCATCTTGATCGATCTTTCTAAACTCGGTATAACAGGGAGAATCGCGGAGACAGCTTTGACAGAGGCAGCAATCACAGTGAATCGAAATCTGATCCCCTACGATCCTAATGGCGCTTGGTATACTTCCGGCCTACGACTGGGAACTGCGGCATTAACGACGCTGGGAATGGGTAGAGAGGAGATGATCGAAATTGCTGACATGATTGCTAAAATTCTTCAAAATACCCATCCAAAACATATGGAGAAAAGTGGGCAGCAGAGTAAATCTCAGGGGGAAACAGAGAGCAAAATCATTACAGAAACCAAAAAACGGGTCGAGGCACTCATGACTCGCTTCCCGCTCTATCCCGAATTGTTGATAAGCTAGTGCCCGACCGCGCAAGTTTTTTAGCATTTTGGCAAGCGTGAAAGCTCCCCGCGGTTCAACGTTCATAAGTGACCCAATATTAATTCAATATGGGGTCACTTATGAACGTTGAACCACGGGGCTTTGACGCAGCCAAAATGCTAAAAACTTGCGCGGTCGGGCACTAGATAGTGCGCCGCTGAGATTCAAAGTAATAATTTAATGGAGCATGGAATGGCAAAAGTGGAAAAAGAGAAAGAAAAAGAAAAAGAGGAGTTTAAAACTCTCAATGACAGAATCGATAATGTAATTTTAGAATCGCGGCGCATTTTTTTCTTTAATGCCGTAGATAATAATTCGGCCTATGAGGCCATTCGAAAGATTTGGTACCTCGAACTGACCAATCCGGGCAAACCGATCACCTTCGTGATTAATAGCCCAGGAGGATCTGTCGATGCAGGATTTGCGGTTTGGGATCAAGTAAAGATGATCTCCTCTCCCGTCATTACCCTCGTTTCTGGGTTGGCTGCCTCTATGGGTTCCGTTCTCAGCCTCTGTGCAAGCCCCGGCAAAAGATACGCCACCCCTTACGCTAGGATCATGATCCACCAACCCTCTATTGCAGGGCAAATTACAGGGCAGGCCACCGATCTCGATATCCAAGCAAAAGAGATCATCAAAACTAGAGATCTCTTGGTCGATCTCTATGTGCAGCATACAGGGAAGACAAGGGAGGAGATTATTAAATCGCTCGATCGCGACACGTGGATGAGCGCGAAAGAGGCGCTTAAATTTGGGTTGCTCGATAAAATTATTACTTCGCCAAAAGATTTAAAATGATCGGTCACTACTCTGGGGCAGGAAATACATTTTTAATCCTCGATCACCGAGATCCCTTTTTTCGCTCGGCGAAATCCCTTCATTATGTGCTCAAAAAGGAGTTGACGGGTTGATTTTGATGGAGCAATCAACTACGGCTGATGCCGCCATGCGCATTTTCAACTCCGATGGAAGTGAGGCAGAGATGTGTGGCAATGGACTAAGATGTTTTATCCATTTCCTTAAAGAGCGGGGAATTCAAAGAGAAATATACCATATCGACACCAAAGCGGGAGTGCAAAAGGGGTGGTTTGTCTATGATGAAATCTGTCTGGAATTAATGCCCCCGCATGATTTGCGACTCTCTCTCCCCAACAATCTCCATTTTGTAAATACCGGCGTGCCTCACGCGGTCCGTTTTGTTGAGGAGGTCGATCTTATCGATGTCGAGCGGCAAGGGAGAGCTCTCCGTTACTCTTCAGAATTCTCACCCGCTGGAGCCAACATTAATTTCGTTACTGTGCGAGATCAATCATCCATTTCAATCCGTACCTACGAA
The DNA here is from genome assembly GCA_963705695.1 of uncultured Chlamydiales bacterium. GTDB lineage: Bacteria > Chlamydiota > Chlamydiia > Chlamydiales > JAAKFR01 > CAVPKN01. The sequence continues at coordinate 64,334 of CAVPKN010000003.1, forward strand.
AGAGGGGTTGAAAGGGAGACACTAGCCTGTGGAACAGGGGCAACAGCCGCAGCTTTAATCACACATAAGATCCACCACCTTTCCTCTCCCCTCCATGTTCTTGTCCGCTCGGGGGAGCGAATTAAAGTTTTTTTTACTCTCGATTGGTCTAAAGTGGCGATGATGGGCCCAGTGACACAGCTAAAGACATACTCAAATGTTGAAGAGTTGGTAGTAAAAGAACAAATGTCTATAATGCACGCCGTATGAGTGATTATCCGCAAGCACAAAGCCCTCTTATATTACGCGTCAACCGATTGATGGATGCGTTTTCAAAATCAGATGATGAGCGTGATTTCTACCTTGATCATGTCGAGGGGTTCATTGTTTTCGTTGATTTGGACAAAGAACTTGAGGATATCGAGAAGCTGGAAAACGAATTGAAAGAGAATAAAGAGCGATACGCGCTGATTCCAAAGCTCACATTCTATGAAACCAAAAAAATCATGGAAGGATTCGTCAACGAAAAGGTCTACGACATCGATACTAAGGAAAAACTACTCGATATTATCGGCTCTAAGGATGCCCGTGAGCAATTTCTTGAGTTCATTTACGACAACGAAACAGAACTAGAAAAATGGCAGCAATTCTACCAGGAGCGTTCCCGCGTTAGGATTATTGAATGGCTCCGCAACAACCAATTTAAGTTTGTATTCGAAGAGGATCTCGATCTGCCCCATCATTTGATCGAACAGCTTAAAGTGAATCTTTTTGAGCACAAAGTGCCTAAGGAGATCAATCAAGCGCGAAATGTCCTCGTTAAAAAGGGGGAAACCTACTACTCCAACGAGGCACTCAATCCCAGACCAAAGAGAGGCCGACCTCCAAAACAGGTTGCCAAAATTGAAATCGAAACCCAAGTCAGTAGTGATATTTATACTCAAGTGCCGGCTCCAGTCAGACGGTTTCTCTACCTACCTAATATCACCTCCGCCTCCTCAATTACTTTCTCAGAGAAGTTTGATACCGAAGAGGAATTTTTAGCCCACGTGCGCGGCACCGGCCGATCAGAATCTGAAAGCCAACTGCAGGCACTCTCGGAAAAATTTGCCTCTTTGCGCAAGCTCTCCATGCAGCTGGGCCTAGAAGGTGAATTTGCTATCCCCTCATTTGGAGAAGAAGATGAGGAGGAGGACGAGGAGGAGGAAGAGCAGAAAAAACCCTCCAAAACCCCACCTAAAGCCAAGACCCCATCCAAAAAAACGCCTCGCAAAACAAAATCATAGCGCTGGAACGAAAATCGGCGCCCATGTAGTATCGTTTGTTTCATCAAAACAGTTGGCCTTTATGGAGTTAAAACAAGGAGACTTCCTATGTCAGCAGCGAATACAGCTCTCGTTAATCGAGGAAACAACGTAGCTCAACAATTTGTGCTAAACAGCAGATGCAGGATCCAGCTTCCCCACCAGATTCGTGATTTCGCAGTAATAACTCATATACCTTATGACGCACTTACCGCAAATGCAGAGTTTACAATACTTGCCATCATCAAATTAATACCTACGCCTACAAATCAACCCCTACCTGCAGTAGAGTTCACCTTTTACCAGCCTCTAGCTACGGATCAATTACTGTCAATTCGCAGCACATTCACAATCCAAATTCCCCATTTGAATCTTCGCCGATTCTCTTTTATTGTGAAATTTCCCCACTCACTGATCGTTGCAAATATGGAAATCATAGCGCTGGCAACGATCCGATTAATTCCTCAACCAATGCCACAAAATCCATCTCCCCTGCCACTCGTTCAGTTTACTCATCAACAGCCTCTCCAACAAATTCAGTTTCAGAATGGTGCCCCTTTTCCTCTCTACATTGCTATTCCTGATCGATGGGTGGCCTGTTCATTCTCGCTGTGCGATGCCATCATGAATGACGATCCCGAAGACACAGAAACGGCATTTACAAACGCGTGCAATTATCTCACGAGCTCGATGATACAACTTAATTATGAAAATCTCGCCGATAATTTAGAAGTCCTCTTAAAATATAGGGATTTTCTGACAGAAAGGCAGAAACAAAGGCTTGATGCTCTACAAAGTTTCATTAACGAGCATCTTGGCATAGAATACAGGGACAAGTCGCAAGGGTAAGGGTTACTGGCGCGCTTCGAATTGTTGTTTGCCTTGAGCAAGGGCTTCATCCTTTTTCTTTTGATTGGCCTTCTCGACTGAGAGGACGGTCTCGACCAGCTTTTGGTCAATGACGGTTTTCATGGGCTTATTGTTGGAGGAACGGAGCACCTGCTCGAGCGTTGCTTCTAGGAAATATTTAATACAACAGCAGCTCTTTCACTTTAGTTTCTGAAGTGGAGGAGACGCCTTTTGCAATTTCGAGAATGTATTCATGTTTTGCTTTCTTGACGGCAGCCAGTTGCGCTTGGATCGCCTTAATCTGAGTTAAGAGTTGTTCTTCCTCCTTTGCTCTCTCTTCCAGTCTGGCTAGTTCTTTCTCTTTTTCCTTAATCTGAGCAAGGTGCCTTTTTTCTCTTTTCAGATATGCAGTTCCCGATACGGCACCTGCTCCGTTGAGCGCCTTCAATTCGCTACGCACTTCTTTTATCTTCTGCACCGTTTTTGTCTTTTGCAGTGAGGTTACAGAGTCGATGCAGCTTGATAAAATATTTTTCGATGCCAGAGGTTGTCGCCCCTTTGAACTGCGGAATATTGTCTTCAGTGCGTTGAGATCGACAAGCACGTGTGGCGCCTTCTCTACGATTTCATTTTCCAAGATGGGAAGAGTGTCCTCCTCCTCCGTGCTTTCAATAAATATTTTATTACAGAGCCGTCTATCAATAGCTGCCTCAGCAGTAAAGATAAATCGATTAAACTCCTCATTCGTAGTGATCGCGATCACGTGTGGGAAACTATTTTCCGCTTTTTTATCGAGGTAGGTCTTTAATTTATCCCCGAAAGCCTTATTTTTTTCCTGGAAGGCAACGTGGATCTCGTCAAAGACCAAGATACAATCTTCCTTGTGACGCCCCATGGCTTCAAAAATGCGCTCCAGCATCTTGTTGTTTTTACCAAACATATCGAAGCTAGCAACCAGAGTCGCTGTATCGAAATAAAAGACTTTTTTACCGGCCAATTCAGGAAAATCACCTCTTTCAACAGCCTCTGCAAACGCTTGAACACACTGTGTCTTCCCAACTCCTGAGGGACCCAACAGAACGGGGTGTTTCCCTTGTGACAAAGCCGTTCTGATCTCTGCGACACTATCCTCTCTTCCATTGGGTACAGAGAGCTGCCCCATCATCACCTGCTTCGACCAGTTTTCAGAACCAGGCAGACGGACAGGCATCGGACGTACTTTGGGCCAAATCAAGCTGAGCAACGCAATGCCAAGAAGCACCCCTCCCACAATCGAGGCGCTATTTGCGACACCCAGCATCGGCAATAGCGTGGCCGTCAAAAGGGTAAACAAACTGATTAACATCATGATTTTTTGGAATTTGAAATCGGCATGGAGGTCCCCCTCGTTGGGTTTAAAAAAGTCAGCGATTCCAAATGCCGCGATGACGCTATCGAGAGCTGTCATTAACGTGTCTCCACAATCGATCAACCTCGCCCTCAGCGGCGTGGGAGAGGCTCTGTGGAGAGCTGCCATATAAAATTTGGCCTGCCCCACCATCCCCTTGATCCCCTCCAAAGTGTCAGGAGCCTCTGGATAATCGATCCGAATGGCCGCTTCTAGATCCTTTAAAGTGATCCGCTGCGCGAGATCATGGAGTGCCACTAAAGGATCTTTCACCGTGTTATCTTTAACAAGATCGCAGCACATCTGCTTGATTGTTGCTCGCAACTCCGCAGGAGCCTGCTTGATCATTTTGGAATACGTGGCGAGGCGCCATACGCTAAATGCTGCCAGGGCCGCAACTCCGACCAGCGACGAACCGATGCCGATCAACACCATCGCATTGACCCCTGCTGTAGCTTCTAGCTGGTAGAGAAAACCCGAAGCAATTAAAGCAATACCGATTAGGGCGGTCGCAGCAACAGCTAAAGTCACAGTTTCCCGTGCCGTTACTGAATATTGACCCCATTCAAAATAATTATGATTTTTACAAGAATTTTGACAATACATTAATAATAATCCTTAATTATTGAGCATAATATCAAAATTATCTAAAAAATAGAACTTAAATTATCTTCTGTTAGATTGTTGCAATGAAGTAGAGTCCATTGTTGAACCTCCCCGAGACGATGGCTCAGATCTGCAATTTGTTCCTGTTCTTCCATCATCGATTTTTTTTCATAAAACCGACCGATATCGACATAGATCGCCCTCTCCTCAGTGGGAAGGAAAGCCACATTCTGCACAAATGCAGGATCATCATCACAAATCCCTACCATACAGCGAGCCAAGATGAGTCTCTTTAACTGCTCCACCCTTTTAGGTAATTCTTCCCTCCCTATGTGGGGGAAAAACTTCTTTAAGGGGATCGCTTTCTTTTGCATCACAAATTCATATTGATCGATGGGTATGGCGTGAGCACAACCGAGCTTGTCGACTAAGACAACTTTTTTTTCGAGAGCCACACTTCGGTTGAGATGGATAAAGAGGAGACCGCTCTCTTCAGGCATTTTTTCATACGCCAATTTGCAACTCGTAAAGAGATCCACAACCCTTTTTTCCCTCCTCTCGATTTTAGCAAGGCACAGAGAACGCCATCTTTGCGGCATCGGAATTTTTAGAAGCCAAGACAAGGGGCGAAGATGTTTGTGCTTAAAAAATTTAAGTACACATTCTCCATCCTGACTCTCAAATACATAAAATTGACACCCCTTTCCGATGTAATAAAATGTTTGATCTAAACAGCTCTGCAACTCCCCTTTCTTCTCCTCCGTGAGAATGACTTCGAATTGAGGAGCAGGGGGAAGGGAGGAGTGAATTTGATAAAGGGTGAAACCATCTGTCACCTTTTCAAAGGTAAAGATGGAAAAATAGATCAAAACGGCAACAACGATTAAAAGAAAGCCCTTTCGGACAAAGCGCATAGATGAACCTATCTCACTAATCGAAAAATGTGATTTTTAAAGGATTTTTTTGCAGATTTTAGAGCCGTTTCGAAGGACATACTTTGGTAAGTAGGCCGAGAAGCGGCTCTAAAGATGTGAAAAAAGACTTAACAGCACTTTTTTCTAATAGTGGGATAGGTTCATAAGCTATTATAACGCTCAATCCTTTATAACAAGAGATAAAAATGGAAAGGGTGGTGTGGCGCACGACAGTGAGCGATGATCTCTTACACCAAGCTGTGAAAAAGGGGGGATTATTAGGAAGTGTGGGGGCGATACTCCTCCTTGTGACCCCTCTTTTTTTCCCCATCTCATTGCTCAAAACTTTTTGGAATTCCCCTTTTTCTGACCGGGCTTTTATTCATTGCCGTGGGATGGCTGCCCTATAAAAAACTCAAGCGACTTCAACTCTATCCTGATGAGCTCCACCACGATGGAGTTTCTTTTAACCTATGTAAAACGCAATAGAGAGCGATGTGCAATTGCCGATGCAACAATTGAAAAAATGGCCTATCTTGAAGAGGAGCAAGGGATAGCGGTTTGGTTAATCCGACCATTGGAAATGAATATTCAAGAGCGGAGTTGCCAACAAAGAGGATATGATCTTTTCCTTCCTTATTTTTCTGAGCGCTCCTTCCGGGAGATGATCGAATTTAGAGACCTGCTTGAATCAGATCATGCATTTTGATGATTCCGATCACTTCCTCTTGCTCACTTAAGACCGGCAAAACCATGACAGGGTGCTTTTGATCCGATTCCATGAGCTTCATTGCATCTCGTGCGAGGGCATCGGAGAGTATGGACTTAGGAGTCGAGGTCATCAAATGACCCACTTTCTCCTGCAAAACTCCCTCCCCCTTAGCCTGAAGGGCTCTTCTTAAGTCTCCATCGGTAAAAATTCCCTTTAATCGCCTTTTTTCATCGATCACGATCAAACACCCACACCGTTTATTGGTAAAATCGACCAAAACGTTTTTTAAATGCTCTTCGGCGAAGCAGAGCGGAGTTTGCTCCTTATCAAGCATCAGATCACGCACACGCATCGAGCTCCTCCTTCCGATCTGTCCAGCAGGATGATTCTCAGCAAATTGCTCGATGCTAAATCCCTGCGCATCCATCAATGCCATAGCCGAAGGTCTCCGAATAGGAGCTGGATTTCAGTTGAAGAATCTGTTTGAGCTAATCAAAAGGACAAAGTTCATTTTCACAAGGCGAAACTATAATATGATGGGCTCCTTTCGCTAATCGGCTATTAGTTGTCAAGGTGATGGCGATAAGGTCGCCCCTTGTTGCGGATAAAAGGGAGGGAGCTGGAGCAGTTCATCGGTCTCGCCACTTTTCTCAGGAACAAAACATCATCTTTTTTCGAAACTATGCCTAGATCCCCATGGAGAGCATCAATTGGGGAAGAAGAAACACCTTTGTCCCTGTAGAAAGAAGTGTGGCGTAATTTTTTGAGCAATCAATCCACTTTTTCCAATCCCAGGTGGAATCAAGGAACGCCTGACACTCTTGGATCTAAACGGACCATTTTTTCACAGTCCGATCGACGTCGAAATTCGGCAAAGAAGTAATCGAGATGTTGTTTTTGCTTGGCCAACGATTGCTGGATGAGCATGAATCTATCCCGCTATTCAAAATGTAATTTTAAAGGCATACTCGGTAAGTAGCCGAGAACTTCGGCTCCTAAAAGAGTGGAAAAGACTTAAAAAGCACTTTTTGCCGATAGTGGGGATAGGTTCATGGGCGATATTCTAATAAGAGATTGTTTCTGAAGTCATTGAGAAAAATCCAGAAGTGTTTACAAAGTCATAGACACCCTCTAAGGAGAGGGCATATAATCAATTGAACTAGACAAGGTGGATCGATGAGAACCCCTATTACTGTGGCTCAGGGAGATCGCATTGGCCCAGAGATCATGGAAGCGACCCTTCATTGATTACCGAGGGAGGAGCACGCATTGACGTAGAGAAAATTTCAATTGGGGAGAAAGTGATCTCGCTGGGGAGCCTGCTGGAATTGAGACAGGTGCCTCGGGAGTCGCTCAGGCGAACAAAAGCTTTTTAAAAGCTCCCATTACTACGCCACAAGGAGGGGTATAGAAGTTTAAATGTCACAGTCAGAGGCACTCTCGAATATGCCAATATCCGTCCTTGCGTTTCCTACCGTACCCTTCATTTCAACCCAAACATCCAAAAATGGATGTCGTGATCTGTCCGGGAAAATGAGGAAGATCTTTATACGAATCGAATACGGCGAACGCCAATTGTGTGTAGACGGTGAAAATCGTCAGCCGTCCTGGTTGTAGCGGGTTATCCGCTATGCCTTTGATATGCGCGCCGCTTTGGGCGGA
>CAVPKN010000004.1:0-22374 GCA_963705695.1 uncultured Chlamydiales bacterium
AAAAAAAAGAGCTCTTCTCTTATTTTTTTGATACTTTCTATCGTTTCTATCGTTTTTATCGTCCTATCATTTTATTGTTTCTGTGTGTGGGTATATGATAGTCGATTACTCCCTAACTCATAAAAAAGAGGTAGTCTTCCTTATTCTAAGGGTTAGTCACTCCGTATTGATGAACTGCTACTAGCGATGCCTCGATGAACGACTTTTCCTCCCGGACCTGGGGAATTGCCCAATGAAGAAGATCTCAATGAGCTCCCTTTTTCCCGCGCGCAGAGCTATTTTGACAAAAGTATAACAATCCGCCTCCTGATTGTAATCTGTTTGCTCTTGCCTCTTTTTTATTTCTCCATTTTCGGGAAAGTTTTGTAGAAACTTTGGAGCTGGGAACGGAAGCGAATCACTACATCGTCGCCCAGGTTGATTTTGCATTCCCCGATGAAGAGGCCACTATTATTTTAAAACAAGAGGCGGCTCATGAAATTGGTAATATCTGGAGGATACAAGAGCAGCAGATCAATGAAAGGGTAACCGAGTTTCAAAAATACATGACTCAAGATGAACGGGGAAGTCAGAGATGGGAACAATTGAGTCAGGAATATCACTTCAATGATATCTCGCAAGCTTTAAGCCTGTTGGTCGACAATCTCTCCTTGAGCCGCTTTACCGATATTAAAACGATTCAACGGATCAAAGTCTTTCTCCGGAAGAATTACCCATTTCTGCCTGGCATTTTTATCCCTTTCTCCCGCCAAAAGAGGCGGTCCGCCTCCCAGTGCAATTTTGGTCTAGCTTCGGTAAGGCCATTTTTTCCCGCCAAACCATCCCCCCATCGATTGCCGTCTTTGTCTTAAACTACTTCGAACACTTGACCGTGAATTTTGAAATCGATCCAGGGGATTGAATACACCTTGCGGATGCCCAAGGGAGAATTTCTGAAAAATTTAACCGTGTCCGTGCTGGCGAGCGGTTGATCGATCAAGGAGAGAAATCACCACTCGCCATATTGCCATGCTCCAAGCCATGAAGGAGAAGTTGAATCAAACGCGCAACCTTCTAGATCCGATCACCATTTGTGGTACTTTGTTGATCACCCTACTTTTTATTGGTGTGGCCGCGATTTTTATCCGGGAGAACCACAGGGATGTTTTCTATTCAAATCGGAAACTGGCCCTTTTGGCCACGATGGGTCTTCGCTTTTGCGATGGCTAAAGTAGTAGAAATTTTTTTATTTAAAAACACCACTAATTTTGTCGATAATGTCCGTTTTCCCCTCTTTGTTCCCTTCGCAGCGATCTTATTAGCTAGCTTGATGAATGTCAGGATTGCGGCTCTGCAACCATTTTCTTATCGATCATTTATGCGATGGGACTTGCTGTTGAAACGATCCCATTCTTGGTCATTAATATATTAACCGGAATGGTCGCCATCATGACGGTGCGCTCGATCCGCCGCCGTAAAGAGGTGTTTATTGTTTGCGCTAAGGCTTGGTTAGCAAGCGTTTTAGTGATGATCGCCTTCCATCTGTTCGATCACACACCTCAACCGTTCTCTTTCATGAGCGATTTGGTCAGTACATTTTTGTTCATGGCTCTCACGGCCGTGCTCGTTGTTGGGCTTTCCCTATGTTTGAATCGGCCTTTCAGATCATGACGGATATTACCCTGATGGAGTTCATGAATCCTAGCAATGAGCTGCTCAAAAGGCTTACCATTGAGGCGCCAGGTACCTACCAACACTCTATGGTGGTGGGGCATCTTTCGGAGGCCGCCGCTTCCTCCATCGGTGCCAATGAATTGTTTTGTCGAGTTGCCACCCACTACCACGACATCGGTAAGTTGCTCAATCCTCAATATTTTACTGAAAATCAATTGGGAGGGGTCGACATGCATCAACTCCTGACCCCGATAGAATCGATACAAGTCATTATCGCCCACGTGAGTGAGGGAGTCGCTCTGGCACGGAAGGTCGGGCTTCCCGAGCAATTCATCGATATCATTAAGGAGCACCACGGAACGACATTGGTTTATTACTTTTATCACAAACAGATTGAGTTGATAGGGGGAGACAAAACGCTCGTTAATGAAAAAGATTTCCGCTATAGCGGGCCTAAGCCTCGGAGTAAAGAGTCGACGATCATCTTAATCGCCGATACCTTAGAAGCGGCTTCCCGCTGTCTCGATCTCTTTAATGAACAAACGGTGACCGATCTCGTTGATGAATTGATTGCTTTGAAAATGGAAGATGGGCAATTTGACGATCGCCTCGACTTTCGAAGAGCTAGGGATCGTCAAACAAACGTTGATCAAAACCTTACTTGCCGCCAGCCATCCCCGGGTTAAATACCCCCCTCACCATCCAGGGGAGGAAGGATGAGCTTTGAATGTGCATTAATTACGGGCGCAAGTTCTGGAATCGGGCGCGCTTTGGCCCTTCTTTTGTTTCAAAAAAGGGATCAAGCTGATCTTATCGGGGCGTAATCGGGAGCGGCTGCAGGAAATTGCCCAGGTTGTAGCTGCTGAAGAATGTATTGTAGCCGATTTGGCGCAGAGTGAAGAGCGGCAAAAGTTAGTGACTCTTCTAGAACAAAATCGATGCGACCTTCTCATCAATAATGCTGGCTTTACCTTTTATGGAGATCCGATCACCCTGACAAGGGAGGAGCAGCTGTCGATCGCTGAGGTCAACGCAATAGCTCCATTGGAGCTTACCCTCGCTGCGATCGCGAATTTTCTTCGACATGAGAGAAAAGGGGTTGTCATGAATATCTCCTCAGTAGCAGGGGAGTTTCCCTCTCCTGGGATGAGCGTATATGGAGCATCAAAGGCTTTTGTGACCCATTTTTCACAAGCCATGCATACAGAGATGGCTTCCCATGGCATTTCCATTTTGGTCTCCTGTCCAGGGATGGTTGCGACCGATTTTGGAAATCGAGCTGCCAAGAAAAAAATTTCTTTAGGTGGGGGGCCCATTTTGACAGTGGAATCCGCAGCCGAGGAAATTTGGAAGCAAATTGTTAAAAAGCAAGAAAAGCGTGTTTTCAATTGGGAGTATCGTTTAGGCTTAACTCTGGCAAAGAGGATTCTTCCTCTTTCCTTTATAAAAAAGATCATATGGAAGCGGATAAAGAAGAGAGTTTAACGTTTGAATCGTTTGATTTAGATCCAGCAATACTTGATGCGATTCGAGAGATGGGGTATCTCACGATGCGCCCCATTCAAGCTGTCACAATACCCTCGATTTTAGAAAATAAAGATCTGATTGCACTGGCAGAGACAGGTTCTGGGAAAACAGCCGCATGTTGTATTCCCATCTGTCACAAAGTCGATAGCAATAACATACATGTCCAAGCGCTCATTGTCGTCCCCACGCGAGAGCTCGCTCTTCAATACGCGACTGAAGCACAAAAAATCGGTCGTTTTAAAAGGGTGCGTGCCTTTGCTCTCTTTGGAGGAGAAAGTATGGATCTCCAACGCGCCAAATTAAAAGATGGGGTCCAAGTTTTAATTGCGACGCCGGGTCGACTCATTGATTTTATTTATAATCGAGCCATCGATCTGACTCATGTCGAAACCTTAGTTTTGGATGAGGCCGATCAAATGCTGGGAATGGGCTTTTATGAAGATCTTGAGTTCATCATTCAATGCCTTGTCCATGAACATCAAACACTTCTTTTCTCTGCTACGATGCCAAAACAGATCGGAGCTATTGCTAAAAAACATATGAAAGACCCGCTTGAGATCTCTCTGATCACAGAAGTGGTTTCCCCTGAACAAATCGAGCATCAATTTCTATTTTGCCCCAATCCCAAAAAAAGGGGGGAGGAGCTGCTCCATCTTCTGAAAACCGTTGAGATGAAGCAGTGTTTAATCTTTGTCAATTCCCGTCGGGAAGTTGAGGAACTCTACCGTTCATTTAAGACCCAGTTATCTGGGGTCGACTTCCTCCATGGTGGGCTTGAGCAAAACATCCGCACAATAGTCACAAATAAATTCATGAAGGGGAAGATTAAGTACCTTGTCGCAACCGATATCGCAGCGCGTGGCCTCGATTTTTCCAACGTCTCCCATGTCTTCAACTACCAATTTCCCTTCGATCAGGAAACCTACCTTCATCGCGCAGGAAGAACTGGGCGCTCAGGTCGAGAGGGGACCTGTGTCACGCTTTTGACTCGCCGAGATCTCTCTTCAGCCAACCAACTATTTAAGATCCTGAGAAGAGAACCCCATTGGCTTTCCGAGCCTCCAGGCCCTTACTCGCCTCATCCGAAAACCCCTCGAAAACCCACGCGCCCCCCAAGACGACACCAACGGTCGCCCAAAAAACCCGCTTAAAACCCGAACTCGCCTCGAGCTATCCACAGCAATCCCGCCGGTCGATTCCATCGAGTACGCTTGATAAAAGTTTTCATAAACTTTTTTTATAACCAGGTGCAATCGGGAACATAGGTAACACTTTGTTCATAGACATAGGTAACACTTTCAATTAATTTTTAACCCCTTCTTACTATCCTTTTTGGGTGCATTTTTGGCCTTTCTAGGCTATGAGCGCACAGAGCCAGCCAAGCCCCCATACGCGGGCCCTGGCCGATCGCTATCTCTTGTGCGCGAATACACGCAAGCAATTAACTCTGTGTGCTCTGTGAGCTCTGTGGTAAAAAAATAACCGCATAAAATTGTCGGCGGGAATTGCTGCCGGCCGAAGGCCGATCCTGTTATGTTTTTATTTGGATGATTAGAAGAGGGGGTTGTAGTGTCGTTTTCCGATCAGAGACTGAATCATCAGATCTGTGGTCTGTTCAAATTGAATATGTTCGGCCAACTCTTTAAGGCCGAAAACAGAAACGGTACGCTCGGAGAAATTATCTCGGTAGGTGTAATAAGGAGCGCCGACAACAAAGAGTTCCGCTAGACCACGCCGCAGCTCCCCATACCACAACTCTTGCCTCGTTTTTTGGGCTGCTTGAACAGATTCGTTCGAGGCGTTCTCGAGAAGTTCTTTTACGTCATACACGGCGTTGTCGAAAACCTGACCAGCAGCATTTCCAGCCGCTGTAAGTACCTGACCACCGAAATTCATCAGCAGCTCGCCAACATCGGTAGAATTTTTTGTTGCTTGTTTGGCCCTTTCGAGGTTCTGATCACGTTTTTCTTGGTTTTGTGCAAACTGGTTTTGCCGCGACTGGGCTTGGACTTGAATCGCTTGATCGTAGGCTGTGGCATAGAAGGCATGCTTGGCTATATAGGCTATGGCGACAATCGTCCGAATGAGACCGATCAGTATGGTGACCCCCAAGTTGTAAACTGTATAAGAGGCTGCTCTACAAACGGGATTTACTGACATAACTCTTTCATTTTTTACTTTCTAAGTAAATAGAGTAACATATTCTTAATTTAAAGAAAATTGTAAAAATTTATTTAAGTTTTGGTAAAGGCAGTATAGGCTGCCTGATCCATTAAAGAATCGAAATTTCCCTTTTGAGTGAGACGGATTTTGTAGAGCCAACCCTCTTTTTCGGGCGACTCGTTAATCTTTTGGGGGGTTTCATTGAGGGTGGTATTGATTTCAATAATCTCTCCACTCAGAGGGGCGTAGATGTCTATTGCCGCCTTTGTCGACTCTAAGACGACCACCTCTTCCCCCTCCTGAACGGTGTGGCCGAGCTGGGGGAGTTCGATATAGACGATTTCCCCCAGTTCTTTTTGCGCATACTCTGTGATTCCGATAGTGGCTTGATCTCCTGAGAGAGAGATCCAATCATGCGTTTCCGTGAATTTCATACTAATTCCTTGATTAACTCGTCGTTTTTATAAGCTTGAGACTGGCCCAGAGGGAAGGTTGGCTTTCAATCGAGAAATCGGCGTCGCTGGCCGAAAAGTTTTGTTTAAAACCATCGATCCGATTGATCCGATAGGTAAAACCGAGGCGATCGAATTGGGTAGGATCGTAACCGTGAAGGCACTCTGCAGGTATAAATATGTTTACCGTACGTGCGTTTTTTTCAACTCTGAGCAGATTGGGATCGCACAAATCGTGGAGATCATCGGTCCGAAAACGAGTCACTTCACCTGCCTGGATGAGATCACCATTTGTCTGCACAGGTAGAGGTAGGAAAAAAAAATGGTGGCAAAAGCGGGTGATGAACCCGGTTGTTTTAACATCGCGTGTATCAAAAAAAAGCTCTATGGAATCAGCCTCTGTGAAATTAGGGAAATCAGGTTTATCAAACGAGCCTTTAAACGTGAACGCTAATGAGATCCCTCTCTCACTCCATCCCATGGCAACGGTGGCAAAAGGGGAGGCGTCATAATAAGGGGTAAGGTCTGGCAAAATGTTTTTTTTCCCAAGTTTTTCCTCTTCCCCTTTATGGCAGTCCATTTGAAAGGCAAAGAAGGCCACTGGATTTAATGGTGCGATTGTTTCGAGAAAAAAATGAGAGTCCTTAATCATAAAATTACCCTGAGAATCTCAGCCAAATCGTGAGATAGAAGTCTATTCCTTTTTTCTAGGGCAGCTAGTTTTGCAATTGCCTCTTCATATTGAGAATTTGGGCGAAATAAACGTAGCGTGCTTCTCGAGAGAGGAGTTCTTGGCTTGTTTTAATTTTTTCCAGCGGAAAAGAGGGATCGCTACGATGACTTAGTACGCGATAAATATAAGGTCCTTCGGTAGGATCGACATTAATTTTAGATAACGCTCCTTTTTCTAAATGGATGATCTCATCGAAATTGAGAAAGTTTGTCTCAAAGCGGGTTTCAGAGTGGGTCTTAGAGCCGGTTTCGGAGCGGGTCACGCTCTTCTCTTTTTTTTCAGGGAGAAATTGTTTCAGTAGTGCTCCACCCTTAGCTTGGCTAACTGATTGTTCCAAGAAGGGAACGAAACGGTAGAGATAAGGTTTCTCCTTGTAGGCCTTTGGAGTTGCCTCCGTGATGGCACTCAGGCGTGCGGTGAGATCGAGTCGCTCGGCAATTTGAGCTAAAAAACCCTCCTTACGTGCTTCTTTGTAGCTCAACACCTCCAGCTCCGCTCCCCTTTCCTCGATTTTAAAACGAAAATAATGATCGTGATCTTGAGTATAACCGATCAACTCATCATTTCCTTCGAGAGCGTCAGTCAGCTGAGCAAGGTCATTAATACCTTCAAAAGGGACTTTTTTAATCGTAGGATTCAGGAAGAGAGCTTTTTCCTCCAGAGGAGCCGCTGATAATACCTCGTTGATCCATTCTGGATGGGCCTCCACTAGCTTTTTCCGAGCAAAAGTATCGACGAGTTGTCTTCCTCTAGGATCTAATCCTTCTAAGAGATCAAAGGGAGCACCCTCCTTGTTTAACTCAGGAAATTGCTTCTGCAATAGATTCCAGTTGGCGGGGTCACACTCCCATTGAAGCGTCTCCTTAATACTGACTTTGGATTGGAGCGCCTTGGCTGTGGTCGTGGCAAAAGAGAGGCGATACCGCCTTCCAACTAGCTCTGGGGCTTTCTGTTCAATGGTCGCCAATGGGGCATAGTCGGCAGGAAGTCCCAGTGGGTCGCAAGGTGTTCCAACAGCAGCTAAATAAGCTTCACATTGCTTCAGATCATCAACGGAGCGGAGACGGAACTCTTTGGGGAGTTGATAAAGTTCGATGTTCGCATTTTCATGGGCATAAGCATAAAATTCCTTAAGAGGAAGGGGATCTACAAGGGCAGCATCCCCTACGGCATGCATTAAACGTCTAAATAAAGTCACATCGCCCCACATTTTTACAACCTCCTCCTCTGTCAAACCGACGTTACGGAGGTAGAGTTGAAAAAGACCATAACCGTTGTGAACAGGAAGTTCGATCTTGTCCTTCAAACCATCGTAGAAATCTTGACTCCTCGCTACAAGTTCAGAGAGCAGCTCCTCTTTTGAAACTTTGTAACCGAGTTTTCTGGCCATCTGGGCAAGGTCGATAATATGAGAGGCAACCACTTCGACAAAATCGGTGCCAAACCACTCTTGTAAACTATGGTAGCCGAAAAGGGCGATATCCTCCCTTTCTAAGCGGAGGTCGTGTAGTGAGGGTGAATTATTTTGTTCTTGGTAGCGGATGATTTGGGTCAGAAAGGCAGGGGGGAAATTTCTTTGTGCTAAAAACAGCTCCACCCGTTCTTTAAAGCGACCTCGAGATGATTGGAATGCTTTGAGCTTTGCAGGGAGCTCTGGGGCAAAAACAGACCAAATTTTGTCCGCAGACAGGGAGGGAATATTGGGGTGTTCGTAGGAAGAGTATTTTTTCTCTTTTTCTAATTGGGTATCTAACGGCCCCATCAAGCGATCTCCTGACTCACGGACGACTAAGTCAGCCATTCCCGTCTCTAAAAATTCTTTCGAGATCACCCCATCATTGAGAAAATTGGCCGCAAAAAAGCGGCGTGAAATCATCCATTGTTCTGTATCTAGAAAACTCGCCATTTGACTAGGGTAGCTTTTACTCTCTTTTTTACCGAATACGGGAGCTATGGTTTGATAGGTGCCAAAAAAGACGAAAGAGAAAACGACTGCGGTCGTAATGACAATGAAGAAATATTTTTGGTATTTACGAAAGAATTGCAACATATTCTATTAAACAATACCCCACGTTTGAATTTTAGAGAAGGCCATGGAACCGCTTTTGCAACTCCGCGATATACGATGTGACAGGATCGAAGTACCAAGAGCGGGCTTCTGCAGGTGAAACTTCTCTTGAAACCTGAAGATCTCTTTGGAACACTTTCAGAATATCCTCTGCGATCTCTGCGGAATCCATTTCGATGATCATTTCGTAATCCCCCATATCGCTTCGCGTGCCCAAATTGTAGCTGCCGACAATCGATTTTTTCCGATCAACAATCATCGCCTTTTTATGCAGTAAGACATCTCTCACATGGTATTCAAAAATTCGGGTGTTTTTGATTGGTTTATTCGGCAAATCCCACGCATCCCAGAAGTGATAGGTATTGCCATACAATACCGGAACATATTGCATGCGGGTGGCCCAACAGAATAGGCTGGAATATTCGGGGGAGATATCGCTGATTCCGTTGGTGACAACGGTGAGTTTGATCCCTCGATTGACAGCATCGAGAAGTGCTTTAAAGATCGCATCGGTGGGAAAGAAATAGAGATTTTCAATAACGATCTCCTGCTTGGCCTCTTTGATGAGTTGGACATAGCGATCTGTTATTGTATTTTTTTCTTGGTGGGGTCCCCCAATCGTTTTCTTGATGTGGCTCGGGGCAATGAAACGTTGTCTTTCAGAGTTGTCAAATCGAGCCACTTGTCCCTGTTTTGTGACCGGGAAATAGGCATTCTGATTTTTGAAATGCTCCGGATCCCGTTTCAAAATATTTGTTTTGTTAAAGTCTTCCCAGAGGGCGTAAAGTTTATAAAATGATATGCGTAAGTCTTTAGCGAGGGCTCCTTTGCCGACGATATCTTGGTCCCTCATTCCTGAAGGCAGGCTATCGCAAAGAGGGGAGATTTTATCTTTTGTTTTCCTTTCGGGGGTGAATGTTCCTTCACTACACTGTGGATAATCGAGATTTGTCCCACCCGAGGAGAAATACTTTTCATCGACGATAAACATTTTAATGTGATTATCGATCCCCGCAATATCGGGCCACATGATCGTAATGGTTGTGGCATGTTCGACATGAAGGTTGCGAGGGTATTTCGCTTGAAGTGCTTTGAGCATTTCCCAATCGATCGGTTCCAGAAGGTAAGGAGAGGTCAAAAGATAGACTTGTAGATGGGGCACCTGAGTGAGCCGTTCGTCAAGCACTTTAAACAACTCCCTGGCAATATCCCCTCCCAAAAAGACAGCTGAGATTTCGATCGATTGCTCCGCTTTTCGGACAAAATCGAGGTCCCACTGAAACATCTCAACCCCATTTTCGCAGACAATAATAGAATTTGCTTCTTCAGCAAGGGCGAGTGAAGAAAAATGGAAAGAAAGGGCAAGCAAAAAGGGGAAAAAAATTCTCATTATATTATACCTCCAAATTGTCTTTGCAGCTGCCCAATATAAGCAGTGAAAGGATCGAAGTACCAGTCATACGCTTCTTTAGGTGTGACTTTGCGGGAATGCTTGAGATCCTTCTCATGCACCTTTTTGACATCTTCTATAACTTTGTCATCTTCGATTACCAAGATCAATTCATAGTCTCCATAGGCGCTTTTTTGCCCCAGGTTGTAACTGCCAACCACAAATGTAGTGTTATCAATGAGCATGGTTTTTTTATGAATGAGCATATCGCGGATGTGGTATTCGTAGATCTCGGTTTCTTTGACAGGGAGTTGCGCGACATAGAGGGCGTCCCAAAAATGGAAGCATTGGCCATAAAACATCGGAACATAAGAGAGACGGTTTCCCCATCCAAAGAGCTTGGTAGACTCGGGGGAAATCTCTGTCACCCCATTAGTCACGATAGTGAGCTTCACTCCCCGGTTGACAGCATCCATTAAATCCTGAAATAGCGGTTCGACGGGGAAAAAATAGAGATGGGAGAGAATAATTTCCTTTTTGGCTCCTCGGATCAACCGGGCGTATTCCTGCGTGATGGCATTTTTGCTCTGATGAGGTCCGCCCATGAAATATTTGATTTGGTCAGGGGCTAGCTCTCTGATCCGATCACAGGTTTCGAACCGCTCCACATATCCACTCTCTAATACAGGAAAGTAATGACGATCTTTAAATGTGGCGGGATCAGCGACCAACAGCTTACTCTCATTGTACTGTTCCCAGACTGAGTAGAGCTGGAAAAAAAGTTTTCTGAGCTCTTTAGCTATAGGGCCTCGCCCTACGATATCCTGATCGCGTACACCCGCCGCCAGGAGCGCATCGACTTCGTTCTCTTGCGGATTTCTATCGGGTGTGTAGGTCCCATCAGTGCAGTGCTTCTCTTCTAGATTAGTCCCCCCAGCAGAAAAGTAGGTCCCATCGACGATAAATAACTTAACGTGGTTATCGACTGAGACCAAATCGGGGTTGAACTTGGGGATTTGAACCGATAGCTCAAGGTGGAAATGAGAGGGGTAGTTTTCGTAAAGTCTCGCTATGATAGACCACTCTTTTTCTTTCATCAAAACGGGGGACGCTAACAGGTGGACTTGTAAATCAGGAACTTCCTTAAACCGTGCCTCAATTGCCTCTAACAGATCACAGGCAGTCTTTCCGCCAAAAAAACAGGGGATCACTTCAATTGATTGCTGAGCCTGTTTGATGAAGTCGAGATCCCATTGAAACATCTCAAGGCCATTCTCACACACGATGATCCGATTTTTTTCCTCTTCACCCTGGACCCAAGATGAACCCATCAATAGCAAGATGCATAAATATAAAAATCTATTCACTATTAACCCTCATATGTGTCTGAAAACGCCTTTTGCAGTAATTTTCGCAATTGCAGCCGCGCTTCTTTTAATTGTTTCTGATTCCAGTCAGATCCGAGAAGGGCAGCGCTATTTTGCCGCATCCCCTCGATCACTTGGGTGCCACCCAATAAAACTTCTTGGAGGTATGATTCGGCAAGGAAACCGATCGATATAGAGCCCTGGTGCAAAAAGCCGTGGCGCGTTTTTCGTTGCGCAGCACCGCCAATTTTTTTCCCTTGTAAAACCACATCATACTTCGTCGGTTTGGCCATACAAAAGCTGCGACAATGGGGATCGAGGGGAGGGGCTCTGTACCGAGAAGTTCAGCAGGTGCTCCAATCATCATTTCGATGGCCCAAACCACCCGATTGTTGACAAAGGCATAATTATCGAGCGGGTTTTGGGAGAACCAGGGGCACGCTGCAGGCACTAGAATTGAAAAAGCGAGATCGCAATTGTGGAAAATAATTCCTCCCCCAGTCGGTCTTCGCGCTAGGTCGAGGTGACACTTTTTAATCCCTGACATTTTAAGGAAATTTTCTGGGTCAATAAAATGTCCGAATGTGGCGGCATCTTGTTCCCAATCATAAAGATGCAAAATGGCATCCCTCTCCTCCTTCAAATCGGAAAGCAGTGCCGCATCCAACTCCATATTAGCCGCCGCACGTCGCACACCTGTATCGAGTAACTTCCAACCCATAGGGGTAAAAGAATACCCTCTTTTTCCAAAAAAAACAACCGCAATTGTTTTACCAGCCTCTAAAAACAAGTTAATTTTTGACTTAACGTTTAGCAAGTATGATCTGTAGATTTTTATGGAGGGGCTGCGCCCCTAACCCCATCGCTCCAGTTTGCTCCGCAACTGAAAGGATTATCTTGTCGGGGACTTTCGTCCCCCGCGCCCCTACTTGGGGCTGATTGGAACTGCATGCAACGTCTTCGACGCCCTCCGGGTCCCGGCGCACTCGCTCGCTGTGCAAAGCACTATCTTCGCTCGCTTGCCGTGATTGCACCTTGTCCCAACAGCCATCGCGCCGTCGTCCAGCGCGGCATTTTTTGATATCGGAGAGGGCACTTGCGCTTGATGATTTAATAGAGTTTTTTTA
Organism: uncultured Chlamydiales bacterium; assembly: GCA_963705695.1. Classification (GTDB taxonomy): domain Bacteria; phylum Chlamydiota; class Chlamydiia; order Chlamydiales; family JAAKFR01; genus CAVPKN01. Next base: position 12,481 of record CAVPKN010000004.1, read on the forward strand.
TATGCTCGATCGTTATCACAAGCAGAGATCTATTATTCAAGATTATGAGAAACAGAATCGTCAATTTGTTAAAGCCCTTAACGATAATTCTGCTAAACCTGAGGCATATACCAAAGCACAAACAGCAATAGAGATCATTAAACAAGAATGGGAAACTTTAAAGACCGACATTAATCAACGTTACAATGGAGTGGAAGGCATGTAGCCTTCCTTTTGTATTGTTCAGACAACATTAAATTTAGATATCTGATCAATTTGTTATAGTTCCTACGCTCCGTATATCGTGATTTCTTAGGCTCTCTTTATAAAGATCACGGTAGTCAAAATAATATTTAACCAAGACTGTTGCAATTACGGCTGCTATCCCAGTCAAACTAACCATGATATAAAATTTAGTAGATCCGTAGAAAGAAGGGTCGATTGCGTTATGCATAGACATGTTTAATAAACCGAGCACAACTATCGCAGATGCCACTATTGTCCAGATACACAAGCAATTAACTACCGAGCTCGTAATAGGTATTTCTACAGGACGAAATATATCTCCACATTTTGCAAGACAAGAAGCCATAGATTCTCCTGTTTTAATCGAGCACTTTATACAATCCTCGAGACAATCCAGTTATTGTTCCGATTATAACACCCGGGATAGCACCAGCGCCTGGAACGACCATGGCTCCAATACCAGCGCCCACACCCGCTCCAGTAAGCGTTGTATAGACCACATAGTACACTTTGGCTTCGGTTGAGCATTCTTTTACAGTCTTTTTATCCAGGAAACAGGCTGCACAGGGTATACAAAGCGCTCCAACTGGCGCTTGATAAGGTCTATCATTACGATCTAAACACGTCATTGACATAAACTGTTACCTCCAGATTTGAAAAAAAACATTTTAGCGATGGGTGAAAAAAAAGCAAGTGGGAAAAAAAAAGAATGGGGGGAAGGTGGGGGATTTAAAAAAAATGTTGATGGAGGGAGGGGGTGGGGGTTAAAATGATTGCAAAACCCGATTGCCTTAATATTCTATGTACCGTATATCCTAATTTCTGATTAAGCATGAGATAACAACCTATGTTTGATAAATTTACCAATCGCGCTAAGCAAGTCATTAAACTGGCCAAAAAGGAAGCTCAAAGACTCAATCATAACTATTTAGGAACAGAGCATCTCCTGCTCGGGTTATTGAAGCTGGGGCAAGGAGTTGCGGTCAATGTTCTAAGAAACCTCGGTCTCGATTTTGAGACTGTCCGGCAAGAAGTGGAACGCCTTGTGGGTTACGGACCCGAAATTCAGGTGTATGGGGATCCTGCGTTGACTGGCAGGGTAAAAAAAGTTTTCGAGTATGCGAATGAGGAAGCCGCCAACTTAGGACACAATTACGTGGGCACAGAGCATCTTTTGTTGGGACTTCTAAGGCAAACTGATGGCGTTGGTGCACAGGTGCTTGAAAATCTGAATGTCGATTTGCAAGAGGTGCGGAAAGAGGTTCTTCGAGAATTAGAAACGTTTAATCTTCAATTGCCTCCTGCCGGAGGAGGTGGAGGACCAGGGGCTAAGGGAGCGGCGGACAAGGGAGGGGAGAAACTCCCCGCATTGCGCGCTTATGGATACGATCTGACTGAGATGAGCCGGGAAGGGAAGCTCGATCCTGTGATCGGCAGGGCTCAAGAGGTTGAAAGATTGATCCTTATTCTGTGCCGACGGCGCAAGAATAACCCAGTGCTGATTGGGGAAGCTGGTGTGGGAAAAACAGCGATTGTAGAGGGGCTTGCACAGCGTATTGTCAAAGGGGAGGTCCCTGATAATCTGCGGAAGAAAAAATTGATCACCCTTGATTTGGCTCTGATGATTGCCGGGACAAAATACCGCGGGCAATTCGAAGAGCGGATTAAAGCGGTCATGGATGAGATCAAGAAGCATGGGAATATTCTCCTTTTCATCGATGAACTCCATACTATCGTGGGTGCAGGAGCCGCTGAAGGAGCGATCGACGCTTCCAATATTTTAAAACCTGCTCTTTCCCGTGGTGAGCTCCAGTGCATTGGCGCTACGACCCTCGATGAGTACCGGAAACATATCGAAAAAGACGCTGCTTTAGAGCGGCGGTTTCAAAAAATCATCGTCCAACCTCCCAGCGTAGAAGATACGATAGAAATTCTCAGGGGGCTTAAGAAAAAATATGAGGAGCACCACAACGTTGTCATCACTGATGAGGCGTTAGAAGCTGCGGCTGTTCTTTCTGAGCGGTATGTCCATGGGCGCTTTTTGCCAGATAAGGCGATTGATTTGCTCGATGAAGCCGGCGCCCGGATGCGGGTTTCGATGATGAATCAACCCTCTGATATTGCCAAATTAGAGAGTCAGATTGAAGAGACGCGGAGAGCGAAAGAGAAAGCGATCAGCACGCAGGAGTATGAGAAAGCAGCGCGGTTGCGAGATGATGAGAAGAAGTTAGAGAAAAACTCCAGGTCATTCGTACGGAGTGGGAAAGCCATAAAGAGGAGCATCAAGTTCCTGTTGATGAAGATGCGGTGGCTGCAGTTGTGGCGAGCCAAACCGGAATTCCTGTTACACAACTGACTGAAGCCGAAACGCAAAAGCTCTTGAAAATGGAGGAAATGTTCCGCACCCAAATCATTGGGCAAGATGAGGCGTTAAAATTGTATGCCGTGCCATTCGACGTGGCCGAGCAGGGATTAAAGATCCAAATAGACCGATCGGTGCTTTCTTATTCTTAGGACCGACCGGTGTGGGTAAAACACTCTTAGCCCGTTTGTTGGCAATCCACATGTTTGGCGGAGAAGATTCTTTAATTCAAGTCGACATGTCAGAGTACATGGAGAAATTTGCTGTCAGCCGGATGACAGGATCTCCTCCGGGCTATGTAGGACATGAAGAGGGGGGACAGCTGACTGAACAGGTACGTCAGCGGCCCTATTGCTGTTGTTCTATTTGATGAGATCGAAAAGGCCCATCCGATGTGATGGATTTCTCTTCAGATTCTTGAAGAAGGACGATTAACCGATTCTTTTGGCCGAAAGATTGATTTCCGCCATGCCATTGTCATCATGACCTCCAACTTAGGGGCCGATCTTATTAGCCGCAAAACGGAGATGGGATTTCGGGCGAAACCGGGTTTCCCCGATTATAAAATGATCCAAGAAAAAATCGAGAGGGCGATGAAAAAACATTTCAAACCCGAATTTTTAAATCGTCTCGACGGAACGGTGATTTTCAAACCCCTTGATGACAGCCCTTTCAGAGTGTCGTCCATCTTGAGATCGGCAAAGTAAAAAACGTTTGGCCAAACACCAGATCTTTATAGATATGGATGCGGAAGCGATCCATCTTCTTGTGAAACTCGGTCACCTACCCGAAATGGGAGCGCGTCCCCTCCGTCGTGTGATCGAACAATATATAGAGGATCCATTAGCCGAAAAATTGATCCGTTATCCGGGAGAAAAAAGAAGATACCGCATTAAAGCCAAAGACGAGAAGCTCCTCTTCGATGAGGAAGAGGAGGAGGAAAAAGAGGAAAAAGATTTTGCCTCAACTGCTGGTGGATAAGGTATTCTAATCAATTAAGGCGCCACCGAGACAGAGGGGACCTTGATAAAAGACGATCGACTGCCGGGGCGTGGCTGCCTTGACCGGCTCGGAAAAAACCACTTTTACACGCCCCTCCTTTTCGCTGAGAATCGTGCAGGGTACATCGGAGGAGCGGTATCGAATTTTTGCAGTTCCACTCCAAGGGAGAGGGGGAGCGCGCCCTACCCAACTCATTTCCGATGCGGTGAACTCGCTTGTAAATAGATCGGGATGAGTTTCACCTCGCTCAACAACCACTACATTCCTCTCGATATCTTTCAATACAACGTACCAAGCCTCACCTGCCCCACCCAGACCAAGCCCTTTTCGTTGCCCTATCGTATAGAAGGCAACCCCGTCATGTTGACCCACAACAGCGCCCGATTTCATCTCAAAATTTCCAGGCCGATGGGGGAGATACTTCCCCAAAAATTCCTTAAAATTCCGTTTCCCGATGAAGCAGATGCCGGTACTATCTTTCTTATCTGCTGTGGCCAAGCCTGCCCCTTCTGCTAAAGCTCGCACTTCCTTTTTGAGGAGACCGCCTACAGGAAAAAGGACCTTCTCTAAAATGGAACTTTTCAAAGTATAGAGAAAGTAACTCTGATCTTTTTCTGGGTCAGTGCCTCGCTCCAAAATCCACTCTCCATTAGAAAAAAACTTTTGGCAATAATGACCTGTCGCGAGGTAATCACCACCCAACTCGATCGCTTTTTAGAAAAACATTAAATTTAATTTCCCGGTTGCAGAGCACGTCAGGATTAGGTGTGTAACCCGCTTGATACTCTTCGAGGCATTTCGAAAATACGGTGTCCCAATATTGTTTGGCAAAATTGACGGAGTAATACGGGATATCGAGCTGTTGACACACAGCAACGACGTCCTCAAAATCACGTTGAGCCGGACATGGCTCCTCCTCCCAATTTTTCATAAAAAGACCGATCACTCGGAAGCCCTGCTGCTTCAGCAACAGCGCAGTGACTGAAGAATCGACCCCACCAGACATTCCAACGACGACTGTTTTCATGCAAAGAGGATATCTCATAGAGTGGAAATGAATCTAATGGTTTTACTTTTTTAAATTATGTTATCCTCTATGAACTTATCTCACTATTGGCAAAAAGTGCTTTTTAAGTCTTTTTCCGCATCTTTTAGAGCCTTTTCTCGGCCTACTTACCAAAGTATGTCCTTCGAAACGGCTCTAAAATCTGCAAAAAAATCCTTTAAAAAGCACATTTTTCGAATAGTGAGATAGGTTCATCCATTCAAGAGAGTTCAAACATGACTTTTCTAGTTACCCCTTTAGGGAGTTTGGCAGCCACTCCCGTCCTGCAGGCAAATCAAGGTGAGATATGTAGCTCCCAGATGATCTGTTCGCCCGTATTTTTGAGATCTTACGGCACGCGAAAGAGTTCCATTACCTGATTAGTTTTGCTCTAACATCCTCAGTTTCTTTCCAACTTTTGAAAAATTATTTTGAATCATGTCACCGTATCCGTTGTAATCTTTTTCAAAAACTGTCTGAAGCGACTGCTACGGAGAAAACCGTGGAGATTACAGTTAAAGTAGGCATGGGAGTGACCTATGCTTTCTGCGGCCGTGACGATGATTCTATTTATTTCAAATCGATAGACGCTTTTGACAGTCCTTTTAAACCCGATCACTTAAGTTTTGATCCTAAAAATTGTTTGGCAAAACGTGTGGATAGTGATCGTGTCACGAAGACAGATAGAGGATCTCTCTCATTGAGTGTCAGAGAAAAAAATCTCACACTTCCGTTTACTAATTCGACCGCTATGAAGCGTTATATTAAACCTGAATTATCGTCGAAGGAGCATTGTATCCCCTATTTCGGCTCCAATGGGCATTTCTATATTGCTCCCTCGTTGTTACAGAAGTGTGACAAGTTGTTTGTTGCAACGCCAGAAGCGGTCTTCATGAGAGAAATTTATCCGATCACGATGTCGTCGGTGAAATACTGCGATGAAACGTGGATTGTCTTTGAGGAGGAGGGAGTGATCTTCGTTCTTAAAAAAGGGGAGAAACAGCCTCGGAAGGCACCATTTCCTTCGCTGGGATCGAGTCGTTCATCTGATCGCCATATCTACTTGCAAGAAGGATTTCTTTTTTGTCTTTGTAAAAATAACTTTGAAGTGATCCACTTAGAAAGTTTTAACACATTTCAACTGAGTTTGGATCCGTCACACACCGTGATGTATTGTTGGGTTGTCAATGAAAGTAAGCAGTATATGAGATTACATATTCTCTCATATCACGTGCACAACTGGAAGGCCTCTTTAGTATTGCGCACCTTGGAAACTACAATTGCAACAGAAAAAATTTAGACAACCAGGGAGCTTTCCCAGTTTTTGACATATTCTAGGAGGCTTTCCTTACTAGGTTTCGTTTTGAAAAAGGCACGGCTCTTTTCTTGTGCATTTAAGTGGGCGAGTTTGGCAAGGAGATGGAGATGGTGTCTGTCTTCACAAGCAAAGAGAAAAAACAACGTATGCACAGGTTCGCCATCAAGTGCGCCATAATCGATAGGCTTATAGGGATAGACGATCTCAATCACGTCGTAATGGGTGTTGAGGAGAAAATCGCGGGTATGTGGGACCCCGAGTCCATGCCCAAGCGTTGTTGGCATCATCCGTTCCCGATCTAAAAAGAGCTCGGTCAGTACGGCGGCATCCAATTCAAAACGAGAGGCCATTCTTTCCATTGTGGCGTGGATAATTTCCTCTTTAGAAGAGTTAATGTTATCGTTGAGCACTTCCCCTCGATAAATGGCTCTATAAAGGCTAAATTGCAAATTATTGCCGGTCTTGACACCGCTTTCTGGGGTTTTCTGTTGCTCCTGATCAGCGAAAGCGACGTCAAATTTTTGCTGCAACAACCAATCTTCGATTTCCGAGCGGCTAAAACGGTATTGCCTGTTCAGCCGATATGAAGGAATTTTGCCGTTAACAAGCCACCGTCGGACCGTTGTTTCTGAAATATGAAGGAGTTCTGCTAGATCTTTAATTTTTAAATCCATGGGAGCCCACCTCAATGCTCTCTAAATCCCTTTGAAAAGAGCAATAATGTCCTCGGCTTTGTTCAATTGCAAGATTTTTTTGCGCCTCTCCTCATCTTTTATAGCCAATGTCAAACGGGAAAGTAATTGAAGGTATTCTGTCTGTTTATCATCGGGTCCTCCGATCATAAATACAAGTCTAACAGGGAAGCCATCTAAAGTGTCCCATTGAATCCCCTTGTGATGGATCCCTATGGCAATAAAAAAGGTTGTATAGCCCGATAGTTTAGCATGGGGTACGGCAACCCCCATCCCAATTCCTGTTGAAACAATTCTCTCCCTTTCAAGAATCGCTTGATAAAACGCCTCTTTATCCCCCAGTTTCCCTTGAGAATCAAGAAGATCGACTAAAGTGCGGAGAGCTTCGTCACGCTGATCGGAACTCAACTGCGTAATTAGTTTTGGATTAAGGTATTTAGAGATCAAGAGAGGAGTCTGTCGCTCCAATTTATGTTTGGCAGGGAACATTTTAATTGACTCCTGTAAATCCAAAGCCATTGCTTCCTCTTTGGGTCACCGTTAACTCATTAGCCCTGATAAAACGGGCACGGATTACAGGGGCGACAACAGTTGAGCAATCCGCATTCCTGGTATGACTTCAAAAGGGGAAGAGCCGTGATTGATTAAAATAACTTTTAATTCTCCTCTATAATCTGAATCGATAGTGCCTGGGGTGTTGAGCACCGTCACTTGATGCTTGAGGGCCAAACCACTGCGCGGTCGGATTTGGATCTCATACCCATTGGGAATTTCGACATAAACGCCCGTGGGGATTAAAGCCGACTGCCCAGGTAAAAGGATTAAAGGTTGAGCCAAACAAGCACGAATATCAGCCCCAGCTGCCTGTTCAGAGGCATACTCAGGAAGATATTCTTCTGTAACAACGAGAACTTCAACTTCGCTATTCATAGGCAAGGAGGAATATCCCGATTTGCACCTCTTCTGTCAATAGAAAGAATATGGGAGCCAAGGCACCGACCAATAAAAAAGAAATTTTGGAAGCGTTTTTAATTGACTAAGATCAAGTCATTTTCGTGAACGAGCCCGAGCCCGATTGCTACCTTGAATTCGGGCACGGGCTCGGGCTCGTTCACGAAAAAGTCTCAGTATTAGAGGATCAGCGCCCTATACGGTGGGAATTGAGGCGGCATGGGGGGGTTGGGATTCCCGCGTGTTTCCGGTTAAAAAGAAGAGAAACTGGACGATTTTATTTTTTAAATCTTTTCGATGGACAATGCAGTCGATCATCCCGTGTTTGAGAAGAAATTCAGACTTCTGGGCACCTGGTGGGAGTTTTTGCCGGATCACTTGCTCCACGACGCGGGGCCCAGCAAAACAAATCAGGGCGTCAGGTTCCGCAATAATGATATCCCCTAGTGAGGCAAACGAGGCTGTGACACCACCCGATGTTGGATTTGTCAGAACCGAGATGAAGGGGAGCTTGGCCTCATGCAACTTTGCCAATGCAGCAGATGTTTTTGCCATCTGCATGAGTGATAGGATCGATTCTTGCATCCGTGCACCACCCGAGGCGGAAACAATAATCACAGGAAGTTTTTGAGAAATGGCGTGTTCGATGAGTCGCGTGAGCCGTTCTCCAACTACAGAACCCATCGAGCCGGCCATAAAATTAAAATCGAGGGCTGCTAGGGCTGTAGGGTAACTCTCAATCGTACATACCCCCGCGATAACCCCTTCTGTCCCTTCCGCCTTCGCTTCCGCCTTTTTGAGCCGCTCGTGGTAAGGCTCTGTATCGACAAATTGAAGCGGGTCGAGGGGACGGAGTTCATCAAACATTTCGATAAAAGAGTCAGCGTCAGCTAAACTCGCAATCCTCTCCCGTGCTGATAGCCGGTAATGGTGATTACATTTCGGGCAGCAGCTGAGATGGGAAACGAGCTCTTGGGTATGGATCATCTCCTGGCAATGGGTGCACTTCGTCCATCCACTAAAACTATCCGACTTCGTAGTTTCTACTTTAATTTTAGGTTTATTGCGAAAAAATAAACGCATGATTCTCATTATAATTTACTCACGTAAAATTATCTAGAAAAAGCGGCAACTTATGCTTGGCCTGTCAAAAAAAAATTCTATTTGCAACTAGAACACGCTTCTTTGCATTGGGAGTAACGTTGGCTCACATTGGCCCAATTGATGACCTGCCAAATGGCCTTTAAATAATTAGGTCGGGCATTTTCATATTGTAGATAGTAAGCATGTTCCCAGACATCGATTCCCAAAAGTGGAATGGCTCCCGTTGTTCCTTCCAGAGGATCTTGATTCGCACAGGTTTCAAGTCTCAATTGTTTCGATTTAGGACAGAAGGCCAGCCAACACCATCCTGAACCCTGGATCGGTCCTGCTTTTCCGTTGAAGGTTTCGATGAAGGAATCTAGAGATCCCCATCTCTCTTTAATGGCATCGGCCAATTCCCCTTTAGGGGGTTCTCCCCCTCCTTGATTCTTAGGAGCGAGATTTGTCCAAAAGATAGAATGATTGATATGACCACCCCCGTTAAATCGGATGGCAGGTTGCAAGGAGATCATGGCATTGAGATCTTCCTTCCCCTCGGCCTGTTCATATTTTTCCAATGCGGCATTGAGATTAGTGACATAAGCATTGTGGTGTTTTTGATGATGCAATTGATGATTCGCGCTAATAACCGGTTCTAAAGCTTTATAGTCGTAAGGTAAATTGGGAAGTTGAAATTTTTTTGCCATAATTATTCCTGTAAATTGAAATTGATGAGCCCCGAGGATAGAAAATTGAATTTAATTTGACTCGGAATTTCTCCGAAGTAGGGTTCCAAATAGAGACCACTTAGCGTCAAGATAGAACCCAAAATAAAGAAAAATTACAGCACCCCCAGCGAATTAAACCACCGTTCAAACCCCGGTTTTGAGGTGCTTGTTGTGGGTTTACTTTCCTTGTTTGGAAGACCGTATCTCTTTCCCTCTGGTTGCCCTTCACCCTTCTTAGATTTGCCTCTAGAATACGGCTAGCCGTCTTTGCCGGGCTCGAACACTCCCATTCTATCTTTACGTGAATGTCCAGTAGGCCTTGTTGCATTATGCTCCTTTGCTTTTTTTGGACCCTGATTGGATGTAGATGATGTGATAGGCATTCTGGCACTATTTATGCTGTCAATATCAAATTCACCCATATCTTTCTCCTCTATCCTTTAGGCACACACCCGTCTCCGTATTGCTTTAGTCAAGGCACTCCCTGT
>CAVPKN010000005.1:0-10558 GCA_963705695.1 uncultured Chlamydiales bacterium
ACTTATATTCCCCTTGTTTGAAGGGAAGCACCCTCAGGGAGAAAGTGGTATGCCGGATCAAAAAGCATGAACGCGAATAAGGGATAAACCATCGAAATGCCGGCATAATCGATAAATTCAGAAAAAAAGATAGTGAGAAGGGAGAGGCGACGTTGTTGCAGCTGCATAATAAATTACCCTCCTTTAGGAGAGGTTCTTGAAATTAGCAAGACGTGTTTGTTTTTATCTAAAATTTAAACAAATTGCTATTAAAACTGCAACTGCTTTTGTTTGATAATATTTAATTCACGTTCGATCTGCAGAAAAATTTTTTGAGTAAATATTTTATTATAGAAAATCCCTAAAATGCCCAATCCAGCAGCAACCAGCGACAAAATATATTCGATGGTGATGTGATTAGGGAATGCGAGAAACATGATACCAATAAGCAATGTGAGTAGGGAGCAGAAAATCACGAGGGCTTGTTCCGTGAGCTTGCGATGAATCTCGCTTTCGAACCTATCAATCAATTCCATCCCCTCGTTGTAAATTTTATTTTTTATTTCAGCGGATCGATCCCCCTCCTCTTTGGTTGGCTCAAGAATTTCGAGCACATTTTTAATATCAGTAAGCGCTTTACTCATCCGCTGTTTGATCTCCTTTTCTCGAACTTCATGGGTAAAATGATCTTCACTGTAGAGTTTCGATTCCACTTGAGCGCTCTCTTCAGAACCAGAGACTGGCCCAGAAAGTGCAGTCAGTAACTCGTTCATACTTGTAAAATCGTCCGCCTTGAGTCTCTCCTTTGCCGCTTTAAACCGAGATAGTGCCTCATGGACGCGGTACGTGTTCCAGCCTCTAGAGGCTGCCCCAATGGTGCTGAGAACAATTAAGATAATAGGAATTTCAAGGTCAATATAGGGAAGTTGAGAGAGGGCAAAAAGGGTGATCCCACCCCCTAAGGCCTTAATGATATCGCTTATACCATCGCTGACAGAACCCAGACCCTTGGCACCCCGAAAAAAGGCAATCCGCTACCCGTTTTGATTTTAAGGCTAAGTGGGAAAATTCAAAATGTGCCTTAGCTTCTCGGGTAATCGAATAAATATAAATGGGAGCCCCCACAATGCTTAAATAAGGGACATAATTGAGCTGCCTCCCCACCCACCAAAAGGCACACTAGCGAAACAATGGCGAATAGGTGGGTCATTAAAGTGACCCAATCTTTCCCTTTGAAAAGAGAGAGGCAGTTTCCACCAGGCTCCTTGGCAATGCCCAACAATCCAGGCCGAGGCCCCTCCTCCTCTCCATACACCGTAATGGAGCTAGGCTCAAGCCATAAGAGTGGCTCTCTCGAAAAATCACCAACCGGAGGGATTAAAGAATACATATGATTCAAATCATTTAATTTTCTCTCCATTATTATACTCTATTTTTATTTATACATTATTAATACCTAGTAATCCCATCTTGCCTTTACAAAATCTTTAATTTTTTTTTGTGTGTACAAAAGAGGTACATAGGTATAGTAGGAGGCAGTTTTTAGGCTCAAAAGATCATCGAATCTCATGACAAAAAAATATAATCCTCTCAAAAGAAGATAGGCATTAAGATTTATTTTCGTGAACGAGCCCGCGCCCGAGCCCGTGCCCGAATTCAAAGTATGCAGTATTTCGATCACGAGAAATTAGATGTGTACAAAGCAGCAATAGCAATTGTTGTTTTAATTGAAGAAGTAGTGAATCAATTTCCACGTGGAAGAGCCTATTTAGCTGATCAATTGCAACGTGCTGGCACTTCCATACCACTAAACATAGCAGAAGAAGCGGGCGAATATTCGGAGAGTGAAAAGGTTAGATTTTATCGAATGGCAAGACGCTCAGCTACTGAATGCGCAAGTATTTTTGATATTGGTCAGAAACTCGAGCTCATTAATGAGAAGCAGTTTCAAGCTTCACGAGACATTCTTCTGAGAATTGTTGCAATGCTGACTAAAATGTCTAAGTAGCAATCGGGCTCGGGCTCGTTCACGAAAATAGGGAAAGGGCTTACTCGGTGAAAAATGGTTGGTGCATGTTAGTTGTTGATCAACTCGAGTTTGCTTATGGCGGAAAAAAGATTCTGGAAGGGGTTTCTTTTTCTGTTTCGGCTGGAGAAATCATTGCTTTAATTGGAATCTCGGGGTCGGGAAAAACAACTCTTTTTCGGTTAATTGCGGGCTTACTCTCCCCTCTTCAGGGAAATATTTTGATCAATGGGCTATTCAATCCCGAAGGGGCGCACGTTCTGACCTATATGCGGCAGGAGGATCTTCTCCTCCCCTGGCGCACGGTCATGGAAAATCTGCTTCTTTTTTCGGAGCTTGGAAGCAGGGGGGGAAGCAAAGGGTCAAAAGATCCAACATTAACCGATCGGGCGAAGTTTTTATTAGAAAGAGTTGGTCTTTATGGAGTGCGCTTCACTTTATCCAAAGGAGTTATCGGGAGGGATGCGGCAGCGAGTGGCTTTGGCCCGCGCTTTGTTGCAAAATCGACCCTTGATGCTTTTAGATGAGCCTTTTGCTTCTCTCGATGTGATCATGCGGGAGCAGCTCTACACACTCCTTCGGGAAATTAGAAGCCAGTTTAAGAAAACAATCGTGATGGTGACACATGATTTTAGGGATGCGCTAGCGCTGGCTGATCGCATTCTTGTGCTTGCACGGGGGCAAATCATAAATTCCTATCTTATTCCCCAACCCATTAAGCAAGGAGCCATGTTGTGCGAATCCTTTATTCAAAACATTCGAAATGATCTATGTGCAGGAGCATGACAAGATCATGCAAGTCATCCGCGGGTACTTTGGGATAGGTTCTTATGAGTAATTACGATATTCAAAAGAGGAGCGGCGTGAGCTCGAACATTTTCATAAAGTTTATAGACAAAAGGCGACACCCTACTCCATTGCAGCTGCTTCCTTTCTGATCATCGGAGCACTCATTGTGATCGGCTGTAGCTCCCTTTGTCTGACACTCCCTGGGGTCAATGCCATAACCCAAGTCATTTTGCCTGCAATTGTCCCAGCGCTCTTTGCCATTCTGGTGAGCATACCCTTAATTATTTACTCAGTTAAAAAAGCAAGAGAGGCAGCTTTTATCTATGACATGATGCTTGATAACATGATTGCCCTGCTCGAAAAATACTATATTCCCGAACGGAAACGGAGAATACGGCTCGAATTTATGATGATCCATTTTCTAAAATGGCAAAAGCACCCCCACAATCCAAAAAAATTTATCAGAAATACCGATTGGCCCCGAGAATATCAACAGAAAATTCTCACCGAAATGAAGAAACAACTAGGGGAGAAGAAAGAGGACTATAACTTCAGACAGAAAAAAATTGCCTCCGCTATCGACAAAGCAATCCCTCTTCTTTACCAAAGTCGTACTTAACCTGAGCATTAATCAGGCTGACACGGGAGTCGGTATATTTTAAGATTTTTTTGATCAAAGGATCATGGGAGTGCTGCTGACAATTGCGGCTCATGAAAACAGCGCCTGGGCCAAATGCCACTCCGCTAGATCCGAGGTGCGTTGTACAGCGTGCATTGCTGACACGTTGCTCGCCATAATAAAGGGAGCCTAGAGTGGGGAAACCATCATAGGCCACAGCGCGCCGGCCAACCCATCGATCTGCTATCCCTTTCTTTTCTAAAGAAATTAATTCTTCAGCACCCAGTATAATCCCTTTTGTATTGTATCCACAGGCAAGTGACATCAGTTCAGGCAAGACCCTATTGATCATATTTAACAAAAGCAGGCTTTTGTTTTTTGCAAATTCCTCATCCTTATTAGGCTCTTTATCTCCATAGAACGCCCTCGTTCCGGCAACACCTATAAAAATACCATCGTGTTTGCATCTGGCTTGCCATGCTAATACAATCCCTTCACTGTGCACTTCCATATAATGGGAGAAATTTTGAAATAAATTGATCTGATTGGGTGATAGTGGGATGTTGAGAAAAAGAGAGGCTCCAGCAAAAGCTGCGTATGCCGGCTCATGAAAGCCAAACTTGTGTAGTGTAGCAACCGCCTCTCCTGGGCAGAATATATATTGATCAACCCAATCAGTTGTTTTATCGCATCCTATTTTCCTATTCCCCATCCCCAATCCGATCACACGTAAATTCTCCCCATGGAGCTTTAATTCAACAGAGGTGACTTCACTATCAAACTGGAGCTGAAAACACTCTCGGATCTGACCATTCGAATCACGATATGTACCCATGATCTGTTTTAAATAGGCATAGAATTTGGGTAAAAATACTCGTTGTCTAAGCATCCTCCTGGTACTCCACAAAGCCGCACTATCCTCTTTCCAGACACGCTTTTTATCTGCATTTAGATCGGAGTGCATGGAGCAAAAATCGGTTAAATAAGGATCGATCGCCATCACCTCGTTAGGAGAGAGGAGCGTGCAATTTTTATATCCTAATCGCTCATAATTTCGCTGCATAGCAAGTGCATGGTGGCATGCCTGTGGGATACCGTAGATAAGATCGATCCGATACCCATCAAGCAATCGCTTATGAGCCCCTTTTTTGGATTCATGGCAGGAGTGAAAATTCGATGCCTTAAATACCGCTTTAAGCTCTGCGTCCCCCTCATCATAGATCTGCTGCCAAAGATCCATACTGAGTTTACCAAGCTTGAGCAAAGAGAGGAACCGATCCTCATGATTTTTATCTGCAGCATAGAGGAGGACAGATTCTTTAAATCGACGTGTAGCTTCAGAATCATTGACACCTGATACATCATCGACCCGAATACCATCGGATTGGCTAAATGAGATTGCCATTTTTTCAATGAGCTCTGAACCACGGGGGATCACGCTTAAAATTTCATCAATCGTCAGACTGGGTACAATATTGTAAGCGGTATTGGTAGAGGGGAGACCTGGCCTAAATACCTCAAAAGAGTGGCTCTTTTCATACACTGTGATGCCGATTGAGATCCCTCTTTTTTGGGCCTCTTTAAAAGCATAATAGGCTTCAAGAGCTCCAATGATACCTCCTCCGATGATCTCAACTCTTGAAATCGGCGCTCTGTTCATCTTATTTTTTAATCGTAAAGTTAACCCTCTGAACAAAATTTGTCACGATGTGAAACCTCAAATTAGACACTCGTACTAGTGCCCGACCGCGCAAGTTTTTAGCATTTTGGCAAGCGTGAAAGCTCCCCGCGAGTTCAACGTGCATAAGTGACCCAATATTAATTCAATATGGGGTCATCACTTATGCACGTTTAACCCGGGGCTTTGACGCAGCCAAAATGCTAAAAACTTGCGCGGTCGAGCACTAGTGGCCGGGGAAGATGGAGATTTTGGATGGAAGAGAGGAGGTTTGTCTTCCCCCTTTTGAGTTGTGAAGCGAGGGTAGTGGATGCGGTTACCTGGATTTGAACCAGGGACCTCGACATTATCAGTGTCGCGCTCTAACCAACTGAGCTATAACCGCATAATATTAGGGAAGTCCGATGGAGGCTAGGAGAATCGAACTCCTGACCCTCAGAATGCAAATCTGATGCTCTACCAGCTGAGCTAAGCCCCCAAAAAAAAATTAATCTTGCCCTTTATAGAGCGGCACATTAACGTAGAAGGAAGTAGACAATACCGAACCAAATTGTTTTTTCGCAAACAAATATGCTGAAGAGCCATGCATCATACCCATTTCTAGCAATAATAGTCACTCTCCTCCTTCCCTTTTTGCCTCTTCATGCCGATAGCAATGCAGCCTATACCCCAGATGCCGGTTTTTCACCTGAGGCGGCCTACCCGCCCAATGCCCCCTACCCGCCAAATCCTTATTTTAGCCAACCTGGGCAAATTGGAAGTAAATTGAGCCCTGCATTTACAGATGCTAATGCAGCTGCGATGCATTTTATTAATTTACTTGATAATCAAGCCTATGGGGGAGCATGGGCCGACTCAAGCCGGCTCATGCAAGACGTAGTGGCGCGTCAAATTTGGGTGGAAGGGGTCAGGGGATTGCGTCAGAATATGGGGGTTGTTAAAGCGAGAACGATTTCTTCACACCAGCAGGTAAAAAGACTACCTGGGGGGACGACGGGGGTGTTTATGATCATCAATTTCGCGACTGAATTTTCCTACCAACCTAATGTCATTGAATCGGTCACAATGACGATGGAAGGAACCCTAGGCCAATGGCGCGTCTTGAGTTACCGCCTTGGAAATCCATGAAAATAAAAAGAGTAGCTCTCATTGTTGGCTTAGTTATTCTCCCCCTTTGTTTTTTCTCCATCGTCTCCTACCTCAACGATGGCTTTGCGATACGTAAAATCCGTACACATCTTGCCTACCACAAGAAATGGGAAGTGAAAAACATCCCTTCTGAAACCGTCACCTCTTTGTTAGCACAAAACTACTACTATATCGGCAGAGGCTCTCAATGTTATGTGTTTGAAAGTGAAGATCGAAGTTTGGTTTTAAAATTTTTTAGGCTTAATCGATACCGAGCGCCAGGATGGACCCGTTTGTTCTCCCATCCCCAAATTCTTGAAGATTTTTATCGTCAAAAAAAGTGAGCAAAGAGAAAAAATTGGGAGACCTTTTCAATAGTTGCAAAATGGCCTTCGAAGAACTCCATGAAGAATCCAATCTGATCTATCTCCATCTCAATCCGACCCACCATCTCAACCAAAAGATTACTCTCTACGATCGTCTCCACCGCCGTGTTGAAATTTCTGCAGATGAGTTTCCTTTTGTCTTGCAAATGAAAGGTGAAATGATCTTCCCCTATTTAACCCACTTAATCGATACAGATCAAAAAGCGGTCGCAAAGGAGGCACTCGCTCAAATTGCTTTATTGATCAACCACCGGATCGAGAAGGGGATCCATGATGAAGATTCTGTGATTGAGAAAAACTCCGGTTTTCTGAATCACAAACCTTTTTTTCTCGACATTGGCAATTTTTCAAAAATGCGCTCGCCCCATCCTCACAATGAATTAATCAAGGAAACCGCTCAGCTCGAAAATTGGCTGCAGCAACACGATCCCGAACTCGCCACCTTCTTTTCCACCCTCCTCAATCAATCCTAATCCTCATCACGAGTACTCAGTTATAGTCGATTCAACCCAAAATTTTACATTTTGACAGCAGCAAAGCCCCGGGGTGAAACGATTGATTGGGGCTATGCAACAACCCCCTAGAATATTATCAAGTGTTATCTTCTATCGCAGCTACATAAAACAAGTAGGCTTTTTCTTTAAATACAATCTTTCGATGGGAACCTTTCTGGGTAGGAATAGTTATCTCATATCTGCCATCACCCAAGGAGGTCACTTCAACTTTATCATCATCCTTTAAAGATAGGGGGTTCTTGTCATAAACGTCCCGATTGATAGACCAATAGCTCTCGTCGTCTAGTTTAAACCACATATCAGAACGAGAAAGACTTGCAACTTTAACCTTATGAAATCCGGCTATCCCTCCATTATCTACCCGTTCTGCACAAAAAGAGTTGGCACCATTTCTACTAAATATAATTGATGGGGAGTCTGGAATAACCATTACATATTTATTTTCGTACGAGGGGACTATTTCGATCTCGTAACCTACTAAATGAGGTATCCCCTTCTGGTTATAGAGTTGCCAATCGAATCTCCATTTAGTATTGTTATCAAGAATAAAGTATTTGTAGATAATTTCACCGTCGAACATAAAAAAATCATAATCTATAACCCTATGGAATCCAAAAAGGTTATTCTTATAATCATCAATTTTTTCTTGAAGAGCAGCTTCCAAGTTTGGTTGAGTTCCTCTCAATTTAGAAAGCAATCTTTCACTCCATGTAAAGTACTCATCGACGTTTTCTTTGGAACAGCTTGGGGACATTGGATATAAATCTTTCACGTTACTTAAGAGTTGGGCTAGTAATATTAACTGCCCATCCAACGACATCATCGTCACAAACGCCATCTGTTTTGACCTATTTTCTTCTTTTGACAGGTTGGGGTCGTTTGTTATTTCCATTACGATATATGCAACGCGTGTTCCAAAAAGAGCTTCAATTTCGTCTATTGTGGTCTCCGTTTTTTCAGGAATTTCAAGGAGAATGGCTGCTGTTAAAACATTCACATTGCGGATGGAGCCCAAATTCCATAAAAATTCTGCCGCTCTCAGTGGGTGGATGATAGAGGGGGTCTTTCCTATATCTTCTCTAACTTGATCTTTATATTTTTCTGCCGAAAATTCTACTGCTCTAAGTAGCTTTTCAAGTTCCCATGATCCTTTATAAATTTTTTCATACTCTAGCCAAAAGGTTGATACTCGATTATAAACTTCAAGCACTTTTAGATTATTTGATGAATAGTTGCTTAATATCTCTTTAGTAGATTGAACATCAGCCAAGCAATATGTTCCTAAACACAAAAAAAAAGCTGTGCATATTTTTATCATCTAAAATCGATCCGTTTTAAAAATGAAATCAGATTTTAGCACATAATAATATGTTTTCAAAGCCTTTATTGGATTGCATTATTGTTTTTTAAGAAAGATCGGTTTCGGAAGTGAGTGTTATAGGATCCATTACGGGAGGTACATTACGGGCGGCAGCCTCGGCGCTGGGATTGGATCACTTGATCAGAGGTGGCTTCGTCAACTTCAGCTACAGTGGCAGTGATGGCCTGGCCATTGCTCACAACTCGAAGCCGGTAACATCTACCCACTTCCAATAGGGGGAAGGTGATTGGGATCGGATCATTGCACCTTGTAGCAACTACACAATTTTCCTTTTCATGCTGTTGAAACATTCTTGCTGAAAGGGTCATGGTCTTGGCGAGTTCAGGGGTTAAACGAATCCGATCGACGAGTTTTTTCTCGAAATAATTAAATTCATTAAAGTCGAAACTGAGGATCTGCTCCTGTGTTATGGAGAGTTCTAAATCCAAGGGTGCAGAGATCGCGTAAGGAGGATTTCTCAAATCGAAACGGCAGAAATGCCAACTCCCTTCCCACATGCTCTGTGGGGCGCCCTGATAGTAGGAGACTCCGGTAAATGAGAATTCGAGCTTTGATGGTGCTGCCATAAACCTAAAGAAAAGAAATTTAGCTTGCGCCTGAAGAAAGATTCAAGGAAAAAATCTCTTTCCCCATTTTCTAGAATTGACTATGCCTAAAAATACCACACGATAGAGTCGAGGGGTCCGTGCAGTTTATCAATGGCGAGTGGCGAGAGGGGGGAGGAGAGAATTTTGCTTCCTTCAATCCAGCGACTGGAGAGATCGTTTGGCAAGGGAGAGGAGCCACGCAGCAAGAGTGTGAAGGGGCGCTTGTTGCCGCGCAAAGTGCCTTTAAACAGTGGCGGCGGCTCCCCATTGGTACCCGTATCGAATATCTGAACCTTTTTGCCAATCGACTTCAGAAAGAGAGAGCCTCCTTCACAGAGATCATTTCGCAAGAAACGGGAAAGCCCCTTTGGGAGGCCCATCTCGAAGTGGATTCGATGATTCAAAAAAGTTGCGATCTCCGTTGAGGCCTACCGAGAACAATGCGCCGATAGATCCCTTCCGCTCGGTCAAACGACCCTGTCGATCCAACATAAACCTCATGGCGTCGTTGCTGTGTTTGGCCCTTTTAATTTTCCGGGACACCTTCCTAATGGCCATATTGTCCCAGCGCTATTAGCGGGAAATGTGGTGATCTTTAAAGGAAGTGAGTTGACACCCCACGTCAGCGAGGCCATGATTCGATTATGGGAGGGGCTTCCTCAAGGTGTGATCCAACTGCTTCAAGGAGGAGGAGATGTTGGACACCACATTGTGACCCATCCCCAACTAGATGGCCTTTTTTTTACGGGCAGTTACGCGACTGGATGCCTTATCAATCAAAGTCTCAGTGCCCATCCTGAAAAGATTTTGGCATTAGAAATGGGGGGGAATAATCCCCTGATCGTCAGTGCCATCTCAGACTTAGAAAGCGCCGCCTACCTGACCATCCAATCCGCCTTTCTCACTTCAGGGAACGCTGCACCTCAGCCCGCCGCCTGATTGTTCTCGATGATGCCACTGGCGATGCATTTTTAAAGACGTTGGTGGAGATGACGGAAACGATTCAGGTCGGCCCCTACACGCGAAGACCAGAGCCCTTTATGGGACCGGTTATCAACAGGCGCAGCTTTGAAGCACTCCTCCACACTCAGGCGACACTGAAAACAGATCGGGGTGTTTGTTTAACTGAGATGAGAGTTTTGCACGAAAATTCCCTCTTTCTGACACCTGGAATTACCGACGTGACACAGATCCCGGACACCGGAGAGATGAAGAGGTTTTTGGGCCCCCCTGACAATTGATCCGAGTTCCCACATTTGAAGCGGCCCTTGAAGAAGCGAATCGAACTGAGTATGGTCTTTCCGCCTCTTTGATCAGCGAGAGTCAATCCCACGATGAACAGTTTTATCATGAAATCAAGGCTGGCGTCATCAATTGGAACACCCCAACGACAGGTGCTAGCTCACAAGCGCCCTTTGGGGGCGTTGGCAATAGTGGTAATAACCGTCCCAGTGGCTCTTGGGCTGTCCG
>CAVPKN010000006.1:0-19457 GCA_963705695.1 uncultured Chlamydiales bacterium
TAGAAGTCTGCTGCAAATGGCACCATCCATATTCAACTGCAGCCCCCCCCCCCGTCCGAATTTGTACTGCAATCGGACAAGAGCCTGGCCATCGATCTACCATCTAGTGGGATCTTTCCAGAGACGTAGTTCTATGAGCGCTGGACAGAAAATTTTCTGGGCCGAACCATTTCCGCCGAATCCCTCTATCAAGCACTCCGTCATCTCATCGATCATCCCGAAACCTGCCATGCCGAGTGCAAACGTCTACGGGAGATTTTAAAAAGTAACGATGCCAGCGTGACCGCTGCACAGACAATAGCTAATGTGATCTATGAAATGCCCCTGCCACAGCTCTAAAGAGTATGCCGAGTGTTGTGCCCCTTTTCACGAAGGGGAAAATCCACCTACAGCTCTAGCATTAATGCGCTCCCGCTATTCTGCCTACGCCTTGGGGAAGAGCGACTACATCATTACGACAACACACCCTGATCATCCCGATGCCTCCCTTCCCCCTCTGCAACGGAGAAAGCAGATCGAACATTTCTCCAAAAATACCCTTTTTAACGGTTTAGACATTCTTGACTTCATCGAAGGAGGTGAGAAAGCCACTGTCACCTTTAAAGCGACTCTCTCACAGGATGGAGAGGATTGCTCCTTCACCGAAAGAAGCGAATTTGCTCGCCTCCACGGCAAGTGGCTCTACCTCCGCCCCCTCTCAATTCACCGCACCCAGTAATTCGCGCTAAGTGTAAAATTTTTAATTCCGTGTCTTTCTCTTTGACAAATGATATCATCAATGATATCATAAAACTATGACAAGGCGTGATAAGGTGATCCAAAAGATAAAGGATGGTAGATCGATCTCTTACGAAGAAGCTGAAACTCTTTTAATAAGTTACGGATTTAAAATGCGTTCAGCGCGGGATCACACCACATTTTTTCTAAAGATGGATATGAGAAAAATATATCAATCAAAAAACGCCCTGAATTGTTGCCATATCAACTGCGGATGATACAGGAGGTTATAAATAGTCATGAAAAAGACAGATAAACAATATTATTTAAATCTTCCGTGGACATATACCGTGGAAACTGAAGAATTTAAAGGAAAAAGTTATTTTATTATTCGTGTTAATGAATTACCAGGCATTTGTACAGATGCTGAAGATTTAAACACGGGCATGGAAGAAATCAGAGAGGTGATTTCTGCTGCCATAGAAATATATTTGGAAAAAGGGGAGCCCATCCCAGAGCCCATTAATCGAGAACAATTTAAAGGGAAAATTGCCTATCGAACTGATAGCGAGCGCCATTACAAAATTGTCAAAGCAGCAAAAATATTACATAAATCTATTAGCGAAACGCTCGATATTTTTGTGGATGCTGAAATTAAAAAAATACTCCCTCATGGTTAAGTCGACACGCAAGTGACACAGCCGCCCGACAGATCTACACGTTTCCTCTTCATAAAGTAAAGCATGAATTCAAAAAATGGTTCTTGTCTCATGTGTCTTGGCTCTCGATTTCGAGGTAGCTCAAAAATTGAATTGTGGTATGGTATTGCGGCGTATGAGCAGATTACTGGATGCCCTCCATTGTAAGAACAAAGAAAGCCCACCGATTTGGCTGATGCGTCAGGCGGGGCGATATCTACCCCAGTATAGGAAACTCAAAGAGGGACGCACCCTTCTTGACATGTTTCGTGACCCAGAGACCATCGTTCGAGTGACTCTTATGCCGATCGACCTATTGCAGGTCGATGCAGCTATTTTATTTAGCGACATCTTGACCCTCTTCGATGGTTTGGCGATAAAGTATGAATTCCGCGATAAGGTAGGACCTGTTGTGCTCGATTCTCCGAGCCGTTTACAACTGCAGCCCCCTGAATTAGCATACAGCCATATTAAGAGCAGTATTGAGTCATTAAAATCGATCTTGAAAGTGCCCCTCATTGGATTTGCAGGGGCTCCTTTTACAATCGCCAGTTACCTGATTGAAGGGGGATCGAGTCAAGATCTTAAAAAAACGAAGGAATACCTATTTCGCGAAACGGCTCGCTTCAAGCAACTGATCGAGACAATCACTGAGGCAACGATTACCTATTTAAACTGGCAGATCGATGCGGGAGTCGATGCCATACAGCTTTTTGATTCCTGGGCTAATGCTTTAGCCTGGGAGGAATTTCACACCTTTGCGCTCCATCCCATGAAACAAATCACAGAAGCCATCAAAAAGAGAGGAATTCCTGTGATCCTCTTCTGCAGAGGATCTTGTCTTTTTGCCCCACAACTTGCCTCTTTAGCCCCCTCAGCCATAAGCCTCGACTGGAGCTACAATTTAAAACAGGTGAGGAAACAGATTCCCCAAACGATTGCCGTTCAGGGTAATCTCGATCCTATGGCCCTTTTTGCTCCCAGAGAGATTCTAAAACAAAAAATCGAAACACTCCTCTCCGATATGGCGGGAGATAGAGGGTATATTTTTAATCTCGGACATGGAATTATGCCCGACACACCCCTCGAGAATGTCCAATATTTGGTAGACTATGTCCGCAATCGATCCCACGCTTTTGTCTAAGCTCAACAAACCCACCCCGCGGTATACCAGTTATCCAACGGCACCTGAGTGGTCTCCTCTGTCACCACAATCTTATGTTGAGAGATTACAACAATTAGGGGCCACTCTCCCCCTCTCTCTCTATTTCCATATCCCTTTTTGTAAAACCATGTGCCTCTATTGCGGCTGCTCAGTCGTGTTGAATCGAAAAGAGGAAAATGAAGAACGGTATGTTGCCTACCTCTGTCGTGAGATCGATCTTGTCAGACGTTTTCTCGGTCAAAAAAGGAGGGTCGTGCAGCTCCATTTTGGTGGCGGCACCCCGACCAAACTCTCGATTCCCCTTCTGCAACAACTCTTTGAAGCAATTAACTCCTCATTTGCCATTGATGAGGAGCAGGAGATTTCCATTGAAATCGATCCTCGTACGGTCGTAGAAGATGACGGGGCAAAGCTTTGTTTTCTCCGTCAGCTCGGCTTCAATCGCGTCAGCTTTGGTGTGCAAGATACCGATCCCAAGGTGCAAAAAGCGGTCTTGCGCCACCAAAGCCTTGAGATGACGCAAAAAACCTTTAAACATGCACGTCAACTGGGATTTAAAGGGATCAACATCGATCTCATCTATGGCCTTCCCTTCCAAACAACCCTCTCGTTCCAACGCACTCTCGATCATATTTTAGAAATGGCACCCGATCGTCTCTCCCTCTTTTCCTATGCAAAAATACCCTGGTTAAAGCCCCATCAAAAGGCCATTAAAGAAGAAAGCCTCCCCTCAACTGAGGAAAAATTTTCGATTTATGCACAGGCTAGAAAACGATTAGTTGAAAATGGATACGTGGCCATCGGGATGGATCATTTTGCCAAAGAGCACGATGAATTGGCGCACGCGTATCAAAATAAAAGACTCCAACGCAATTTTCAAGGCTACTCGCTCAAGCTAAGCGAAACAATGTTGAGTTTTGGGATCACAGCGATCGGCTTTATTGACGGCATGTACGTCCAAAATCTAAAAGAGCTCACACCCTATTATCAAGCACTAGATCAAGAGAAATTACCGATCACTCGAGGTAAAATCTTAACGGCTGAGGATCAACTTAGAAAGTGGGTGATCCATACCCTCATGTGTGATTTCGAACTCAACAAAACCCATTTCAAGCGTCTCTTCAACCTCGATTTCGACCACCATTTCGCCTCCGCCTCCCCCCAACTCTCTCACTTCCAAAAGGAACAACTCCTCCTCAATACCCCTGAAAAGCTCTCCATCACCCCCCTCGGCGAATTATTCATCCGCAACATCGTCACCTCCTTCGACGCCTACCTCACCCCCTCCCCCACCAAATTCTCCAACTCCATCTAATAGCTTAACTTTTACCAAGCACTAGTTCAGGAATGGGCGGGTTGAAATTCAATTTCTAAATCGCAAGCTCTAATGGCATTCACGAGTGTTGAAAACCTAGCCTTTCCTTTTTGAGACAGACTGCGGTAAAAGCTTTCGCGGTTGACCCCCATCTTTGCCGATACTACACCCATGCCCCCATGGGCTTCAACTACATCGCGAACTGCTAATTGAAAGATACCCATATCGTTCGCGTCGTAACTTTCTTCCAAACATGCATTCAAGTAAGCGGCTGCATATTCAGGGTCTTTTAGCTTTGCTATTAAATCCTCCTTATAATCCCTATATTTTCTCATGATTTATCCCCTCTCATTTGTAGCCGACTGGCCACATTTATTGCTAGAACTTGATGGCTGAGATTGGCTACGAGTGCAAGCGGCATGGGGTTGGGAAATTTTTGCAGAGAGGTAAAAAAATCTTGATAAATTCCCGCTTTTGCTTAAGGTTAATAAGAAATGAAGTAAAGGGGGAGTAAGAACGTGTTAGACAAATTTAAGATGGTGTTTCTTGCTTTGGCAAGCTTCTGTGTATTCAACACCTATGCCTTTGCGGACAATTTCTACTGGCAGAGGAATGTGTATGTTGGAGTTGACGGTGGTTTTGCGGCAGGCTTAAGCAAAGCAAAAACTCATTTTGTGGAGGGAGCCACGTTTGCTGGCGGAAATGGAATGGGGACTGATGCGCAATTTCTTCCCGGATGGCATGTAGGTGCTAAAATTGGATACCGTTGCTGGTCGTGTTTACGCTTCGATGCTTCTTACACCTTCTTTTCCTCACGATATAATTGGATTGAAGAGTTTGGTTTCGTAACTGGTATGGCAGGTACCACAGAATTTTTCGAAGCGAATCTTCACGTTCATACAGCACTTCTGAATGGGTATTTTCATTTGGACCGCTGTTCCTTGCCAAACCCATGTCACTGGGTCAGCCCTTACATCATGGGAGGAATTGGAGCCGCTTGGAACGATTTACACCATATTGTTGAATTCAGAAGCCCAGTAGGAGCTGTCCCTCCGGAAATGAGGTCACAGGTGGCAAAAAAAACCACATCTCATTTTGCGGGACGGTTCGGGATTGGCTTTCTGTCTCATCTTGCTTGTGGTCTTAAACTTGATACAGGCTTTCATATCACCTATATCGGAAAAGTACAAACTGGGAACACGAGAAGCCACATCCTTGGAGCGTCTCCAGGACCAGGGAGTGTGCAACCCATCTTTCCATCGGTTTTTAAGAATAATTGGATAGGAGTCTTTTATCTCGGATTGCAATATTCCCTTGAGTAAACGCCTTGGAATGAAGAGTTTTTTTGTTGCGTTGTTATTGTGCGG
Organism: uncultured Chlamydiales bacterium; assembly: GCA_963705695.1. Classification (GTDB taxonomy): domain Bacteria; phylum Chlamydiota; class Chlamydiia; order Chlamydiales; family JAAKFR01; genus CAVPKN01. The sequence continues at coordinate 5,263 of CAVPKN010000006.1, forward strand.
GTCGCTATTTGGGCAGCCCCGAGAGGGGGGATTTGTTGGAGTGGGCGGGGGAGCTGCTTTAGATCGCAGTAAACTGAAGGCAGTCAATCTGACCAATGGATTTGCCTTAGATCGGAAGCTTGATCATACTAATGCCATTGGGAGTGTTTTTGCGGGATATGGCCGTACTTTTATCAATTGCTTTTTCCTCGGTCTTGAAGGGGGCACCTACTTTCCCAGCCGGAGGGCTTCAGGGGAGCGTCGGGGCGTTTTTTTAACCTCTTCAAGATTCTCCAATATTCTCCGCGTCCACGATTATTTTACCGGCGATATTCTGATTGGGACAAGAGCCTGTTGTGATCTGCTGTTTTTTTTGAGAGCGGGGTTTAACATCTTCCATCTCCATTTAGCTCAAAAGGCCAATGAATTGGCTGGGGTTCCTAGATTCACTAACAATGTCACGAAATGTGGCGGCAGGGTGGGATTGGGATTCAGTTACACTTATTGGTGCAACTGGTCCATTGGGGTAGACTATATTCACTCCTTCTCTCTAGTATCACGACTTCCCTCACTGGCTTTTCTTCATTAGTGACGACGAGTCCCGTTCCCATTACTTTGGGGTTTCCCTCATCTACCATTTTCCCTTATGCTGCAGTTGGTGGTAATTCGACAATAAGCTAATGATATGAAACGAGTAGCCATTTTAGGAGCAGGGATTACTGGCCTGAGCGTGGCATGGTATTTGAAGAAAAAATACCGCAATGCGTTAGAGATTGCTATTTACGAAAAAAGCGGACGCGCAGGCGGTTGGATTGAGAGCTTTACAAAAGAGGGATTTCGGTTCGAGGGAGGTCCACGGGGTTTTCGCCCTAAAGGGCAAGGGGAAGCGACGCTTGAACTTATCTCTGAGCTGGGTTTAACAAAAGAGCTGGTTCCCTCTAATCGGAAAGCCCAAGTGCGCTACATTGCTCATAAGGGGAAATTGAGAGTTTTTTCACCCTTTTACCTTCTCCAGCAGGGTGTAGTACGGAGCTTATGGTGCGATCTTAAAACCCCTGCAAGCTCACTTGAGGATGAATCGATCGCCCAGTTTGCTCAACGCAGGTTTAAACGAGGGATTGCGGAAGGGGTAATAGATCCCCTTGTACACGGCATTTTTGCCGGTGATCCCAAGCAGTTATCAATACGGAGCTGCTTTCCAAAAATATGGCAAGCAGAGCAACGATACGGATCTGTCTTAAAAGGTTTTTGAAGGCACGCCGGAAAAAAGGAGGGGTGCAACCCGCTCTCTATACCTTCAAGGAGGGAATGGAGATGTTACCGAAGAGTTTGATCGCCCAGCTCGATTGCCCCATTCACTACCATAAAGAGATCAAGGAATGGGATGAGATTGAGGGTGATTGGATCATTTCAACGCTCCCGATGCACGCATTAGCACCCCTATTGAAATGTGTTAATCCCCTCAATTATGTCACGCTTTCCCTTGTCCACTTAGGATGGGAAGGAAGAGCGCTTAAAAAAACGGGATACGGGTTTCTGATCCCCTCATCTGAAGGGGAAAATATATTGGGGATGACGTGGGACTCGGAGATCTTTCCTGAACTCAATAGGGGATCACAAACGCGTCTCACCGTCATGATCGCAGGCAGTTTTCCTGAACAAGAGCTCCGCAAACGAGCCCTTGAAGCAATTCACAAATGGGTCCACATCGATAGAGCACCTGACGTTGTGCATATCACCGAGGCCACCAGGGCCATTCCCCAATACCCCCCCTTTTATTTCCAGATAATCGAGGGGATCAAAAAAATGCTTCCACCTCACGTTTTGGCACTGGGAACTCCCTTTGAAAGCGTTGCCATCAATGACTTGATTATAAACGCTAAGAAACACGCAGCTGATTTTTCTGCGTAACCAGAAAAAAGACCATGAAAAAACCGAGAATCGCACACAGCGCAGCGACGAGGGAAATGGCAGAAAATCCTTTCGCTGTCGATCCCGTAGCATGGATCGTCCCATGGTAGGTGGCTGTCATGATGGCAATCCCCATTGTGGAAGCAAACTGCCGAGTGGCAGTACTAATGCCAGAGGCTTCACCGAGCTTTTCTGGCCGGCTTTGCGATAGCGCCAGAGCCACTGTCGGAGACATGATCATCGGCATCCCACAGCCAAACCCTAAGAGCCCCGGGAGGAGAAGGAGGAAATTATTTGATCCCGCTGTCCATAAGAGCCAGAATAGAGCAAAACTTAAGATCGCAAATCCCAGAAGCAAAGGTAATCTCGGCCCAATCCGATCGGCAACATAACCACCCAAAGGAGCCATCATAAAAACAGGAAACGCTGCCACAAAAATCAACAACCCCGTTTGAACGGCTGAGTATTTGAGCTGCTTGAAAATAAATAGCCCATAAGACAGTGGTCATTACGATGATCTGCGTCAGAAATAGGGAGAGATTAGCTGCAGTAAAGAGTCGATTATGAAACAGACGAAAATCGATGATAGGATGAAGCGTTCGGGATGAAACCCAGATAAAGGCGGCAATGAATAGGGGGCCTATTGCAATCAGAGAGAGCGTCAATGGCGAATCCCATCCCCATTCATTACCCTGCATAATGCCGACAATTAACAAAACAATGCCGATCACCATTAAGATGGCGCCGGAAAAATGGAATGTTTCCTGTTTCCGCTTCCCAGGATTCAGAATGGCAAATGCCATGATAATTCCAAAGATCACCAAAGGAATATTGATATAAAAAATGCTGCGCCAACTGATATATTGGGTCAAAAAGCCCCCTACAGCAGGGCCTAAAATGAGGAATACAGAGCTGATACCCGTATTCACTCCAATGGCTTTGGCTCTTTCGCCCGGATTAAAAGCTGCGATCAGTAAAGCCGTCGTTGTTGGAATGGTGAGCGCCCCTCCAGCCCCTTGAACTGTCCGTCCGAGCAAAAGAAGCCGCCGCCGCATGACTCACTGCAGCGATGATAGAGCCAATTCCAAATAGCGCCAACCCCCACACGAATAGGGAACGCTTTCCAAACAGATCGATCAATCTTCCACTTATGAGAAGGAGAGCAGTCAAACTGAGCAGGTAGGCATTGACCACCCATACCAAGGTCAGAGAAGAAAAAAACATCTCCTTTTGAATAGAGGGAAGTGCGACCGGCATGACCGTGTTATCGAGAAACACAAGTGAGGTACCACTCGTTGTCACAAACAAAATCCACCACTTCTTTTTCTTTGAAACTGTCATATATTCCACCGTTGAACGATTGGGAAGCGGCGCCCTGCACTGAATGCTTTTTTCGTCACCCGCAAGCCAGGAGGTGCTTGCCTGCGTTTATATTCGTTCATATGTATTTTTCGAACAAGATCTTTAACAAGGGGCAAAGGAAGATTCCGTTTATGGGAAATCTCCTCGATCGACATGTGGTATTCCACATAATCTTCCAACACACCATCAACAATGGGATAGGGAGAAAGAGTATCGCTATCTTTTTGGTTGAATTTAAGCTTCTGCAGAGGGGTCTCGCGCAATGACTGATTCTGGAATCCATAAGTTGATTTGATTGATATGGGCTGCGAGTTGGTAGACGAGCTCCTTTGAGACGTCACTCAGTACCGCAAGCCCACCACACATATCTCCATATAAGGTGGCATATCCCATGGCCATCTCACTTTTATTTCCTGCATTGAGCAGCAGATAACCGAATTTATTAGAAAAGGCCATCAACAAAGTCCCACGGATACGGGCTTGAAGATTTTCTTCTGTGATATCGGGAGAAAGATCTTTAAAATAGGGTGACACACATTTCAAATACGCTTCAAAAGGCTCCTCTATCGAAATCTCATGAAACGAAATTCCTAGATTGTGCGCAATGAGTTGCGCATCGTAGCGCCCCTCTTTGCCAGAGTATCTAGACGGAAGCGAGAGTGCCAAGACATTCTCCTTACCCAGAGCCAAGACTGCAATGGCTGCAACAACTGCAGAATCGATCCCCCCCGAAATTCCAAGGCAGCATTTTTTCCAGCCCAGTTTATGAAAATAATCCCTCACTCCCAAAATGAGCGCTTGCAGCAGATCTCCTATAGGATCTTCTTCCTGGGGAGGCATGCTCTTTTGGTGTTCAGTATCGATCAGCACAATCTCTTCTTCAAACCCCTTGGCAGTGGTGACGACATTGCCTTTAGCATCGGTATAAAAGCTGTAGCCATCAAAAATAAGACTGTCGTTACCACCGACTTGATTACAAAAAAATAAGGGGCAATTTAAGGTCTGTGCCGCCTTGCAACCCACGCGAAAACGGGTTTTATGCCGTCTCATGTAATAAGGCGAGGCAGAGATGTTGATCATCAAATCGGGTGATTGACCACGCAGCTCCAATACAGGATCGCGCAAATAAGCCGCATATTCTACGGCTTTGGCATGTTGCCAAAGATCTTCGCAAACGGATACACCGATCCGTTTCCCCCCTATGTCCCATGTCTTAATCTCTTCCCCGGGATCAAAATAGCGCCGTTCGGAGAAAACATCGTAATCGGGGAGGAGAATTTTATCGTGGAAACCAATGAGTTCTTTATCGTGAATGATCGCGGCTGAGTTGCACAATCCTTTCTCCCCTCCCGCATGTCTCCTGATACAGCCCACAATAAAAGTCATATCGGCAGAATAGGAGATCAGCTGAGTGAGTGTCTCTTCCACTCTATCGATAAAATCGTGCATGAGCAATAAATCTTCGGGGGGATACCCCGTGATTGCCATCTCTGGAAACACCACACAGTTGGCCCCCATCTTCCTCCCCTGCAACGAAAAATCGATTATTTTTTTTAGATTGTCATCTAAGGCACCTATAGTAGGATTGATTTGAGCTAAGGCAATTTTCATGAACCTATCTCACTATTCGAAAAATGTGATTTTTAAAGGATTTTTTTGCAGGTTTTAGAGCCGTTTCGAAGGAAGTAGGCCGAGAAGCGGCTCTAAAAGATGCGGAAAAAGACTTAAAAAGCACTTTTTGCCAATAGTGGGATGGGTTCAGCAATTCCTGCCGGTCGATTCCATCGAGTAGGCTTGATAAAAGTTTTCGTAAACTTTTTTTATAACCACAGAGAACACAGAGCGCACAGAGCCGGCCAAGCGCACACGCGGGCCTTGGCCGAGCGCTATCGTTTGTGCGTGACTGCACACAAGCGATTAACTCTGTGTGCTCTGTGAGCTCTGCGGTAAAAAAATAACCGAATAAAATTGTCGGCGGGAATTGCTGGGATGGGTTCATAGTTGCTTGAAAATTAATTCTTTCACTATTTATAATTGAAGTCATTTAAAACCAGCAAGGGATTATGACAGCCAATGCTGATTCGAGAGTGTGCTGTTGCCTATGGTCAGTCGGCAATGTGGAACAAGCTATTGCTGATAACCACGCGACACATTTAGATAGATTCTGGGAAAAAGGTCACTTTTTTGTCATCACCGGCGAGGAGGGAAATAAAAAAATTTCCTTCTCAGTTTGCCGACTGCTCTGGTCTCTCACGGTCTATCCGCTGGGAATGGTAGGCTACCTCTGCGATATGATTCTGAAGATCGTCCTGTTCACTGGCAATTTATTTATTCTGGTCCTCTCCCTCTGCTGCTGCAATGCCCCTTGGAGACGAGATAGAGCCATTCTGGTAGTGGATAATCTCACGGCAGTGGGTATTTGCCTGGTGGGAGTTGTGGTACCGCCCGTTGCCTACAGACTGGATAAGATAGCGCAAAAAAAGATGACAGCACTTCTCTTTTAGCTGGTCTTTTAGCTGCCGAAATCATCTAGGACAATGTTTTCCCTAGGCACTCCATAATCGTCGAGCAATTTCAAAACGCTTGAATTGTGTAGAGGAGGACCGCAGACATAATAGAGAACCTCTTCAGGCTCCTCCATTTTTTTGAGTTGTCCCATTTCAAAAGCACGAAAAAGGAAATTGGTTTTTAGTGGATTATCTTTAGGCCACCCCATTTCCACATCTTCTGGAAGCGGTTCCGATAAAACCAAGTGGTAACGGAAATTAGGAAACTCCTGTGAGAGCTGTTCGTACTCTTTTTGGTAGATATTTTCCTTCAAAGAGCGGGCCCCATACCATAAATCGACTTCCCTGATCGTTCTTTCTGTCTTAAAAAGATGGAGCACGTGACTTCTTCCAAACGAGGACCCTGCCCCTCCAATCAAAAAAATCAAGGGGCGTTGGTCTTCAATCATAAATGATTCCCCATAAGGGCCAGAAAGGCGAATCTTATCACCCGGCTGCAGACCGAACGTATAACTAGAACAAATCCCCCAAGGGATTTTCTCCACCATTTCTCCTTTGATAAATGGGGGATTTGCAATCCGGATATTGAATTTTAAAATCCTTCCCTCGGCTGGATATGAAGCCATAGAGTATGCCCTGATCACTTCATTCTGACTTAAATGCTTAAAATCGATCGTTCGCCCAAAAAGATGAAACCTTTCCCAATCGGGATAGAATTTGGGATCCATCGTCTTTTGCCACTGCGTGGTATCGGTCTTAAATGGGGGGACATGGAATTGTAAATATCCCCCTGCCCTGTAAGGAATTTCCTCCCCCTTAGGAAGCTCTACGACTAATTCCTTGATAAAGGTAGCAACATTATCGTTGCTGAGGACCGTTGCCTCCCATTCCCGAACACTCAAATACCTCTCCTCAATATGCACATGCATATCATGTTTCACTTTGAGTTGGCATGAGAGGCGCCACCCCTCTTTTGAGCTGCTGTTTGTTGAACGTTCCTTTGTCGGTTTCTAAGGGGGCATCGGCACCTTCAATAATTTGAAGGCGGCATTGTTTACAGGTTGCCTTTCCCCCACAAGGACTCGGAACAGGAATACCCTCACCTGTTAATGCGAGAGAGGAGAGTTTGTCCCCCTGCTACATTTTTGGTCAGCTTGTCATCTTCGTTGATCTTGATCTGGCAGGGAGTGACCCGCACGAGTTGTTTTTTAGTGTACAGGATCATCGCCGTCAAGATTAAGCCGATCAAAATAAAGGCTACGACAGCCACGACTGTCAAAGTAGCGCCTTGTAAAAACTGTGCCAACAAAATAAGTTTCCCTACGCTATTGATCGCCCTATTTAAACTGGCACGCCATTTTATTGCTAGCTTTCGATTAGTACATTTGTGGTAGGGTAAAGGTATGAAACCGCGGGAACATTGGGGCAGTAAGTTAGGTTTTATCATGGCGACGGCAGGCTCTGCAATTGGCCTGGGAAGCTTATGGAAATTCCCCTATGTGACCGGCGAAAACGGAGGGGGGCTTTTTGTCCTCGCCTATTTGATCTTTACCTTTTCCTCGGCGTTCCGATCTTCATCGCCGAGTTAATCATCGGGCGAAGTGCTGGCAAAGCGCCTGTTGGGGCTTTTTATGTTTTGGGAAAAGAAAGAGGGAGCTGGCGCTTTCTAGGCTGGTCGTGTGTCCTTGCAACTCTTTTAATTCTCTCCTTCTATTTCTTGGTTGCCGGATGGGCGCTCGACTACACTCTGATGTCGCTGCTCCACTTTACTCAAGGTAAAACACCCAAACAAATCGCAGATGCATTTGACCTCCTCTACCGGGCGGGAGATATTAATCTTCTCTGGGATTTCCTTTTCCTAGCACTGACAACGGCGATTGTCTATCGGGGAATCCGCAAGGGGATCGAACTCTGGTCAAAAATACTGATGCCTGCCCTTTTTGTGATCCTTCTGGCTCTTCTCATCTACGCATTCACTCTCGATGGATTTCCCAAGGCCTTTTCCTTCATTTTCGCCCCTAATCTCTCTAAAATGAGCCCCTCTGGCCTGTTACAAGCCCTCGGCTTAGCTTGTTTTACATTAAGTGTTGGGATGGGGATTATTCTGACCTATGGAAGCTACATGCGCTCTCACGATGACATCCCAAAAACTTCGTTGACAGTGGCCTCTATGACCACTCTTGTCTCCCTATTGGCCGCGCTTATGATTTTCCCCATCACTTTTACTTTTCAATTTAATCCCCAGGAAGGGCCAGGCCTCCTTTTTAAAAGTCTCCCAGTGATTTTTAACGAACTACCTGGCGGATTACTCATTGCTACTATTTTTTTTACACTCGTCGTATTTGCGGCCCTGACCTCCACCATTTCAATCATGGAGGTGCTTGTAGCCACGGTGACAGAATTTTTTGGCTGGAGCCGTTCAAAAGGAGCCTTGATTATTGGGGCATTAACCTTTATAATAGGTATCCCTAGTGCACTATCGGGATCGGGGGGAATGTTTAGGGAGTGGAACGCTCTCTATGGAAAGAATTTTTTTGATACGGTCGATTTTTTTACCTCCACCTGGCTCCTTCCTGCCAATGCGATAGTGACCGCAGTTTTTGCAGGCTGGGTAGTGGATCGGAGTGTAATGCGTGAGGGGTTTTTGGCCGGCACTCGATTAGGCTCTCTTTTCCTCCCTTGGCTATTTTTGATCCGGTGGATCACACCTTTGGGCATCATGTTAATTATGCTGCAGCAGGGGGGAATTATTAATTTAGATAAAATTTTGGATGTTAATTTCTTATGGTTCAAGGAACAATAAAAATCCACAGTGAAAATATCTTACCTATCATTAAAAAATGGCTTTATTCCGAAAAAGATATTTTTGTGCGGGAGCTTGTCTCCAATAGTTGCGATGCCATTTCAAAATTGCGGACGATTTTGGAGAATCCGCCGGAGGAGTGGCGGATCGATATCACAATTGACGCAGAACAGAGGAAGATCGTTTTTGCTGATAATGGCATTGGGATGACCGGGGAGGAAGTTGAGAAGTATATCGCTCAAATTGCTTTCTCAGGAGCTGAGGAGTTTGTGAAGAAATACCAGTCAAACAAAGAGGAAGATCAAATGATTGGCCACTTTGGTTTAGGGTTTTATTCGGCTTATATGGTTGCCCAAAACGTCGCTATTGATACCCTCTCTTACCAGCCAGAAGCAAAAGCTGCCTATTGGAATTGCGATGGTTCCGCTAGTTATACCTTAGAGGAAGGTCAGCGGAGCGAAAGAGGAACCGCGATCACCCTCACTCTTTCCAAAGAGGAGGAGGAGTATTTGGATGTGGCACGGATGCGCTCTATCTTGAATCATTATTGCAGTTTCCTCCCCTACCCAATCTACCTCAACGGGAGTCGGATCAATGAAAAACCACCTCTGTGGTTAAAACCTGCTTCGGAGTGTACCGATAAAGAGTACCTTGATTTTTACCACTCCCTATTCCCCTTACAAGAGTCCCCCCTTTTCTGGGTCCATCTTCAAGTTGACTACCCCTTCCACCTCAAAGGGATTCTCTATTTCCCCAAAATTTCTCACGAGGGAGAATTGAAGAAAGAGAGTATCAAACTCTTTTGCAATCGCGTTTTTGTCTCTGATCAATGTAAAGATCTCCTCCCCGATTTCTTAACGATCTTGCAAGGTGCCATCGATAGCCCCGATATCCCCCTCAATGTCTCACGCAGCTACCTACAGATGGATAAAACGGTGAGACAGCTGGGAGCTCACATCGGCAAAAAGATTGCAGACCGCCTCCACGCGCTTTATCAAAGCGAAAGGGAGAAGTTTCTCTCTTATTGGGAGGATATTGAAATCATTATCAAATTTGGCGCACTTCAGGATGAGAAATTTTACGAGCGAGCCAAAGAATTTTTGATCTATAAAAATAGCAATCAGGAATGGACTACCCTGGAAGAATATAAAGAGCGCTACCCTGATCAGCCGATCTACTATACCCATGAAGAGGGTCCCTTCTTAAACCTTTACCGGGAAAAAAAGATCGAGGTTCTCTTTATTCGAGCTTCTATGCTGGATCAAGCACTCATGCAGATGTTGGAGAGAAAAAATGGTGTCCACTTCAAACGAATCGACTCCCACGTCGATGAAAAAATCCTCGATCCCTCGAATGAAAAATCCCTTCTTGATGCCGATGGAGAAGTGAAGGGGCCAAATTAGCTGCTTATTTTAAAGAAAAATTGGGAATGGGTCATCTCGAAGTGGAGGCAAAGAGTTTGGCCTCCCCAACGATCCCTGCTTTTTTTCTCCTCAAAGAGGAGGAGCGCCGCCTGAGGGATTCTCTAAGCCATCGGCAAAAAACCGGCTTCAAAGAACTCTTTGTGAAACCGACCTTTATCATTAATACAAATAGCAGATTGATCAATGCGATCCACGCAGTGGGTCAAAAAGATCCTGATTTGGCAGAAGCGATGGCCCGCGAAGTATACGATCTCGCCCGCCTTTCCCAGCGTGAAATGGAACCCGAAGGGCTTACCGATTTCATTGCGCGCAGCACCACGATGTTGGAAGCGCTCGCCCTCAAAATCAACTCCCAATCGTAACGCTACAATCCCGCGCCCCCTTTTGCGCAATCGCAGGGGACGCGGGGCAAATTTTAAGGTTATTTAGGGGGCTCTTCGACAGGGGCTTCCTCTTTCGATTTCACTTCCGATATCGCCCCTTTGAGAAATTCAATTTTTGAGCCATCAACCATTTTCACAATCACCGTCTGCTCCTTGATCCGATCGATGGTGCCTACAATTCCCATCGCTGTCACGGCGTCCCCTTGTTTCATGGAACTCCGTTTTTTCTCCATCTCCTTACGTCGCTTCTGTTCAGGACGCCACAAAATAAAGTAGAAGAAAACAATCGCGATTGCGATCATAATCAATGTCTGCCAAAAAGAGCTCTGGCTTTTAGTGGGCTCCTCTCCTTCAGCAAAAAGGGGGAGAGAGGCTGTTAGCATTGTCAAAAAAGCAAAAAACATTCTCATAATTAATTCCTAATTGGATCCATTTAAAAGGGGCGAGGATAGCACAACGCTTGCATGTATACAAGAAGAGAGTGCTATGAGGACTTATTAGGGCTGGCCCGCATCAAATGATCGATCCGGATTCTGCCCTTGAGGGTTCTCTTGCCGAACCTGCCTTCTTAGGCTCTGGAGTATCTGGGACAATATAGACAATATAACCACATTATGGTACGCCTCATTAGCTGATTGCAAAGACTCTAGAAAGCGTTTTTTGACTTCCGCATCTATTTTTACACATTGTCCCGTCTGAAGACTCTGCTGTTGCTCCTGCCTTACGTGAGTGCAGATAATAACAATGTCTAGCAGAGCAAATTCCATCATCACATAGTTTGCCGGCAGGCGTCGTTCAATACGTCGTTCAATACTTTCATGGGGGGTATAAACGCTCTGATCTAGAAAGACAGGAGAAATCGACATAAATTCTCTTTTGGTATTTTTTTAGATTAAGGAAAGACGTTTAGACGATTAATTGGCAAGTTGGAGGAGGGCAATGTTTTCGAGATGGGAGGTGTGGGGAAATTGATCGATCGGTTGGAGCGCTACAATGTGATAACCCTGTTGGCAGAGGGGAGCGCAATCGGCGGCTTGGGTCGCTGGGTTACAGGAAACGTAGAGTATTTTTTCCGGTTTGAGTGTGAGAAGATGGGCAATGCACTCTTTGCCTAAGCCGGCTCGAGGAGGATCGACGATCACGGTGTGTGGCATGAAGGGGAGAGAGTGGAGGCTTTCTGCGACATTTCCAGAGATGATCTCCATATTCGTGATGCCATTCAGAGCGCAATTGAACACTCCATCTTCAACAGCCTCCGGCACCAGTTCGATTCCTAAAACAGAGCGAGCAGCGCGGGCAGCAAAAATCCCCAACGCTCCTCCTCCACAATAAAGATCTAATACCGCTTCACCCTCTTGAATCGAGGCCATCTCCATGGCAGTTTGATAAATTTTTTCCGCCTGGTAGGTATTGGGCTGAAAAAAAGAGGGAGCTTTGATGCGGAATCGATAGGGTTTGCGCGATGTGTCGTACAAAATCTCGTGTATAGAGTTAGCCCCACGCAATGTGATCTCTTCAAATCGTGTGGACGTTTTTCTTTGGATGATCTGCCGCCTTAAAATCACAGAATGGAGGTCGGGAAGGGCTTGGGTAAACAGATCTAAAAGGTGAGGGTCGATCTTCTCTTCCGAAACCGTCAGTATGGCCATTTTTTCCCCTGTCCTCACTCCCTCCCTCAAGGTCAACGTACGGAGGTGCCCCTGATTGGCCCTGGGGTGGTAAGCATGGAGCCCACTCTCCTGCCACCACGTTCTGACAGCGTTCAAAGCCTCAATAAACCACTCTCTCCCTAAATGACACTCTTGTAAATTCTCTACCCTCCCTCTTTTTCGAAAGACCTAGAAATCGCTCCCCACTTTTAGCCTGGGAAAAGGTGAACTCCATTTTATTCCGGTAATTCCACACGGGCTCGCACGGTAAAATCGGCCTTGTTTCTTTTTGAAAGCAACGAGTGACGAAAATCATTTTTTGCGCCAGTTGCTCCTCATAGGGAATATGCTGGTATTGACATCCTCCGCAACTGCCAAAATGTGAACATTTTGGCAAATGGGATTCGCTGCAAATGAGTGAAAATTCGGCTTCTTTCAGATTATACATAGAAAGGGCGGAATTTTACCATGTCCTGTGACATAACGCAAGAAACTCTCCCGCCGAGCCAGGGCCGTTGTATCGCGCACAAATTATCGTTCCTATCGTTCTATCATTTTTATCTTTGAGTGCTTCATTGTGCGCATACAAAGCAAAGATGGAAACGATTGAACGATAGGAACGATAACAAAATACTTCTGGGATGAATTTTTGAATTATTTTTTTTTGGGGGAGGGGTATAAGATGAAAAAAAAGCCCAAGTCATCTAATAGCAGGAGGGCCTGGGCGTGCTCGGAAAAAGCCCTATCTTTTCTTTTTTCTAACTCTTGGCAATTTAGCAGTGGGCCTTTTTGGCATTGGAGGTGCTTTTTTTGCTGGAGCTCTTTTTTTAGATGCGGCCGCAGGTTTTGTAACTGTTTTTGTAACCGTTGCTGCTTTTGAGGGGACGGGTTTTGCCACCTTTTTGCGATTCGCCTCTTTTGCTTTTTTCATGTGACCCGATTTATCGGCTTTGATCGATTCCTTTCGATACATTTTTGCACACTTTTCGAACTTGATCGATTGTGTCCTCACACGCTGTGCTGCGGCCTTATTTCCCGCATCCGCTTTTTGCAAATCCGCTAGAATCTCTTCTAAAAGGGATCTCAATGTTTTACACGTATCTTTTAAAGCCATAGTGAATGCTCTCCTTACCTTGTGTTTGTCTTTTATGTTAATAAGTGGTTTGATCGAAAAACTGCAACAAGATCTTGTTTCAACTCATGTGAAATAATAAATTATATTAGCAGGGTATGCGAGCGCGTCTTTTTCTTCTATGGATTCTTTTACCTTTTCTCACTTCTTTCTTTTGGGGAAAAAGTGAGACGCATAGTGACCCCTGTTGCGATGAAAGGTGCGACGAAAGGTGTGAAGAGAATACCGACGATATACTCATTGTGAAAGCGAGAGCGTGCTTAGATGCCGGTTTGCACACCCAAGCTGCTGAAGTTTATCTCGAAGTTTCAGCTGCGTTAAAAGGAAATGACCATTCTCTGGAAGAGGGAATTCCCTTCTGGCGCGCGCGATCAATTTCCGTTTAGCTCGAGCGCCTACTATCTCGATGGCAAATATGAAAAAAGCCTTGAGCGGTGTGAAAATATCGCCTCTTCCCCACTCCAAAATGGGATCGAATACAGCGAGCAATCTATCTTGCCGCGCTTTGCTACAACAAAATAGGGAAGGAGGAACGTGCTTTAAACTATTTTCAGCGCTATTGTCAATCGGAGATTCCCGCTCTCCACTATAAGAATGCCCTCTATGAGATTGGACTTTTTTATTATCGGAATGAGGATGAGGAAAAGGCAAAGCTCTATTTTGAGGAGGGCGCTCTTCTTGGTGATGGCGCCTCACGCAACATTCTGGTCCGTATTTACCTCAAGGAAGGATTCTGTGATTTCGATCGAGGAATTACCGACTGGTCTGATCCCAACACTGCTTTGAGCAAGCTGCTCTCGCATTTGCAAAGGCTTCCTACTGGAACAATGCAGAGGCGAAACAACAGAGTGCCTATCTTTAAGCTAAGCGCTAAAGTGATATTTTCGCCAATTTACCCTTAAAAGCCCTTGAGGCGCTGGAAGCTGCTCCTTGAACACCAAGAAAATCCCCATGAAGCGGGAGATGACCCTCTACCTCCAAGGTCTTTTGGGCCTCCTCATTACCTGAAACCTGCGAAGCAACACCAAACTGAACCAGGCACCCA
>CAVPKN010000007.1:0-94126 GCA_963705695.1 uncultured Chlamydiales bacterium
GCCACGTATTGCTGGATAACAATCTCTTATCATAGGATTATCACCCATCATTGAGGGATACCCCTCATCCATAATAGGAATAGAGTCATTCATGAGGGGCATACAGGGATCGTTCATCATCGGAGCTCCCTCATTAAGCAATGGCATCCCACCCTCATTAATCATAGGACACTCATCCATAAACGGAGAGCAGGGATCGTTCATCATCGGGCAACCCTGTTCATCGGGGCCTGACACTCATTCATGGCAGGACAACAATCGTTCATCATAGGAGGGCAATCATTCATGACGGGGCAACACTCATTCATGATAGGGGGGGAGCAATTGTTATTCATCTGAGGAGTGGGCATTGTATTATTCGCTGGCGCATTATTGTATTGCTGCTGACTGGGTCGGTTATATTCAGTTTTAGGGGGGCAGAATAAGGCGCCATCAGAATACCCTTTTTGAGAACCCGCCAAGAGACACCCTGTACCAAAAATAAGAAGCAAAGATTGTTTCATAAGCTCTAAATCCTATACTTTAAGCCGACGTAAAATGTTGTAATCCAGTTATTGGAATGTCTGAAGGAGGTGATCGGCACACTGCCTCCGGTAGTCAGATTTTGCCTCCTCCCCGAGCGAATATTACCGATAAAATTCACATTAAAACCCATATCCAAAGCAAGCTGGTCACAAAATGGTTTTAATACTCCCATGCCAAAACGCGCCCCAAAATTTTTATGTCGGCTTCCATTGTCACGAGCCAACAGGGTGGTCGAAAAATCCCGCTCTTTGATGGTGTTTAAAACATTGATGGCGACTCCAACACCACCCGTGAGATACGGGGAAAAACCGAGGCAACCATTTAGATAATCAGTTAAATGGAGGTAGGCGTTCCATAAGATAAGATGTGTATGGTGCGTAGCATCGAAAGAATGGGTACTTGTACCCAAAAAAGCGGTTTGCCACTGAACTACATTATGCAAATAGGTGTATGAAATATCAGTGCGCCAACACCGATTAAATACATATCCAACATTGCCTCCGACATGGTACCCTGGAAGGATATCGAGTCCGAAATCAACAGTTGACGTTAAGGTTGCAGCTGGACCGTTATGAATACTTCGATTCGATTTGAAGAGCCCTGTGCCCCACCCTCCCTCGAAACCAACGTAGACTTGATTGAATACATCACGACACGCTCCCTCACCATAAGCACAATCAGTGAGCCACACCCTATCCAAAGCAGAAAAACCCTTTTGAGGAAGCGCGACGCACAAAACCGCCATGCAGAGCTGAACTAATTTCCTTTTCGTAGAACCCATATCCTTAAAAACCGTGAGCGAAATGCACTGCCACTTTGTTATCAAACCAATTATTTTTTTTCCATCTATTTGCGACAATGCATGAAGAGAAGGCGCAAGCACCCTCAATAAGGGTGTTATTAGCGCTGCTGATTGGGGGGTAAAATGGCTGGGAATTTTGAGGAAAAAACTCACTGCGATAGAGTGAGTCGCTTTGAGTAACCTGAGTTTGGGTTTATCTTTCTCAAAATCAGAGGGCTTTTTTGAGCGCAAATTGCGATTTTTTGCGATGATCATAGCCGCAGGCGCTATTTTCAGGCAAAAAAGCGCGATTTGCGCCAAAAAAGACACTGAGGATGAGGAAGATCAACCCAAAACTCAGGTTAAGTAATCCCTCAGACCGAGTTGTATCGCTGATGGATCTGCTGTTGGATATTAGCCCACATTGTATCGCTGATGGATCTGCTGTTGGATATTAGCCCACAATTTCTCTAAGGCGCCTCTGCCCCTTACTAAATCAGAAATACTCTACAGAAGGCTGATTCTCTTCTATGGCCTTTTTAATCAAAGGGCGGCTCTGAAGTCTAACATTCTCTACTTGCACTCTATTATAATCGTTCAAAATAGTTCGGAGTTCAGTTCCTTGTTTAGGGGTCATATAACCCTGACGCACTAAAGGGCCAAGGCCTCCATTCTTATTATAATACTGAGCATAAACATCCTTGAGCTCCCCTTTGGATAAAAGAAGTTTCACTTCATGACGAGCCGCATGCGTGGATAAATTTTTAGGGAAACCATATCTGCTCTTTTCAAAACTCAGGGCAATTCCCCAACCAAATGAGAGAGTGGTACCGATTCCGCCTAAAAGAACGGGAATGGCAATTAACCCCTTGACAGAGTCGACATGTATCACTTTGCACGTGTCACACCAGTGGCTAGAATCAGGTGTCGTTGCCAAAATATAAATGACGTACACGGTTGCAGCAGTCAATAGAATTCCCAACACAATCAAAGAGATTTTTACAGCCTTCTCTTTTTTTATATCACTCTCACTTAAATCTCTCCATTGTGTTGCCGCCTTGTCAATACGATATAGCTTAGTTGCTTCTGCCATTTAAAACTCCTTTTTCAGGAAAAGGATACTAAAGGCTATTAATTTAATAAAGAGTCAATTTCATGTGCGATGGCAACTTTGTTGGCAGCGATCTTTAAAAGATAAACTTTAGACAAAGGGGTTGAAAAAATAGAGGCATGTTGCCGATTTTTTTCTTGATCGATAACGATCCCCATGTAGCTGAAATTGGCAACGACCTGTTCTCGAATTGAGGAGTCATTCTCCCCAATCCCCCCTGTAAAAACAATCGCATCGACCCCATTTAAAGCAGCGATATAGGCCCCAATGTATTTCTGGATCCGGTAAACGAAAATTTCAATCGCGATACGTGCCCACCAATCCCCCTTTTCAGAAAGCTCCTTGATATCCCGCATATCGTTCTTGCCACAGAGTCCTAAAAGGCCACTTTTTTTATTGAGCAGGTCGGTAATCTTACCCGTTGGGTACCCTAAAACATCGATCAAATAGAGAATCACCGACGGATCGATATCTCCCGAGCGTGTTCCCATCAGAAGACCTTCCAATGGGGTCAATCCCATCGAATTATCTTTACTGATCCCCTTATCGAACGGAGAAATCGAACACCCATTGCCTAAATGACAAGAGATCAATTTTAAATCTGGTTTGTTCAATAACCGTGCCGCTTCCCCCGCGACATAGTTATGGTTGATCCCATGAAAGCCGTACCTCCTGATCTGATATTTTTCATAAAACTCGGAAGGAATGCCGTACAAAAATGCCTTGGGCTCAAGGGATGCAAAGGCAGCTGTGTCAAAAACAGCAATATGAGGCACCAATGGTAAAAGTTCCTGAGCGACTCTGATCCCAATTAAATTGGGTTTGCTGTGAAGGGGCAAAATTTCCCCACCTTCTCTTCGAACTGCTGAATCACGGCATCATTGATCACTGTAGGTTTTCTGGCTCTTCCCTCCACCATGAACGACGCGGTGGCCGACAGCTGAGATCCCCGACTTCTCAATTCTTTCAAATAAGGCATACATAGCCGCCCGGTGATCGGGCAAATCGATTTTGATGACCTCTCCCTCATGTTTAAGGGAAGAATTCGGATCCCCATCTTTTCGGCCATGCCTTTCGCCAAAAGAACATCCCCGCCCTTATCAAATAAGGCGTATTTGATCGTGCTCGAACCTGAATTAATCACCAAAATCTTCATGCTTTCATCAATCCCAAAAGCACTTTTTTATTCAATTATAATCTGAGCATTAATGGGGTAATTTGAGAAGTCTTTTAATGAAGATCCCTTTACGGTGTCGGAGAGCTTTGATCTCTTTGATGATCTCCTCGCGATTGTTTTCTGAGAGGGTATCTAGAAGATCTTTTTCATGAAGTGTTAAAATCTCAATTTCATTGCGAATGTAGATTTTTTCGAGGCGCCATTTGAAGATGCTGCGGATGTGGCGAAGAAGGTTTTTCATTGGGTCGTAGAGTTTGGGGAAAAAACGGAGATAATCAAATCGGGTAATTCTCTCCATGTTCTCCTTTTCAATCTCCTCTTGCGTCAGCTTGACCGACACCCAATTTTCGTAAAGATGTGCGATATTCTGATGTGCTGGAAAGGCATGATGGACATTCCGAATGAACTTAATGAATGCCGGTAAAAACAAGATGCAATCCCAAAAGCTCACTGCGTAATATCTCCACCGTTTTTTCCCTAAAAAAAGGGTCACATTGCCGACGACTTTGGCACCGATTCTCCAAAAAGCAAAATCATCGAGATTCGTGATTACTTGGATCTTGTTTTTGGATTCATTCGAGAGTTGGTGGTAAAAGAGATAATCCCTTTCATTTGGCATCGGAGGATTAAAGGCATACACTTCATCAATCAACGTGTGTGAGTAAAGCCCAATCTGTATCGCTAAGGCTCCTCCCATGCTGTGCCCTGCCACAATGGGTTTCCCATTTAATTCTCTTAGATGTTTGTTGAATTCGACGCCAAGAGTGGGCATACGCCTCCGTAGCCGAACCATGGGTAGCAAAATTGGCTAATATAGAACCCAGGACCGAGGGCTGAGAGGGCCAAAGTTCTGTTCCTTGGCAGATATAAAGGGGGGGCGCTCCGGGAGTCTGCGGAACAAGACTGATTGTTTTAACCCCTTCTGCAATCAAATGCTGCTTACAACGGTAGGCTAGAAGCTTATTTTTTTCCCTAAAACTCGAAATCCAAAGTACTTGACCATCCAATTCTCGGTACGCTGCACCATGACTTAAAAGCGCTACACTTAAAACCTTTCTCTTTTGTGCACTCTCATACCGACTCACATGGGCCAAGTCACTGGCAACCAGGCGTAAAAGTTGCTTATCCTTTTTTAAGCGGAAATAGGAGCTAATTTTGGGAAGAAATCCTGGTGGCGTCGCATTGATATCGTGGAACTGAACCTCTGGATCGTTCCATTCGACATAAAATGGCTCTAGTTCAATCGTTTTATCCTCAAGAGGTTCACCCAGTCGTCGCCAAATTTTTCGAAAGAGTTCTACGGAGAGAGGTTGCCCGAGTGCATACATTCTGAGAAATCCATCTTCGCCAACGATGCGGGGCAGAGATTTGGGTCTCCGTGGTTCACTCTCCTCTATCCAAAGGGAGCGTACCATCCGGGACGCTTGTTCAAACGATGCCGAGCGAAGCTGTTCAATCTGCTCAGTGCAAGACATAAAAACCCTAGCGAGAGTCTCCCGATTCTCCCTTCTTTGGATTGGCTTTTGACTGACAGTAGAATACTTTTCCCCATCCCAAATCACCCAATCCCTATTATGGATCTCTTTGTGATCAAATAGCAGACCTATATTATCTCTCATACGAAATAGAGGGTCCCCACTCTTACCATTGTCGCTCCTTCCAATATGGCTAAATGAAAATCACTCGACATTCCCATCGACAAGACTTTTAAATTCCCTCCCTGTTTGTTAAGAATCTCTTGTAATATTCTCAATTGCGCAAAGCAATGACGGATTTTCACTTCATCCTCACTTAACGGCGCCATCGTCATCAATCCTCTAATCTCAATCCCTTCGAGAGCGCATATAGTTGGAAAATTGCGAGTCCACTCCTCCGATGTTAACCCACTTTTGCTCACTTCGCCAGAAGTATTGACTTCCAACAATATAGCGCTTTTTACTCCTCTTTGCAGGCTTAATTTTGAAATTTTCTCAGCCAACTCGAGATCGTCAACGGAATGGATCAATGCAAAGCGACCGATTACTTTTCCTACTTTATTTTTCTGTAATTTACCAATAAAGTGCCAACGCACATCTGAAGGGATCTGCTCCATTTTTTTTAAAGCCTCCGCCACGCGACTCTCACCAAAATCCCGTATCCCTAAACGATAGATCTCTCTCATTTCTTCAAGGGAACGCCCCTTTGTGACGGCGACACAAGTAATCTCTTCCCCTCTTCTGCCAGCATGCAGCGCTGCATGGGCAATCCGCTCCTTAATTTCTCTCACATTATGTAGCAGATTTTTTTCTAGAGACATTCCCTTATCCTGTAAGGATGGCGTCTAAAATGCAATCCCGAGTATAGATAAGAGCTTCTTCGCTGTGAGTTGAAGAGATAAAATTAGCTTCGAATTGGGAAGGAGCAAGATAAATGCCTTTCAGGAAAAGGGTTTTGAAACATTGGTTAAAATGTTTCGTATCACACCTCTTTGCTTCCTCAAAATTGTTGACGCTCCTTCTTCCAAAAAACAGAGTAAACATCGATTCCACTTGTTGAAGAGCGATGTTTAAATTCCTTTTCTGAATGATTTCACGGATCGGTTCGCAGAGGAGGTCGGTTTTGCTTTTCAAGTTTTTATAAAAATTTTCCTCTTGACATAGAGTCAGCGCTTGGTATCCGGCCTCCATGGCAACAGGGCTACCCGATAAAGTTCCTGCTTGGTAGACAGGCCCTAATGGAGCGAGTAAATCCATAATATCGCCCCTCCCCCCAAAAGCAGCTGCGGGAAATCCTCCTCCCACTATTTTACCAAAACAGCACAGATCGGGTTTAATATGATAATATTGGGCTGCACCCCCAAAGGAGAGACGGAAACCGGAAATCACTTCATCAAAGATAAGAAGGGTTCCAGATCGATGACACTCCTCCCGTAGCAATTCTAAAAAGCCAGGCTGTGGAGGGACAACACCCATATTCGCCGCTACAGGTTCCACAATAAGAGCGGCTATTTTTTCCCCATACATAGAAAATGTCTTTTTCAAGCTTTCAAAATCATTATAGGGAAGGGAAAGTGTGTTTTTCACACTCTCCTGGGGAACGCCAGCAGAAGAGGAGAGAGGGGTGAAAGAGATCAGCCCCGAACCCGCCTGAACGAGAAACAGATCAGCATGACCATGGTAGTTGCCGGCAAATTTCACCACGAGATTGCGCCCCGTATATCCGCGAGCTAAGCGGATAGCGCTCATGGTCGCCTCGGTACCCGAAGAGACAAAACGGAGCTTTTCAATGTGGGGAATTTTTCCTGTAATGAGTTCGGCGAGCTCGGCTTCAATTTCTGTGGTGATCCCAAAAGAGCTCCCTTTCGCAAGGCGCTTGGCTACGGCATCGATAATTTGTGGATGGGCATGCCCATGGATTAAAGCTCCCCACGATCCGCAGTAATCAATGTAGCTATGACCATCTACGTCGATCACTCGGTCTCGATAACCTCTCTCCACAACGAGTGGCACTTGAGATAAGCCAGGAAAGGAGCGCACCGGTGAGTTTACCCCGCCCGGAATCACCCTACACGACCTCGAAAATACTGACTCACTCCGTGCCCGATCCATAAAACAATCGATTCTACGCCCTCAATTGTTATATTTCAAAGATAGCGCGTGATGCCCAAAGTGACCGCATGATCTTTCGGATGGACTTGAGATTTTACAGAGAGTGAAATAGGGCCAATCGGAGAAGTGGGATTCGCCACAAGGCCTTTAACACGGAGAGAACCGTAATCGGTGAAGCGGTAATCAAGCCTTAAATGCCATTTGCCTAAAATCGACCCCTCAACCCCTCCGCCTGCACGTAAGGTAGCTTTAGTGGCACGCTTAGAAATGGAAAGGTCTAAAGTTTCTCCAGCTGGGGTGCTAAATTGTGCATGTGTTTGAGTATGGAGCCAAGCAGCCGATGTACCTACGGCACCATAGACCATTGACCAAGGTGATAGCAAAACGCCGAGACGGATATCTACACCTGGTTGAAAAACATTGATCTTTGTTCGAGTGGATGTCGTAGTTGTAGCTGTAAAAATTTCAAAGAACGGTGGCTCTATATAGACTTGTGAATCTCTTTTGGTGATAGAATAGGGACTAAATTGAGCAAAAGCCTCTAGGGCAGAGAAGAGATGAAGCCCCTTCCAACTAGATTCAAGGCCATAGCCCCCAAAGAGCGCTGCACGTCCTCCTCCTTTTTTAAAATAATTATTTGTATTATCAGGATGGACTCCCATGACCGCTAGGCTTTCATTAGGAGAGATGTTAAGCAAATTGAGCGGCATGTTTTCCCTCCATCAACGCCGCGCCTCCTGCTACGCCAAAGTAGCAGCCACAATAATAAGGGGAGCATGGATCGCACTCATTGGGCAGAAAACCCTCTGCACAACGAGAGAAATAGTAGGTCAAGCCGAGTAGAAAAGAATGACTCCGTAAATGCACCGTCTTCTGATCGGTGAATGTTGTAGTGAAAGTGCCAGCCAAACCGTGGTTGCTCCCTGCTAAAGAGAGGTCTCTAAAATTTGTGAAAATATAGTCTGCGCGAAGAGATAACTTGGGAGAGAAGCGTTGCTCCATTCCTCCTCCTACTCTGAAAAACCAATCGGTTTTCTGGCGCTCGCCATCAAAAGGGGAGAAAAAGTCTGGTCCAAACCCGAAGTTGGCGCTTGTTGTTTCAAGGCGCAATTTAGTGCGGATCGCTCCTATACGTGCATAAAGAAGGGTCTTTTTCGCTAAAAACAATCCAGGACGCAGATCCAGTCCATATCGCCAAGGACCTACCTTAACACTAGTTTTGTCAAATGCACTTTGCTCATTGGTAGAGTTTGAGAAAATATTATTATTGAAATGATTTAGGGTCGATTTTTGATGCGCATATTCCCCAAAACCTTCCAGGGCGGCGTAGAAAATCTTCCAGTTATATCCCCAGCCGGCATAAATCATGCCCGCAAAATTTTGATTAAAAAGATCACCTGTTAAATCTATGGGATATGTGTGCGTTGCAAAAGTTCCCACTGCCGAACCTTTTTGAGAACCCTCGATAATGTCACCCCCCAAAGCTCCACCACAATACGCTCCCTCAAAACCTAACAAGGCTCTGTTGAGAATAAGAGAAAGGAATAGTGTTCGAAAAAAATAGTTCATAGACCCTTAAATTTTAAACTTAAAAGAACAATGAATAAGCCACCCAATATTTTTTTTGCAATTTTTTTTTAGATGGCAGCCACTTCAATCCTCTAAGGGTGTTTGAAGGGGTCGGAATGGGCTTTTTCCCGATGAGCAAGCCAAAAAAAAGGGAGGGCTAAGCATTGGAGGGCGCCACTGGCAATGTAGGAAATAGGATAATTGCCAATGTCGGCAATTTTTCCAAGGATGGGTTGGAAGAGCACAGCGCCGCTCGATCCCATCAAAGAATCAAAGGAGAGCACCGTTGCCCTTTGCGTGGGTGGGATCAGCGCATTGATATACACCTGACGCACAGGCATGGCTGCTGCATAAAAAAGCCCAAAGACAACAAGCAAAACAATGACACTCCAAAAGGTTGGCTTTAAGCCAATGATCGCAAGAGCACAACCGCTAAAAAAAGTCGCCACCCCTAGGACAGCCGTGCGCGTTTTGAAAATCTTTCTAAGTTGAGGAGCTAAGTAACCTCCCACAATTTGGGAAGCTGCTATGATTGCCGCTGCCAGGCCGGCAATACTATAAGCTTTTGCGTTGCCGTAAAGGTGTAAAAGATAGGGTTGCATAGCGTAAAAAGCATAGATCATCACGCCTGAGGTGAAAGGGGCTGCAAGCATAAGCCAACGAACTGCCGGCCTACCTAACCCGTAAACCAGGGAATTTTTCCAAATAGTTTTGATACCTACGAAAATTTGTTGCCTATCAACTGACTTAAAACCAATATCTTCCATCATCGCTAAGGCGGTAACAAAAGTAACAATGAAGGTAACAATCCGTAAATAATAGGGTAAGCTCAAATTTGTCAATTGAGCCAGCACACCCCCGACAACGGATCCAATAAACATAGCAACGCCTTCGATCACCTGTGCTTGTGAAAAAACGTGCTCGAGTTTATTCTTAAAGCCGCTTGCTATAAGAGCATCCACAAGCCATGCTTCAAAAGCGCCTGAAAAAAAGTAAATCCAAGGCCTAAAAAAATGGAGACAATCGCCCAAGGCCAGAAGGTAGCATGGATATACCAAAGCCATAAATATAAGGCTGTTGCAATAGCAAGGGTAGAGGCTCCTAACAAATAAGAAAGCTTCCTTCCCCAAATGTCTGCCACAATGCCGGTAGGGATTTCAAAGAGCAACATGCCCGCTGTAAAAAAAGCATTGGCCGAAAAGGCTTCAGTGTTATTCAAGCCAGCATCAAGTAAAAAAAGCGTATTGATCCCCCAGATAAAAGAGGCTGATAGGGTATTGAGAGTCAGTAAAACTAGATAGGTCCGTTTGACTTTTTCATAGAGGTTCATAGAGTCGTGTCGGGAACGGGATACCGCTCATTTTCGGGAAGAAAATGATTCACTTTTTCAACCAGTGCGGCAAATTGAAAAAGCCCTTCTTTTGCCGTCAAAGAGACACCGATCCTTTCCCACAGTCTCATTGAATCTTGAAATAGAGGTGCCTCTTGGTGGACGGTGAGATGATTAGCTTTAAGCCCCTGATTTAAATAATGTTCAAATGCTACAATTTCTGTTTTGACGAGATTTTCATCGGTGTCTGTCATTAAAGCCGGATAGGGTGTTTTGAGGACTCGATTGAGATTCTCAATAAGGAGATTTAACTCATGTGTTGCGGATGCCGCATTGAGATCGTCACCTATCAGCTTTTGTGATAAAATCACCGCTTCCTCCCTAAGAGGAGTAAAGTCAGCGCCCTGTGCCATGTTTAAAAATAGAATGAACGCTTCAATGGCGTAAGCGACTTTTTTCTTGCCGATCATTTGGAATCCCCCATTTTCCTAGTTTATTTCATAGGGAAAAAATGGAAAAGCGGAAAAGTGCGGCATTAGGCTATTTTAAATGCAATGCGTAAACTGCTCATTTTCATATTACTGATTGCGTTTCTTTCCTTCAAAGCCGACGGCTATCAAATTAGTTTTGAAGGGTTGCCCTCCGTTGAGATCTTCGATATCGTTGACTCCGTTTCTGAACTTAAATCGACGACGCTCCGGCAAGCCCCCTCCCTATTTACCTTAAAAAAACGAGCTGAGTCTGATAAAAATGCGATCATTGATGTGATGCATGCCTTTGGCTTCTACGATGCGGAAGTTACCCTTCACTTTTTGGGTGAATTTCCTGATACACTTGTTCAGATCGTCGTTTCATCAGGTCCACAGTATTATTTTGGCGAGGTCACCATGACAGATAACAAGTCTAACCCTCTTTCAATTTCAGGTGATTTTAGCGTCACAATGGGGCTGCCAGCACGCACCGATGCCATTTTAGACACTGAGGAGCAGATATTAAATCTTTTAGGCAGTGAGGGGTATCCTTTAGCCACCCTCGTGAATCGAGATGTCGTTGTTGATCAAGCAAGCAAAACAGTGTGCGTTGCGTATACAATCGATATGGGGCCCATTGCTTATTTCGGCCCCCTTCAGATCGATGGTTTGAAAAAGGTGCGTCGCTCATTTATCGAACAGCGTGTTGCGTGGGAAGAAGGGGGTCTTTTCAATCCTCAACTTGTTGCTTGCACTGACCTTAACTTGCAGCAAACAGGGCTATTTTCTTATGTCATGATCACACCCGTGAAATGCCTTAAAGAGAATGGAACGCTTCCGATGCTCATCCAATTAGAAGAGAAAAAATTCCGCCATATTGGCGCTGGTGTGAGTTATAGTACAGATGAGTCTGCCGGTTTGCTTCTCCAATGGAGCCATGATAATTTCTCAGGATGGGGCGATGCGTTAGCTTTGATTGGTGAGGCCTCAGCTGTGGTGAAACGAGCCACTTTGCTCTATGCAAGACCTCATTTTTACGGCCTCAACCAAGATCTACTCTATAGCGCCGAAATCAGAAGGGAAGACACTCCCGGTTTTATCGAAAGAGAGATCAGCCTCCTGATCCGTCTCGACCGAAAAATCGCTCCCTGCCTCCATTTTAATTATGGAGGTCGGTATGAACGGTTAGTGAGTACCAAATCAAATCACAATGCCAACTACAACCTCGTGAGTCTTCCCCTTCAGCTGCGTTGGGATACGTCGAACCGGCTCCTCAATCCGACCCGTGGCACGATTGTGAGCTACTGTGCGACACCCTATCAGGCCTTTGTAGATTCTTCTATTTTCTTCTTCAAACATGAGATTTTGGCCACAACCTATCAGCCAATGACGCCAAAGGGGGGCATACTCATGGCACTTAGCGCTCAGGCAGGATCGATCATGGGACAATCGACGATTGAAGTGCCCGCCCCTAAGCGATTTTATTCCGGATCCTCAACGAGTCTGCGCGGGTATAAATACCTGACAGTCAGTCCACTTGTAGGCAATAAACCGGTTGGAGGGCGCTCCTATTTTATCTTCCAAATCGAGCCCCGATTTCGGATTTATCAAGCACTTTATCTTGCCCCTTTTTTCGATATCGGCAATGTATATGCAACTCCTTGGCCCAAATGGCATGAAAAAATGTTGCGCTCCTACGGAGTGGGACTCCGCTATCTGACTCCTGTAGGCCCATTCCGCCTCGATATCGGTTTTCCCATTGATAAAAGGCGTGGGATCGATAAGACATTTCAAATTTATGCGAGCATAGGACAAACATTTTAATGAAAAACGTGATCAAAATCCTTTTTTTCCTACTAGTTCCTCCTGTGTTACTTCTGATCTCAGCCACATTCCTTTTACAAACTAAATATGTTCAAAAAAAAATAGTGACTTGGGTGGAGAAAAAAACCGAAGGGGAACTCTCCATTGGCACGGTAAAAATGGTATTTCCCTTCTGGGTTTCGTTAACGGATCTCCATTACAAAGCCCTGCAAAGAGAGATTTTTATCAATCACGTAGAAGCCACATTTGTCCCAACCACCCTTCTCTGGGGACGCCTCACGGTGGCTCAACTGAAAATAAATGAACTCCTCTATACGTCTTTAAAAATACCGCTTCTCAACAGCAGGCTTCTCTCTCCCCCTCTCTTCCGATCGATTGCTACACCTTCTCCATTCAATCGCTATTGCTCCCCAAACAAGCCCCCCTCACTGTTTCTGGCTCGGGAACTGTGGCAGAGATCTGTCATGTGCGATGTAAATGCTCCATCCCCAATCTGACGGGAATGGTGATCGAAAGTACCTTCGACGGCGATTTAAAATCAGATCAAATCTTAATCATGGCCACCGCCAAAGATCTCAACCGCTCCCTCCAATTTCGTCTCGCTGGCACTTTATAGAGCCCAAGAACTTCTTTCGCGGGAGATTACAAGGCGAGGGCTCCGACTGGAAAGGGAGTGTTGAAGGGGAAATCGCTCAAAATCGAATTGTAAACGCCACCTTTTTTCAAGCTGCTATTGCCTCCCATCAAATCGATGGCACCTTCACCTACGACCTCGAAACCACCCATCTGAAAGCGCTTGGCAATTTCCTCAACAGACCGTTTACGATCGATACAGAACTCCTATGTTCAAAAGAAATGTGCACCGCCTCAGCGATCAATTGCAATTATAGTGGTGAATGCCTTGCAGGACATCTTCAATACAATCTTTCAGAAAAGGCCATTTTGGGAGAACTTGATCTTGTGATTGGGGATTCTCTTTTCTCCCCTTTGCCTCAATGCTACAAGGAAAAGCTCGAGGTCACATCTCCTGTGACAAAAAGGGCACGAGCTACACTTTGGAAGCCCACCACCTAGCCTGGAAGGAACTCTTTATACCAGATATGACTTTAGAGGGAACGATCGAATCCAATTCCCATGCGTTTTGCCTCAACGTAGCCGATTTTGCCGTGGATAATCCTACCTTCGAGATTTTTCCAAAACTCAGATTACAACTCGTAGGAGAGATCAAAGAGGAGATGCTCATAGGAGAGGGGAAATTTTGGGGATTTGGACAGCAACCCTTCCTCCTTTCTTACGCCCTCCCCGTGCACTATAGCCAGCACCCATACGATGTGCAGATTCATAAAGAGACCCCATTTAGCTTTCACATTGTGGGCGCAGGTTCTATAGACCCTCTTTTGGCTTTCTTAGAGAATGCTTCCTTAATAGCGCGTGGTAATATTGATTTGGATTTGACCGCTACAGGAACATGGAACTCACCCAATCTCATGGGGCGAGTGCGCTACGAAGGGGGATCGATCGAGAGCTTAATTACAGGCGCTCTTTTTAACGAGATTGATATGGAAATGGAGGGAGCGGGGAATCAACTCCTCGTGCGCTCTTTACAAGCCACTGATTTAAATGGGGGCGACTTAACAGGTTCAGGATATATCACTTGGGATCCTGAGCACTTCTTCCCCTTCCGTTTTGAACTCAGTGCAAGAAATTATCAAATTATCACCCTCGATCCATTAACCGCTGCCATGAATGCAGAGATTCTCCTCTCAGGAAGCTTGAGACAAATCAATATTGAGGGGCGCGCACAACTGACCAAGGGTCATCTCGCCATCCCCTCAAAAATGCCCCCGCAAGTGCCGATCATTGAGGTGGTCTATACAAATCCCCTTCCCGTTAAAGATCATATACTTCCATCCCGACCGATCATCCCTCTTTTTTGGGA
Source organism: uncultured Chlamydiales bacterium (assembly GCA_963705695.1). Classification (GTDB taxonomy): domain Bacteria; phylum Chlamydiota; class Chlamydiia; order Chlamydiales; family JAAKFR01; genus CAVPKN01. Next base: position 14,314 of record CAVPKN010000007.1, read on the forward strand.
TATCGAAATCGAATCGGCCGGCACTCTCTGCATTGAAGGGCGGGGACTCGAATCGACCTGGAAGGGTAACCTCCATATTGGAGGGGAACAAAATGCTCTGAGTGTGCAAGGGAAACTGAGATTAGTTGAGGGGCGGTTAAAGGTGATCAACCAAACGTTTGGCTTGGTCGAAGGAAGGGTGCATATCAACGGTCTTGAGCCCAAAGATCTCTATATTGATCTGAAGGGAGATTATGAGCTGCCCCATTTAACGTGTTCCCTTGTTCTGATGGGAACGATAGATAACACTCACCTCTCTCTATGTTCCAATCCCCCGATGAATACGAATCAAATCCTTTCCTGGATGTTGTTTCAACAAGACCTCAATGAACTCTCCCCCATGCAAGCGTGCCGGTTAGCCACTATCTTAGTTTCGCTCTCGGGGCGATACACGGGTCCGAGCACGTTCGAAAATATCAAAGAGGGGCTTGGAATTGATGTTTTTAGCATTACGGATTGCGATATCGATTCTGCCGATCTCACTTTCCAAGTCGGTAAATACTTATCTCAAGGTACATTTGTAGGTATCAATAAAAGCCTCTCAGGCAACTACGACTCAGTTCTTATCCAAACCCGACTCATCCGCGACTTTTTTCTCGAAGCCGACTACGGAGGCTCTCTCAATGGCCTCACTTCCAATGGGGGCAAAGTCATCCTAAAATGGTATAAGTCCTACTAACCCCTTTGCACACGGCGTAAAACTCAGGTTACTAATAACCCCTCTTTTTTAAAGATTTTGCAAAGAAATGAAGATTTTATTGGATCATTTAACTCAATAAATCATGTATTTTTAACCTTACTACTAAACAGTTATATTTTTTTATTTATTTTTATTATGAAATCGTTTAAAATAGAATAATATTTTATTTAATAGGTTGAATTATGGTTTATACTGCATTAGCTTTAGCACATGAGCCCATCCAAGGATCTACCCCCTTATTACCGAAAGGAAAAGCAGAAAAATGGGTTGCAGTTCTGGAGACGCTTGCAACTATTACTGCTGTAGTATTGGGAATACTCGTTGTTCTTAAGATATTGCCTTTGATAGCGCTCATTGGTTGCGGTATTGGAGTCGTAGTTGTTGCTGATCTTCTTATTGGCTCTATCATTAAGTGTGTGAAAGCGCATCAGGCAGCAAAAGCTGCGACCGTTGCGCCTCCTTTTTTACAATCGCCTGCAGTAACGACTCAACCCCCTATGCACACTCAACAAACCTTTACACAACCAGAAAGGATTGAAGAGTTAGCTCAAACTGAGGTAATTGAACCCAGCAAATCATTGACTCAAGAGGAATCGTTTACGAAGCTGCAGGCGAAACTTAAAGGAGAGAGAGAAGAATTAGAATCGCAAAGAGCCGCATTAGACCAGCACCGACAAACTATTGCAAAAGACATAAGGATAAATGCAAGGTCTCAGAGTGAAGAGGCTGAGATGGTTAATGAATGTGATACCCATAGTACAGACCTCTCATTCGATATAGGAAAGGAAACTGATGCAGAGCGTAGAGCACAGTTAAGAGCAAAGAAAGCGAACACTAAAAAGGCGCAGCAAAACTATGAAAGTCAAGTGGATGCAGTTAAAAAGGAGCGTGTTGAGTTGGAACAAAAAGATCTCAGAGCGGGGCAAGAATTGGAAAATATTAATAGGCAGTTGAAAGATGTAAAGGAGCAGTTGAAAGGCGTATTAGAACAGACGCGCTACTACTATTTTGATTGCCAGAACAAGATAATTGCGAAGAAGAAACAATTGGAAGAGTCTTCTCAGAAACAAACCTTTAATGAAAATACCTTCGAGCAACTCAACCTAAAATTCGAACAGAATAATGAAATAGCGAAGCTTGAAAGGGAAGAAACAACAATAAACTCGAAATTAACCTCGTTGAACCTAGAAATCAGCTTACTTTGAAGGGCTTAGGGTTTAAATAACGTTGAACAGGCAATAAAGCAGCAATTCCCGGCCGGCAATTTTATGCGGTTATTTTTACCACAGAACTCACAGAATTAATCACTTGTGTGCAGTCACGCACAAGCGATAGCGATCGGCCATGGCCCGCGTATGCGGGCTGGCCGGCTCTGTGCGCTCTGTGTTCTCTGTGATATAAAAAAGTTTACGAAAACTTTTATCAAGCCTACTCGATGGAATCGACTGGCGGGAACTGCTACTAAAGCGGTAATTCCTCACTCTATCGAGTTATTAAAATCAAAAAATATTTATTTACAAAAATTAAAAAATATTTTATAATTTCTAGGTAAATAATTAACTATTTTTATGTATTCAATAACAAGTTATTTCAAATCTGGTCCCATACCTACCTCTCCCTCGTGTCCTTTAAAACCAAATGGAACGTGGCAGAAGGTGGCGCTTATTGCATCGATCACTTTCGCAGTCGTTGTCTTAGCCCTCTCCATCGCCCTATTTTGCATCGGTTTTCCTGGTTTTGCCATTGCCGGATTTTGTTTGGTCGGGGCATATGTTGTTATTGACCTACTTGCGGCCTATGCGATTAAATCGGCCCAAAAACGGAAGGCCCCAACCCCTCCTTCTCAAGAGGCAGCGAGCGCCAACATACCTGAACCCTTGAAATCACCATTACAAATGCAACCTCTTACTAGAGAGGAAAAGTGGGAATTAGAGGCACATCAGGCTGAAGTCAATAGATTAGAGCGCGATCCTGAAGCGAAAAAGGCATTCCTGAGAGAAAGGGTTTCTGATCTAGGAGATACTACACCGGAACAATTACAACTAAAACGGGAAGCCTATTATCAAAAATGGAAGCAAATCCCTCCAGAGATCGCAGCTAAACAACTTCATAATCAAAAAGTAATGAAGCAAAATCAATCAGGAAGGCAGCTGCTGGAGGAAATAGCCCAATTGAGGTCGTTTGGGCAAGAGATCAAACAAGAGATCAATAGCCTCTTTGATGCAGATTACACGCCCTCGACTAACACATTGGTCATTGAAAATCCTAATTAACCTGAGTTTTGGGTTGATCTTCCTCATCCTCAGGGCCTTTTTTGGCGCAAATCGAGCTTTTTTGCTTGAAAATAGCGCCTACGGCTATGATCATCGCAAAAAATCGCAATTTGCGCTCAAAAAAGCCCTCTGATTATGAGAAAGATAAACCCCAAACTCAGGTTAAGTAATCAAGGCTCCGACCAACGGCCGTGCTGCTTGATCAATGAGACAAGACGCTCGTCTGCCTCCTCCATAGGGATATTTTTCTCGACCCGTTCCCGACCCACATAGAGATCGATTTTGCCCGGTAAAGATCCCACATAACCAAAGTCGGCATCCGCCATTTCCCCCGGACCATTGACGATACATCCCATGATCGCGATCTTCACACCAGGTAAGTGCGCCGTTCTGAGCCGAATTTTTGCAGCGACCGTCTGCAGATCAAATAAGGTACGGCCACATCCAGGGCATGAGATAAATTCGGTTTTAGAGGAGCGCATCCTCGCTCCCTGTAAAATCGCAAATGAGAGAGATCTTCTACTGACCAACGAAATAGGAGCACGAAGAATGATTCCCTCTCCTAATCCATCACAAAGCAAAGAGCCGTACTCAGCAGCAGCCGCAATGACCAGATCTTGCTCACTGCAACTATAACGGAAATCGAGGAGAACTGGCACATCTATACGGTGGAGCTTTAGCCATTCAAAAAATTTACGGCTATTGTGGAGATAATTTGAAGAGGGAGAGAAAACAGTAAAGGAAGGTTTGTTTTTCAACAGGGGCAAATAGCTCTTTTCATCCTCTGACACAATGTGGGGATTCGCCACAATGCCAATACCGATTTCTTTCAATTTGGCAAGTTTAGGATGGGTGGAAGCAGTGATAATAGCATCGACAGTGCCTGAATCTTTAATCGGACGGTTCAACTGCATTTTACACCCCAAATCGGAATAAAAACTGGGGGCGGCGATCTCCTCCTCAGAAACCGTGACAACAACACTTCCATCGCGATGAAGGGGAGACTCAATCGCTGCAGGGCGACGCTCAAATTTTCCAAGGATCCGCCCCTTCTCTTCAAAAGAGGTAATCCCTTTTCCTTCATAGGATTGGGCAAAGGCAACCAAACGTTTGCACGGATCGATTTCAAGCCAAGGGTCTTCGGTTAATGAGACCCGGATCGTATCTCCAAGACCATCCAGCAAGAGAGATCCGATTCCAATTGATGACTTCACTCTTCCATCTTCCCCCTCCCCTGCCTCTGTAACACCCAAATGAAGGGGATAATCCCAACCTAATTTGATCATCTCAGCCACCAGAAGCCGATACGCTTCGATCATGACTTGGGTGTTACTCGCTTTCATGGAAAAGATAATGTCGTGGTAATCGAGTTTGCGACACACCCTTGTGAATTCGAGTGCCGATTCCACCATGCCTCGTGGGCTGTCGCCATAATAGTTCATAATGCGATCGGAGAGAGAGCCATGGTTGGTCCCGATCCGCATCGCTTTTTTTAATCGCTTACATTTTTCAACTAGCGGAGAAAATTTTTCCTCAAGTCTTTCGAGTTCTTCTCGGTAACTAGTATCGTCATAAATGATTTTTTGGAAAGAGGCCCGTTTATCCACAAAATTGCCAGGATTAATCCTCACTTTATCTGCATATTCAGCTACCAGCATAGCAGCGGGCGGATAGAAATGGATATCGGCCACCAAAGGTATCGTGTACCCTCTCTTCACCAACCCCTCTTTAATACCCGCGCAGGCCTCTGCCTCTTTTTTTCCCTGAACAGTGACACGGGCAATTTCACAACCGACGTCAGCCAAACGGATGATCTGCTCAACTGTAGCGTCGACGTCTCTAGTGTCAGAGGTCGTCATCGACTGGATCCGTATTGGGTTATCTCCACCCACACCGACATTTCCAACCATGACTTCCCGTGTTTTCCAACGACGGGTCTGAGAAACTGAAGTGCAATATTTCATATCCTTATCCCATAAATCAAGTTGACAGCCACTAGAGCATACTTAGATGAGATTTTTTTGCAAATAAGCAATACCGATTTTACAGGGCAAAGATCTTGTGATAATATATTTCGTGAACGAGCTCGGGCTCGGGCATGTTCAAGAAAATAAATCTTAATACTTTTGCAAACCCGATTCAAATGCATTATTATGCCGAACGTCTCAGTGCTGCCTTTTATGGAGTAGGATATTGGGCCCTCTTTGTCTTTCGCGCGCTATGGGCGACTCTGAAAAGGCCTCCCGCATGGACCCTCATTCTTGATCAATTATTTCAAATCGGTGTGCTTACGATTCCCGTCGTTGCCATTACAGGATTTTCTACAGGCCTGGTTTTGGCGGCCCAATCCTTCTATCAGCTCGGCGATAAGGGACTTGCCAGTGCGACCGGCCTCCTTGTGGGCAAGAGCATGCTCACTGAAATCGGTCCTGTTTTGACAGCGTTCATGGTCACTGGAAGGGTAGGCTCCTCAATGACTGCCGTATTAGGGACCATGCAGGTGACTGAACAGATTGATGCGCTAAAATCGATGGCGGTTAACCCCCTCCGCTACCTGATCGCTCCACGAATCATCGGTGGCGTTACCATGCTTCCCGCGCTCTGAATCATTTTTAGTGCCATTATGGGGATTTTCGGATGTTATCTGATCTCGGTCCATGTTTTTGGCATGACAAGGCAGGGTTATTTTGATCCGATGCCGAGAATATCCATCCTTTCGACGTTTGGACCGGGATCATCAAGGCTATTTGCTTTGGCTTTATTATCAGTACTATCTCCTGCTACAAAGGAATTACGACACGGGGGAAAAGGGCGGGCGGCGGGAGTGGGATTATCTATCACCAGAAGCGTCGTCATTTGCTATACCTACATCTTGATCATTAATTTCATTTTGACAGTAGGGCTTAATATGTTACATCTCTCTTTTGTGGAGCAGTTCAAAAAGGATCATCCGCGTCCGCGATCTATATAAAAACTACGGCAAAAAACAGGTTCTCAAAGGTCTTAATCTAGAAGTCCTTGATGGAGAAACTGTTGTTATTTTAGGCCGCTCAGGTACAGGTAAAAGCGTATTGCTGCGGCAAATGATCGGTTTGAAAGACCCGATTCGGGGGAGATTTTTATCAATTCGATCAACCTTACCCAACTTAAGGGGGAGATTTTTATCAACAGATCAAAGAGATGGGGATGTTATTTCAAGCCTCGGCCTCTTTGATTCGATGACGATCAAAGAAAACACAGCCTTCTATTTACGGCAACACAACCATTTTTCTGAAAAGGAGATCCGAGATAAAGTCCTTGAAACGCTGGCAAAAGTGGGATTAGAGGGGACTGAGGAATTATTACCCTCCGATCTTTCAGGCGGGATGCGTAAAAAGGGCAGCCTTAGCGCGTCTCATTGTGTACCGTCCCAAGATCCTTCTGTATGATGAACCCACTGCTGGCCTCGATCCGATCACCGCGATGCAGATCAACGATCTGATTTTACAAATCCAAAAAGAATTGGATGCGACAAGCCTTGTTGTGACACACGATTTGTGCACCGCCCTCCATGTAGCCGACCGGATCGCGCTAAGCCATGATGGTAAAATCCCCTATATCGCAACAAAAGAGGAATTTATTACAATAAAGGATCCACTGGTTCAAAATTTTTTAAAAAACTCAATACCCAATAGCATAGGTAGTTATGGGAGATAAAATAAAAGCCTTTTGGCTAGGTCTCTTCATCGTAGTGGCCATCGCCCTTTTAATTTGGCTTGTGATGTTTTTAAAACCGAGCGTAGGAGATGGAGCTGTGCAGCTCCGAGTTCTGTTCACAAACATTGATAAGGTCACAACGGGCTCTCGCGTGACCTATGCAGGAAGACCGGTAGGGGAAGTGATCGCCATCAGAGAAATAAAAATCGGCAGCAAGCCCTTGCTGATGCCGAAGGGAATCTCTATGTTTATGAACTGGTTTTGGCGGTAGATTCCTCTGTAAAAATCTATTCCTATGACCAAATTTTATTTGCCACCTCCGGTCTCTTAGGAGAGAGATCGATCTCGATCATTCCCAAGGCAACACCCCAAGGGGTCTCCCCTGCTGAAAATATCACTTCCCAGGTTTTAGTCGCTCAATCGAACGACAAGCTCGATCGGACCCTAAATCAACTCAGCTCTGTTGCCAACACGCTGCAAACCAGCATGGAGGATTTCTCCCATTTTATTAAATCCAATGATCGTGATTTCAACCTTGCCCTAAAATCCTTTGCAAGAGCCTCTTCCCATATCGAAAAGTTTATGGAGAGAGCCTGCTCTATTGATGTGACAGAAAAAATCGCTGCTGCCTCTGATCGGCTGACTCTAGCTGCCGCACGGGCGGAACTTTTTTTCACCACTGCCCAAGAAACTCACTTAGTTGAGCGTATGGGTGATAGCTTTGAAAAGTCTTGGGTTACTAACCGACCAGATGGCCAATGGGAATGGAAGTGTCTCTCACTTAATCAATAGCGACTCCTTCTATGTCCAATTCACCACACTTTTGGCGCAACTGCGCGCCATTATGAATGATATTAATAATTATGGCCTCCTCTATCAATTTAACAGGCAGTGGAAACGCACCCATAATCAATGCAGAGCAGAGCACTGATCATTAAAAAACTTCTTTTAACTGCCGGAGCGCTGCCAGGTAGATCAAGATTCTGACAAGTCAAAAATAAATTTTATTTTGCGAACGTGAATGCTTCTAAAATTTCTTTTTTAATGGTCACTGCCCTGCAGTGTAGAGGAAATTAGTATTCAGAAATTCGCTGCCGCAGTTATTGTGAAAAATAATTATGGAATCGATCCCCTACTCCCATTTGGAAAAAGGAACTTTCTTGATCGCCACCCCTGATGTGGAATCGGGAATTTTTTTCCGCAGCGTTCTTTTGATCTGTGAACACAGCCCTAACGGCTCTTTTGGGATCATCATCAATAAGAAGTTAGATCTGGAGCTGCCCGAGGAGATTTTGACGATGAATCAATTGAACAACCCCCGCGTCAGCATTCGCGCAGGAGGTCCTGTGCAGACCAATCAGATGATGCTCCTTCACTCTTCTGCGAGTATCCCGGAGCAGACGATTCAAATCTGTGAAGGTGTTTATCTCGGTGGGGATTTGCAATTTCTGCAAGAGGCCATTGTTGATACCAATGGGCCTAACTTACGCCTCTGTTTTGGATATGCCGGTTGGCAAGGGGGACAATTGGAGAGAGAATTTCTCGATGGCGGGTGGTTTATCTACCCGGCGACCTCTAGACATATTTTTGACGTTGAGCCTGAAAAACTGTGGCAAACTCTGACTTCGAGAACTCGGCGGCAAATACGCCACCCTCTCCATGATCCCCGAGGACCTCTCTTTAAATTAACGAACCCAATCTGCGATAGATAATCGCAGATTGGATGCCAGAATCATCGTCCCGATATTGCCCTCTTTTGACGTTGTAAAATCTGCTCGAAAATATCAACTATCTCTTCTGAAAGCAGGTTTTAGGACAGTTTCTTATTGCCTGTTTAAGGCATTTTATGTCTTATGGCTCGGCAACCCACTTCAACATATTTTAAAAGCGGGGAACACTGTAAGCCTCCAAGTACACCAAATGTTAGCATCAGTTTTACATTGCCGGGCATGCCACCTGACAACATTAAACCAGCTAATATGAGGAGCACTAAACCTGTAAGAATGTCTGCAAAATTAGCAATATGTTCCCGTGTTCCAAGTTCATTTCCAACATGGCTAGGACAGCAGGATCGAGTACAAAGAGAAAAAACCATAACATACCTCCGTTAAACAAAAATTAGCCTATACATTTACGATCATTAGGTCAAGATTTTTTAAAGAGCGAGCCAGCCGGTTATCACGAAGTGACACACTTTCTTCACCTGCGCTGATCAGCAATTCCGCTAACAATTTTATGCGGTTTTTTTTACCACAGGGCACACAAAGTTAATCGTTTGTGTGCAGTCGCGCACAAGCGATAGCGATCGGCCAGGGCCCGCGTATGTGGGCTTGGCCGGCTCTGTGTTCTCTGTGATATAAAAAAAGTTTACGAAAACTTTTATCAAGCGTACTCGATGGAATCGACCGGCGGGATTGCTGTGCGCTGATTGATCCTAGTGGACACTCCATACAGGATGGGGTATGATTCCCCTATGTTTCGAAAATGGAGTCTTGGCTTAGCCATTATTTTCCTAGCAACGGCCTGCACAAACCAACACAAGCGGGAAGAAAACAAGCAACTGCTCCGCTTAAATATTTATACCGAACCCCCAACTCTCGATCCCCGTAAAGCGACCGACTCCACCTCAATGAACGTCCTCTTGATGCTTTTTGAAGGCCTTACCCGGATCGAAAAGGACCACCTCCCCCATCCCGCCCTCGCTGAACAGATCCTTCTTTCTGAAGATGGGAAGAGTTACACCTTTAAATTACGGGAAAGCCACTGGTCAAACGGTGACAAAGTGAGTGCCACCGATTTTTTATATGCTTGGCAAACCATGCTCGATCCCCAATTCCCCTCACAATTTGCCTACAAGCTCTATGTGATTAAAAACGCCGAAGAGATTAAAAATGGGATGCTGCCGATGAGTCAACTCGGTGTAGAGGCACCCGATGAGAAGACTCTCATCGTCCATTTAAAATTTCCGACACCCTATTTTTTAGAGCTGGTTGCCTTTCCCACATTTTATCCTGTGAATCGGCTCATTGCACAGAAATATGAGGAGTGGTCCGATGAAGCAGGGCCTCGTTACGTCAGCAATGGCCCTTTTTGTCTCAAAAAATGGGAGCATGAGAGTGAAATTGTCGTTGTTGCTAACCCTCAGTATTGGGATAAAAGCGAGGTGAAGCTTGACGAGATCGATCTGACGATGATCGATGACACGACAACTGAGTTCTACATGTATGAAATGGGGGAACTTGACTGGGCAGGCTCTCCCCTCTCCAATCTGCCTCCGGAGTTTATCCCCGCCTTAAAAAAAGAGGGGATCGCCTCTTTCTATCCTGCTAATGCTGTCTATTACTACAAGTTGAACACTCTACGCTACCCTCTCAATCATCTTACAATCCGTAAAGCGCTCAGCTATGCTATCAATCGACATGAGATTGTAGAACATATCACACAAGCGGGGCAGATCCCAGCCACCTGCATCGTGCCACCAATGACGGGATGGTCTCCCAGTGATTTTTTCAAAGATGGGGATGTTGAAGGTGCGAAAGCTCTCTTTGAAAAAGGTTTACAGGAGCTTGGCCTGACAAGGGAGCAATTTCCTGTTCTGACAGTGACTTACAATACAAACCGGGAACACCAAAAAATTGCCCAAGCGATCCAACAGCAATGGAAGAAGGTGCTTGGAATCAATGTCGAGCTTCTCCATTTCGATTGGAAGGTTTATCTTTCAAAAATAAGCAAGCAGGACTTTGAGATCGGACGTATGGGTTGGGTTGGAGATTTCAATGATCCGATCTCCTTTCTAGAGCCCTTTAAATATAAAAATGACCCAGAAATGGGAGGGAATAATGACACAGGATGGGAAGATCCCCGCTATATCGCCCTACTAGATGGTGCAGAACAGGAGCGGGATCGGCAGAAAAGGGCCCATTTATTGCATCAAGCAGAAGCATTGCTCATTTCTGAAATGCCCGTGATTCCAATCTATTTTCTCATGTCTGGCTATTTAAAAAAACCGTATGTCCATGGTGTTTATCTCTCCCCATTGGGAACCGTTGACTTTAAAAAAGCATATATAACTCCCCACACACAATGACCAGCTATATTATCAAACGCCTCCTTGCCAATCTTTTTGCCCTGTGGGTCATCATCACCGTCACTTTTTTTCTCATGAAAGCCATTCCAGGCGATCCGTTCACCCAAGAAAAAGCGCTTCCTAAGGAGATTCTCCAATCTCTTTATGAGCACTACAAACTCAATGATCCCTGGTATATTCAATATGGGAACTATCTTAAAGGGATTGTCACCTGGAATCTGGGCCCTTCCTTCAAATACAAGGCCCGAACGGTAAACGATATTATCAATAACGGTTTCCCTGTCTCGGCCACTTTAGGCCTCGAGGCGATGCTGCTCGCGATATCGTCTGGAATTCTGCTAGGAACCATTGCCGCCTTAAAACAAAATCGGTGGCAAGATTATACCTGCATGGTTGTGGCTGTCATCGGCATTTCGGTGCCGAGCTTTATCTTGGCGGCCTTTTTACAATACCTTCTATCGATCAAGCTCGATCTCCTTCCCGTCGCAAGGTGGGGAACTTTCAAACAATCGATCATGCCCGCAATAGCACTGGCGGCACTTCCTACCGCTTTTATCGCCCGCCTGACCCGCGCCAACATGGTAGAAGTCCTTACGATGGATTATATCAAAACGGCACGATCAAAAGGTTTAAGCGATTTGATTGTCATCATCAAGCATGGATTGCGCAATGCAATTCTTCCCGTTGTTACCTATCTAGGCTTGTAACGGCCAATATTTTAACAGGGAGCTTTATCATCGAGAAAATTTTTGGGATTCCGGGTCTTGGTCAGTGGTTCATCAACAGTATCACCAATCGTGATTACACCGTGATTATGGGGATCACTGTTTTTTACAGTTTGATCCTCCTTACCGCTATTTTTCTTGTCGATATCGCTTACTGTTGGATCGACCCTCGCATTAAAAAAAGGTATTCGGGTAAATAATCCCTGCAAAAAGGGAAGGTTTTACATTTTTTGGAACGAAAAAATGTGATTCTTAACATTTTTTGGAACGAAAAAATGTAAAAAGGGTAAGATTAGAGAATGCAGAGAAAAATTATGGAAGACCTCATTGCCTGGAAGCGGCAGAGAGAAGGAAACCACTCCTTCTTATGGGCGCCAGGCAAGTGGGGAAGACATTTATTTTAAAGGAATTTGGAAAGCGGGAATATACAAATACCGTTTATCTGAATTTTGAAAATAATCCTCGGATATGTCAATTATTTGAAGGAGCGCTTGATCCAAAAACCATACTGAAAGCGATAACAATCGAAATCAATGCCGAAATTCTTCCTGAGAAAACTCTAATTATATTTGACGAGGTGCAAGAATGCCCCAATGCCCTCAATAGTCTTAAATATTTCTATGAAGAGACTCCGGAATACCCGATTGTAGCTGCTGGTTCTCTGCTAGGAGTCAAACTCATCCATGTCAAAGGGTTTCCTGTGGGAAAAGTCCAGTTTTTAACCCTTTATCCCTTGAGTTTTTTTGAATTTCTCGGGGCCATCAATGAGAATCGTTTAAAAGAGTTCATCGAAGAGCAAAATCATCCAGAGCCTCTTCCTGCGAATCTGCATGAAAAATTGCTCACCCATTTTAAAGAGTATTTATTTGTAGGTGGGATGCCAGAGGCGTTGCTGAGTATGCCGCCTCGCAAAATGTAACACAAGTGCGCAAGATCCAAGAGCCATTCTAAGTGCCTATAGTTTAGATTTTGCCAAACATGCCCCTAAAGAGCACCTCTTGAAGATCAATCAAGTTTGGGAATCGATTCCAGGTCAACTTGCCAGAGAAAATAAGAAATTTCTCTACTCTGCTATTCGTGAAGGGGGGAGGGCAAAAGAATTTGAAGTCGCATTGCAATGGCTTGTTGAAGCTGGTCTGATCTACAAGGCTAAGCTCATCACGACTCCCAAAATCCCACTATCAGCCCATGAAACACACAATGCATTTAAAATTTTTCTTGTGGATGTCGGTTTACTGGGCGCTCTCTAACTCTCAGCAAAAGCCCTACTTCATGGTAATGAGCTCTTTCAAGAATTTCGTGGCGCCATTGTCGAAAATTATGTAGCTCAAGAACTGGCTCACAATCAGTACCCTTTATTCTATTGGACGAGTGAGGGGAAAGCGGAAATCGATTTTATCCTCGAGCAAGAGGGCTTCATCTATCCTCTCGAAGTTAAAGCAGGCAATTCCTCAAAGAAAAAAAGTTTAAAGGTTTACAATGAAACCTACCAACCTCCATTCTCCATTCGCTGCTCCCCTTTAAATCTAAAAAAGATGGGGATCTTCTCAATTGCCCTCTCTATCTTGTGCAGCAGCTTCGCCCCCTAATCGCATCTCTCACTGCGATGTGAAGAATTAGTTCTTTTTTTGACCTTCGTTGCCTCAATCTTTGGAAATAGCTCCTTTCTTCTTGCTAATTCGATTTGATTGTGTTGAGAAGTCGTCTCCAGTTTTCTTTGTGCCACCTCTAGATCTTCGATCGCTTGGGTATTCTCTTGATGGGCTCGATCAACAAGGGTTTGAGCTGTCTCACTTGTGAGCGTTTCCCGGAGATAAATGATTGTCGAAATGATATAGATAATAAGCGCTATGATGAAGAAGCCGCCACACGGTGCGCCTGCTACTCCACATATAAGAGCAAATTTATCTATGTGTCCAGCACATAGGGAGGCAACACAATTGATCGCAAACATAACAAGAAATAAACCTAAAGTAAAAACAGCCACCATGACTGCCGCTTCCTGACCTTTATGACCACAGTGCAGAGACCTCAACGAACTTCCCATCTTTTTGCTCAAATCAGAGATAGCGGCTCCTCTCATCTGACCCACATACGATTTGGCACAAATGATATCGTGATAGGCTGGGGGCCTGCTATTTTGTTGTAATGATTGGTACACGGGTTCTAAATAAGCCATAAAATAAAGCCGTTTTTTAATTAAAAACATCGATTATTTTAGTTTGTTTAATATTTCTTGTGAATTAATAAAAAAAATCATTTATTGCTATTACTGTCCTCACTCAGCCCCAAATAAATAACGAAAAGCTATTGACATGAACGCGATTAGAGAACGTTCACGAAAAAAAGAAAAAAATCTTCTAAACTTGTTCCAATCGAAATATTGCTCTAGAATGCTTTTTAAATTGTCCTGTATACAGGAGTGGGGAGTCAAGGATGAAACATGTGGATGCTGATCTGTTTCTCCCATTAGAGCAAGAGAGCCATTTGAAAGAGGAGATCGCACGCCCCTCTTTAAGCTTCTGGCAAGATGTGTGGAGGCGACTGCGTGGCAATTCGGTGGCTCTCTTTGGCTTAATCACTCTTTTATTGCTCTCCTGCTTCGCTCTTTTTGGCCCGCTGCTAACCCCACACCGCTACTATGAAACAAACTTAGTCGCAAAAAATCAATCCCCCTCCAAAGAATATTGGTTCGGTACCGATGACTTGGGAAGAGATATGTTTGCCCGCACGGCATGTGGCGCTCAGATCTCCCGATTTGTCGGGATCAGCGCAGCCGTGATCGATCTTTTTATCGGTATTTTATGGGGTGGAGTGGCCGCTCTTACCGGAGGAAAATTAGACAATTTATTGATGAGGATCGCCGATATTCTCTATGCCATCCCCTATCTGTTAGTAGTGATCATGTTGATGGTCGTGATGGGATCGGGGTTGATTCCGATCCTCATTGCATTAACCATCACCGGTTGGATTGGGATGGCTCGCATTGTGAGAGGTCAGCTTCTTCAATTGAAAGAGCAGGAGTATATATTGGCGGCCACAGCCCTTGGAGCCAGCCAAAAAAGGATTTTGTTCAAGCATCTTATACCCAATGCGATGGGACCTATTATTGTCACGATGACATTCACTATCCCAATCGCCATCTTCACAGAGGCCTTTTTAAGCTTTTTAGGTCTTGGGGTGCAGGCTCCGATAGCAAGCTGGGGGACCATGGCAAGTGATGGCTTACCTGCGATGCGCTACTATCCCTGGAGACTTTTTTTCCCTGCTATTTTTATCAGTCTGACCATGTTGGCTTTTAATTTGGTGGGGGATGGTTTGCGTGATGCTTTGGATCCCAAATTAAGGAAATAATTTTCATGCCTTTGTTAGAAATCAAAGATCTATCGATCTCATTTCGCACCTATCTTGGCAAAGTCCACGCCGTGAGAAATGTCTCTTTTTCCATCGAGAAAGGGGAAACCATTGCTCTTGTCGGCGAATCAGGATGTGGAAAGAGCGTGACCGCTCAAGCTGTGATGGGATTGATTCCGGTCCCTCCCGGTGAGATCGAGCAAGGAACGATCCTTTTTGAAGGGAGAAATATCCTTAATAGCTCTCAGAAAGAGTGGGAGAGGATCCGGGGGAAGGAAATGGGGATGATTTTCCAAGATCCAATGACCTCGCTCAATCCGACCATGCGTATCGGCAAACAGATCATGGAGGGATTATTGAAACACCACGCCCTCTCCCACCATGACGCAAAAGAGCGCGCCATCGCCATGTTAAAGTGGGTCGGTATTGCCGATCCCGAAAAGCGAACCAACCAATTTCCCCATCAATTCAGTGGTGGGATGAGACAACGAGTGGTGATTGCCATCGCCCTAGCATGCAATCCTAAATTGCTGATTGCGGATGAACCCACCACAGCGCTCGATGTGACCATCCAAGCCCAAATCCTTGAGCTCATGAAAGAGATCCAGGGCAAAATGGAAACAAGCATCATTTTGATCACCCATGATTTGGGGATTGTTGCCGGCATGTGTGACCGTGTTCTCGTCATGTACAGTGGAGAGATCATCGAATCGGGAACGGTGGAACAGATTTATCAGAGGCCGCGCCATCCCTATACGATCGGCCTATCCGTTCCGTCCCCCGCCTCGATATGCCTAAAGGGGAAAGAGCTGGTGCCGATCCATGGGACTCCACCTAATTTAATGGCTCCTCCTCAAGGGTGCTCTTTCTGTCCCCGATGCCCATTTGCAATGCGCATTTGCAAAAACAATCGCCCTACCTTAGAGTATGTAGAACCCCATCACCAAGCCGCCTGTTGGTTAATAAAGCGCGATGAAAAAAATTCTGGTTGATATTCAAGATCTGAGCAAGGAGTTCACGATTGGAAAAAAATCGTTCAAGGCCATACAGCGGCTGAATTTAAAAATTTACGCTGGTGAAACCCTGGGATTGGTAGGTGAAAGTGGCTGCGGAAAAACGACAGTCGGCCGTACCCTCATTCGACTCTATGAACCCAGCGGAGGAAGGGTTATTTTTGACGGGATCGATCTGCAATCGCTCACACCGACGGAGCTCAAACAGATCCGCCGCCGGATGCAGATCATCTTTCAAGATCCCTATGCCTCATTAAATCCCCGGATGACAGTTCAAGAGATCATTGGTGAGCCCCTCGATATCCACCACTTAGCGACCGGAGCGGTGCGAAAAAAAAGAATTGAGGAACTGCTCTCCTTTGTGGGCCTCAATCCAAACCATCTGAGCCGCTTTCCCCATGAATTTAGCGGCGGACAGCGGCAGCGTATCGGAATTGCGCGTGCGCTTGCCGTAGAGCCAGAATTTATTATCTGCGATGAACCGATCTCTGCCCTCGATGTTTCTATCCAAGCACAGATCGTCAATTTATTGAAGCGGCTACAGGAGCAAATTGGTCTCACCTTTCTTTTCATCGCCCACGATCTTTCGATGATTAAATACATTTCCGATCGGGTCGCTGTGATGTATCTGGGGCAGTTAATGGAACTCGCACCAAGCGATGCGCTCTATAAGGACCCTCTTCACCCCTATACCAAAGCCCTCCTCTCCGCCATCCCCATTCCCGACCCCGTCGTGGAAAAAAAACGACAACGCATCCTTTTAAAAGGGGAGGTCCCCAACCCACTTACTCCCCCTTCAGGATGCCCCTTTTCCTCCCGATGTCCTTTAGCGACTCCATTCTGCACACAGCAGATGCCTCAATGGCGAGAAATTAAGTCGAATCACTTCGTAGCCTGCCATTACGCCTAAAAAAAAAACGGTTTCACAAAAAAAGGCATTCGCACACAATGTGGATCAGAAGCAGATGTATCTGAGAGGTGGGTCTCGAGGACATTTGCTGAAACTTATAATTTGGTATAGCTAATATGACCAAGAAAGATAAGCCAGGAAGCCCAAAGCCTCCTAAGAAGTAGTTATAAGTTGCCGGCGGTTCGCCGCCGGCTCTCTCTGCATTCACCCCTTTCATTGACCAACCTTTCTCTCCAACAAACAACCGTCCAGTTTTTCCACTCAAAATATTTTTTTTCGGGCACGGGCTCGGGCTCGTTCACGAGAGGTGGTATCGCTTTTTTCTACAAGTTAAAGGTTGGAGAGGGGGTGGGAGGCGAAGCGGAGAGCCTCTTTGCTTTCGCGCTCGATCATATAGGTGGGCTTGTCTTGGAGCTTGAGGCTTTGGAAGAGGCCGAAAAGGGAGCGCCCATTACGGGGATATATTTCTAAAATCTCTCTAAAGACTTTTTCAGCTTCATCGTATTGTTTCATTTCTATGAGGTAGGCACCTAACGTTTGTGCGATCGGGTAGGTCCAAGTAAAAACACCAAAATTTTGGGTCTGTATCGCGACTGCTTTTTTAAGAGAGGAAAGCCCCTGCTCCATATTCCCTTCAAGCTGCGCAATGGCTGCCTGTAACAGAAGATCCCCTAGGGTAAATAATTGAGTGGGGTAGTCAGCCTTAATTTTTCTCATCGCAAAGTAGTGATCGACTTGTTCGAGAAACTGCGCACGCAACTCTTTCGCCTTTTCTAACTCTCCTTGCTTAGCATGGGCGAAAGCTACAGCAAATGTTTGAAACGGGCGCTCCATCCCATTAAGTGCTTTTGGAGGAGGGAGTGCAAGGATCTTATCCCACTTGTTAAAGTAGAGATAGACTTGAATAGGGAGGAGAAGATTGAACTCCATAGAGGGAGCATCATAAAAGAAGGGTTCAACTAATTTTTTGACATCCAACGCTGTTGCTAACGCCTCATCAAATCTCTCCTGCCATAGATACGTAATGGTCAAATAAAAGAGGTTGTGGGCTGAGTATTTTAAAGGATATTGCCCCTCTATCCCATGTTTAGCCACATAAGAGCGGTCCGCTTTTATGGCCCGCACATTGACAGCCACTGCCTCTTCATAGGCCCCGACCCGCATATAGATATGGGAAGAGGTGTGGAGTAGATGCCCCCAATGTGATAGGGCAAGACTGTCCAGATGGATCGCCGCCATAAGCGCTCGTTGCGGAAAGGGGGAATTTTCCAACGTATGGATATAATAATGGTTAGCACCGACGTGGTAGGGATCGTTATGCAGAATCCCTTCAAGGAGCGTGATGATTTTTAAAGTACCCTCTCTTGGCTTTTGTTCAGGGGTCCAAAAGTCCCACTTCAACTCATCCATCATCGCCTCGGCATAAAGGGTCGCTGCATCCCTGTCATCTGGATAAAGCTCTACAACGTGCGCCATTGCCTTTGTATAGGCGGCTCTCAATTTATTTCTATCGTCCTTGGGATTTAACGAAAATCGAGATTGTAGGGCCTCGATATAGGCCTTTTCCTGAGGGGTAGCTTTTTGAGAAAGAGAGAGTGCTTTTTGCGCCAACTCATAGGTCAGGGTCGCGTGGTTTTGAGTCACAAATTGATCTAATGACTCATCGAGCGCTAGCGCCATTCCCCAAAAAGCCATTGCAAGCTCTGGATCGAATTGGGAAGCGCGATCAAAAAAGGCAACGGCCTGATCGTAATTAAACGCGTAAATCGCTAAGAGTCCTTGATCGAAAAGTTCTTGTGCCAAAGAGTTATGGGTCGAGACAGGATGGTATGTCTCTTTAAGAGGGGGAAAGTGGTTAAAGGAATCCCATCCAAAAGCTACACTTGTCACAAAAAATAATGGGAATAAAAATTTCAATCTCAAGGAGATTTATCCCCCTCTCGTTTAATTTCCAAGATTTCAATCACATTTGTTGGGACATTTTGATGTCCTTTTTGTGAAGTTGTTGGACTGCTTTGTATCTTTTTGACGTTTTCCATTCCAGAAATCACTTTCCCAAATACACAGTACCCATACCCCGTGGAGGTGGGGCTCCGGTAATCGAGAAAAGGATTGTCAATGACATTGATATAAAATTGTGCTGTCGCAGAGTGAACGTCGGAGGTGCGTGCCATCGCTATCGTCCCCTTTTTATTCGAGAGACGGTTATCGGCTTCATTCCGAATCGGCTCATGTGTCTTTTTCTCTTTGAACTCAGCAGTCATCCCACCCCCTTGTATCATAAAATCATCGATGACACGGTGGAAGATGGTATTGTTATAAAACTTTTCATCGACATAGCGAAGAAAATTCTTAACGGTCAGGGGAGCCTCTTCCGCAAAAAGCTCGACCTGGATATCTCCATGATTGGTTCGGATTGTAACGATTGGATTAGCCATGGCAACCTCCTCTTTAGATGGCGACTGACAACCGATTAGACACGATATTACTAATGAACCAGTCCAGATAACCCCCCGGATGATCTTAAAGATCTTGTTGTGAGCTTTGTAAGAACCCTCGTCGGCTATATTAGCTTCAATATTAACCTCCTCGAGTTCACGCCTACGCTTTACAAATCTCACTAACAATCTCTTAGACCTCATCTCGGAGTTATTATCGGGATTGGTTCATAGTAGCACAGCCATTTTTTTCATGGTTTACACGGTACCATACCTTAAAAATTCCGGCATGCGCAAATTAGAGTTCTTGCTTATTTTTTTTGGTGGTATAAGAGTTGTTCACAAAATGCGACTCTCACTTTTTGCTTATGGAATTGGCGCACATTTTAGAAGAGCTTGCCTACGACCTTGGTGAGCTACCGCGGGAAGCCATTGAGGCGGCGGTGACGAAACAGGCGCAGATCACCCCCTACCTGTTTCAAATCTTGGAAGATGCGATTAAAAGAATCGATGACATTATCGATGATGATAATTATCAGGGTCATCTCTATGCCCTTTATTTGCTGGCTCAGTTTAGAGAGGAGCGTGCCCTTCCCCTTGTGATTAAGCTCTTCTCTTTTCCAGGAGAGGTCTCCCATGCCATTGCCGGTGATGTGTTAACAGAAGATTTGAGTCGCATTTTAGCGAGTTTATGCGGCAAAAATATCACCCCTCTTTGCGAACTCATTGAAAATGATTCCATCAATGAATACGTGAGAGCGGCTTGCTTGACTGCCCTTGTTTATTTAGTAGGAAGCAGTACAGTGCCGCGTGATAGTGTGATCTCTTATTTCAGATCGTTGTTTGCAGAGAAATTGGAGAAAAAACACTCTTTTGTCTGGGATCAATTGGTTGCTTGCTGTTGCATTCTTTATCCTGATGAGTTGAAACATTCGATCCAAGCTGCATTTGAGGAAAAATTGATCGATCATGCGTTCATTAGCTGGCAAGAAGTCTGTTGTGTTTTAGCTGAAGATAAAGAGACGCAGCTCTTTTACTTATTCCAAAATGCTGAGCTTATCGATGACACAGTGAGCGAAATGGAGAAATGGTTGGAGGGTGCCAGCAAAGCGTACCATCGTTAATTATTTAAATAAGGTAGATGTGAAAAAAAACCAGCTTATATTATTTCTCATTGCAATTTTGGTGGGTGTGGTGATTTGGTTCCTCCCTCATCCCCCCGAGATCAATCCACGCGCGTGGCATCTTTTGGCTCTTTTTGTTGCCACCATTTTTGCGATTGTTTTAAAGCCACTTCCCATTGGCGCCCTAGTTATTATTACATTAAGTATTGCTACCCTAACACGAACTCTCACCCTCGAAGAGACGTTGGCTGGCTTTCACAATTCGATTGCCTGGCTCGTCGTCTTTGCCTTCTTCATTTCACGAGGTTTTATTAAAACGGGGCTAGGGAGCCGGATCGCGTACTACTTTGTTTCTATCTTTGGGAAAAAAACGTTGAGTTTGAGTTACGGATTACTCTTGAGCGAATTGATTTTAAGTCCAGCCATCCCGAGCGTCACAGCAAGAGCCGGGGGCGTGATCTATCCCATCGTTCAAGGTCTCGCAAAATCGTTTGGAAGTGAACCCGCCTTAGGAACGGAGAGACGGATCGGCTCGTTTCTCATGAAGGTGGCTTACCAAGGCTCCGTGATCACGAGCGCCATGTTTTTAACAGCAATGGCTGCCAATCCCCTCCTTGCGGGATTGACTCAAGATGCCGGATACTCGATCTCGTGGGGAAAGTGGGCGGTTGCCGCCCTTGTCCCAGGGATTGTAAGTCTTATTGTAATGCCTTTCGTCGTCTATAAGCTCTACCCTCCTGCCATCAAATCGACACCTCATGCAGCTGAGTTTGCTATCAAAAAATTAGCTGAGATGGGCCCTCTGAGTCTAAAAGAGTGGTTCATGTTATCGATTTTTATTTTACTCCTGTTGCTGTGGGTTTTTGGGACCACACTTGGGTTGAATGCGACGGTGGCTGCGATGGTTGGGCTCTCCCTCCTCATTCTCTTCAATGTTTTAGAATGGAAAGATGTGATTCGAGAGGAGCATGCCTGGGATACCTTTATCTGGTTTTCCTCCCTGATCATGATGGCAACCGCACTCAATACATTAGGCTTTACCCCTTGGCTGAGCCAAAAGGTGGTCGGTTTGGTCGATGGCTTAAGCTGGGAGTATGCGTTTTTGATCCTCGGTTTAGTCTATTTTTACTCCCACTACTTCTTTGCAAGCAATACAGCCCACGTGGGTGCCATGTACCCTGCCTTCTTCATGGTGGCTATTGGCCTTGGGACCCCTCCCTCCCTTGCCATTCTCGTTTTTGCGTTCATGAGTAGCCTGATGGGAGGATTAACTCACTACGGCAGCGGGCCCGCTCCTCTTTTTTACGGATCGGGTTATATCGAAATTAAAGCGTGGTGGCGGATCGGATTCATCCTCAGCATTATTAACCTAATTATTTGGGTTGGTCTCGGCAGTGTTTGGTGGAAACTCCTCTCCTTATGGTAACCTTGACCTGAGAGAGGGGAAGAGGTTATAATCTTTCCTTTTGAAAGGAAAAGATGTCGCAAGTTGCCAGAACTCTGACGCAAGAGGAATTTAAAAATCAAATTTTAAAAGATAATCCACTTCCTTGCTGCCCACTAGAAACATACATTTCCCTACTGGTCATTGGCTTGCTTGTAACGCTCGCTGGGCTCTTTACAATATTCGCAGCTTGTCAACTTTTCCCCAATGGAGTCAATGCGATCAGCCAATTCGGACCGGTTGGGTGGCTAGGTGGGATTTTCCTCTTAACTGGAGGAGTTTCCCTATCGGGATTTGCGGGTTATCAACTTCGTTTTGATAGGGATCGGTACAGTGATTGGCGCATTCCTGGAACCACGTGGTTAAGTCAGGAACATTTAAGATGGTACTGTATTTATTTAAGTACAAAATACCTGCAGCTCGGTTTTCCATTTGGAGCCTTCCCTATCCACCACAATTTTGATACTCTCGAGAACTATCTCTTTAACGATCTTCACGGAAAATATGTTGAATACGATCCTCAGCTCGATCTTCCTATTTTCTTAGATATCGGAGAATTTCATTGGGGGTTGGTTTATATCGATCGCAAAAGGCGGCAGATTGAATTTTACGACAGTAAAGTCAATTATGAAGGCCAACGAGCGATCTTCATGGCTAACCTGAAAAAAATCGCCAAAAGATTATCTGATCAGGAACCGAAGCAACCCCCTTACAAGTGCGTTGCTAAAATCAATACAATCTTGCAACCCGACTGGTACCAATGTGGGATCTGGGTCCTCTATTTCTAGAACAGAGGCTTTCTAACCCCGATGTTGATTTCAACGCGTGTGATGTTCAACAAATACAACAGGTGATCAAAGAGTTTCGGATTCATGTTGAAAATACGCTCGTTTGGACATTCGAAGCTCATGAGCTCGCATTGGAAAAAGAACGTGATCACTTCGTCCGGCATTACAAAAGCGAGAAGGAAGGGCTCAGAAAATGCATGCAGAGCGAAGAAAATTCACTCAGAGGGAATGGTATCGGCGGATCTTCTCTGGCATTTATTTAACACCTTAAGCGAGGTCGAAGAGGAGGAGCTCGCCGCTAGAGCGGCATCGGATTGTCAGCGCTGATTCCTCTGAAATTTGAAGGGCGTCTCCAGCTTCGAGAGTCTGCTCTTGGACGGTAAAAGAACCGGAGACGATCTGGATCCAGTAGTAGCGATCGGTGAGCGCCTCAAACGCAAGTTCATCGTTATCATCGAGGATAGTGGCATAGAGATCGACATCTTGATGGATCCGCAAAGAGCCCTCTCGCCCATTGCGAGAGCAGATCAGACACCACTGCCCCCATTTAGAAGCCGATGAAAAGACCTTTTTGGCATAACTTGGCTCCACACCATGGGTATCGGGATAGATCCAGATCTGCAAAAAAAATAGACAGTGAGCTCATGGGAGAGGTTGTATTCGCTGTGTGTAATACCCGCACCGGCGCTCATTCTCTGCACTTCACCAGGGCGGATCACGCTGGTGTTTCCCACACTGTCTTGATGTTCTAAAGCTCCCTCTAGAACATAGGTCAAGATCTCCATATCCTTATGCATATGGGAGCCAAAACCTTTTCCCCTTAATGCGATCTTCGTTGATGACCCGCAAATTTCTAAAAGAAAGGAATTGAGGGTCGTAGTAGGTATCAAATGAAAACGTGTGATAGGTCTGAAGCCACCCCTTATCCTCATATCCCCTTTCAGAAGAACGACGCACTGTAATCATAGCGCTCTATCTTTTGACCTGTGTTGTCATCTGACGGAGATCGTCTAAGATCGTTTGATAATCGGGTTCCTCTGTGATCTCTTTCACAAGATACCGCTTTTTGACGACCATATTGGGATCGAGAAGGAAAACGGCTCGAGCTAAAAGTCCCAGTTCCGGGATCAAAACTCCATAGTTCTCCCCAAACTCTCGCTTCCGATAATCGGAGAGTGTGGTCAGATTTTTAACCCCTTCCGCGCCACACCAACGCGATTGGGCGAACGGTAGATCCATACTCACGCAAACAACGTTAAGAAGATCCTTAAACTGCGCCACCTCTTTGTTAAACTGGTGCGCTTCTTTACTGCACACAGGTGTATCTAGGGAAGGTACTGAAAGGAGCAAGATCCATTTTCCTTTAAATGTGGAGAGCTTAACTCCATTTAAATCAGCTCCCACGAGTTCGCAATCGGGAGCCACCCCTTCTACTTTGAGCTCTTTTCCCTGAAGGGCAAAAGTTTTCCCTTTTAATGTGACACTTTCCGGCATAGCTTCTTGCTCTCCCTGTTTTTTTGTACGGTTGATAAGCCGCAATCCCGGTCCTTTAGGGCCGGGTTAGTCGATCCCTGCAATTTCGCAGCAGAATCCTTACCCGTAGAAGAATCCCGATGCCCTTCAGGGCCGGGTTCTTCAAACTTTATTTCAAATTTGATTATTATACAAGCGATCGGTATCTTTTTTTATTACTCTAACCCAAAAAAAGCCAGGAGATCTGTATGAAGAACCTATCCCAAAAGTCAGCGCGAGATAGCTGCAAGAGATTGCCGATGAGCCTCATAAAGCGCAGCGTGACCGCGAGGAGGTTAATATTGGAAATAATATAGCCGACGAGCGGTCTTACGAGGATCGCGGCAAGATCATGCAGGGCATCCGCGGGGACTTTTGGGATAGGTTCAAACGACCCCACCTACTTACCCTCTTTTTACTGGCAATGGCTCCCCTTTGTGGAGAACCGACCCAGCCGAGCGCTCCGCAGCCGTATCAAGCAAAGGATTTCTCCTCTCTTCTTGGCATGTCAGGGATCAGTGATAAGACATTAACCACCCACTTTAAGCTCTATCAAGGGTATGTGACCAATACGAATCTACTTCTTAGCCTCATCCATGAATTAACCAAGGAAGGAAAACAAAAATCCCCCCTTTTTCAAGAGATCAAACGCCGTTTGGGATGGGAATTTGATGGGATGCAGCTCCATGAGCTTTACTTCAGCAACCTTGGAGGTAAAGGGACACAGCTCGAGGAGGGTTCCCCCCTTGCCAAACAAATTGTAGGGGATTTTGGAACATTTGATAACTGGAAAAAAGATTTCATCGATACCGGCATGCTCCGTGGCATCGGATGGGTGGTGTTATATCGAGATCCTATTGCAGGGCGCTTGATCAATGTCTGGATTGGAGAACACGATATCGGTCATCTGGCAGGTGGCAAACCGATATTAATTATGGACGTTTGGGAACATGCGTACATGCTCGACTACAATACCGACCGCACCGCTTACATTAATGCTTTTTTTGACAATATCAATTGGAATGTTGTCTCTCAAAGGTACCCATGAGCTACCAACAACGACGTGTCGGCACTGTCGATCTCATTGAGGTCGCTGGCGACCCGAAAAGAGAGACCATCCTTCTTTTACATGGTTTTGGGGCTGATGCGTCTGATTTAGCACCGATAAGTAGCCTCTTTAGGGAAGCAAATTGGATTTTTCCTCAGGGACCCCTTTCGATCCCCTTCTCTGCCCATTATACAGGGAGAGCATGGTTTCCAGTAAATATCCCCCTTCTCACCCAAGTGGTTCGAGAACAGCGATTCGATGAAGTGGCTCAAGCCTTCCCCTCACATCTCGATGAGGCTCGCAAACTCATCGACACGCTGATCATCGATCTCAACATTCCCCGCTCCCAACTCGTAATCGGAGGGTTTAGCCAGGGCGCCATCTTGGCGGTGGAAACAGCACTTAAAGGGAGTGACCGGATGGCGGGTCTCCTCATTTTTTCAGGCACTTTAGTCAATGCCCCCAATTGGAAAAAAATGGCCCCCCACCATGCTAGAACCCCCTTTTTTCAAAGCCACGGCTCCCACGATCAACTTCTCCCCCTTAAAAAAGCCGAAGAACTCGCCCATCTTCTCAAAGAGGGAGGCTTAATCGGAGAGCTCCACACCTTTTCCGGCGGCCACGACATCCCTCACTCGATCATCACCAAGCTCATCTCCTTCCTCCACTCCTCCTACCCCAAGCCCTGAATCCAATTAAATGACACGAATCACACTATCCGTATACGGGTTAGCCGCATGAAGTATCTCTTCCCACTTGTCAATTGAGACTTTGATCTTCCCATTTTCATATTGCGCATATGCATTTGGAGATTTTGAACCTAGCCTCTGAGCAGCCTCTCGTATGGTGCTTTGACTCATTTCGCGTTGTCTTTTCAAAACAAGAGAAGCCAACATCATACTTTCGCTCGCGGAAATACCTATTATTTTTTTCCCATATTCATTTACTGTGAGTTCAAAAGGATCACTATTCAGATAGCTATAAGCCATCTCCTGGATAAGATCTTCAATCATCATAAGAGCTTCTTCTCTTGTATTCCCCTGGGTCATGACATCCAAAGAGGGAACTTCTACAAACCAAAACTTTTTGCTTTTCCAAATTTTACCCTGTAATTCCATAACTACCTGCCTACCACCTTTTCCGGTGGGTTATTTTGTGCTTTTTTTAGAATTTTTTTACCCAAAGCTTCTCCTATGTCCGCGTGTCTAGGTACAAATTCACAAATGTTTCCATTGGTCCAGACATCATGATTTCCTCCATGCCGCTCAAACCACCAGCCAAATTCTCGCAACTGCTTCTCGATATCTCGTTTTTTCATCCATTTCCAATTCTTATTGTACATAAAACAATGTACAAAATCAATGAATATCCTTAAACAATGAAAAAATCTTTAAAGTGTCTTAGAGGATCGCCAAAAACCTATCCCACTATTCGAAAGATACTTTGGTAAGTAGGCCGAGAAGCGGCTCTAAAAGATGCGAAAAAAGACTTAAAAAGCACTTTTTGCCAATAGTGGGATAGGTTCAAAGCTCTTGCTATTTTTTGATGTTGAGAAATAGGGAGGCTTTGCCCCAGGGGAAGCGGGCGGTGAATGTTTTTTCGAGATGGAAATGGGGGGAATATTCGGTAAGAGAGTAGCTGACAGTGATCACTTTTGTGCCCTAGAGGAAGAGAGTGGAAGCGGAGGATAAGCTCCCTCAATGGTTTTCTCATCGAGGCAAGTGCCATAAAGGTAGATGACTGTCGCCTGATTGAGGTCCACCTGTCGCATATCATTACGAACAAATTGAATTCCGCTGAGGCGCATCCTTTTTTTGACCTTCTCAGCCTTCTCGATAAAATCGGGTAAATGATCGACACCAATGACGTGACATTTGACAAAAAGATGGAGCCAAAAGCAGCTGCGGCCACTCCCACACCCCAGCTCATAGACTCTGTCGTGAGATAAGATATGGCACTCCCTGGCAATCTGGTCGATTGTTGTCATGGGGGTTTCTCCATAAGCATAAATATTTGCTGCCCCTTCTGCTTTCATAAAAGCCTTGCTCACACGGTGAGGGCTTTTAAAAAGGTAGTGGCGTGCGAGCAAAAAATCGACCCAAAAAAACACCATTTCCCTTCTGTAATAAAGCCAAACGACAGTGAGCCATTCAAAGAGGCGGAAAAAGGATGTTTTTACGCTAAAGAGAAAGACTAAGAGTGTGTTCACAAACTGCTAATGGTTTAGATTCAAGTTCTTTTTGCGTTCGTTACATCCTAGCACATGGGGCCATATTGAATTAATATTGTCCCCATGTGCTAGGATGTAACGAACGTAAAAATAATCTCGAATATAAGCCATGATGAGTTTGTGAACACACTCTAACATCACCAATTGATCGTTTGGCCCGGATTAAGAAACGCGGAATTTTTCTGCGCTGATTTTTGCTTTTTTGGAGGGCAACAAAAAAGATCGATATGGAGGACGACCCATCCCTTCGCTGAAAGCCTAAACGTTCCCCAGTGTCCGCCCACACTCAGTTTAGAACCCACCTCACCATGGATTTGGAGCGATTCAGCAGGATTCACATGGATCGGTTGCATGAATTTTCTTGGCGCATACACTCCGATAGGAAGCAGACTGAGATCAAAGGGTCCTAATTTTTTCCCAATTTCTTTAAAATCAAAGGGATTGTATCCAGTATCCCCAGCAAAGTAAAGCCTCTGACCCGATCGCCATTCACACACACAACCCATCCAGAGAGAGCGATTGCGATCAAATAAACCCCTTCCTGAAAAATGTTGCGCTGGCACAGCTGTAAATCTCATCTTTTCTGATTCGAAACTCTCCCACCATCTCAGTTCGATCACCCGCTCCAAATCGGGCAGCAAGAACCGCCGTCCAAACCATTTTTTGACCCCAACAGGAACAATTTAGGTGATCGTGGGATGAAAGTTTTTTAGGGTAAGGACTGTCTCCTTGTCAAGATGATCGTAATGGTTGTGGCTGATGATCACATAATAAACGTGAGACTCGCTATTAAATGAGGACGGTCCAGATTCTCCTACAGAGCCGAGAAACTAAACCGGGGAGCATCGACGACCCAAATCGGATCCATCAAAATACTGATGTTATTACAAGTGACCCAAAACGTGCTGTGATTGACCCAAGTAATATGGGGAGAGCTCAAATCAACCACGGCTTCTTGATTGGGATATACAAAATCCTTCGAGATAGGCGCAGCCATAAGAGGCTCTTTTATAGTACCCCATCTGCCACAAAAAAAAATGAAAAATACCCCGCTTTAAATGATCGACATGGGGATTTTTATATTTTTTTAATTCACGATAGGTGCCACGCAATGCCATTTTTGAAAAACCGTTTATCGTGATTATATATTAAAAAAACAAAATATGACAAATTAAAATTTTCTTAATACTAAATTAATATTTTTAGTATAAAATAAATATAAAGAAAGTTTGAGGTCTATGTATATTGCAACAATTAATACAAATCGAGAAGATTGGGAGAGAGCCGCGGGCCAAAAAAAGAGATTATAATGCGGTCAAAGAAGGGAATGCGGATATAGCAGTCTCGTTTGCTGCCGTTCCCCATAGCCATCTTGGCCCTATTGATTATCATGTTTACGGTACCGATCATAGGAGTTTCGAACCAATGGGTATATGTGATTGATGTAATCAGTGTTGCAGGAGGATTCGCAGGTGTAGTGATTATCACCACTATTTACAAGATCTTTTGCCGCCAATTGTGTTCAAAAAAGTTATTACAAAGTGCTCAAACCGGAAAAGATAAATCATTTACCTAAGACAAATGAAGGGAATAAATTGGGAAATGGTATGGGTTAGTGGTTCATTTGCCATTTAAATCTTTCATTCCTCGATGGTGAATCCAATTCGAATATGAAAGAGAAAGAAGCGTGGCAACCTTTAATGAATATCGATTAATCAGCCAAGCCGCAGCCGAGGCCTATGCAACGGTATCGAAAAATATCGCTACCTGCAAGAATGAAGGAAAAAATAAAGTTCAGTTTTGAACAGCTGAATTCAGATCAGCTTTCTCTTGAGGCATTTACCCAAATGATCGCTGCCAATACAGCTCAGCCAAGACTGCCGCGAGAACCCAGCCGACTTCCGCGAACTCAAACTCATCACTGAGAACTAAGCCCTCAAAGTGCAGTTCAAGCTAAAATTTGCGGATGAAGTCTGTTCTGAATATAACAGAATTGGCAGCGGACAATTCAAAGGCAAATGTACTCAAGCAAGTTAAAAAAACCTTAGGATTAATGGAGACTAACTTGAGGCATCCTTCTTTACATACACATAAATTTGATGGTATAAAATCCCAACTGGGCGATGTCTTTTGAATCCTACGTCCAAAATAATGTCCCATGTGCCACAGAGTTTTCTGGGCATATGGGCCAAATCGCGGAGAACTGACCATTATTACAATCACGCCACATCCCTAAGAGCCTCTAGCAAGTTTTAGCCGTCCGTTGCATGTGGGCTTGTTTGCCTCTTATAAAGGTCTTCATACTCCTTCATTTGATTCCACATGATCAGGTCTGGATATTGGTCGCAGTGGGCCTTCATCTCTTGCAGCTTGCTTGCTAACACGTCAGACGGAACATCGATATCGAAATTCAGGATTGCCTCACGCTTCTGGGCAAGTGTATCTCGCTGAGCTTGGGGAATAAGCTCAGAATGTTGTTGAGCGCACTTCTCGGCTTCGAACCACTTTTCTCGTCCTCTCCAATGCTCAATTGAGCTCTTATAGTTTTCCAACTGAGCTCTGGCCTCAAAAAAATTCAAATGTTCGATAATGTTAAATTTAGCTCTACCATCCCCAGGTGTAAGTTTCTTATCCAGATTGGTTCCCAATTGCTCCAATAAACTGAAAATGGGTTCGAGCAGTTTCGCAATTGCGTCGAATAGGTCGCCCACCAATTGTACGATCTTATATCCAGAAATCGGAGCTTCTGCTTGCACTGGAATCCTCCCCTGCTCCTGGATTTGAATAGTGAGCTGCATAAGTCTTTCATCAAGATCTTGCGATTCACTCATGGTTTGACATGGGGGATCGACTTGTGTAGTCCCTATATTATTTAATTCAATTATTCTATCATTTAAATTAACAGAAGTAGAAGTAGCCATCGTTTTTCTCCTTATTTTCCAAAGATTATACTACAATTCATTTTAATATTCAATATTATTAATTTTAATTTTTGATTAAGAAGGGAGAGCTTTAGAGAAAGGTCTCAGACAGGACCAATGCATAGTGCATGGCCTTCTACAGAGAGATCCTACGCTAAACTGGCGTTAAAATAACCTGAGTTTTGGGTTGATCTTTCTCGTAATCAGAGGGCTTTTTTGAGCGCAAATTGCGATTTTTTGCGCCGATCATAGCCGCAGGCGCTATTTTCAAGCAAAAAAGCGCGATTTGCGCCAATAAAGGCCCTGAGGATGAGGAAGATCAACCCAAAACTCAGGTTAAATAAGTTTAGCCCTATAGGTGAAAGAGGCGCTTTAGAGTTTGTAATTGAGGCCAAGGCGGATTGTATGGCTTGCGAACTTACAGTTGACTTGATATGTGGCAAGACCTGCAGGATCAGTAATCAATGATTCACCGCTTGAATTGGCGGTCACTTTCCCCAAATGGACAAAGAGGTATTCTGTTTTAAAGGAAAAACATCGATTCACGGCGTATTCAAACCCTGTCCCTGCAGTCCACCCAGTCTTGGTTTGGCTATGGGAGCCTGAGGTTGTTAACAGAGATGGATCGGTAAACAACCGTTGATCGTAATCAATTCTAGCTTTTCCAAAGGCAGGGCCTCCGGTTAAATAGGCAAGCAGTCTACTTGAACATAAGATTCCAAGCCTTCCTCTCAGTGTTGCCAGCCATTTAATGCGAGTGGTGGCTGTGGTCGTAATGTTAGCGATAGGAACTAAAGTATCCGTGCTGGTGGTCACTGCATTTGAACCACTGATGCCGGAATAATCAAAATCCCCTTCTATGCCGACAACATACCTTTTTCTTTGCCAATTGTAACCCACTTGCCCACCACCTAAAAATCCTGAATTCCTCACGTGCAGTTGATTGGGAGTAGGCTCAAGAATTTGAATGATAATAGCTGGAATCGATGTGGAATTAATCGATACGTTGTTAAATAGAGTCCCGTAACCGACCTGCGGCCCGAAATAAACGCCTCGCCAGCAAAAAGAAGAAACATCGGCCATGCATGGTGCCATACATCCATTATCAAAAACGTACTTTGCATGAACAATAAGACCGTATCTATCATGTTTTATATGACTATGTTGCGCTACGCCAGTGACAAAAGTCTCTTCAAAATGACTATAGCCTTTTGTAAACACATGCCACCAACGTCCGCCAACGCCAACCGCAAAACCAGGGCACACTGTCCAATTGACAATACCATCTAGTTGCACACCATTGCCATACCCATCATTTAACAAGGGCCGTAACTCTGGACGGAGATTATGAAAATCGTGGGCATTACGATAGCTATGTATGTAAGCGGCATCTGCAGATAGAACAAGTCGTCTAAAGGCTATATTGCTATTGACGCCAAGGCGGAGTGAGTTCAATTTGGCCTTATTATTTAGCGCGTTTACTATCGAGGCTACAGGGAATGTCAGAGAGGTTGCAGTTTGCTTAAGGCCAAACGTATCATAGTCCTCCCTCCAATAGGAATAGCCGATAAATCCGCCTAAATCAAAATTTTTACAGTTAAGAAGCTCGTATCCCAGGTCTGCACTTATGTAACCTATTAAGCCATCTTTTTGCTGACTGACCGTTCTGGAATAGGGATCAGTATCAGGAGGAAAATCTTCATCTATAAAGCGACCACTGCTGATTGACCCTCCTCCTAAATACCCTTTGAAGAAAAGACCACTTTCATGGTTTGCTCGCCAAAAACCTTCTGCTGAATGTCCTGTCAAACGCTCATACGTCAATCGAGATATCATGACATCATCAAACAGGTCAAATTTATACTTACCAGTGCTAAACCAATAACGGACCCCAATTCAAGCTCCCATGGTGAAACAGGAGGGTTTGGGTAGCAGCAATTAGCAAGAGGCATCTCCGCCGCTGCATCGGTGGCCGCGACTAACACTACGAAAAGCAATCCGTTTCTTAAGCGACTTAATAATCCCATTTTCCTAGCCTTCTCTTGAACCTATCCCAAAAGTACCCGCGGATGACCTTTATGATCTTGCCGCGATCCTCGTAAGACCGATAAGCAAAAAATTTATGATTAACACTGAAGGTGGGATTTATAAATTATTATTAGTTATGAAGTCAATCCCCTTCCCATCGCCCTCAAGGCACTGATCGTTAAAATTTATTTTAATTGTCGGAACGCTGCCCAGCTGATCACCGTTCCGAACAGTCAAAATATAAATTTTATTTCGTGAACGAGCCCGAGCCCGAATTCAAGGTAGCAATCGGGCACGGGCTCGGGCTAGTTCACGAAAACACCTTGAGCTTAGTCAATTAAAAATGCTTCTAAAATTTCTTTTTAACGGTCAGTGTCCTGCATCGGCTATTGGGCGGGTTGTAGATGCCGAGGGATTTGGAAAACGACATCTTCGGTTGTATAGACGACGTCTTCTACTTCTGTGACTCCGAGCTTGATCAGCCGCTCGATGCACAGTTGAACGATGTTTTCAGGGGTTGAGGCGCCTGCCGTCAATCCAAGGGTATGGACGTTATGCAGCCAGGCAGGATTGATCTCATCGGGGCCGTTGATTAAATATGATTTAATGCCGCGGATCGTAGCCACTTCGCGTAATCGATTGGAATTGGAACTTTTAGGATCGCCGATGACCAAAATCAGATCGGTTTGATCTGTAATCTCCCGCAGCGCCATCTGCCGATTTGTGGTCGCATAACAAATCGAGGCGCTAGGAAGGGTCTCAATCTGAGGAAAGCGCCCAATCAATGCTTGCGTGATCTCGGCCACATCATCAAGGCTCAATGTCGTTTGAGTGACATAAAATAGCTTGTCCGTTTGGGTAAAAGGGAGTTTTGCTACATCCTCAGGAGATTCTACAATTGTCGTTTGTTCAGGAGCCTCTCCTGCAGTGCCAATAATCTCAACATGATTTCTGTGCCCAATTAAGATAATGTGATACCCCTTTTCGGCAAACCGTTTAGCAGCAGAATGCACCTTCGTGACCAAGCCACAAGTGGCATCGATCTCAATCAATCCCCGCTCCTTAGCCTCTTGCCGCACACTCGGAGGAACACCATGCGCTGAATAAATGACTCGAGAACCGGAGGGGACATCCTTTAAATCTTCGATAAAAATGGCCCCCTTCTGCCGCAAGTCCTCGACGACGTGCCTATTGTGGACGATCTCATGTTTCACATAGATCGGCGGCCCCCAAATCGTGAGCGCTCTCTCGACAATTTCAATCGCACGGACCACACCGGCACAAAATCCACGTGGTTTAGAAAGGAGCAACTTCATCGTTTTTTCAGGATCGATTTTTAATCAGTCGCTCCACATTGCTCACAATTGCATTCCCGTACTCACGGTAGTTTTCTTGCAAATCGGCAACAGAAAGCTCGTACTTAATATCGGGCACGACTCCTAAATTTTCAATGGGTTTGTGATTGATTCTTTCAGCTACAGAGCCTGTCATAATGAAATTTTTGATGCCGGTTTGATTAGGATATTCGACTGATATGACATATCCTCCTGCTCCCGAAGTTCTTACTCCCATAATGGTCGCGCGCTTGTTATCTTGTAGAATCGTCGGGAAGAAATCGCCTCCCGAAAAATCGAGAGCATTCACTAAAAGAAGGATCGGCTTTGAATAACGGAAATAAGGATGCGGGTCTAATTGATCGAAACCAAATAAATGGGTCGGCTGTGAGAAGAGATGACCGCTGTTCCATTGATCGACAAGGAAATTGCAAAAATCCTTTGTTAACAGGGCGAACTGTAAATCCACAGGATACCCCTCAATGCTTTCCCCAAATAACGTACGTGCTTCATCGTCATCCGTCACTTGCTCCAATAATGGCAACATCTGAAATGCGACTGCCACTTCCTCTTGAGTCAAAGCGATCCGATGTTTTGGAGTAGAGAGTGGTTGATTTGTTAATGTCGATGCAAGGGCGTATAGATAGAATAGGGAACCGCCTGGATTATTGATCTGATCGATCACCATCGCATCGGTATTCATTTCAAAGAGATTCATCCTCATCCCAAACTCGATCAGATTTTCCTCATCACCCATATAGTGTGGGATACGGATGTAACCGATCTTTTTTCCTGAAATCGTTTCGAAAATATAGGCATCAAAAATCGAATCCCGGGAGCTGCGCCAGATGATCCTTCCCAGTGGTGGAATAAAACTGGAGCGAGCACCAATATCGTGTTTGGTCGCTTGAGGGGAATCTACCAACGAGTGATCCCACAGAGCACAGGTCATGAACTTCTCAAAGAAATGACTCTTTTTGATCAATGTCTTGATCTCTTCGCCGTCACGGTCAACTTCTTCAGCAGATACAGCCAGGGTTGTCGGAGGCAAATCCGTTAAGTCTCTGATTTTTTCAGGAAAATATTGCCATGTTAAGGTTGCTGAAATAGCTCTTGAGCTCCCTTTTTTGACCCCAACGATCTCAACTCTGCCAGAAGGGATAATATGACCAGAAGACCCTTTCCTATAAGTGAGAAACATTTCAGCAAGTGCCTGATTTGTTTCAAAGGTGTTATCGCCAAATTCTCTCTCTCTCAGATCTGTGACAACGGTGTGAATGGGACGTCCACCAAAACTGAGAATCTCATCCCCTTCTTCAAAAGGAAATTCTAGAGAGGTGACCTGATTCCGATCGACGTAGCAAACAAAATACCGCCCCCGAGTTCCTTTAACTAGGAAGGGCAGAGAGGCACTTTCCGTGGAATGGAAACGGACAGAAACATGGTAATCCTGCGTTGAATTAAAGAAATCGCGCACAGCAATTTGGCATTCTTTTAATGTCGGATTGGGAGAATTTTCAATTTTATACTTTGCTTCCAAAATAGATCTCTCTAAATCCCAATCGGCAAACTCTTTTTTCCATTCTTTGGGAGCATACTTAGCATCAAATATCGTTTGGATCACATTTAAATCAGCGAGGACCCGTTTTTTTGTTAACGAGGGATTTGGCGCAGTAGCAGCACATAAAGAGTGACATACCGTCAGACACAAAAGAACGGAATGGATCACAGCATTTAATCTCATAAAGGCACCCAGTTTGTTTTTTTCAGCAGATTTTTTCTAAAAATAGAGTAAAAGTCAAGTTCATAACGTCCCAAGGCAGGGCACTGACCATTAAAAAAAGAAATTCTAGAAGCGTTTTTAATTGCCTAAGATCAAGGCATTTTCGTGAACGAGCCCAAGCCCGTTCCCGATTGCTACCTTGAATTCGGGCTCGGGCCGGGCTCGGGCTCGTTCACGAAATAAAATTTATTTTTGACTGGGCGGAACCAGGGGCCACAGTCCGACAATTAAAAGAAGTTTTTTAATGGTCGGTGACCTACTTCTTAGAGGGTATCTATTGATTTTTAAAAAATAAAAAAATATAATTAATTATATGACGAATCTGGCTCAACAAAAATGTAATGCGTGCGGTCGGGGCACTCCCCCCATTGAAGGGAAGGCGCTTGAGAAGTTTTTAGAGGAATTGGGGGGTGATTGGAAGGTAGTGAATGAGCACCACCTCGAGAAGGAATTCCGATTCTCTAATTTCAAAGAAGCTTTAGAGTTCACCAATCAAATTGGCACCCTTGCAGAGCAGGAGAGTCATCATCCCGATCTCCATCTTTCGTGGGGCAAGGTACGTATCGTTTTGTGGACTCATAAAATTAATGGGTTAAGTGAAAATGATTTCATCCTTGCCGCCAAAATCGACACCATTAACGCACCTAAAACGTGAACAAGAATAAGTTGCAGCAGGTCGGAGCGTTTCTCTCCATCCCGTTTGCACTCGCAGTCCCTCCCATTATTGGATGGCTAATCGGAAAATGGCTCGATAAATTATTGCACACCTCCCCTTACTTTATGTATATATTGCTTTTTTTAGGGGTAGCCGCTGGAGCCTTGGAGTGCTACCGAATTATCAAAGAATACGGAAACCACGATGAGTGATAATGAATAGCACCCGTTTCGTCAATCAAGTGATCGTTGTCACTCTCTTGGCTGCATCGTGTGGCTGGTGGTTTTTTAGAGCTGAAGGAGGAGTCCCTCTTTTTTTAGGAGCGAGTTGGGGAAGCGGCAATTTATGGATCATCGGTCAATTAGTCAAACAACTGGGCTCCTCTCGGAAAAAATATGTAAAAATCATGAGCTTGTTTTTTTTGAAATGCCCCTTCATTTATGTTTTGGGCTATTTATTATTGAAATCTCATCCCAATCATTTGTTTGAGCTGCTCATCGGCCTCTCCCTTCTCTTTGCCATGCTCCTCGGCATGGGTCTGTTGAAAAATGGGAAGTGGTTAAAAGTTAGATGAGCGAACCGTACGAATTGCCCAATGTCATTCAGCTCCTTCATAAAATTTACCCAAACAAACGTGTCGTCACATTTTTATATCAGTGGGAAAATCTGTTTTTTTCTCTGTGCGCAGCATTTTTAGTGGCTCTCCTTTTCTACTGCGGCTTCAAAGCAAAGAGAATGATCCCTAAAGGGTGGCAAAATTTTGTCGAATCGATTTTAGAAACACTGCAACGACTCATTCTAGGAGTCCTTGGAGAAGAGGGGAAAAAAAACCTCCCTTTTCTCGGGACTCTGTTTATTTATATCTTAAGCATGAATTGGTTAGGATTAATCCCGTTTTTGAAAACCCCTTCTTCAAATATCAATACCACAGCAGCGCTTGCTCTTTGCGTCTTTGTCTATGTGCAGTATCTGAACATTAAAAATATGGGTTTCTTTGGCTTTCTCTACCATATGGCAGGATCTCCTCGCAATCTGATCTCGTGGCTCCTCGTCCCTATTTTACTTCCTCTCGAAATACTAACCCAACTCGCGCGGCCGGTGACACTGGCTTTAAGGCTTTTTGGGAATATGTTTGGAGAACATATCTTGATGGGGGTCTTTGCTCTGATGGGTGTGATCTGGGTCTTGGGCCGCACTATCCCCATTCCCCTCCCCTTACAAATTCCTTTTTCCTTTTTCGCTCTCCTGACTGGTCTTATGCAAGCTTTAGTCTTTACGATGCTCAGCACTGTTTACATTTTTCTCTCAATCCCGCATAGAAAAGAAAAATAGCATCGATCAAATGCCAATCCGGTCCGGATTGGTATAAGGAGGGAGATACGATGGCGATGGATTCAAGCTGGGCGATTGCCCTTTCAGCACCTTTGGCAGTGGGTCTGGCCGCACTAGGATCTGGTATCGGCTTAGGAAGGGCCGTCGGGGGAGCTATGGAGGCTATTGGCCGACAGCCAGAAGCTGCAGGAAAAATATTGACTAACATGATCATCGGAGCAGCCTTGATTGAAGCGTTGACGATTTACGCTTTGATTGTCTTCTTCATCGTTTTAGGAAAAATGGGATGAGACTCGAATACACCGTTATTCTCTCGCAAATTATCGCTTTTCTGCTGATGTTGTGGATCTTGAAAGCCTTGGCATGGAAGCCATTTTTTAAGTTACAAGCGGAAAGAAAGGGGAGGATCGAAGCGGAGTTTTCCGCCATTGAGAGAGGAAAAGCAGAAGTAGACAGGCTCTCTGAAGAATACCGGGAAAAGCTCCGTCATATCGACGAAGAGGCGGAGAAGAGAATGGAGGAGTCGAAACTCCAGGCTGAAGAGATCGCCTCACAGATGATCGCTTCGGCACAGCTACAAGCCAAAAAAAGAATAGAGGACGCGCAAAAATCGAT
Organism: uncultured Chlamydiales bacterium; assembly: GCA_963705695.1. Lineage (GTDB taxonomy): Bacteria > Chlamydiota > Chlamydiia > Chlamydiales > JAAKFR01 > CAVPKN01. The sequence goes on from CAVPKN010000007.1 coordinate 52,363, forward strand.
TGCGCAAGAGATCACTTCTGCACACCAACAGCTCAAAAAGAGAATGGTTGATCTTGTCATCGGAGCGACGGAAAAATTAATTGAAGAGAAGGTAGAGGAGGAAGAGATGGATAGAAAGAAAGTGGCGGAGTTTATCGATCGTTTTGAATTTACACCTTGAAATGAGTTGCTTTGAGATCGCTTCAAACTACGCGAGCGCTTTTTTCTCCCTCTTGACAGGGGAAGAAAAAAAGGAGAACGAGAGTGTCGACTCTATTCTGACGGCATTCGACACCTTCATTGCTATCATGCGATCCAATCCCCTCTTAGGATTGTTTCTCCGCCATCCTTTAATTGAAAAAAGCAAAAAGCAATCTTTTCTGGAAAAAATATTTCCCTCTGATTTGACAGTCTCTTTCTTGCTCTACGTGATCGAAAAAAACAAGCTTCCCCTCTTTCCCGAAATCGTGGCCATTCTGCATGAGCTAATAAGAGAGAGGCGAGGCGAGCTTCAGGCGATTTTAATGACTGCACACCCCATTGAAGAAGAGGTCGTGAACACGTTAAAAAGGCGCCTTGAGGAGCATTTCCAAAAGAGGAGCACGATAACGATCATCATAAAACCTCAAATCGTAACTGGTTTCCTCCTTACTGTAGGGAATCGAATGATCGATCTCTCCTTAAGGGGGCGCTTGAATCAAATGAAACGATTCCTACTACAAGGAGGAGTCGATGCTACTCAAACCTGATGAGATCACCTGGGTCATCGAACAGGAGTTAGCCCACTATCGGGAAGCGTTCAAGTTGGAATCCTTTGGAAGGGTCCTTCAAGTGGGGGATGGGATCGCGCAGATTTTTGGTCTTGATGACGCGATGATGGGGGAGCTCGTTGCCTTTCCAAACGGAAGTGAAGGGATCATTTTAAACTTGGAAAGGGAGCGCGTTGGCGTCATTATTCTGGGTGAAGATCGAGGGATCAAAGAGCACGATCGAGTCAAGAGATTGGGGAAAATTGCTTCGGTTCCTGTGGGGGAATCTCTTCTTGGGCGTGTCGTCAACCCTCTGGGTGAACCCCTCGATGGAAAAGAGGGGATCGATCACTCCAATCTCCGTCCTTTGGAAGGAAAAGCACCCAATGTCGTGGAACGGAGACCCGTTGTCGAGCCTCTAGAAACAGGGATCAAGGCCATCGATGCGATGATCCCTATCGGTCGAGGGCAAAGAGAGCTGATTATTGGTGATCGGCAAACGGGAAAGACCTCTCTACTCATCGATACCATTATTAACCAGAAAAATAAAGGGGTTTACTGCATCTATGTAGCGATTGGACAAAAAAACTCCACTCTCTATCAGACGATAAAAACATTAGAAGAGGAGGGAGCGATGCCCTACTCGACCATCGTGGCCGCCTCTGCCTCCGATTCAGCTTCCCTCCAATATATCGCTCCTTACGCCGGGATGGCGATGGGAGAATACTTTATGTATAACGGAAAGCACGCCCTCGTTTTTTTTGATGACTTATCAAAGCACGCAGTGAGTTACCGACAGCTCTCCTTGCTCCTACGAAGGCCAGCTGGTAGAGAGGCCTACCCTGGCGATATTTTTTACCTTCACTCCCGTCTCTTAGAGAGGGCTGCGAAATTGAGTGATCCTTTGGGAGGTGGCTCCCTCACAGCCATCCCAGTGATTGAAACGCAAGCAAACGATTTGACCACTTACATACCAACGAATGTCATCTCTATCACTGACGGACAGATCTATTTAGAAGCCGATCTCTTCAATGCTGGGATGAGACCAGCCATCAATGTGGGTGTATCGGTCTCTCGTGTTGGGGGGAAGGCACAATCGAAGGCACTCAAAGCAGTCTCTGGGAGTCTCCGCCTCGACCTTGCCCAGGCGCTCGAGCTCTCCTCCTTTGCCCAATTTAGATCGGAATTAGATGAGGCAACGCAACAGTTAATTCTCAGAGGGGAGAGGATGCGTGCCATTCTCAATCAACCGCGACTTTCCCCCCTTCCCATACCTAAACAGGTCGTCATTATCTATATCGCCACTAAAGGGTATCTCGACGACGTGCCACTCGATCGTGTTGGAGAGTTTGAGTTTGGCTTTTATCAATTTCTGGAAAAAAATTACCCCCAAATTACCGAATCTATTGCCTCAGATGATGCGCTAAAGCCTGCCACTGCAGAACTACTCGAAAAGGGGGTTAACGAATTCAAGGGAGGAGGTTGAAATCATGGTTGCCCTCAATCAACTCCGTAACCGCTTGCGTGCCGTCGAAAATATCAAAAAAATCACGACGAGCATGGAGATGGTCGCCTCAGCGCGATTGAGGAAAGCCCAAATCAAAGCGAAAAAAGCCAAATTTTATATCTTAAAGACAAAAGAGATCTTGGCTAGGCTCCACAAAAGCTCCCCCGATTATCAACACCCCCTTATGCTGCAGAGAAAAATGGTGAAAAAAATAGGGGTCGTGATCGTCTCATCCGATCGTGGTCTATGTGGAGCTTATAATGAACGCATTTTTACGAAAGCGCATCAGCTGCTCACACAATATCCGACCGATGCCGTAGAACTTCTTCTTTTTGGTCGGAAAGCACTCTCCTACTACCGGAGCAAAACATTTACCATTCGTAATGCAACTGAGGGGTGGGGTGGTAAAATCACATTACCAGAGATCAAACGATTTAGTGATCAATTGATCGCCTCTTTTCTATCAGGTGAGTTCGATCAAATCTGGTTGATCTACACCCAATTTCACAATTTGATGGATCGAAATACCGTTTGTGAACCCTTTTTACCTATTGTCTCCACGGAGAAAGAGCAAAAAGCATTAACGCTCAATTATATCATTGAACCCGATCTCAATGAGGTCTATCAACACCTTCTCTCTCGCTATTGCATGAATCTCATCGAAGGGATGCTCAATCAATCGTATGCCTCTGAATTGGCCGCTCGGATCTTTGCCATGAAGGCCGCCGGTCACAATGCGGGCGAAATGGAGGAGGCATTGAAACTAGAGCACAATAAATTAAGGCAAGGGGCCATTACCCGCGAAATATTAGAAACGACTTCTACGCAACGAGAATAAAATGGGAAAAGGGAAGGTCAGGCAAATCATCGGACCCGTTGTAGACATTGAATTTCCTCCTGAGGAGCTACCCGATTTGTTAAATGCCATTACGATTAAGGAAGAGGGGATCGATCTAACGGCGGAAGTGGCTCTTCAGCTCGGAAACAATACCGTTCGGTGTATCGCTCTCTCTGCTACAGAGGGAGTTGTGCGTGGGATGGAGGCGGAAGATAGTGGCGCGCCAGTCTCGGTCCCAGTGGGGGCCTCCACTTTAGGACGGATTTTTAATTTACTCGGAGAGCCGATCGATGGCCTGCAGCCAATCGGCCCTGAGATCCCCCGCTCTGCCATTCACCATCCTCCCCCACTCCTCAGAGAACAAAATCCCCACACCGAAATTTTTGAGACAGGGATAAAGGTGATCGATCTGCTCCAACCCTATCCTAAAGGGGGTAAAGTTGGCCTTTTCGGAGGCGCGGGTGTCGGCAAATCGGTGATTGTAATGGAACTGATCAGGAATATCGCCGTGCAACATGGGGGGTATTCCGTCTTCTGCGGAGTTGGAGAGCGTACGAGGGAGGGAAATGAGCTCTGGTTAGAAATGAAAGAGTCGGAGGTACTCCCCAAAACAACCCTCGTGTTTGGACAAATGAATGAACCCCCTGGAGCCCGTTTGCGGGTTGCTTTGACGGGATTGACCATGGCGGAGCATTTTCGAGATAAAGAACATACCAATGTCTTGCTATTCATTGATAATATCTTTCGCTTTGTACAAGCGGGGGCTGAGGTATCGGCCCTTCTGGGGAGAATGCCCTCAGCAGTCGGCTACCAACCGAATTTAGGAACAGAAATTGGAGCCTTGGAAGAGAGGATCACCTCGACGCAAACCGGCTCGATCACCTCGGTACAAGCGATCTATGTCCCTGCCGATGACTACACCGACCCGGCCCCCGCTAGCCTTTTCTCCCATCTCGATGCCGCCACAGCCCTTTCCCGCTCTATCGCGGAGTTAGGCATTTATCCAGCTGTTGATCCTTTGATCTCAACATCACGGATCTTAGAGCCCCATCTTGTAGGCGATCTCCATTTTCAAACAGCGAGCCAAGTCAAAAAGATCTTACAACGGTATAAAGAGCTTCGCGACATTATCATGATTTTGGGCATTGAAGAGTTAGCAGAAGAGGATCAACTTCTTGTGGCCAGAGCTCGGAAAATCCAAAAATTTCTCTCCCAACCCTTTTTTGTAGCGGAAGCGTTCACAAACCGCCCTGGCAAATATGTCCCCCTTGCGGAGACGATCAAAGGATTTCAGATGATTGTGGAAGGTCAGGTCGACCACCTGCCGGAACAAGCCTTCTATATGAAGGGCTCCATCGAGGAAGTCATAGAGGGTACCTCATGAGCTTTACATTTATCTTAGCCGATCCCGAAGAGAAGCTCTTTGAAGGAGAAATTCACTCTCTCATCGTTCCCGGTTCTGCCGGCTATATGGAAGTACTCCCCCACCACGCTCCCCTTCTTTCCACCTTGCAACCAGGCACTATTACCATCACTCAGAAGGGCGCAAAAACAATCTATATCATCCCCTCAGGTTCCTCCGGTATCCTTGAAGTGCAAAAAAACACGGCTCTCCTCCTCGCCGACGCCATCGAAAAAAAGTAAACCCGAAATCACGAATAAGGAGTGGTTACCATATTATAAAACTCTGTTTGGTCGTTATCAACGCGATCCGCTACTGCCTTTTGTTCCTCTGGAGAAAGAGGCGGATTTTGAAGTGTGCTTAACGCATTTTCTAAATCAGCTAATAGCTCTTGCAGTTTTTGTTGGCTCTCAGGTGGAAGCTGAGGTAATAAGAGATTTAAGAGATATTTGCTAAATTTATCCACGTCTGATTTTAACTGGTCAATCAAGTATTGCGTGCCAGGATTTGATAGATCAACAGTCTGTAAATTTAATGGTAACCCTGAATTTAGATACTTTAGCTCTCTAAGTAGCGCTCTATCACCATTGTCCCACTGAGGGATATCATAGGTCATGATTGGAGGAGGAAGATCACCTATACGCATAAAATCTCCTTAATAACATTGATCCCGACCCGAGGTTACATATAATTTTGGCATAGTTGACTCAGCGCTGGCCCATCTTTATCAATTTCATCTGCGGCCTCTTTTTGAGTCTTGGGATCTTGAACATCTTTTAATGCTGTATCATAGTCGGTCACCAAATCTTTCAGCTCTTGTTGGAGATTAGGAGGGAGTTGTGGTAATAATTTATCCAAAAGATGCTCTTTAAAATCATTCAAATCAAGCTGCAAACTACTGATAACATACTTTGTGATGGGATCTGATAGATCTGCATCTTGCAAGCTCATCCCACCTCCCAAAGGACCCTCCATTATCTCCCTGAGTAGGGCCCTGTCACCGATTCCCCACTGATCAGGTGGGGGAACATCTCGCATCGCAGTAGGGGGTGGAAGATCACCTATACGCATACAAAACCTCATCAATAATTCTCTAGAAAGTTATTTTTTAATATAACACATTAATTTTTATAAACATAGAACTGAATTTTTCAATAGTTAATACCATCAGATATAATTTTGGCAAAGGTTCATAAGAGCTGCAGAATCATTATCCAGCCTGACAGCGGCCTCGTCTTGAGTCTTTGGATCTTGAACTTCTTTTAGCGCACTTTCAAAGTCGGCGACTAGATCCTTAAGTTGTTTCTGCTGATCAGGTGGCAGTTGCGCCACCAGGGTGTTTAAAAGATAATTTTTAAGTTTGTCGACACTGTCTTGCAGGCCTTGGATCGTTCCGATGAAAAAAGCAGAATCTTGAGGTGCCCATTGCAACAAGAATGGCCCACAACCTAAACCAGTATATGAATCAGTCATAACTAGATTCAGATAAGCTCTATCACTATTATCCCAGGGTGGCGGTTGGGGATTGTCATGGGTTGAAATGGGGCGTGAAAAATCACCTATACGCATTTAAACTATCCTAAATACTATCTATATAGTTTCAACATAACACATTAACGATTAAAAATTAATTGAAATCAACTTTCTATTTTATGTTATAAAAAAATTTAATATAGGCACTGTTTATTTCTCTGTTTATAATAAATTATTTGCTAGGATAATTATAAAAATTATGATTTAATATTTATTTTTTATTTAATTTGTTTTTATTTATCCACTAATGGTAAAACAATTGGCGCCTCAAATTTTAAAAGGATGCACCTATGTCGCTGAACCTGTGGACAGAAATATCTTCAAAAAATAACTCAGAAACTACAACAATTATACAAAGTAGCCCGGAGAAACGAAGGGCTTTATTTGGAAGAACAGTAGCAGTAATAAATAAAGAACAAAATGCTCAAACAAAAAAAGAGCTTCCTGATCTATCGAAAAGTACTGCCTGGCAACATGAAAACTCACTGGAAGAGACATCGGAGAACAAAAAAAGAACTTTTGAACAGCTAGAAGCGCCTGTGGCTCGTCCTGTGCCAGTCCTAGGCGGGTATGGAATGACCGTCAATCTAACCATCCCTAAAACTCCTGCAACGCCATGTAAAAAGCAAAGAAAGGAAAAACCCCTTTCTCTTTTCCAGACTCTCTGTCAGCAGGCAAAATCGGGAAGTATCGTGATCCAAAACTACCAAATGACTCTCTCTTATTTGGCACAGGGAAGTTACATGGATGTGCATAAAATTAAAACAAGAGAGCCCCAGCTATTCCCTATTTCAAATGAACAATGGATCATAAAAACATGTAATGAGATTCATGCGAGCAAGCCGGAAGCAACTGTTCGCAAAATTTTATCGAGATCGATGGAACATTATCGTGAGGCCGTTAATGACGGATTAAAAGTAGCAGAGATCTTGAACGCCGAAACTGCAGTTGAGGATGGATACATTGTGCAAAAATATATCGAACATGCGGTTGATCTGGACGATGAAAATCAGATGAAGCAGGTGAGGCAATTTTTCCTTTTTTGCCTTAAAAATCAACGCCGGTTAGACCTTCTTCCCAGTAATTTGCGTGTTAATGGAGAGGGGGAAGTCATTTTAGTCGATTTTGCCGAATCTAAAGAGAAAAGCCATATTTTCGTCGAGCAAGCCGTCAGGGTGTGGTGTATCCAAAGAGCGACTCAGAAAAAAATGGATCGCACACAAGTCACTCAGTACATCGTGACTTTTACAAAGGGATTTGAAGCGCTTGGATATCCGGCCGACATGAATAACCATATTTTAGACATGATGTTTCCTTATGACACTGAGAACAATTGAGATCAACAAGATGATCGACACCATCACCAATGACCAATAGGGATTAGGCGTCCACACATCAGCAACCAACGTCTTAAAGCCAACGATGATCAGAATGATAGAAATGCCGTAGTGGAGATATTTAAAGTGGTGGATCGATTTCGCGAGCAGAAAAAAAAGAGAGCGGAGACCTAATACTGCGAACACGTTGGAGCTGTAGGCAATAAAAGGATTAAAGGTAATTGCCAAAATGGCGGGTATGGAATCGATGGCAAACAAAATATCGGTGGATTCAATAGCAATCAGGACTAAAAAAAGAGGGGTAAAAAAGAGCTTTGAGTTGCGCACGATAAAAAAGCGATCTTCCTGGTAGTCAGGGGTCATGGGAAGATATTTATAAAGAAGTCTTACAAAGATGTTATTTTCAGGATGAAAGTGAATTCCTTTTTGAAAAAGCAATTTAAATCCTGTAAATATTAAAAATAGGCCAAAGATATAAACGATCGCATGAAAAACAGCGGCAACAGCTAAACCGAGAAAAATAAAGATAGCACGTGTGATAATGGCTCCTAAGATCCCCCAAAATAAGACCTTATGCAGCGAGGAAGCGGGGGTTTTAAAATATTTGAAGATCAGAAGGATCACAAATAAATTATCGAGACTTAATGATTTCTCGACCAAATATCCCGTCAAAAAATTAATCGCCAGCTCCTTCCCCATCTCGAAATACACATAGATATTAAATAAAAGGGCCAGAGAGATTGAGATCCCGGTTAAAACAAATGCCTCTTTAAATGAGATCTCATGAGGCTTCCGTTGGAAAACACATAAATCAAGGAGCAAAACGGCGAGGATGAAGGCATTAAATACGACCCAAACCGTGACAGAAACCATATTAACCTAAGAGTGTGTCTACACAAGAAGGTAGGTTATAAAACCGGCAATATAGCCGAGAAAGGCGATCCAAGCAATGTGCTTGAGGTACCAGAGGAAATCGATTTTTTCAAGACCCATAAAAGCCACACCAGCCGCAGACCCTACAATAAGGATACTTCCCCCTGTCCCCGCTGCATATGCAATCATTTGCCATAGTGTAGAATTGATGGGGTATTGATTCATATCATACATCCCCATTGTAGCTGCGACGAGGGGAACATTGTCGATCACACTTGAGATCAAGCCGATGATCACAACAACCCATGCTTGGTTGGGGATCACCCGCTGTAGCCATTGGGCAAAATCTTTCAATATGCCTGACGAAGCGAGGGCATCGATAGCGAGCAAAATACCTAAAAAAAATAAAATTCCAGAGGTGTCAATCTTTGTCAAAACATGGGCGACCCGTAAATGCCACCTCTCTTCTCCGTGCCTGTGGTGGATAATGTCGGTGACGAGCCAGAGCACCCCCAAGCCGATCAATGCTCCCATAAAAGGGGGAAGCCCAAATACCCCTTTCCACACAGGAATCATGATGAGAGAACCAGCTCCCATATAGAGGACCCGACGTGCCCCTGGTTCCATAGGGATCTTGATGACGGTGGGGACCTTTTCACTCTTACCCCTAAAGAGAAGAGAAGCAAACGCCCCAGCCACAAGTGTACACACGACGCTGGGGATAAAAAGAGCCTTAATGGTTGCTCCAGTGGTGATTTTATTATTGATCCACAACATCGTCGTTGTCACGTCCCCTATAGGGGTCCAAGCTCCCCCTGCGTTAACGGCGATGACTAAAATTGAACCCAAGAGCCACCGTTCCTGTTTAGATGGGATCAATTTTTTAAGCAGGGAAACCATGACAATCATAGTTGTGAGATTGTCGAGAACAGCTGACATAAAAAAGGCGATCCCAATCAAAAACCAAAGCATCCTCATTTTTGAGGAGGTATAAAGCATATCTGTAATGATTTTAAAACCTTGATGGGAATCGATCAGCTCCACGATGACCATAGCCGCAAGGAGAAAGAAAATAATCTGCGCCACATCGGCGAGGTGCTCTACAAATTCGGCAGGAAGCTGTTTCGGCAAGGCAATAAAATAAAGCAGCCAACAAAAAGCACCCATCACTAAAGCAATAGCCGCTTTGTTGACATGGAGAAATTTTTCAAAAATAATTGCCAAATAACCAACGGAAAAAAAGAAAATTAAAAGTAAATAGAGCATCTTTTCCTATAACCGCGGGAGCTTTGACGCAGCCAAAATAGTAAAAACCTACTAAACTGAGTACTACCTTTAATTTAACGGAAGAAGGGCATTGACATCCACTTGAAAAATCGAAGAGAATGGGGATATTTCTAAATATGTCAAAAAGTTCCTTTTCGAAACCGACTTTTCCATTTATCCCGAAGTTGTTGCAATGCCTCAAAGAAGGGTATTCGCTTCAAGGATTTCGCAAAGATCTGCTCGCGGGAATTACCGTAGGCATCATTGCATTCCCTGCTGCCTTAGCCGTAGCGATTGGGGTCAATGTAGCACCAGAAAAAGCGATCTTTACAGCTGTAATTGCGGGTTTTTTGATCTCTGCTTTAGGTGGATCTCGAGTTGCAATTGGGGGTCCGACCAGTACCTTGATCGTCATCCTTTATGACATCATGCAGCGGCATGGGTTTGAAGGGATGTTGATGGCGACCTTCATGGCAGGAATCATCTTGATCTGCTTTGGACTCGCGGGTCTTGGCACTTATATTAAATACATGCCGTATCCTGTGGTAACGGGATTGACGACGGGTATTGCGGTCGTTATTTTCACCTCGCAAATCAAAGACTTCTTTGGACTTAACATAGGCAATGTTCCGATCGAATTTTTGGCGCGTTGGAAATCATATATCGACCATCTGGCCAGTTGGAACCCTACTACATTTATTGTGGGTATGGCAACTCTTCTCATTGTGATCTATTTCCGCCGGTTCAAACCCCATTTTCCGGGACCGCTAATCGCTCTCATTTCAGTCGGTTTTGTAACGTGGTTTTTTAAAATCGATGTTCCCACGATCGGATCGAAGTTTGGCGCTTTACCCAGCACCCTCTCCCTCCCTTCTTTCCCCATTTTTAATTTTTCAGAAAGTATCGACTTAATTCCCGATGCTTTAACCATCGCTATCTTAGCAGGGATTGAGTCGCTCCTCTCTGCAGTGGTGGCAGAAGGGATGACCGGATGGCGCCACCAATCAAACACGGAATTGATCGCCCAAGGGATAGCAAATATCGGAGCCAGCTTTTTTGGGGGGATACCGGCGACAGGCTCTCTCTCCCGCACCGCTGCCAATATAAAAGCAGGCGCCTCAACTCCCCTCTCTGGAATGATTCATGCGGTTGTTGTTTTTTTGATCCTCTTCTTCTTTGCCCCATTGGCGAACAAAATTCCTCTGGCATGCCTTTCGGCCATCTTATTTATGATTGCGTGGGGCATGAGTGAAATCCACCATTTTATCCACCTTTTTTCCGCCCCTAAAAAAGATGTGATCGTTCTACTTGCTGTCTTTATTTTTACCCTTTTGACAAATATCACTGCCGCTGTGCAAGTCGGAATGATCCTTGCAGCCTTTCTTTTTATGAAGCAGATGAGCGATCTCTCCGACGTTGTCTCTACGGCCCAATTTTTTGAAGAGGAGAATACGACTCAAATCAGCAGCTATCACGACCCTGACGCCATCAGTAAAAAAGTAGTCCCTGAAGGGGTAGAGGTCTACGAGATTAATGGTCCCTTTTTCTTCGGGGTAGCAGATCGCCTGAAAAACCTCCTTAACGAGCTTGAAAGACCCCCTAAAATCTTTATATTAAGAATGCGGCGAGTGCCTACCATCGACGCCTCTGGAATGCACGCTCTAGAGGAGTTTTATCTCGAATGCAGGCGCCAGGGAACCACCCTTCTCCTTTCAGGAGTTAAAAAAGGTCCCCTCCGGAATTTGCGTCGCTACCATCTCGATGAATTGATTGGCGAAGATCATATTTTTTCTAATATTAATGTGGCGCTTGACTTTGCTCGCGAACTGCTCACCATTGAGAAATTTAAGCAAGCCATGAGATAGTTAACCGGAGTGTCACGCCATGTGCAACTTTTTTGCCACTCAGGAGCGAGCGAGGCAAAGCCAGATCAAAACGAAGTGCCCGGTGGCGGGCAGGATTGGCCAACGTTCCAAGATCATATCTCTTGGGGGCGCAATCTTGCAGTAGGCGGGCTCTAAGTGAGCCCCAGGCATTCACGGGCAGCACGAAGTGCCCCGAATGAGGACGTTGGACACTTAGCCAACCTCCGGTGGAGGTTGGCTAAGGGAAACGTCCAAGAGTGCCCGAAGGACACCGAGCGGCCCGGAGCGAAGCGTAGGGTGGCATAGCCTTGTGCTATGTCCAACGAGGGAGGATTGATATGGCAAAGCCGCAGCCGCTCCTGAGTGACAAAAAAGTTGCACACGGCGTGAATGTTGAGTTTATCTTTCTCACAATCAGAGGGCTTTTTTACTCGACGATTAAAGTTTTTGACATATTGAGCTGCGTGAAAGCCTTGCGGTTAAAATAGCAAAAACTTCCATCGTCGCACTAAGCTTGCCCCATCACGGGAATTTGAACCCTAAGGGCGTTATATTCTTTTAAACACAGTTGAGTCTCTTCATGCAACACTGGATAAGCAAGGTGGCAGTATTTCATGTTCAGATCTGGATTTTTAGAGAACTCCTTTTTTGATAATCTGCGGAAATCTCTGATTTGTTCTCTTGTTGTGTTGCCTTGATGAGAGGCAACATCTACCTTATCGATTGGTAAGAGAGAAACATACTCAATTTTTCGAGCGTCCATTAATGTTAATGAGCTCTCGGGGCCCTCACATACATGGATCACTCCACCGTTGATCAACGCTCTTTTCCCCTCTTTATGATACGCTGCCGTTTTCTCTACCATATGGGTATGTCTTTCCAGTAGAGTAGAATTCACATTTTTTTTGATAACGTCGGTATAACGTGTCCATAATTTCGTTTCAATCAGGTAACCAATCAACGCAAACATCTGTGCTACGCTCACTTTATAGAGATGTGGAGAAACGCCTCTTTTATCCCCATTCAAATAGCTCTTCAATAGTTTCATTAACAGATCAGCTGAAACACATTCCTTGTGACCAAGTAGATCATTTTCGAACAATTTTTCTACCAATTGTTCGAATAGAGCGTATTGCTTATGTCCATCCTTCTCATCCCTAGCCTCAAGAAACAGACTTGTTAAAGAAAGAAATTGCATACGTATAGTCCCAATCTCTCCAGCCACCGCAAAAAAGCTTTCAGGATCCCAACTCTCCTCCGTCTTTGCGATTTCATTTGACAGCATATTCGATCTGTCCACTCTTTGACGTATGTTTTCGTCCCCCTTCTGTTAACAAAACCCAACGTCCTGGCTCCCAAATCATCTCGGCAACCTCTGCAAATAATTTCCGATGGGCAGGGATCGTGTGATTTTCCCCTATAAGGAGGGCAGCAGCCCGTTTCAGCTGTCTCCATACAGGTAATCCAGATAGATTTGAGATTACTCGATACCGATCTGTAATGAATTTTGAGAGAGCTAAATACCGCCATTCTCAGTGCAGAATTGATAAAAAGAACGGCAAGTCAAGCCCCAAGCTCTTCTACTCTGATTATCCTCTAAATAAGAGTAAAACTCCTCATGCGTTTCTTTATTAAATGATAAAATCATAATTAAACAATCTTTATTAAAAATACTTTAATTATAATATATTTTATAAATAAAATAAAGAAATTTTATGCTTCGGTTTTTACTGCGGGGTGATTTCTAGGATCCCGATTTCCAGGGTTCCTTTGGAGTAGCATGTTCCTTTCTTGAAAGCAAGCCGCCGTCTCAGCATGTAAAACCGGATAGATTAATTCAAAGCAGCGCATTCTCAAATTGGGGTCCTGGAGAAACGCTTGATTGGGGTATGAATTATATCCTTTTAAAATATCCCTTTCCGAAAATCTCTCCTCTTCCGCCTCCGCTTTCTCTCTTCTGACTCCAATTTCTCGGAAGAGATGTAGGGAGCCGCCGGCTGTGGCCTCGGGATTAAGGAAACAAAAGGGATCTCTTTTTCGTCGAGGAGATCCACTGGTTGTTCGGGACCAGCCAATGCATGTTGTTTCCCTGCGATTGTGAATGCTTTTTTCCCTTCTCCCACTTTTGCTGTCATCTTCCACGTCATGTGACGATGTCTGTAGCTATTCAGCTGCAAGATTCGTTGATTGATTGCATTTACATAATAGGTTCCCAGACGAGTTTCAATCAGGCAGCCGATTGCAGAAAATACCTGAGCCACTGCGGTTCTATACATTGCCGATCGTTTTTTTCCTTTGGGGCGGTTTTTTTTCATCGCCTCCATCGTAAGATCTAATGTCTGACTTGCCTTGTCATCGATTTTGATCAATGCCTTCAGTGTAGCAATCATCCGTTCACACATACCAATTCTTGTGTTTTCATTCCCCTCATCTCTAGCTGTGAGAAACAAACTCACTAAAGAGAGTAGATTATGCCGCATGCCTTCTATTTCATTTCCTATGGCGGAAATTTCTGCAGGATCCCACGACTCCTCAGTTTGCAACATTTCGTCAGTTAAATATTTTACTTGTCCGATTTTACCAGGATGCTTCTTTCCTCCTTCCGTTAACAACACCCAATTCTCGTCCCAAATCATGGCGGCCACCTCTCCACACGCTCGCCGGTGCGCGTCGACCAAGTGATTTTCCCCGACGATGATGACCGCCGTTTTTTTTAGCTGCCGCCATAGAGGAAGGTCTTCTATATTCGAGATCGCTTCGTACGTTTCGGAAATTTTTTTTGCCACCCCAATGTATCTCTCATTGACTCTACTCAGCTGATTAAAAGAACGACACGAGATCGCCAGAGCTCCCCTCTCTATTCCATGCTCAGCTAAATAATCATAAATAGCATCAATACTGTCTATATTTAATAAAAAAATCATAATTATTACTTTTTGGTTATTAGTTATTAACTATTAACAATAATTATAATTTATAAAATTAATAAATTAAAGAAAAACTTAAAGACTTTGTAAAAATTTTAAGCCGCTATTTCTTAAAATTTCTATCGTTCATATCGTTCATATCGTTCCATCGTTTCTATCGTTGCTTTTTGTGTGCACAATCAAGCCTTTAACGATGAAACGATATGAACGATAATTTGTGCGCAATACAACGGGAATAGCTCTTTGGAATTGCTGGTTGAATATTTCGGTGGGTCGAGGTAAGCTCTCTTTTTAAAATGACTAATGGAGGTTTTTTATGCGTACATTGCTTCTCTTTTTATTAATGTGGGCGTCGTGTGAGGCCCGCGTGGTCCCTGTCGAATCCATGGAGAAGCTGATGGATTTGTTTAAGGGGTGTGAGGCAACAACATTGGCAGTTTTTGATATCGATATGACTTTGATTCAACCGGAAGATCCTGCCTTTCAAATGGTCAATATCTTTAAGCATGGGCATGTGGCTAAGCGGGTCATCAATAATCTTCCCAAAGAAAAGAGAGATATTTTTTTTAGTCTGACCACCTTGGGATCCCACTCCGTATTGATCGATGAGAAAACCCCTGAGTATCTCCACGATTTGCGGAATCGAAATATACCCTCTATTGCCCTGACTGCAGCCCTTACGGGGCCGCTATGTGACATAAAAGCAATGGAAGAGTGGAAAAGAGGGGAGCTTTTCTCATTCGATATCGATTTTTCCTCGAGTTTTCCTCATCTTCAACGCCTCAAACTCTATGAAATGCCCAATTACCGGGGAAACCATGCTATGTTTTTTGAAGGAATCGTATTTACAAATAGCTCGAGTTGTGCCAAGGGGGACGCATTGGTTACTTTTTTAATAATCAATGATCTCCATCCAAAACAGGTGGTTTTTGCTGATGATAAGGAGGAGCATGTCAAAAATGTGGAGGCAGCCCTTTTTGCCTATGATCCCACTATCGAATACACAGGCGCTTATTTTCTCGGCGCTATGCAATACCCCACCCCCGAAATGAGCGAAGAAGAGTTCTCCAATCGCTGGGAAGAGGTCGCCGCCCATGCTGTGACAATAAATTAATGCAACCTCCAGACTAAATTAACTCGAAAATTTTTGGCTGCAGAGATAAGTCCCTCTCTGTGTGCTCTGTTACCTATGTGGGTGAACCAAAGTGTTACCTATGTGGGTGAATTGGACCCCCCGGCCGAGAACAGATGGGATCTCTGTGGTATCGATCCATCACAGGAAGCAATTCTACTCATAGAAACATTATAAGCTTAAAAATATTAAGTTGCTATAAAAGCATATCTCTACTATTAAACTACAAAAATTTTTTAAACTACAACACTCTTGACTTAATACATTTTCCTGTGAAATCGTGATCTGAAAGCAATCATTTGAAGGCGCTATGAGTAGAATATATCTTGCAAAATCAATGTATCTCGATCCTGTTCTTCAAGTAATGGAACGAGTTCTTGGTAAACCCGGGCAGACTGTGATCATTGGTATTGCCTCCGGAGCCGGTATAGGTACACTGCATGCTCCAGGCCCTGGCACTTTCCTGGGTGCCATCTCTGGCGGCCTGTTAGGAATAGCCATTGAAGGGGTGGTATGGTGCTGCAGGCGACAAGATTAAACCATATTTTCAATTTTAATATGGGCATTAAATTCCGCTTCGGTGAGATAGCCGAGTTCTAGGCAGGCCTGTTTGAGTGTGATATTCTCATGGTAGGCTTTACGGGCGGCTTGAGCGGCACGGTCGTATCCAATATGGGGCGTCAAGGCGGTGACAAGCATGAGGGCATGATCACAATAGTACTTGATTTTCTGGAGATTAGGTTTTAGTCCATCGAGGAAGTAGCGGGTGAAGGAGCGGAGTGCAGCTGTCAATAATTGGCACGAGTCGAGGAAATTATAAATGATGACTGGTTTGTAGACATTCAGCTCAAAATTACCCCGAGATCCCGCAATTAAAATGGCCTGATCGTTACCTAAAATATGGACGCAAACCATTGTTAAAGCTTCACATTGGGTGGGATTGATCTTCCCTGGCATAATGGAGGAACCGGGTTCATTTTCGGGGAAAAAAAGCTCAGATAAGCCACATCGGGGTCCCGATCCGAGCCATGCTAAATCGGTTGCGATCTTGATCAAGGAAGCACATAGCGTGCGGATGGCACCATGCGCTGCTATTAAAGCGTCGTGTGAGGCGAGAGCAGCAAAGGGGTTAGAGGCTGGAATGAAAGGGAGTTGCGTTTCCTGAGCCAGTGCACTGATCACTTTTTCTTTAAATTGTTTTGGAGCATTCAATCCTGTCCCCACTGCAGTACCCCCAATCGCTAATTCAAATAGATGGGGTAGCGCTGTTTCAATCCGTTCCACCCCTTGGCGAATTTGAGCCACATAACCGGAAAATTCCTGACCCAGCGTTAAAGGAACGGCATCCATCAGGTGTGTCCGGCCAATCTTAACGATGGAACGAAATTCCTCCTCTTTTTGACTCAAGGAAGAGCGTATCTCCTTGACGGCAGGTATTAAATGATAGATCAAGGCATGAGTGGCAGCCAGATGCATCGCCGTCGGAAACGTATCATTTGAGGATTGGGAGAGATTGACATCGTCATTAGGGTGGATCGGTTTTTTACTCCCCATTTCCCCACCTGCCAATTCGATCGCACGATTGGCAATGACCTCATTGACATTCATATTTGTTTGGGTGCCACTCCCCGTCTGCCAAATGCTTAAAGGGAAATGATCATCGAGCCTTCCCTCTGCGACCTCTTCCGCTGCCTGAACAATCCATCTTTTTTTTTCTTCTGGAAGGAGACCCAGCACACAATTAACCATCGCAGCACATTTTTTGATCTTCCCATAAGCATGAATGACTTGAAGCGGCATTTTGCTACCGCCAATATTGAAATGGATCAGCGAACGGGCCGTCTGAGCTCCATAATATGCTGAAGCAGGAACCTCGATCTCCCCCATGCTATCTGATTCAATCCGCGATGCCATCCTAATCTTATTTTACTCAAAAATGATTTTAAAGCAGCTTTTAACGATAAGCATCCTCTTGTGACCAAATGTTGGTCCAATTTTTCCGATTCAGGAACCGGTGGTCAAAATAGTACTCATCGACAATCGATCGGTTATAGATCCCTTTATAGTGAACAGCTACAAACTCAGGGGAGAAAAAATGGGCGCCATATAAAGCTTGCGTCGGTAATTAGTATGACGCGTCGCTTCAACAGCGTGCCATGAAATCGGCGATTGTAAGAAGACAACAAGAGTATTCGGCTTGTAAGGAATTCTCTTTGCAAATTTCAGAGCCGGAGCGCGGTAAATATTATTGGGATCTGGATTAGGAGGACCGCTGTAAAAGGTCGTTCCCATATCTTGATGATCTGTATCAGATGGGAGATAGATCAACAGGGCGGCAAAGATGTTCAGTTGGTCGATGTGGGCTGCGATCGAATAATTACAATCATCCTCCACAAGGCAATCCTGCCTCAAATTGGAAAAATCCGTAAAATAATTCACTTGCGAAGGTTCTAACCCACTGAGTCGGTGTTTCATACCAATGTAGGGGAGAAGTTTTTCGATCAATTGCGGTTTGATGTATTTGTTGACGATGATCTCCCCAAAAAGTGTCCAGAACACTTTTTGTTCCGTAGTCAATGTGGAGGATTCAATACAACCGTTCGTGGCAGGTAAGATATTCCGCTGACCGCCACGCACAAACTCCTCTTTAGCTGGCCATTTGCTTTGAATGTGTTTATAGAGCTGTTCGGGGAATATGCCTTCTATCACAATATGGGGGAAAGGGTGCTCTTCAACACGAGCTTGTTTCATTTTGGCATCGATATGCGCTTTCACCTGACGCAAGGTCTCATCAATCACCTGCTTCGAAGAAGCTCCAAAGACCACCGACGTTAAAAAGAGCAAAAGAAATACAATCCCTTTCAAAGAGCTTCACCCCATGACTTAAAATAATGATTGATCATGAGATATTTCAAAATTTTCTTCAAGTTGAAGTTGGAAAACGATCTGCATTTTAAGGAAGGAAGGAAGGTAAATTATAGACATGTCGGGTGGCCGTGTCACTGACGTGTCGACGGCCCCCTGCGACCCCCGTTGAGCCTCATTTCGCTTAGCCAGAGTCACATCCTCGCAGGTGGGCTGTGCAAAGCACTAGCCCGACACGCCCTTACGGGCTCTGCTCCGGGTGTACTCTGGCGTTGCGATCTGAGGCCATGGGCTGCTTCGTGCACGAATACCCCACCGGACTTCGTCTCTCTGTGGGGCCCCTTTCGTGTCGACTCGCAGACATTATCCGGAGAGGGCCCTTTTTGCTATCGCAAAAACCCCCCTCCCTGGACCCCTCTCCCACCCATGTACAAACTCTTAATGTCCAAAGAACAATGTATAGGTCTCGGCATATCCAGGATAGCCCCGTAAATTTCTCAGTACACTTATTTTCTGAAATTTGGGTGGGAGAGGGGTCCGGGGAGGGGGGTTTTTGCGATAGCAAAAAGGGCCCTCTCCGGATAATGTCTGCGAGTCGACACGAAAGGGGCCCCACTGAGAGGCGCCCGGTGGCAGGCAGGATTAACTAAGTTCATGTCCTAAATAATTTGGGACAGTACCAGGCAGAGCCGGGCAGCGCGTAGCGCGAGCCGGTGGGGTATTCGTGCACGAAGCAGCCCGAGGCCTCAGATTGCAAAGGCAGATCGCACCCGCAGCGAAAGCCCTTTAGGGCGGTGGGTTAGTGCTTTGCACAACCCACAAGCGAGGACGCGATATGACGAAGCGAGATGAGGCTCAAGGGGGTCGCAGGGGGTGGCCCGACATGAAATGACGGGCAACCACCCGACATGTCTATAATTTACTTTCCTTCCTTAAAATGCAGATCGTTTTCCAACTTCAACTTGAAGAAAATTTTGAAATACCTCATGATCAATCGTTTTTATAAAAGACGTTTCAAACTAAGTGTAATAGTTTCCTGTGCTTTGTTTTTAGGGTGTCTGTTCTTTGAATAGGCAGTCGGGGGTTATGATCCTTGGAGACCAAAATGAGACGAGGAAGTTTTTCGATTTTTCGATATCGCCGGAGAGGGAGCGATCGCGATCGATGAACGGGACGATCTCCCGAAAAGCTTCATGAAGGGCACCGGTGACACACCCCATGTGAAAATGAGGGTCTTTTGTCTTCCTAAGATCGACCGCTTGAGACCCATGCATGAGCTCTAACCCTAAAAGGTAATAAAGATTATCTACCATTTTACAAAGCCGCTGCAACACAAGGGTCGCATTGGTTGCATGATCCTCTATTTCTCCTGCAACAGGTGTAGAATCAAAAGAGACTGGAGAACTCAAAGTATGATTTTCAGTATTCAGTGCCAGGAAGGTCTTCTGTATAGCGCCAAAAACAATAGAGTCATTGGGGGAAAGAAAGCGTGTTAAATGAGTAAATTCAACCGAGGAGAGTCTCAACATTCTTTGTGTGGAGATCTGCGAGACATGGTTCAATGCGATTGCAAGGGCTTCAAAATCGATCACCCAATTAATGGAATCGAAATTTGCAGTCGGAATCACGGCTCCAGAACCATCCTGCAGATAGTAAGTTTGCTCCTGTTCGGTGTGCACTGCTGTTGGATTGAGGATGACTACCGGATTATCATCAGAAGAGTGAAGATGGAGGAGGAGTTTTTCTTTGGCGCTAGAGATAAAGTCTTGCGTCGTGCCGTGAACCTGTGAAATCGCGCGGAAACTTAAGGGGTCTTGCAGGGCACGCTCTTCCGAATAGTCCCATAAAGAGCTCCCTTTTAGCGCTTCCTTGATATGCTCAGAAACTTCCCTTTGTCCTGGGAAAGGTCGGGAGTTTTGGGCATCAGACATTAAAGGTGCGATATTTCCATTTAACCCCTCCAAACTCACGCTGTAGATCAGATCCGCTTTTTTCATAAGATCTTCCACATCATGGAGTAAAAGAGCTGCAACTGCTACAGAATATGCGTTAGAACTCATGATAGATAGGGAGTCTTTAGCAAAAGGGATCAACGGTTCAAGCCCACACAAATCAAGCGCCTCTGCAGCGCTCATTTTTTTCCCTTGGTATGAGACCTCCCCTTCCCCCATAAGCGCTAACCCCAAATGGGAAAGAATGGTGATATCTGCCTCTCCTATCGATCCTCTACTTGGTATCAGAGGCAGTATATCGTGATTGATCAATTCTAAAAGGAGCTCAGCCGCCTTAGGTTGTACTCCGGTTGTCCCTTGAAGGAAGGAATTTAATTTAACAACCATGATCGCCCGCACTACTTTCTCTGGCAGCGCGGGTCCTACTGCGGCACTCGTTGCCTGCAAGTTGCTTCTGTTGAATTTAATAGATGCTGTTCGCGCTTCAGAACTGAGCGAATTTCCCTCAAAAATTTTTTTATCTTTATTTAAACCTACCCCTCGGTTAAGACCATACACCGGTTTATTTTCTTTCGCAGCTTGAAGTAAAAGCTCATGGGATGTTGCGACCCTCTTCAATCCAGCTGGGTCGACTTTCACTTTTCCCTTTCCTTGGGCCAGAAGAACGATCTCCTCTATGGTGAGATCAAAACCGGTCAAGATGACTTCTTCATGTACAATACCGGTGTTTGCTATTAGATTAACGGGCGGAGCATTTGCATTTATTAACACAGGAATCATTAATAAACTTAATAATATAAATAGTTTATTCATAGTAATATGAAATTATACACAAATTACTCTTTTCTTTCTAAGTTAAATAAAATGAGCTATGTTGAAAAATGGGGAGTGAATCTTTTTGAATAGAATGTTATCTAAGATTTTATATTCAGAAACTAGACAATTTTGAATAAGGCAGCATGTTAGTGCGTATCCTGTTATTTTTTAATGGTCAGTTGCCCCGCCATCAGATCTTTGTGACTTTGATTTTTAAAAAATTCCATGTGAAATTAACGCCTTGATCAAGGGTTTTTAAAATGGTGTGTGTCACGGTTTTTTGTTTTCGAATCACCGCTTCATTGGGCTCTTTCACTTCTCCATCGAGCTCGTAGCGGCAATTGTAAAAGCCTGTATCGAGAATTTTTACAATGCCAGATTCACATGTGATACACATTGAGCGGAACCGGATCTCCTCCAAACGAAAAGTGCCTGTACCGCGAGCCGTCCACAGAGGTTCGTTGAACTGGGTACAGGAACCATTTTGGCAGTAACCGTAGATATAGAGGCCGGGCTGCTGCATTGTGGGGAGAGAAGCCATTTCTTTTAACTTAAAACCGGTTGCCCAACGATCCATATACTCTTTTATTGTGTTCAATGTACTGATCGTTTGGCACTTTTCATATTCTTTAATCTCTGAGGGCTGGATACGATTAGATACACAGCGCTGAATCCCCTTTTTCCCATAATCAGCGACGATGGTATAGTCGGCGTTTCCTTCACACAAAATCCCTACGACCTCTCCTGTATCAAACCGACACAGTGGACTCCCTGAGTTGCCTCCACAGGCATCGACTTTGCATTCAAAATAACCGGCCTGTAGGTTTTTCATAATAGTGGCGTTCCCTGTTATTTTGCCGGGAAGTCCGTTTGGAAATCCCAACATATAGAGTTCCCAACTATTTTGTATCGGAGCGTGATCTAATTTAAGAGGAACCCTTCCAATAACTTCCCGATCTAACTTAACAAGAGCCCAATCTTCCCATAGACCTGTCCCTCGGCAATAGCTATGTAAGAGAACTTTCTTGATTGTGTAGACCTGGTTTTCTGAAAACTGGTTCGGACATTTATCGGCATCTTCCATGAAATAATCAAAGACAACATACGATCCTTTGATCATCTCAAGATCTAATTCATTGGAATTTGGCGTGTAGACCACATGTGCCGCGGTTAAGATGGTTTTTGGCGTCACTAAAGACCCCGTTCCATAAGCTAAAACCCTCTCCTTGCTGAAATTTTCATTTTCGCCAAGAGGGACTTTATATTTATTGTGTATCCAGACGCTTAATGTAGGAACATGGGGTGCTAGTGTGTATTGATTCGTGTGAGGATTTTTGACGAGATTTTTCTGCAAAACAAAGCCGGCAACACTTGCCGCCTGCATTTTGATCCTGCTCTTTTTTTCTCCATCGTAAACATAGAAATTTTGACGCCTATCTACAAATGGATCGTAGAGCACTTTGTTGTAGGTCATTGTATACCACCTTTATCGAAATAAAAATTGAGGTGGAGGATACAATAAATTTTATATTTAATTCAACCTTTCTCTATAATCGATCCGTTATTGGACAAAGGAGTGATTTTTTATGGCTGCTATTTCGAATACAAATTGTATAGAGACCCAGGTGGGAACATTGCAGGTGCACTTCAACGCACAGACTAAAATTCAAAAGGTTACCCTCAAAGATTCAGAATATAAATTTTCTGAGATCTGGATCAATCACCAGCCACAATCAATTAAGGGATTCAATAAGTGGCTTTACTCAAAGTCACTCCACGCTTAATGTTCTTGTGAAGTGCGTGAGGCTCAACTCCATCTTTTTTTCTGCTTCTGGGAGAGTAAAAATCAACGTCAGATATCAAAATTCTTATTTTACGTTCACCGTCTCTCCCCAATTAAAAATCAAGGGTCTTCAACAACTTGTGAAAGGAGAGATCGGAGATAGAGAGTATCATTTACGATCAAAAAAACGGGATGCCGTTTTTGGGATCAAGTACGCTGGAAGAGTGTAAAATCACAGAAAATACAGCGCTCACTGTATTAAACAATACTTTACCAACAATCGATGAGCAAAATAGTGGAAAATCCTCTCTCGAAGATGGGATGGGGTTATCGACTTTGCCGTTTGTGAATTTTAAAGATCCACAGGACGTCCTTTTTGACAAAGGGGCGCCCAAATGGCGTACCGTGAAACAAGGATTAAATCTAGAAGGGAAATGTAAGAACAGCACGTGTCCCGCACACAATCAATGGGTCTGTGCTCCTCAAGGAATGGCCACATTTTACATGCACGAAACCTGTGCTAAGGCGGTCTGCCCCTCTTGCAACAAACCGTTAGAAAAAACATCGACTAACAACTGCATTTTGTGGAATTGCTTCTACACCATCGAAGGGATGGAAGAGAATACTGAAATCCCTGTTCGAGCTCAAAAACCAATGGGCACCTTATGATAAAGCGCTCTCGTTTGCCAAAATCTCTGTTGATCACAAAAGCAATATTGTGAACTGGCGCTACCTTAAAATCACAACTTTAGCTGCCTCAACCTGCACCTTGCTATAACGATGTTGGCCGTACGGGAATACAACTTTTCTAATGCAGATATTAATGCAGGCTCTTTGCGTTTTGAGTATGAACGGAATGGGAAGAAAATGCAGCTGTCTACCATTAAGGATGCCGAGCAACGGATCGTCTCTTTTGTGCACATCTGGATCAATGGAGTGCCGGCACATCATTTGAGAAAATGGAGATCCTCCCCTCTGCCTGAAGCATCGGCCACAGATAAATTCAGAAGAGTGGGGGATCACTATTATTTAGACTTCAATGAAAATTGGAACTGGCTCAAGTCTGACGTCAAAATGATTAATTTGAAGTTGAGCTGGCGTCAGGAGGTCTTTCGAATCACGCTCCCTTCTTTTTATAAGATTCGGGCACTAAAAAGCTATATTGAGGGGGAGTTCGGTAAATTAGCAGAGGGAAATTACTATTTGCTGTTCTGTAAAGGTCTCCCTTTGCAGGAGGGAAGGTCTCTCGAGGAATATGGGATCGATCAAAAGGCAGAGATTGAAGTGCTGGTGCCCTCTGATCTATCTGGAGGTTTTTTATCGCTACAAAAAGCCACTGGGGGTGGGTATGTTTCGATCCCAGAATTTGAAAAATACACGGCACAGATGAAAGAAAAGATCGGGATCGTCTGCCAGATTACCATTCCCAGAACCGGAGGTTCAAGTAGCTGTCGGGACGGTATTTTAATCGATCGGTACTTAATCATGACAAATGAACATCTCATTTGCGACGGATTATCTTATGCCACTGCCAAATTTTTTTATCACGAGAGTGAAGAACGAGCACTAGAGTTTAAGATACAAGAGAGCGCAGTTTGTTCGAGTAAAAGCCCTGGAAATCACAAACGTCCCCATGCCGCGGCCTCAGATTACGCCATCTTACGCCTTCAGCCACCAGAAATGAGCAGCCCTGAGGCATATGCTGCTTTCCAAAAATTAGGTAAGATTGCAAAAGAGATGTTTCAACAGGCGTGTTTCATTTTTCATCACAAAAAGCTCTCACCCGCTGAACAGAATCAAAGATTATCGAGGGCCAATATTATCCAACACCCTCTTTTTCACAAAACGGAGACAGATGAATGGTTCTACAACCGAAACAGATCGCTTTCCACGACAACCGGATCCATGATAAAGACCGTTTAGCTTTGCATTATAAAAGTGAAACCCAATCGGGAAGTTCAGGCTCCCCAGTCTTCAATGATCAGGGGGAGTTAATCGGGCTACACTATTCCGATTGCTTTGCGATCGACAAAGCACTCTTTAAGCATGTGGAGGCGTTATGCACACAGCTCGGCTTCACTCTGAATCAAGAAAATACAGATTCAACAGCGTATTGTTTTACTAAAAATAATGAGTCCCTCTACGTCTATCGCGATGGAGCTTATGAATGGCAGTGCTCTACAAACCGTGCAGGGACAAAAAAATTTAACTTAAGTACCTTGATCCTCAAACACGACAAGCAAATTCAAAAAAAGAAATCTTCTCTGATCTCATTTATTCTCAAATTTTTAAAAGATCAGGGTGATTTTCACAGTGAAGAGCATCTCTATTGCAATACGGCCATCCCTATCGACATGATCATTGAGGACTTAGATAACGACCCTGCAAAAAAACAGAAGTTAGAACAAGCGCTCCAAGATTCGCAAATGCGTGAGCCTGATTTCCGACCCGTCATGACGGTCGCTGAGATGGTGATAACAATCGGTTTAATTGGATTAGGTCTCTTTCTGCTCCTTGGAAAAATTAACGGAAAAGAATTTTTCCCCAGGCGATAAGATACGTCCTAGAATTTTTTGGCTTGATCCGGGATTGAAAGGGAGATAAAATGCCTTCCCATGAAACAATTTTTTTCAAAGAAAGGGGTTCTTTGTGTTTTCGGTTTCACCCTCCTTTTCCTGATTTGGGAACTGGGGATCTAAGCAATTTCCCCACCTTCTTTTTGTCCTTCCCCCTCCGAGTGAGATTTTCAAGACATTATGGGAGATGCAAGATCGATTTTGGTACCATCCGTGATTACTCTCAAAGAGATGTTCGCTGGTTTTTTCTTGGCGCTGTTGGTTGCTTTTCCCCTAGCATGGACGATGATGCGTTACCACTCCTCCCGCTCACTGTTGCAACCTTTGTTTATCATCATTCAGTGTATCCCGATGTTTACACTCGCTCCGATTATGGTGGTATGGTTCGGCTGGGGAGCCATGGCAATTATTATTCCCACAGCCTTGATGATTTTTTTCCCCCTCACCCTCAACATTTATCAAGGCCTACGCTCAACGCCGGAGGATTTGCTCGAATTTTTTCACGCCAATCAAGCCACGGCCTGGCAAACTTTCTTTAAGCTCCGCCTCCCCTGGTCTTTGCCCCATATTTTTGCAGGCTTTCGCATTTCAGCTGCCGTCGCTGGCGTGAGTGCTGTCGCCGGAGAGTGGGCCGGCGCTCAAAACGGTCTCGGCGTTCTGATGTTAGAGAGTCGAAGAAATACCGATTTAGAGATCACCTTCGGTGCCTTATTTTGTTTAACCACTATCAGTACGGCACTTTATTTACTTATACTCTATGTTGAAAAAATCGCCCTTCCCCCCCGTTCCTGGTACCCATTTCAGAAGCAAAAATACCTTCCCCTTCTTTTATTGACCCTAATTTCCCCTTTTTCTTTCAGCCTGCCACCCCGATCAGAACGAGGGGAAGGTCAGACTCCTCCTCGATTGGCTCCCTAACCCAAACCATATCCCGCTCTACGTCGGATTGGATCGTGGATTTTTTAAAGAGCAAGGGATCGATCTTTTGATCCAAAAAATGCATGAAGGGGGAGGAGGGATCTCCTATTTAACGGCAGGCAAAACAGATCTACTCATCAATCACATGCCTGGCGCACTGAAGGCATGTGAGCGGGGGGCGAAGATCAAGTTGATCGCCACTTTGATCAAAGAGCCTCTCTGTGGATTAATCTATCGTGATGACCCGGAAATTAAAGAACCCTCCGATCTAAGCGGCAAAGTATTTGGCTATTGCATCGGCGTTCCCGATATCGACTTCCTCCACTTCTTATTGGCTCATGGAAAAATCTTTCCAAAAGAGAAAAAAAACGTCAGTGTCGACTTGGTCGCTAGCCTCGGAACGGAAAATGTCGATTTTATCTATGGAGGATTTTGGAATATTGAGCCCGCTCAGTTGCGCTCCTTAGGAGTTAATACCAAGACATTTAAAATCCAAGAATTGGGCGTTCCGCTCTATTACGAAATGATCATTTTGGCCAACGCTGCCTCCCCTTTTTCAACCCCCCTTTTTGTGACGCGATTTCAAGAGGCGCTACAAAAAAGCATCGACTATTGCAAACAACATCCAGAGGAGGCTTTTTGTAGCTATACCAAATACAATCAGGATCGTAGACCAAAGACGATTGCGTGGCAAAAAGAAGCCTGGGCCATGACCTATCCCCTCCTGTGTACGGATCAAATTATAGATAAAAAACTAGTTAACGATTTTTACAACTGGCAAAGAAAAGAGGGCATTATCAAGAAACCCTTTGATTGCCTGGAACTCATCACCTACTAAAAAAATTCTTTTATTCCCTCTCTCTTCAATGATAAAATGCATTTATCATGATCTCGATTTTGTACATTTTTTGGGCACGAGTTGTGCAAGATGTTGATTCATATTGACTTGATGATGCCTCAGGTAGGCTTAAATTAAGTCATCTGAGGCATCATCAAGTCGAGATGGATCAACAGACTGCACAAATCGTGCCCAAAAATTGTAGAAAGTCGAGATAATGGAATTACTCTCTATTTTAATCGTTGAAGACGACCCCGACGATCTCGTTTTTTTGACCACTTCCTTGCAGAAGTTGCAATCGAAAGGGATTGAACCGCACCTCAAGATCACTGCAACCCTAGAGGAGGCCATTAAAGCCCTGAACGAAAGGGAATATAATATCATCATTACCGATCTCTACCTACCTGATAGCAAAGGGATCACAACTTTTATCGAGATCCAAAAAAGAGCCGATGCCGTGCCGATTATTATTGTTGGGAAGGCAGCAGAAGAGGAGTTGATCCGAGAAGCTGTTAAATTGGGAGCCCAAGATTATATTCCAAAGGCCGATTTGAACATTAACTTGTTATCTCGAATTATTCACCATGCTATAGAGAGGCATCGACTCCATGAAAGTTTAAAAGCGCTCTCTTTTACCGATGAATTAACAGGTCTTTACAACCGAAGGGGTTTTATCACTCTGATTGAACAACAAATGTCGTTAGCCCGGCGCATGAAGAAGGGTTTCTATCTCTTTCTGATCGATCTTGATTATCTCAAACAAATCAACGACACCTATGGCCATTTAATGGGTGACCGTGCGCTGATCGACACAGCGCAATGTCTCCGCTTCTCCTTTCGTCACCACGACATCATCGGCCGCATCGGTGGAGATGAATTTGCCGTAGTCGCCATCAACGCGACCTTTGAGAACGGAGATCATCTCAAAGAACACATGCATGAGAAAGTAAGGCAATATAACCAGCACATTCACGATCCCTACCAACTTTCATTTAGCATTGGGAAAGCCTACTATGATGGGATCCAGGAAATAAGCCTCGATGGGCTACTTCAAAAGGCGGATAACGAACTCTATCGGGAAAAAAGGCTCACCCACGGCTTCTAAACTCCCTCCGCAAAAAAGCATTGATTCGTTATTGACAACCCCATGACTGCGCAACCATGAGAACGATACAACGATATGAACGATGACAAAAAAAAGAGCTCTTCTCTTATTTTTTAATCCTTTCTATCGTTTTTATTGTTGTATCGTTTCCGTGTGCGTGTATATGATATAAGTTGACTTATTTGTATGCAAAATGATATACTAAAATAAAAAGGAAGTATGGCTCAAACTGCAAGAATATCCCAAAAAAGCGATGAAATCGCTGACGAGCTTCAAGCAATAACAGGAAAATCCAAAGTGGCTATCATAGAAATAGCCTTGGAGGAGTATCGATACCGTGAGAAAATGCGCTTGTATAATGAGGCTTATGCAAAAATGAGGAGTGATACAACGGCTTGGAAAGATGAAATGAAAGAGAGAGCGGAGCTAGAGGGAACTGTAGCGGATGGATTAGAAGATGAATGATCAGGATCATCAACCTAAGCAAAGGGAAATTTGGCTTTTTAACCCAGACCCTGTAGTCGGAAATGAACTTGGATACAAATCAAGGCCTGCATTAATCATATCAAATAATATGGTCAATCAAGGGGCATCTAACATGGTTATTATAGTGCCCTGCACAAGCAAAAACAAGAATATCCCCTCTCATATCCGGATTAAACCACCCAATGGCGGAGAGAACGCAATAAGCTTTGCTGTATGTGAACAATTGAGATCTATTTCAAAAGAAAGACTCATTAAAAGATTTGGAATCGTTGATTCTCATACCCTGAAAGAAGTTCTAGAATGGATTGGTTATTTTATTCGATTTGATAAATAAAATTTGAGTTCAAGATCTTTCCTTTTATCGTTTCCGTGTGTGTGTAAGGACTCACCCACGGCTTCTAAACTCCCCCTCTACAAAAAAAGTATTGCTTCTACCCCCCTTTTTTTATAAAATAACCCCCTATTTCATACATGGAACGTACGTTCAAAAATTATCTTATATAATGGAAGGAGCATATCCTCCGTGCTCCCCTTATTGTCAGAGGCGCACGGCAGGTTGGGAAAACTTTTTTAATTCAGGAGTTTGGCCAATCGGCTTTTAAAAATCTTATAACAATTAATTTTGAGCTCAATCCACAATTTTGCTCATGATTAAGAAAAACCTTTAGGAGAGGAGAAGGCCCGCAGCGCAGGGTGCAATAAAACGACATAAATACCTTTTTTTACAAAAGCATATTGTAACGCCGTGTGCAACTTTTTTGTCACTCAGGAGCGGCTGCGGCTTTGCCTCTCTCGCTCCTGAGTGGCAAAAAGGTTACACACGGCGTTATTGTATTTTTATAAACACTTTCGCAATTCAAATTGCCGGGGCAATGATTCAGAAGGTGATGGCGGTTTTTTCAGCTTGGGAAGTGGCTGCTTTAAGCGCCTCCTCTTTTTTGTTCAGGGGTGGCAAGGGTGGGCTCAATCGTGATCGAGGTCAGATTAGTTAGGCCGATAAAGCCGAGTATCGTTTCCATATACCGTTTTTGTAGATCGAACTCCTCTCCACCTGCAGCTCCCCCATAGGCGCCACCCCGAGAGTAAATCATGACTACCTTTTTATCTTTAACTAATCCGACGTACCCCTCCTCAGGTGTATATTTGAATGTCAAGCCTGGTTGAACCAAAAGGTCGATATAGTGTTTGAGCTTGTAGGGGATATTGAAATTCCACATGGGGAGAGAGAAAACATATTTGTCTCCACTCTTAAATTCATTGATAAGATCAACCACCCGCTTCCAAGCTCGTTTCTGCCCCTCAGTTTGTTGTGTTTGGTGCATGATCGCATATTTAGCATCGATCGCCTCTCCATCAAAGGGGGGCAACTCCTTTGCCCATAGATCGATTGCCATAATTTCATCACTTGGGTGACTC
The DNA here is from genome assembly GCA_963705695.1 of uncultured Chlamydiales bacterium. Classification (GTDB taxonomy): domain Bacteria; phylum Chlamydiota; class Chlamydiia; order Chlamydiales; family JAAKFR01; genus CAVPKN01. Next base: position 82,526 of record CAVPKN010000007.1, read on the forward strand.
TTCCGATAGCTTTCCAAAAATACTTTAGCAATTGCTATAGATGAGGACCGTTTTTTTCTCGGAGACGCTTCTATATAAATGACTTTTGCCATGTTATGACTCCTTCATGGTGTTTCTTGAGAGTAGATGGGAGAGACGGACCAAGACATCGCGCAACACTTCCAAAGGTTTCTGTGTAGCATCGACTACGGATACTAAATGTTTAGGATAAAAATCCAGGATGCTATCAATTTGCTCTTCATAGCTGGCCACCCTTTTTTTGATCAATTCCCCATCCATCTCGTCGATTCTCCCCTCTTGCCGTGCACGTCTGGACAATCTATTCATTAGCATCTGGTAATCAGTTAGTTGCAAAACAATCACGTGTTTGACATTCACATAATCACTTAACATCTCCGCTTGATGACGGGTACGGGGCATCCCATCTAAAAGAAGATCTTGGCATTCAGGATAGTAAGCATTTGTCGCAATCAGCCCTTGCACATAGTATTTCCAAATTTCGATCGTCGCATCATCAGGCAAAAGAAGTCCTTTGCTGGCAAAGGAGTAATAAAGCTTTCCCGCGGTTGAATGGGAGGGTAGAGTGCGGAAAATATCTCCTGAGGATAGATGGTACTGGGTCCCTGCACCGGACAAAAATTTTCCCAATGTGCCCTTGCCGACGCCGGGGGGACCAAATAAAAGGATCGTTGAAAATTTACCTTCGTAGGGTTGGATCAGTATCTCTTTACCCATAACTTTATTGTATTGATCTTTGACTTCTTTTCAAGGTATAGTCAACACAGTCTAAAGTTTTACCTGCGCGAAGGCCTCGCGATTGACCGATCATAACCGACCTCCTACTTCTAATATTAGGTCAGTTATCATCGATCAATCCTGAGAGCTTTGGCGCGGTCAAAATGTAAAATTTTGGGCAAAATCGACTATTATTCATAGCTTATGCATTCAGATTTAGGTATCTTTTTTGCAGTCACTTTGACTCTTTTTTTTGTGATCGATGCACTGGGAAATGTGCCGACCTATCTCCAGTTGGTTAAGCTCATTGAAAAAAAAGAACGGTTCTGGATTACCGTCCCGAGACTGGTTTTTGCTCTCATTTTAATGTTGGCATTCCATTTCTTGGGGACACTGCTCTTAGCCCTACTCGAAATCAACATGGCAACTGTGCAGATCTCGGGAGGAATTATGCTCTTTTTGATCGCAATCCGCTTGATTTTCTCGAACGATGGAGAGAAGGCGGTATGGGGAAGGGAGAAGCCATTTTTTGTTCCCATCGCCACTCCGATCTTTGCCGGTCCCTGTCCTTGCCGTTACTATGGTGTTTGCCCAAAAAGGGAGTTCTCAGGCGATCCTCATAGGAGGAATTGTATTCGCTTGGTTTTTATCGAGTCTCATTTTCTTGGCGGCAACCCCCATTTTTAACCTGATCAAGGAGAAAGGATTAGACGCCTGCCAGCGCCTGATGGGCCTCATTGTCGCACTGGTTGCCGTCCAACTTTGTCTCGAGGGAATTGCTGGAGCCTTCAAATGATCCCTTTTTCTTGGAAATCACTTTTCCACCTCGTGTTTTTATTCTGGATCGTCATGGATTCTTGGGGACCCTCCCCATTTTCGTCAGCCTCCTCAAACATTTTGATCCAAAAAAACAACAAAAAATCATCACCCGCGAGCTTCTGATCGCTTTGGCGATCATGATCATATTCCTCTACTTTGGCCACGGTTTTTTCAGCTTACTCCAGATCACCCCGGCCTCCCTTCAAATTGCAGGGGGATTATTTTATTCATGCTCGCCATCAAAATGATTTTCTCAAAACCCTCTATTTCCACTCCTCAGGAAAAACCCATTGCAAGAGATCCGCTCATTGTCCCACTCGCAGTCCCCTCTATCGCTGGCCCTGGGATTTTAGCCACAATCACCCTTTATGGCGGCGGACTTGAAAATAATTTGACAGTCTTTCTAGCCATCATCATCGCTTGGCTCCTCTCTTTTATCATCCTCATTGTTTCCCCTTTTCTGAACCGATTGCTCGGTGTCAATGGAGTTGTCGCGGTCGAGCGCCTTTTTTGGGTTTATACTCGTTCTCATCTCTACCCAAATGGCAGTTAATGGTTTCACTTCCTTCCTCAAAGCACCATGACCACCTCAAACATTGCACTGATTATTGCCTATGATGGATCCTCTTTTTGGCTGGCAAAAAACTAAGGCAGGCCCTTCTATTGAACAAACTCTAGAAGAGACCCTGGAACGGATTTTACAAGAACCCATTACTCTCCAAGCCGCAAGCCGCACCGATCGGGGAGTGCATGCCCGCGGGCAATGTCTTAATTTTTTGACCACTAAAACGATCGATCTCGAACGACTGATAAGTAGCCTTAATGCGCTACTCCCCTTTTCGATCAGAGTCATCGATGGGCGGAAAATGCCCCTCGATTTCCATCCTACTCTCCAGGTGGAGCGAAAAGAGTACCACTACGAGATCTCCCTGGGAAAAATACAACTTCCGCAGGAACGGTTTTTCTCCTGGCATCTCCCCTACCCCCTCGACCTGGAGCAAATGAAAAAAGCCTCCACCCTATTTCTGGGAAGGCACGACTTTGCGAGTTTTTGCAACAAGAGAAGACAGTTAAATTACACAGACACGATGCGCCACATTGATATGATTGAAATTGAAACGATCCATACGGGAAACCTCCGCCTGATGATCCGAGGAAATCATTTCCTTTACAAGATGGTGAGAAACATCGTTGGCACTCTAGTTTACGTAGGGAGAGGAAAGCTCTCACTTGAAACATTGACTCTCCTTTTCTCCCACCCCTCCCGTATCGAAGCAGGGATGACCGCCCCCGCGCATGGTTTGACTTTACATGCAATTGACTATCCACCCCGATTTGGATTAAACTATGAGCCTATCCCACTATTGGCAAAAGGTGCTTTTTAAGTCTTTTTCCGCATCTTTTAGAGCCTCTTCTCGGCCTACTGACCAAAGTAAGCCCTTCGAAGCGGCTCTAAAATCTGCAAAAAAAAATCCTTTAAAAATCACATTTTTGGGATAAGAATGATTGGAAGAAATGATAATTGTTGGTGTGGGAGTGGAAAAAAGTGGAAAAAATGCCATTTTCCACAACTCTCGAGCCGTGGAGCCCTCGATCCCCTTGCTGAGCGGTATTATAAGCAATATAAAATTGTCCTCAAAAATGAGGAGCAGATCGCAGGCATACGGAGAGCATGCAAACTCACGGCCAAAATTTTAAACCAAGTGTGTGCCCAGGCTAAACAAGGAGTGACGACAAACGAACTCGATCGTTATGCGACTGAGCTTTACGCGGCAGCCGGCGCTACAGCGGCCACACTAGGATATGGGGAGCCCCCTTTTCCAAAAAGCATTTGCACCTCACTGAACGATGAAATTTGTCATGGAATCCCCGACGATACCCCGTTGCAGGAGGGAGATATTTTAAATGTCGATGTTTCGGCCTATTTAGATGGGTACTATGGCGATTGCAGCAAAATGGTGATGATTGGAAATGTTTCTGATGAAAAGTATATGGTCTGCAACGTTGCCTATGAATGTCTTCATCGAGCCATTAAAATTTTAAGACCGGGTCTTTACCTCTACGAAATTGGAGAGGCCATCGAGGATGTGGCTACGCGGCAGGGATGTTCGGTAGTCAATCAATTCGTAGCCCACGGAGTCGGGATCTCTTTTCACGAACCGCCTCAAATTCCCCACCATCGCAACAGAATTAAAATCCCCCTAGCACCAGGGATGACATTTACTATTGAGCCGATGATTAATGCAGGGGTGAGAGAGGGCGTGATCGACCCAGATAATCAGTGGGAAGCAAGAACGCTCGATGGTAAGCCAAGCGCCCAATGGGAACATACTCTTCTGATTACAGAGAGAGGATATGAGATATTAACTCTTCTAGATGAGTAACTTCCTCTTCTAATTGAGCCGCTTCAAATCCCAGAGCTTCAATTGTGGCTGCGATTTGATTCCCCTCTTCGAGTTGAGCAGCTTCCGCTTCCATTTCGCGGCAAACCGAATTCCCTTCTAAATTAAAAAGCTCTTTCCTCGTGTCTGATAACATCTGATTTTTTTCATCGAACTGCGCTCGAAATTGGTGGTAGAGCCCCTCTGCTCGCGCTACCGCCTGTTGTAGCTGTCCAGTCGGAATCGGAGACTCGGTAGTCGGGTGGCAGGCTTGGATCCGTAAAATCCCCTCTTGCATCTGATCGATCTGTTCTTTGTGCCAGAGTTGAACTCTCTGTTGTTGCTCCATTTCTAGCTTGAGCTGCTCGGAGAGTTCCCGCATTTTTTCCTCCCCCTTTTCAATCTCTTGACTCAGTGCGCGATTGCTGTTTTTTAGATGGTGAGCCTCTTCGAGATGTTGTTTCAACACACAGGTTGTCGTATGGAACTCCTCTTTCTCTGTTTCAAGCTGCTGCAGTAATTGCGCATTTTTTTCTTGGGCTGAACCTAAACTTTGCTGCACACAGTTATTTTCCTGACGTAGCTTCGCAATCTCACTCTCTAAATGTGTCCATCGCACCTCCTTCTCCTTTAAGGCTTCACACTCTTTTAAATAATTGAGGCTACTTTCACGCGCAAGGCGTGCCTTTTCGATAAAATTCTCTTTTTGAGCTGTCAAAAGTTCGATTTCAGATTGAATCAGATGTAAGCGTTTCACATCGGCTGCCCGCTCGACTTTTCTTTGCGCCGCTTCCTCTTTAAGTTTTTGAATTTCCTCAGCAAATTCCTTCTCTTTCTCATCCATGCTCTTGAGAGCATGAAGGAGCTTTTCCTCCATATGAACTGCCACGTGTTTCTCTTTTCTCAATTCCTGTTCAAGCAGTTGTATACAACCTTCGATCTCCTCCGCAATCAATACAACGACATAAAGAGTTAAGGCATGGGAAAGAAAAATTCCGATTTGCCAGAACCGTTCTACAGAAGAGATATGAGGGAGGAATAATAATATAAACAAAGCTAACAACAAGTAACTGCCAATAAGACCTAATCCTTTAAAACGGAAAGAGGCGGCAGCCGTCGTGATGGCCAAGTAAGGCAGATAGGGAGTGAAAAGGGAAGGGCGGGAAAAGCCGATACCGATATTCATCAGCAGCAGAAGCGTGGGAAGAAAGACCCACAACATCACCTGCTTTCCCTTTTGCTCAGGCAAAAAAAGGGAAATCAGCGTTTCCAGCGGGGAGAATTTTTTATTTATGACGGTGGCAGTGTTCACAGTGAAACAAGCAATTTAGAAATCCATTATTTGATCCTGGTTCATGAATCCTTGTGCATTTTCTAGCAGATAGGAAGCAAGTAGGGGATCTCCTTCATATGTCATTTCGACAGCCATTTTTCCATCTGGAGCGGGTTTACCGCAAGTAATTAAAATATAACACGCCTGATCTTCCTTCAGTGTTCCATTTTTTTTCTTCATGCTTTGCCCTTTTTGCTTTTTCATTCCCTCGTGCATATACCTCTTCGGAGCTGATTGTGAATTTACCCAGTCATAGGTTAAGGAAAAATATTTGTCAAAGTCGAGTGAGACCTATTGACAGGGTTTGTTGATCATGAGATAGCAGAAGAGGAAGAAGAGACCTCTTGCTTAATTAAATGGCGATCAGAAAATGAGCAGTTTTTGTTCCTCTTTTTTCTGTTTTTTTTTGACATACTCAAGTTGAGTAGGCAAAAAAGGGGCATTTTATCGCGTCATTTAATTAAGCAAGAGATCTAAGAAACTGAGTTTTGGGTTTATCTTTCTCATAATCAGAGGGCTTTTTTGAGCGCAGATTGCGACTTTTTGCGCTGATCATAGCCGCAGGCGCTATTTTCAAGCAAAAAAGCGCGATTTGCGCCAAAAAAGGCCCTGAGGATGAGGAAGATCAACCCAAAACTCAGGTTAAGGAGAGTAAACATGACTGAATTGATTGCTGATGCTGTATTAAAAGATCCCATTTTTCAACAGGCAAAATCGGAAATGCTCAATGTGATTGAAAAATATCGCAGTGCGATCACAGAAATCCGCCCTCCTCAAACCACCCTCAGAATCACATATGAAGAGAGCTTGCAGCGTTTGAACGATTTCCGTGGGCAAGATCTCTTCTATCCCTATCTGGGAAGTGGTTTTGGCAATGGGGCACTTGTAGAGCTTGCAGATGGAAGTGTTAAATACGATTTTATCAGCGGAATAGGAACGCATTGGGGACATTGCCATCCCCAATTAATCGAAGCTAGTATCGATGGCAGTGTGCAAGATCTCTCCATGCAGGGAAACTTACAACAAAATAGAGATTCATATGAGCTGATGGATCTACTCGTGAAACACTCAGGTTTTGAACACTGTATCCTTACAACTTCAGGAGCCATGGCGAATGAAAACGCCTTAAAAATGATCTTCCAAAAGCGCGCCCCAGCCAGCAGAATCCTCGCTTTTGAGAGGTGTTTTATGGGAAGAACTTTATCCCTCTCTCAAATCACCGATAAACCGCAATTCAGAGAAGGTCTTCCCATGCAACTCCACGTTGATTATATCCCCTTCTATGATTGGCGAGATCCTAAAGGGAGTATGGAGAGAGCGGTTTCCGTTCTTAAGAGCACGTTAGCCCGCTACCCAAAAAGCCACGCATGCATGTGTTTCGAGCTCATTTTAGGGGAAGCTGGCAGTTATCCAGGAAAAAGGGATTTCTTTCTCCCTCTCCTTAAAATCCTCAAAGAACACGATATTGTTGTTTTCATAGATGAGGTTCAAACTTTTGGGAGGACCGATCACCTTTTTGCCTTCCAACACTTTGATCTTGCTGAGTATATCGACGTGATTACGTGCGGTAAATTGCTCCATACTTGCGCCACCTTGTTTCGAGATCGACTCCGTCCTAAACCTGGTCTCATTTCTCAGACCTTTACTGCCGCTACCTCTTCGATACGTGTTGCCAAAACAATCCTGAAGAGCCTCCTTCAGGACGATTATCTCGGTCCTCATGGTAAAAATATGCAGATCCGGAAACAGTTTGTAGAACACCTCTACACGCTCAACAATAAGTATCCTGATCAAATCGAGGGCCCATTTGGTCACGGTTTAATGATCGCATGCACCCCCTTTAAAGGGAAGTCGCACCGGGTGATTCAATTCGCCAAGGCCCTCTTCGAAGCCGGTGTGATTGCCTTTACAGCAGGTAGCAATCCGACTCGCCTCCGCTTTCTTTTACCTGCCGGGGGTGTGACAAAAACCGATATCAATATCGCAGCCACTATCATCGAAAAAACCTTGAGGAAATTGTGAGCTATCCCATCATTAGACCTGCAGGTCTTTCCGATCTTCCCTCACTCACTCGTTTTGCAAAACACTCCGGTTACGGGATCACTTCTCTTCCTAACAACTCTGTGGAACTTGAAAAAAAATTACGCGACAGTGAACGCTCCTTTCGAGAAGAGCTTTACTACCCAAAACATGAAACCTACATCTTTGCTCTGGAATTTGAAAAAAAAGTAGTGGGAACCTCAGGGATTGTCTCTCGCATTGGAGTGAGCGAACCCTTCTTTGCTTACCACCTTCTCTATGAACATTTGAAATGCCCCCATTTGAATATTGATCGGAAGGCCCCCCTCCTCCATGTTATCCGTGCACGGAAAAAACCGACCGAAATTGGAACCCTTTTTCTAGAATCCACCTTTCGGAAAAAAAACTGGGGAAAACTTCTCTCCTTTAGCCGCTTTTTGTTCATTGCCCAATTCAAACAGCGGTTTGCCTCCACAGTCGTAGCCGAAATGCGTGGGATTAATCACAATGGTTTTTCCCCGTTTTGGGAAGCGGTCGGTCGCCCTTTTTTCCAAATCGATTTTCCCCACGCTGATCTCATACGGACAGAAACCCATGCCTGCCTCGAAGAGCTCTTTCCCAAACACCCTATTTATGTCGACCTTCTCCCTCAAGAGGTGCAGCAAGTGATCGGAGAGATCCACCCCGATACGGAGCCTGCCCGCACCCTACTCTACAAACAGGGATTTAAAATGAGTCACTATGTCGATCTTTTCGACGCAGGCCCCCATCTTTATGCGCCTACCGATCAGATCGACGCTGTGCGCCATAGCATAACTACCACTGCCCATATTAAACACCATACAGCCTCCACCTGGGCGATTCTCTGCAACACCCACCTCAACTTCCGCGCCACCCTGGCTCCTCTTTCCATAGAAGCCGATCACGTGCTCATCGATCCCCAACTCGCCGATGCCCTCGAAATCACCTCCGGCGCTCCCCTCCGCTACTACCTCCTCTAATCATCGGTTAGTCGACCGAGGTTGGAAGGGCTAAGGTTGTCGTTGCATTACGGGTAGAAATTGTTGCTTTAGCGACGCATTTTTTCATTTTTTTTAGATCCCAATCCATGAAGGCAGGTGTCTTTCTCCACGGATAACAGTAGTACTTTTCAATTTCATTCCCTCTGACATCTTTGGCACGGCCATAGACGATCAAATGCTTATTGTTTACGATCACATCCAAATTTTTGAGCTCTTCATCGCCAAAATAGGGTAACTCCATCACCATAAACACGGTGTTATCCCCGAGCACTATATCATATTTATCACTCTGTGTTTTGCTTTTAGGCCGTAGTTGTTGCCGATCTGCCCCTTTAATTCCAAGGCAGTCGAGTTCTGCTTTTGTGTCATATGATAGAGAATTCCTTCCTTGCCAAGACGGTAGGGATCTTTGCCCAAAAAGGACTGATTTGTCTTCTTCTGCCTCACCCAATAGGTTTTCGCGCCGTTTTTTGGAAGAGACGCCTGGTGCCATTCAACAGCTGTCTCAAACGAATCTTCCCATAACTCCCGATTCACAATACCGTCAGCAATAGAACTGGGCTGGTCTATCGTGAATTCAATGAGCGATCCCTTATATTTTAATAGGTTGGGCCTCATTCATCGGAATGAGAATTTCTACAACGCCATTTCGAGTAAATGCTGAGGCGCCTGACAGCCTTGCTTTCATTTGCTCTAAGCTCAGTTTCACATAGTTTTTCCATTTATACATGGCGTATTTTTCATTAACTTTACCATTCAAATGGGGGTTACGCCCATAAACGATGAGATACTCCTCGTTAAGAATGAAGTCTACAGTTGTCAGAGCAGCAACACCTAACATCTGTGGATCTTGTTGTTCGCCAAAACCGGGAAAATCGATCACCAGTTTAAGAATTTCTTCTCCATTTGCTTCTTTATGAAAAGAATCTAGCTTAACTAATTCGGCCTCTTTCCCTACGGGCTGCAGCTCTTGCCGCTCTGATGGTGTAAAACGATAACGATCACCCTCCCCTCTAGCTAGTCGGTAGATCATACCCCCTTGCCCAATCCGATAAGGATCTCGATCGACAGGCCGCCTTCTCATATAAGGCTTAGGATCCATAGCTAAGCCAGCTTGATGCACTTCTTTAAAATATTCAAAGGTATTTTCTCCCTCTCTAAGAGTGGGGAATAACGCCGGCTGATCGATTTTTAATTCGATCAATTTCTCCCGATATCTGAGCCGGATCGAATCCCCATCTTTTTTGCCTTCAAACAACTTCAAAGGCAATACCAAACCTGTTAACTCTAAATCAAGTTTCCCTACTGTTGGTGCAAAGAGTTTGAACTCCATCGCTGAATCACCCACTTCTACAGAAATAGGGCTACCCTCTTCAGCTCTGAATCCTTGTATCCATAAATCTTCAGATAAGATTTTTTTCCCCACCTCATCTATTAAACCGCCTACTTCATAGTGCACCATGGCGATAGAGGCCTTCAGCGCTACTCTCTCCTTTTTTGTTCCCCCAGGGCGGCTCACTAGCCGACTCGTTGACACGCTTGTCGCCCCCCTCATTGACACGCTTGTCGACTTCTTTGTATTATTTTCAGCCTGAACTAGCTCCTTTTTAGGTTTTTTTACTTTTAGGCCTACTGTATCCGTGTTTTTACGACAAACGATTCTAGCCACCACACAGGCACTCCCCACCCCGATCAATACGATCGAATAAACGGGAGCGAGCTGTAGAGGAGCGATCGACCAGCCATGCAAATTGCCTCCCAATTCAACGACGCCACATACAAGCGCAGTGCCCCCAATTACAGCTAATACCCAAAGAACCGCATTGCACTTAGGACCCACTGTCACACAGCGACACCCCAATGCACCCTCCCTCTCCTCCTTGGCGGGCGTCTTAACACTCTCCCCATGTGCTTTCCGTTTGACCCCATCGTAACTCATAGCTTAACCCCCTTTTCCAAGGGAATATAGATATTCAACCGACCATGTTTCCGTTCCTGGTACACACGTGCGCCTTTGATCAACTCTTTCATTTCATCCAAACTATAGCGTTCAAGCCTAGGCTCATCTTTCCAAACAAAAAAAGCCATCGCAACGCCCTGCTGCGGCGCCGAAGGGGTATTAGTTTGACGCTTGGCTCCCTGAATAGCCATTGTAATCCTTTATTTTTTTATTAATATTATACCTGAAAACTATTAATAGAATATTAAAAAGGGAGATTTTTTAAGAGATTTCAAATAATTATTTGTCTGACTGCGAGGGAAACTCAAGGTGTTAAAGATGGTGACAAATTTATTACATTATGACTCCGCAACGATGAGAACGATACAACGATATGAACGATGAGGAAAAAAGAGCTCTTCTCTTATTTTTTTGATACTTTTTATCGTTTTTATCGTTATATCATTTTATCGTTTCTGTGTGACTTTTATCGCCGAACATTACGTGGAACAGAGCCTTTGGACTAATTTCGACTGATTTTTCCACCGCCTTACGTTGCATATTCTGCGGTTCACAGATCACAGGTTGGGACGGTAGTTGAAACTTTGTAACTTCTTTGCCAGTTTTTCCGATCCGAAGGCCTCGCTCCACGTGGATAGATGTTCTGAGATCCCGTTCTTTACGGCGTCCGGTTGGGGTCCCATCATCAATAGGGATATTTATGGATATATTTTCCCAATTTTCCATACTAGGACTGTGGGTTGGGTCTTCGGTTTCCAGTCTGATTAACTCCGACATGATGTTTTCTCGAGAGTCATGGGTATACTTGCGATCTCCGAGGATGCTGAAATCGATGAGTGCAAATTCTCAACGAGAAAGTTGAGTCTGGCCTGTAAGAGTCGGAGGGGTTCGAGGAAGGTTTTAATAGTTATTCGAGTATAGCCTGCTTTACTAGCTTCCTGGTGAAGGTGTAGGAATATAAAATCACAGTCCTTGCCCGGCGCTGCCGTGACCTCTTCTATACTAGCTAAGCTCACACCCGATATCAAGACAAGCCCGAGGTGATGACTGTAGAAATATATATCTTTTGGTGTTACATAAAATCTACCCGGGAACTCCTGTTGCTCGTTATGGTTCCAGGTTGCGCGGAAGACGAGCATGAGCTTTTCCTCCATAGGGACATTTGGAAACAGCATTCTAAATTGAGCCTCTTGTGTTCTCAGCGCCAACGGGTAGTTGGCTGGGAAGACCTCAGGCTTGGGCATGGTTTCGATTCTGTAATCGTGTAGCTTCAGCATCAACACTGTTCGCTTTAGAGCACACAATGCGAACTGAACCAAGGAACACAACAAC
>CAVPKN010000008.1:0-39603 GCA_963705695.1 uncultured Chlamydiales bacterium
TGATCAGGCGCTTATTTTGGATAATTTAAATTTTAACCAAGACCGAAATCCCCTATTTGTGATTTAGCGAAAACGTGTGATCTAGGAACCAAGGCTTGGATAATTATGAAAAAAGAACCTATCTGTTAAAGATTTATTGAAGCTGGGGCCCATTTTGGCCACCAGAAACGGCGCTGGAATCCGAAAATGGAGCGATTCATTTTCGACGTGCGTAATGGCCTATATATCATCGATTTAGCAAAAACAAAACAGCAATTGCGCCCTCTGCCGGGCATCGTAGAAGAGATCATGCGAAGACGTAAATCGATTCTATTCGTGGGGACAAAGAAACAGGCAAAAGCGGTGATCCGCGAAAGCGCAGAGGCATGTGGTGAGTACTATGTCTGTGAACGATGGCTTGGTGGGATGTTACCAACATGACAACGATCCGTCAGTCGATCAAGACACTCGAAAAAGTTGAGCGTCAATGGCCGTCGGGGAAGGGTACACCAAAAAAGAACTCTCTTTGTTGGGCAAAGAGCAGGTGAAACTCGATCGCAACTTGTCGGGTATCCGAGCGATGCGCAAGCCCCCTGGCTTATTGATTGTAGTGGATCCGAGCAACGAACACATTGCCGTAGCTGAAGCAAAAAAATTGGGCATTCCAATCATGGCTCTGGTAGATACAAATTGCAACCCCGATCCCATCGATTACGTGATCCCTTGCAACGATGACGCCCTTAAGAGTGTGAAATTAATTGTACAATCGCTCGCTCAGTGCATTATCGACAAAAAAAACGAACTCAACCTCTCTTTTGATTACGAGAGTGAAAAAAAGGAAAAAACCGGTTCTGAAAAGGGACGCCACTCTAAGGTGGTAGAAAAGATGGGAAGGAGGGTTTCTAATGGCTCAGTAACGGCACAACTTGTCAAAGAACTGCGCGATCGCACTGGGATTGGAATGGGGAAGTGCAAAGAAGCACTGGAGGAAGCTGGCGGCAATATTGAGCTTGCGATTGAAAATCTCCGGAAGGCAGGGATGGCTCTCAGCTGTCAAAAAAGAGGGGCGGGAAACGAAAGAAGGAATCATCAAAGTTTCTGAAGGGAAGGATAAAATTGCTCTCATTGAGGTGAATGCCGAGACCGACTTTGTGGTCAAAAATGAAAACTTTCAAAAATTTGCGCAAGAGATGGCCGACGAGGCTTGTCGCACCTGCCCAGCCAATGTAAGTGACTTCCTCCAGCAAAACTATTCAAAAGATTCGAAAATGACAATTGATGGGTGCCGCGCTTCCATCGTGCAGAGTCTTGGCGAAAATATTCAATTGAGGCGACTCGAAATTTTTACCAAAAAACCAGATACCTCACTTGCAGTCTATTCCCATGGGGGAGGAAAACTGGTGACGCTGGTTGAAATCACAGGAAGTTCTTCAGAGAGCGGTTTGGCGAAAGAGATCGCCATGCATGTGGCTGCTGAAGCCCCTGAATATTTGACCTCTGAGGAGATTCCTGAACGGGTCATTGCACATGAAAAAGAGATCGCCCGCGCTCAAATTAAAAACAAACCTGAAAATATCCTTGAAAAGATTTTAGAAGGAAAGTTGCGTGCCTACTACGACCAGGTTTGTTTGTTGAATCAACGCTTTGTCAAAGATCCCGATCTCTCCATTTCAGATCTCGTCGCTAAAAGGGGGAAAGAGGTTGGGAAAACGCTCAAAGTCTCTTATTTCTTGAGATGGAAGATCGGCGCATAAGAGTGTGTTCACAAATCTCATAATGGCTTATATTCGAGATTAATTTTGCGTAGGTTACATCCTAGCACTTGGGGACAATTATTAATTCAATATGGCCCCAAGTGCTAGGATGTAACCTACGCAAAAAGACTCGAATCTAAACCATTAGCACCTTGTGAACACACTCTAAGTCCTTTGATGTATCAGCGCGTTCTTCTCAAAATCTCTGGAGAAGCCCTCATGGGCACCCAGCCATTTGGTATCTGTCAGAAACGGAGCGACGAAGTGGCTTTTGAGATCTCTTCTCTTCATAAGCAGGGTATCGAACTTGGCATTGTCGTTGGTGGTGGAAATATTTTTCGGGGTATTCAGCAAGGGGGTGCCTGGGGCTTAGACCGCACTCCTGCCGATCAAATTGGCATGTTAGCAACCCTCATTAATGGGATCGCCCTCAGTCAGGCGTTGATTCGAGCCGGATGTGACGTTCGGATTATGAGTGCGCTGGAGTGCCCTACTATCGCTGAAAGATACCAGTGGGAGAGGGCCATGCGCCATCTTGCTGAAGGGAGAATGGTCCTCTTTGTGGGTGGGACAGGACATCCCTACTTCACAACAGACACTACAGCTGCTTTGCGCGCCTGTGAGATCAAAGCTGATATTTTTCTCAAGGCAACAACGCGTGTGGATGGGATCTATGACTGTGACCCTCGTAAAGAGAGCGGAGCCAAAAAATATGGAACCATCTCCTTTCAAGAAATCCTTGAAAAGCGCTTAAAAATTTTAGATCTTTCTGCGGTGACGATGTGCATGGAAGCAAACATTCCGATCCGCGTATTTAATTTCTTTGAGGGGCCACTCTATAACGCCCTTTCAGAAAATGCCCCCGGAACACTTGTCAAAGGATAAATATGGCAGATGCTGTAAAAGAAACTGAGAAAAAAATGAATGGTGCTATGGAGCACTTGAAACATGAGTTGAAGGGTTTGCGTACGGGAAGAGCAAATCCAGCGATTGTAGAGTCTGTTCTTGTCGAAGTGTATGGAAGCCAAATGCGGCTTTCCGACTTAGCCTCAATTTCGGTTCCTGAACCGCGTCAACTTTTGATCTCTCCTTATGACAGTAAAAACGTTCATGCCATTGCCAAAGCCATTCAAGCCGCAAACCTTAACCTTCAGGCCTTAGTTGACGGTCACGCCGTTAGAGTCAAAATCCCCGAGATGGACCAACACGTCAGACAGGAGATGGTGAAGCAGGCTAAAAAAAGGGGGAGGAGGCCAAAGTAGCTGTTCGCAATGCACGTCGGGATGGCAATGAGGCTGTTCGGAAGCAAAAAGCGTTAGGAGAGATCGCCGAAGACCTCATGAAAAAAATGGAGAAGCGGATTCAAGAAATGACTGATAAATTTTGTGCCCAAGCTGATCGAATGGTCGAGGACAAGGAACGAGAGATCACAACCATTTAATATGGAAATAACGACTTTGCCCCCAGCTGGTGCTAGGCGCAGTTAGGCCACATGATCGTTCTTTAAATTATACTGGCGTTAAAATGATCTAGCTCGATAGAATGCTACAACTTGTTGGCCCCATCGTCTAGCCAGGCCTAGGACACCGGATTTTCATTCCGATAACAGGGGTTCGAATCCCCTTGGGGTCACATTTTTCAAGGGCACTTACGCCCACGGGTCTTTAGCTCAGTTGGATAGAGCACCTCACTTTTAATGAGGGGGTCGATGGTTCGAGTCCATCAAGACCCAAAACTTTTCACTCTCTCTTTTTCCGATGTAAACTGCATTATGGATTGGTAGACAATTATCGGGACAATAGCTGCGGTTATTGCAGCTTTGGGCGTTCTAGCTAGCTTAATTCTTCATTTTTATCATAGGTATCAGGAAATTAAAGGCATATCTATCAAAGCTAAACCAAATCTTGAATTTAATGGTACGCCTACTGAAATATTAATAGCCATAAAAAAAATCTATTATCCCTCTGGGGATATTCTTTCCTATGGCTATAAAAAAAAGAACGCAGAGGAAATCGAATATGATGGGTATCAAAAGGATATAAATAGAAACGACCAAACTTTTCCAATTAATTTTAGAGGATCTGATTGCTTACGTCTAGTAAAGATAAAGATTGAAGAAATCGACTCTGTTTATGTGATTCTATCGGGAAAAACATTCAGCAAAAGAAAATTCTATGCAGATTTGACGCATTCAAATTCGAGCAAAGGGCAATAAGTACGATTTTCAATAAGCTCGAGAAGTCGCAACGCTGTGTGACTAGGAAATCTCTCTCCACTCTCCCATGCTTGAACGGTCTTGACACTCACTCCTAGTACTGAAGCAAAAATAGGTTGGGAACAGTTTAAAATATCGACCCGTATCTGTTGAATTTCCCTTGGAGAATAGGAGCGTGGCGGCTTAGGAAGAATAACGAGCTTTGAACGTAATGTTTTCTTACCCTCTTCATGTTCTATAGCTTCTTCCAAGCCTTGTTTCAATTTTTCAAAAAACTTACCCATTTTATTCTCCTTTAAGGCTTGTTACTAGATGCTTAAGGCATTTTTTCTCTTCCTGAGATAAATTTTCTTTAACATTTTTTGGAAAAATGACCACTAAAAATAATTTCTCTTTAGCGGGAATATCACAGTAACAAACCCGAAAACCCCCGCTTTTTCCTCTGGAGGAAGACTTCAAGCGCGTTTTTTTCAAACCATTTGTGCCTTGTATCACATCGCCTTGATCCGGGAAAGCCACTAAATTTAATTCAAAATCTTCATAATCCTTTTCCAGAAGCTGTCGACCCTTAATAAGGTTATCCAATTCCTCCGAAAATAGTTTGGTTTGGATGACAAGACGCTTCATTGTTTTCGTACTACATTGTAGTACACTTTTATATTTTTTGAAAAGTAGAAAATTCCTATCTTAATGCTCAATTTAAATATGCAGTGCATAAACTACAGAAGTCGAGCTTATGTTTTGCAGCAGGCTAGCTATCTTTTGTGCCTTTTTGAAGGGTGGCTCTCTTTTTTTATTCGAGGTATCATTTGGTCTACTGAGTTGGTGTTGGTTTTAAGTAGAATCGATCATCGATAATCTATTAGGCCTCATTTTGCGCTGATTATCGGTACAGGTTCTGATTGATCCATTTTATTCAATGGAGTAAAACAAATGCCCCCTCTGGCTTTTTATTCTATTCCACTTGAATAAAAGCCCTAATCTCTCATGCTATTCAAGTATAGTAGAATAAGGAAAAGACATGAGCCCCAGCAAGATTGACCTGCATTGCTCAAAAAGTATTTTTGTAAAAGTAGATCAGCCCATGATACCCCTAGATGCTGTTTATTGTGACAAAGACGGTATTTTCGTATATGCTTATCAACTTGGGTCTCTGATCGAATGCAGCACCTGCAGAAGATATTACGATCCAGAGAAACAGCGCCCTAGCGGGTTCGAGTCCATCAAGACCCAAAACTTTTCACTCTCTCTTTTTCAGAGGTAAATGGTATTAGAGATTGATAACCCCATCAATCTTCTATGATTTTTAAATAGGGCGCAAAGGCAAAACGGCGGGATCTTTTTTGACCGGTCAGCTCCTCTAAAATATTCAAATTCATAAACAAGGCGACTTGGTCTGAGGCACCTTGAAACGTCATTTGCAATTCTTCTTTGATGCTGGAAATTGTCACTAGAGGCTTTTGAAACAAAATATCTAATAACTGAATGCTACGTATAGAGGCTTTTTTCTCAGACTTTAACTGAGCTCTTAATGCCTCTTGCAATTGGAGAATATTCTTGATTTTCTCAATTGCATACTCAGCAGACCAAATGATACCTCGAATAAAAAAAGAGAGCCACCCTTCAAAATCATCGTGCTCTCTAACACGCATAAGGGTATCAAAATATTCTTGGCGGTGTATTTTGAAATACAAACTCGAATATAGCAAAGGTTTCTCAATCAAGCGTTTCCAATGTAAAAAAAGATCGATCAATAAGCGACCTATCCGACCATTGCCATCTAAAAAAGGATGTATCGTTTCAAATTGATAATGGATGAGGGCACATTGAATTAAGGGGTGCAAGGCACTCTCAGAATTGATAAATTTCTCCAAGGCGCTCATTGCCGAAAGGGCAACGTCATGAGGGGGAGGGACAAATATCGCATTTTTTAAGCTACTCCCCCCTATCCAGTTTTGAGAACGACGAAATTCGCCGGGTTCTTTATATTTGCCCCGCTCACCTTGCAGAAGGGTCTGGTGTGCCGCTTTAATGATACGTAAACCTAATGGTAATTTATCGAGCATTTCCATGCCCAGATTCAAAGCCTTGATATAGTTTACGACTTCCTGCACATCGTCAAAATTTTCGATCTCATGCCATGTCTCATAGGTCAACACATCGGTAAGCGTGGCTTGAGTTCCTTCAATCTGAGAACTTAACAGGGCCTCTTTGCGGATAGCCATAGCGATAAAAATTTCACGGTGAGGCAGTAAATGACCAACACCATTGAGTTGTGCCAGGTTTCTTTCTGCCCTATTGATTAACTTTATCAAATCTTCAGACATCTTGATTTCAGGAGGGAGCGGAGCAGGCACAAAAGCCTTATAACCAGCCGACTGCAAAATATAAGCTCCACTTCTATGACTCATCTCTTTTCCTTATTCTACTCTACTTGAATAGTATGAGAGACAAGAACTTTTATTCAAGTGAAATGGAATAAAAAAAGCCAGAAAGGGCCTTTGTTCTACTCCAATTGAATAAAACGGGTGTTTACGTGGGGCTAAATTTTGAAATCCAATATTGACATTTTTTTTTGCAGATGCTTTTTTTTTATGACTAAGAATGCGTTCACAAACTCATAATGGCTCATATTTGAGATTATTTTGAGTTTGTGAAACACTCTAAGATCGCGAAATCATTGAATGGGGAATAAAAAAAAGAGTACTTGTTATAGCGATTATAATAATTTATTTGACAACTATTTATCGATAATTATACTCTTAATAAAAAACTTCTCTTGGATTCATCATGCAGTTACAAAAAGCGAAAGAAGCGTTGTGGAGCTATCAAGATCCGGTGCGTGCGGAAAGCAAGCGGATATTCTTTAAAAATTGTAAAGAGGATGTTTTTTTAGGGATTCGAGCTGAAAGTGTCCGAAAGGTGGCTAAGTCATTTATCTCGCTCAAACTCCATGAAATCGGAGAGTTGTTTCAATCAAATGTTCACGAAGAGCGTTCGTTGGCAACGGGAATTTTATGTCAGAAGTTTCTTAAAGCAAATGATTTTGAAAAAAAGGAGATTTTTGATTTCTATATTCAAAATCGACATTGCATTCGGGACTGGAATGGCGTGGATGATTCAGCACCCTATATTGTGGGAGCCTACTTATTAGAGAGGGAGAGAACGGTACTTTATCAATTAGCGGGTTCAGAGGTGATATGGGATCGGCGTATCGCTATTGTGGCCACATGGTGGTTTATTCGGAACGATCAATATACCGATACGTTGAAGCTTGCGGAACTCCTTCTAGGCGATAAAGAGGATTTGATTCACAAAGCAGTGGGGTGGATGTTGCGTGAAGTGGGAAAACGGGAAGTCGAGCTCTTAAAGCAATTTTTATCAATACACTGTCAAAAGATGCCGCGCACGGCATTGAGATATGCCATAGAAAGATTCACAGCCCTGGAGAGGAAGTCGTATTTAACTCGCCCTACGCAGTCAATGGTCCAATGGAAGCAGAGGCGAACTCTAATATGAGAGAGGAAGCGCAGCGATCTCGAGGAGGTCATAGCCAAAGCGCTATGGCCGACGAGAGAGACTCTCTCAGATCAGAGTGCAGCCTGCTTACATGGACCAGTGGCTGCGTAAGGTGAGTTTAATGGGCACGCCGCCTCTGGCGCATGACAATTCCGAGTAGGAATAGGGAACTTAGCATAGCCATAAGAGATAATTTCCAATACTGAGCGAAAAAGGATTGGATTTGAAATCTCACGGTAGGATTAAGGGCATTACTCGCAAAAAGAGTCGTTTCCTTCAGCACATTTCCTTGACCATCAAAAACACGGATACATCCTACAGGGGAGTTTTGGGCAACGGGGAGAGGGGGGATTTTCCAAGAAACACCCATTTTGACTGCCATCTCTCCCGAGGGATAAAAGTCATACGTCAAATTTTCAGAAAGATACGTCTTCAGCCGCTCTGAAGCGCCCCGGACGGTTGTCGTCAGTTTCTGCTCCCCTTTTTGCAACACAGTCCTGCACAATTTTTGCTCATTAAATGCAGCCTCAAACATGGACTGTACATCGTTGTAGAGTTCGGCACGGGGGCCACGGTAACCTAATACCACGGCAATTAACTCCCGATCCCCAGATTGCGCGGCAGCGACTAAATTTTTTCCAGCCGCTTGAGTATACCCTGTCTTTACACCGATTGCTTTTGGATAGAAATGGGACCCGCTTCTCAATAGGAGATTACCTTGGACCAAAGTTCTCTCCTCTTGTAGATTGGTTTGAAGGCACGTGTAACGAGGAGTGCCAACAACGCTTCGAAAAATAGGATCCTCTAATCCTTTCTTAGCCATTAGTGCTAGATCATAGGCAGTTGTAACATGCTCAGGATGGTGGAGACCGTGCGGATTATTATAATGGGTATTAAGACATCCAATTGACTTCACATAGGCATTCACTTGCTCCATGTATTGCGGGATAGTGCCTCCTAAACTTTGCGCAATCACATTGGCTGCATCATTGCCTGAGGCCAACATTAATCCATGTAATAGATCGTATAAGGAGAGCTGCTCCCCCCTTTTAAGGCCTATATGTGTGCTTCCCGTTTCAATCCAATGAGAGGGACTTTTATAATTAGATTGTTTCTTAGCTTCAGGGGATATTGATATAAGGGAATCTCTTTCAGCGGTATATAGATTACCTAAACAATCGCGATATCTATTGAGTAAGAGAAGCGCGGTGGCGATTTTTGTCGTGCTAGCAGGATAGGCCGGTTTTTGGGCATTTTTTTCAAAAAGGACCTTTCCCGTTTTCCCATCCATCAAAATAGCTTCTTCTGCTCCCACAGTGAGTTGCAGCTGAGCTCCCTGCAACGCAAGCATCGGCAAGAAAATATAAATGGCAAGAATCGAATTTCTTAAGGCATTCAAAATATATTCACAAGTGAACGTGAGGCATTTAAAGAAGGACCTAAGGGAGGAAAAAGAGGGCCACGACATAATCTGAAGCATAAAGGAAGTTGAGATCGGTATGGAAGTGGAAAAATTAATTTGACATCTGCCGACTCCTCTTACTACAATAAATCCGGAGGGTGGATCGGCATGAATCCAGAGGAACTAGAGAGTGACTATCTCCGCTACTTTGGGGATTTAAAAAAATTCGCACCTGATGGAATTGTGGAAATCGACTTGACTCTTCTCCATGAGCTCGGTTTGCTTGCTTGTGCAGATGAGGATGAGGAACCAGATACTTCCCTTACTCATCATTTTTATGTACTCGAATCCCCCGACAAATTGACTCTCTTTAATCACAAATATGTTGTTTGGATAGTCCCTAAGCTCATCGAACAGACACCTACAACCTTTACCTTGATTGCGATTAAAGATAAGAAACAGACTCACCTAGAAATGATTTTTTCAACTTCTGGCGTTTATAACCATTCCAGCCTGGTGCTCCGCATTTTGGAAAAATTTTTGGAGCAGAATCGAGGAGAACGAAGAGGAGATCATCCGTTACAGCTATTAAATCAAAAAGGCAAGTCGGAGAACATTCTCCTCTTCAATCCTTTGGTAACTGGCTTCATCGATCGCCTTGCGGATCAAAAAAAGGCCCAATCCGCCTACAGCTCTCTCAGCAATGGGCTTATCAAGTTGAGGATTGACCTCCACCTCGATGGGATTAAAGGGAACACCCTTGTCTCTGATCGTGATTTCGAAACGATGGCCCTGCTTAACGCAGATGATTTCCAAAGTCCCTTTTTTCTCAGGGTAAGCATACGATATGATATTAACTAACGCCTCTTCGCAGGCAAGCTCCATTTTATGTATGGCCTTCTCATCCATCTCGCATTTGATGGCCTCGTCTCGGAGATATTTCATCATGAGACCGAGATTATTGAGATTTGCTAGAAACTGCATCGCATTTCAATAACTTTATCGTAAAATCACCCCTATCCTACCACCCATTGTGTACATAGTCAGCAATTTTTTCAGCCAACAAGATGTAAAGTGCAGAACACGCCGCTTCTTGGGCGGCATTTTGCATGTCAAGTTGCCCAAGAGAAAAGGTGTTTGAGCTACTCTTAGTCAAATCCGATTCATAATCATAATCTAAGCTTTTGATTAGATCGAGAGGGCCTAAAATGGATTCACCTCGCTTCCGATCAATCACTGTGACATGCGCTCCTAAGGTTAAACGCGCTTCATTTGATGTGATAACATGTGTGAATTTCTCTCGCCTCTTTTTAGGGGCATAGGCGAAGCCGATAGTTGCCTCTTCCGAAGCAAAAAGAGAAACTTTAAGGAGAAGCTCAGAACCGGTATTCGTATAACGCAACGCTCCCCGCTCCGTCACCGCCTTGATCAAGGCATCGGTCATCCGCCCCTCGAAATCTCCCTCCACATATGGGATGCAAATAGTTGTATATTGATTATCAATTGCTCCTCTCCCAAATTGGTATCCACAGCCAGAAAAAATCATGAGCAAGCCTAAGAAAGGCAGGGATTTCCACAAGCGACTAAGTGACATTTGCGCCTGCGCGAGTCAATAAGAAGGCTATCCTCTCGCGACTTTTTTGTGCAGCTTGTGTTTCGGGGAATTTTTGAATCGTGTCTTCATAGTAAATGATCGACGCATGCGCTTTTTTCTTTCTCTCATAAAAACGGCCAGTATCGTAGAGGCTTTGCGCATAGACCTCTTTCATAGCCAAAAGATTCTCTTTGGCAATCTTGATCCGCCGATCAGCTGGAAAACACTTCGCAAAACGCTGAATGTTGATCTGTGCTAATGCAATGAAATCAGGATTTTGAGATTCTCGCCGGCTTTGCTCTAAATAAATTTCAGAAATACGCAAAAAACTCTCTGCGGCTAAGGTATGTTTGGGGAAGCGGCGCGATAGAATTTGAAGAGCATCGATGCTGCTGGCGTACTCTATCCGGGCACGCAAAAGATCGGCTTTTTGGTAAAGGGCTTCTGCGGCGATTTCTTTACCCGGCAATGCTGCAATAATTTCATCGTATATAAGGAGGGCATCTAGTTTTGCTGGAGACCATTTTGGGAGACGTTCCATCCCAAAAAGATGTTTCTTCACCCCCTGCGCATAAAAATTGGCAATCCCTAACTTGTAATCAAATACTTTTTCAAAGTTTTTTAGCTTCCCACCTAGGGACAGATAGAGATCGAATTGCTTATTTGCGATGTCAACTTCCGATTTTTCATAATAACAAATGCCTGAATAGAAAAGGGAATCGGCATAGAAAGGGGAATCTTTATAGTGATAAATAATCACCATAAAGTGGATCAATGCCCCATCCCACCGCTTCTCATTAAATGCCAAAAAGCCCTGATCATAATGCTCCTGGACTGAAAGAGTGGGAACATACTTTTCAGGTGACCATCGCCCCCCTACATTGACATATCCACCCAAAAGGGCAGCAGGCATTACAAGAAGGATCACACATAATATGAGAGCGGAAAAGCGCATGCATTTCTCCAAAAATAGAGAAGGATCATAATGGCAGCGGGCCTTACTGTCAAACAGAGAGAAGAAACAAATAGGGCTTCGAGTAATAATAAGATTTTGAGGTGGGTGTGCAAAAGCATTAAAATTTATTTTCGTGAACGAGCTCGTTCACGAAACATATTCAAATCTTATGTGATGTAGCAGGGGAGGGATTTAAGAGCAGAGAGGAGAGTGTCAGAAAGGGTAATGCCTTTCGACAGATGGAGAGTGGCGATACATTTTTCTTGAATGTAGAAATTCATATGAGTCGGTGTTGAGCCGGGATGAGCCTGGATGAGGTTTTTAATGGCAAGAATATGGGATAGTTTAGTCTCTTGGATGTTCAGTTTAATACCAAATTGAGATCCTTTTTCGTTCATAACGGCCTGTTGTTTGGGTTGTGGGGTGAAACGGTTTGACTGCATTTTAGCGCGGTCGTAGGCTTTATCACAGGCTTCGATAATCTCTTCATTCACCTTTGTTAAATCCTCCAACCACCGGCAAGAGATCCTCATCTCCTCCTCACGCCTATCGACTTGAAGGACAGCATAAAGGAGTCGATTCTCTTCCAATAGCCCCCCCTTTTCCTCATAGAGATCGGGCCAGATAGGAAGCTCATAGACCTCCATACCGTCACTGATATTTAAAATTGCAAATTTTTTCTGCGTCTTTTGGGAAATCCGCGTTTGCACACTCTCTACAATGAAAGCTGCCCGAATGGTGCCGTTATGGGGAAGCTGAGTCAATTCACACAAAGGGATACAAGAGAGTCTTTGCAACATCGGACGATACGCTTCCATAGGATGACCTGTCAAAAAGAACCCCAGAAGTTCCTTTTCCCTCTTCAATACGTCATTTGTGGGCGTGGCTTCTAAAACAGATGGAGGTGTCTTGAAACGGTTCTGAGTTTGATTGCCTAACAAGGAAAAAAAAGTGCGGACACCCATAGCAGCATCCTTTTGTTCCTTTGCAGCAACCTCATACATCTCTTCGATACTGATCCTTAAAGCATCACGAGACCATCCTGTGAAATCGAAACTGCCGGCCTCAACCAAACACTCAATTGCCTTCTTTCCGACACGTGAAAGATCGATTCTTTTAAACAAATCATAGAAATCTAAAAAAGGCCCCCTCTTTTTCCTCTCCTCTAAAATTGTCTCCACAACGCCCTCTCCAACCCCTTTAATACCGCTCATAGCAAATCGAATCCCCTTTTCCCTCGCCACAAAGGTCGACTCCGCTTCATTGATATCGGGAGAGAGAATCTCAATATTCATGGATTGCCCTTCACGGATAAATTTGGCAACTTTAGAGACATCATCGCGGTCGCAGGTCATCAGAGCTGCCATCCATTCTTTGGGATAATTAGCCTTAAGATAAGCCGTCACATAGGTAAGAAACCCATACGCGGCAGCGTGTGATTTATTAAACCCATAAGAAGCAAATTTTTCCATCTTATCAAAAATAGCCGTGGCCACTTCTTCAGAAATGCCATTCGCAACCGCTCCTTTGCGAAATTTTGCTCGCTCCTTTTCCATCTGCTGGCGATCTTTTTTTCCCATCGCTTTGCGGAGCACGTCACCTTCTCCTAGGGAGTACTTCGCCAAGATTTTGGCAATTTGCATCACCTGCTCTTGATAGACCATGATCCCATACGTTTCCTCTAAAATCGGTTTCATCCAGGGATGATCATATTCGATTGGCTCACGACCATGTTTGCGACTGATGAATGAGGGAATCATATCCATAGGACCTGGCCGATAGAGAGCTCCAATGGCGATAATCTCTTCAAATCTATCTGGCTTCAACTGCTCGTGCTAGCTCCTGCATGCCCTCCAGATTCCATCTGAAACACACCGAGAGTTGCGCCTTGATGAAGGAGGTGAAATGTCTCTGGGTCGTCGAGAGGTAGGTTGACCCAATCGACCTGCGTGCCTGTCATTTTTTTGACCGCCTCACACGCAGCATGTGATACAGGTGAGCGTCTTAAGCCAAAAAAATCGATCTTAAGCATGCCGACAGCCTCTACAGGCTTCATCGAATATTGTGTCGCCGCCATAATCAGAATCTTTGGCCAGGCAGATCGGAATATGCTCAGTCAGAGGCTCGCCACAAATGATCATCCCGGCAGCATGGATCCCTGTATTGCGGATCGACCCCTCCAATTTTTTTCCCAAATCGATGATTTTTTTGGCATCCTCATCTTCAACATACATCCGATTGAGATCGGGATCGATCTCCAAAGCCTTCTCAAGGGTCATTTTAGGATCTTCAGGCACATATTTGGCGATTTGATTGACCTTTGAGAGAGGTACGGAGAGAACTCTTCCCACATCTTTGATCGTCATCTTGGCCTTCATCGTGCCAAAGGTGATGATCTGCGCCACGTTATCCTTTCCATACTTCTGCACTGTATAATCGATCACTTCGCTTCTCCGATCCATGCAAATATCCACATCGATATCGGGATAGGAGATCCGCTCGGGATTGATAAATCTCTCGAAAAAGAGGTGAAACCTTAAAGGCTCAATATCGGTGACTCCGATCAGATAGAGAACAATAGAACCGGCCCCAGATCCCCTCCCAGGGCCCATAGGAATTCCTTGCTTTTTAGCCCAGTCGATAAAATCCCATACGATCAACAGATAATCGCACATCTCTTTTGAGATAATTAAATCGAGCTCAAATTCGAGACGCTCTCTGACGATCTGCAAAGGATCTTTTCCAGGATATTTCTCTGCCACTTTGAGAAGCCTCTCTCCGGTATAACGCATCTCCACGCCCTTTTCACACAACTCTCGCAAGAATTCAGCAGAGGCCACTTTTTGCTCTTGGCGCGCATGGGGGATGTTCTCCAACGAAGGAGGGGTATATATAGGGTAGTGCTTTGTATTGAAATCGAGCTCCAAATGGCACTTTTCAGCGATTTCTAAAGTATTAGAAAGAGCGTGGGGAAGGTCAGAAAATAAGCGCTCCATCTCCTGGGGAGATTTGAAATAGAGCTCCTGGCTAGGATACGTTCTCCGCTTAGGATTAGGGACTCGGAATGTATTATTGCCAAAGCTATCTTTTTCCCAAATTTCTACAGCCTCCCCCGACTGAATATTCAATAAAATTTCATGCGCCTTACAATCTTCAGGCTCCAGATAGTGGCTATCATTAGTGGCCACGAGTTTAATTTTGAATTTCTCTGCTGCCTCAATGAGTTTTTTATTTAGCTTATTTTGTTTCTCGATAAAATCACGGTAGTGCTGCTGCAACCATGTTTCGGGCAAGCTAGCTACTTTCCCCTCTTCCATCCCATGGCGCTGCAACTCCAGATAATAATGTTCACCAAATAGGGAGAGGTGCCATTCGATTTCCGCATGAAATTCCTCCTCTTTCCCATACAAAGCCGCGTGGGCGACTTGGCTTGAAAGGCATCCTGAGAGGCAAATTAAACCTTTAGAATGATTTTGAAGCAGTTCTTTATCAATGCGAGGGTGGTAGTAGAATCCCTCAACATACCCCTTAGAGGAGAGGCGGCAGAGATTGTGATACCCTTCTTCATCTCGAGCAAGCAAAATCAGGTGGTAAGCTGTTTTGATGTGGGAGGCGATCTTTTTTTTTTCAAACCGGGAAGTGGGCGCCACATAGACCTCACACCCGATAATTGGTTTTACCCCTACCCCCTTACATGCCTTATAAAAATCTATAGCTCCATGCATATTGCCATGATCTGTCAAGGCGACTGCCGGGAGCCCTAATGCTTTTGCTTTGTTGGCAATTCCTTCGATAGAAGCTGCGGCATCGAGGATTGAATATTGAGAGTGGCAATGGAGAGGAACCCACATACAGAAATAAAATACCATCTCTCTGTGGGCATGTATAGTTAAATTAAATTATCTTCATGATTCACTTCAAATGGAGGGAACCGTATAGTAAAACTCTCTTTTGATTTAACAGGAGGTTTTATGTACGCCCTGCAACAGAGTGGATCTTGTGCTAATTACAAACCGTGTACCCCATGTCTTCCCAATCACTGTACCTCCTGGCATATCACAGGGATTGCATTGACAATCCTTGGCGTTTCTTTGATCGCCTGGAGTGCCTGGTCTCAAGTGCAAATGGCCCAAATCTTTTCAGGAGACACCATTTCAATTCTCACAGGGGGATCACAAGTCGGCATTCTCCTGCCCCGTATTCTGGGCATTTGCGCCCTCATAGGGGCCGCCTATATTTTCATGAATGACACAGGAGTCAGTCACCGATTCCCAATGGAAGCTAAATGTGTCAAACACAACTACCGCGTCGGAGATCAGGTAAAGAGTGGAGAGGTGATTTCGATCCTTGAGGCGATGAAAATGAATATGGAAATTAAAGCCACCTGCTCTGGAACAATCACGGCCATTAATTATCAACCCGGCGAGATCATCTCCAAAGAGGGCAAACCCCTCTTTATTATCCAACCCGATTAGAGCGTGTTAATGAACCTATCCCGATAATCACCGCGGCTGATCTTTAAAATCTTGACGTGATCTTTGTAAAAACTCTCGTCGGCTATATAATTTCCAATATTGCCATCCGCCTCGGTTGACCTCGTCAACTCTGGGACAACCCATCAAAAACCCGCCACCGGCGGCTTTATTGAGGAAAGTTGTCCTCGCGTTTTCGCTTCGCTTTACAAATCTCACTGCCAATCTTTTAAATCTCATCTCGCGCTGCTTATCGGGATAGGTTCACACACTCTCTATAGTTAAGAAGATTTTCGATTTTAAAAACCGTTTTGGCAATATTTCCGTGAACGAAAAAAAGAAAAAATTCTTCTAAACACTCTTAGAACCCTTTTTTTTGAGGCGGAGGGGGACGACTCGTTTGAGGAATTTGGAACAAACGAGAGGGATGATAAAGAGAGTGAGGAGGGTGGAGCTAAGTAAGCCTCCGATGACAACTGTGGCAAGGGGGCGTTGCACTTCGGCTCCGGGGCCTGTGGAGAGCGCCATAGGGATAAAGCCTAGGGAGGCAACAAGAGCTGTCATCAAGACGGGGCGGAGGCGTGTTAAGGCACCTTCGGTGACCGCCTCGTAGGGTGTTTTTCCTTGTTTGATGAGTTGTGTAATATAGGTCACCATAACAAGGCCGTTCAAAACGGCGATCCCTGAGAGAGCAATAAAACCAACCGCTGCAGAAATGGAGAAGGGAATTTGTCTCAACCAGATGGCTAACATTCCCCCTGTAATGGCTAAGGGAACACCGCTAAAGACAAGTACCGCCTGCTTCACCGATTTCAACGCACTATAAGAGTAAAAAGAAAATCAGCAAAAAGCAAAGTGGGACTAAAACAACGAGCTGCCTTCTCGCCGATTCCAAGTTTTCAAATTGACCTCCCCAACCAATCCAATAACCAGGGGGAAGCTTTAACTCCGCCTTGACCTCTCGCTTCGCTTCCTCAACAAATGAACCCAAGTCCCTGCCCCGCACGTTAGCCTGAACAATAAACACGCGCTTCCCATTTTCCCGACTGATCTCATTTATCCCCTCACGCATATTCAGCTGTGCGACTTCCTTAAGAGGAACATAGGGATAAGAGATAGAACCCCGATGCTCGTCAGGTAAAAGCACAGGCAGATTTTCAAGGGTCGTCAGATCGTGTCTCATCGCCTCTGGAAGACGAACAAAAATATCAAAGCGGCGATCTCCTTCAAAAAGAGTCCCCGCTCTTGTCCCTCCAATTGCTGTTGTGACCAGATCAAAAATATCCTTAATGCGTAGACCTAAACGGCTGGCGCTCTCTCTATCAATCGAAATGTCGAACGTAGGCATCCCTTCAGCCTGAGTAGCACTGATGTCCTCTGCCCCCGGAATTGTCCTTAAAATGTGGCTGATTTGAGAACCCACTTTTTCCAAAATGGCGTAGTCATCTCCATAGATTTTGATAGCCAGATCTCCCCGAGTCCCAGCAATCAGTTCATTAAAACGCATTTCGATCGGTTGGGTGAATTCATAGATGTTTCCAGGAAGGACCTCCAATTGCGCCTCAAGCCGTTCGATGAGGTGTTCTTTAGAAAGAGCAGGATCAGGCCATTGATTGCGTGGCTTTAACATGATAAATGTATCGGAGACATTGGGGGGCATCGGATCTGTTCCGCCTCTGCCGTCCCCGTTTTTGAAAAGACGTAATCGACTTCGGGCTGTTTGACTAAGATTTCTTCTACCTGAAGTTGCATTCTGCTCGATTGATTCAAAGCTGGTGCTCGGAATCCGGATGGCGTGCATGGCAATGTCTCGTTCATCGAGTGTGGGAACAAATTCTTGTCCTAAGGCAAAAAAAGCGATCAGAGAGCCTCCGATCAGAATTAGGGAGCATGCCATAAGAGGGAGAGGGCGGCGCAAGATCTTGACGAGAGCCCATTGGTACCCCATCTTCAGTTTTCGAATGATCCCACTTTCTTTATCAGCGACTTTCCTGGAGACAATCAAGGCGATCATTGCAGGTACAAATGTCAGTGATAAAATAAAGGCTGCAATGAGGGCAAAAATCACTGTGAGTGCCATCGGATGAAACATTTTCCCTTCAACACCTTGAAGAGCTAAGATCGGAGCATAAACAATCATGATAATGGCTTGCCCATAAACGGTAGGCTGGATCATCTCCTTGGCCCCAAGAGCAATTTCTTCTAATCGCTCCCTTTTCTTAAGCCCTCTTTTAAGTGCGCGTTGCTTCTCCCCAATCCGTCTGAGACAATTTTCTGTAATAATGATCGCTCCATCAACGATCAAGCCAAAATCGAGTGCCCCTAAACTCATCAAATTGCCACTCATTTTAAATTTGACCATTCCAATCGATGTGACAAGCATTGATAGGGGGATCACAGCAGCACAAATCAACGCAGCTCGGAAATTATGGAGCATGAGGAAAAGGATAAGAATAACGAGAAGGGCTCCTTCTGAAAGATTGAGAAAGACAGTCTTGATGGTGGCATCGACCAGTTTCGTCCGGTTCAAGGTCGTCGTGATCACGATATCTTCGGGCAAACTGCGACTGACTTCTTCGAGTTTTTTATTTACGGCTGAGGAGACCGTACGGCTATTGGAGCCGATCAACATCATCGCGGTTCCAATGACGGCCTCTCTCCCATCTTTGCTGGCACTTCCCGAACGCAGTTCCTCTCCAATTCCCACGTCAGCCACATCTTTAATGCGGATCGGGACTCCCTCCTTGGTGCGGATCACAAGGTCACTGATGTGGTTGAAGTTTTTAACGCGATGATCGGATTGGACAACATACCCTTCGTTTTTAAATTCCAGATACCCCGCTCCTGCACTGATATTATTGAGTTCTAAGGAGTCGATTAAATCTGAGAAACTCACACCAAGAGCAATCATTTTTTGAGGATCTGGGGTGATATGGTACTGTCTGTTAAATCCTCCAATCGAATCAATGTCAGCAATCCCTGCCACCGTTTTGAGCTGCGGCTTAATGATCCAATCTTGAACGGTCCGTAAATAGGAGAAAAGTTCGACACGGTTTTTAAGTATTAAACCTTCAGGTGTCAGATAAGTGCCATCACTTTGCCACCCTGGCGTCCCATCTCGTATTGTAGCACCGATCCCTCCAGGATGTTGGTAATCCACTGCCCACATGTAAACCTCACCCAAACCGGTCGATATCGGCCCCATTTTAGGCTCTACACCTTCGGGAAGCCACTCTTTGGCCTCCGTCAGTTTTTCGTTGATTTGTTGCCTTGCAAAGTAGAGATCGATAGACTCTTTGAAAATGGCAGTGACCTGAGAAAAACCGCTCCGTGAAATAGACCGAGTCATCTCTAGACCTGGGATTGAAGAGAGAGCATTTTCGATGGGAAAGGTGATCTGCTTTTCAATATCAAAGGGGGAGAGTCCTGAGGCCGTTGCATTGATCTGCACCTGCTGGTTCGTGATATCGGGAACCGCATCGATCGGTAATTTTTTCAACGCATAGAGACCATAAAAAGCCGTGACTAAAGTAATGACGAGAACAAATAAACGGTTATAAATGGAAAATTGGAGAATTCTTGCTATCATTAATAGACCTCTTGCGTAATTAAATGGCGATCAGAAAATGAGCAGTTTTTGTTCCTATTTTTTCTGACCCTTTTTTGACATACTGAAATTGAGTAGGCAAAAAAGGGGGAGAAAAAAGAGGAATAAAAAGGGGCATTTTATGACGTCATTTGAACCTATCCAAAAGTCCCCGCGGACGCCCTGCATGATCTTGCCGCGATCCTCGTAAGGCCGCTCGTCGGCTATATTATTTCCAATATTAACCTCCTCGCGGTCACGCTGCGCTTTACGAGGCTCATCGGCAATCTCTTGCAGCTCATCTCGCGCTGACTTTTGGGATAGGTTCTTGATTACGCAAGAGGTCTAATGGTTATGCTCGCCCTCTTCTTTTTCAAATTCAGCTTTTAAACAAAACGTGTTGCAAGCAGCATAGGAGTCACCGACTTGTAAACCGGAGAGAATTTCGACATTTTTTCCATCACTTTTCCCCACCCGCACAATCGAAGGGATAAACTTGTCGCCTGCTTGGACAAAGATATACTCAGCGCCTTTGATATTGAGAAGCGCCTCTTTGGGGACAACAAGGGAAGCTGGCGTCTGCAGTGTTTGGATCGTGACCATGACAAATTCCCCAGGACTCCATTTTCCCTGATTATTTTCCAAAATGGCGAATGCCTTTGCCATCCGAGTCTCTTCGCTGATCATGGGATGAAATTGCGATAGATTGAGAGTCTCTTCCTTACCATTGGCACCGATCATATTGAGATTAAGCCCGGCAGATAGATATTGAATATCATTTTGCGGAACATTCATCTCAACCCATACCTGTTCAAAATTCCCTAATGTAAAAACCTTTGCCTCATCATCGACCCACTCACCTAGAGTAAGTCTTCGATCCAATATTTTCCCCTTAATCGGCGAACGGATTTCGTAGACCCGCAAAGAGGCTGCATCCCCCATTGTGATCGTTTCAATCTGTTGATCTTTCATCCCGAGTGCATAGAGGTTGTGTCGGGCAACATCCTTATTTAACGTGGCCTCCTGAAGAGCAAATTCCGCGTTGACATAATCCTCTTCTGAAGAGATTCCTCTGAGACGCTCCTCTTTACTCAAGAGTGCCTGTTGGAATTTCCATCTTTGCACCGCCGTAAGATAGCGAGCCTTAGCCTCAGCCACTTCCTTACTTTCAATTACCGCTAAAATCTCATCTGCCTCAACTCGATCTCCGATATTTTTATAAATTTTTGTCACAACTCCATGTAGTTTGGGCGTAACAAAAGCCACATGATCAGGATGAGCTGCCACTCTCCCAGAAACACGGATGAAATTTTGTATCATTCCAGGGCTTGCTGTCTGAGTCGTGACTTGAGCATAATCGCTTCTCTCTTTACTCCAACAAAACTCTTTAGTGCATACCCGCTCTTCGCTATTAGAAAACCCAGGTGCAGTCCCACACACTGCGACTGCCACTAGCGCCCCTTTTATTATTTTAGTGATCATAATTAGTTAACCTTTCCAATTCCGCACGATTGAGATGGTAATCATATAAACAATCTAAATACTGCTCTTCAACGTCACAAAGGATGCTTTGCGCCCCAAGAAATTCAAAATAATCGATTTTACCGAGCAAATATCCCTTTTCGGTTAAAGACAGGGCTTCTCTCGCTTCTAAAAGAAGACCCTCTCTGATGATTTCACTCGTGTTATAACCCGTTGCTAATTCCCCACATATCAAACTCATTTTCTCGTTCCACTCCCTGACCCACTCTTCGAGTAGATATTCGGCTTGACACACTCCTGCCGAGGCTCTTCGTATATTTCCTTGATTCCAATTCAGGCAAGGGATCGGCATCTCAGCACCGATCACCCATCCACGGGCGTGGGAATCACTGAATGTCCGATACCCAACCGTAACATTAACGTCAGGCATGCGGCAGCTTCTTTGAAGATTTAAATCTTTTCTTGCCAGAACAATCTGATTCTCCACGAAGGCAAAATCGACTGTTTGATCCATGCAACAGGCAATCTCAGCAAAACAAGGAGGAGAGGGGCAGCAGTAAAGATCGAACACGACTTGAGAAAAATCGGGGCAACATGAACCCCAAAAGGTGGCTAGTTTATTTTGAGCCAGTGCCAAATCGGCTTCAGCCTCTGTGAGCTCCAAGTAAACGGCGCGGTAATCGAGCTCCCCCTGTTTGATTTTAAGTGGAGAGATTTTTTGGTTGTTAAGCTGACACTGCAACGCCTCAAGAACGGAAGCGGCAATGCGTTGTCGATGTTGGATAAGGCGTAATTTTTCCTGCGCAAAAGCTACCGTTACAAACGCTTCGACAAAGTCGCGTCTCAAGTCGTAATAGGTGATGCCGCTTTTTAAACAGGCTGCCCACGTTTCAGAAGCAGCGAGGGAGTAACGGGCACATCTCTTCCCACCCAATTCGACGAGCTGCGAAAGCGCATACGTTGTCTGTGGGGGTTCGGCACCCCGAGCCCTTCGTGAAACCCCAAGATTATCGGCTTCTACGATAAAAAGTGGGTTAGGTCTCAGGGAGGCTTGACATTTTGCCCCCTCTCTCATTTCAATTTCACTAGCGGCGGCTTCTAAAATGGGCGAATTGCCGATCACCCGCTGCCACGCCGTCTCAATATCTAATTCCCCAAGAGCACAGCATTTTCCCGATAAGCCGACACACAAGAAGAGAATTAACAATCTATACATGATCCCCGATATAGATCAACAGACGGAATTTGGTACAGCAAAACCCGTACCAACCCAGATAAAAATTGCACAATCGTGGGGTAAGCAGCTATCTTATGAGTATTTTACAGAGCACTGGGTTCTACATCTTTGTCGAGCAGGTTCTCCTCTTTCTTAGTGAAAGGTCGCACATTCCACATTGGAAGAAAGAGAAGAATGGTAATGATTCCGCAGCCGCCTAGAATCATGAAATAGCCGGGCCAGCCAAATTCCTGGGCTACCTTACCTAAGGGATAGCCGGCGGCGGCCGCGCCAAAATAGGCAAACCATCCGGTGAACCCACTGGCCGTCCCAGCAGCTTTTTTATGAGAAAGTTCGGCGGCGACAAGCCCAATCATCATCTGAGGTCCAAAAAAAAAGAAACCGACGGTAAAGAGGGCACATGAGTCGAGCCAGGCGCCACCCTCAGGTGAAGAGCCAGAAAAAGATCACAGCGCCAAACATGCCTAATGAGAAAAGCACATTCATCGGCCCCCGCTTGCCTGCATTGAATTTGTCAGAGAGCCAACCTGCAATGAGCATCCCGAAAAGCCCCCCTATTTCAAACAACGAGACACAGGCATTGGCCTTAATCATCGAATAATTTTTAGTTTCAATTAAATAGAGAGCGCTCCAATCGTTAATTGCCATCCTGACAACATAAACAAAGAAGGAGGCAATCGCGAGGAGCCAGACCCATTTATTGGTCAAAACATAATCGAAAAGAATCTCCTTTGTACTGAGCTCCTTTTCAGTGGTTAGATTTTTACTCTTAGGATCGGGGAAATCGTTCCTGTATTTTTCGATTGCGGGCAAACCTAAGGATTGCGGGGTATCGCGGAGACGGTTCATCAAGACAAAGCCCATGATGATACAAAGGGCGCCAGGGAGAAACATGGCATATCGCCAACCGAAATATTCAGCACAAGCGCCAGCAATAATAGGAATTAAAAAACCACCTACATTATGGGAAGTGCTACACACACTCCACCATGTCCCCCGCTCCGATTGGGAATACCAATGGGTAAGAAGACGAGCGCACGGGGGCCAACCCCATCCTTGAAACCACCCATTTAAACCCCAAAAAAGGACAAACAGGATCAAAGAAGAGGAAAAACCAAACAAAATATTAGTGATTCCCGTAACAATGAGGCCTAATGCCATGAAAAAGCGGGGATTGGATTGATCGGACATCACCCCACTTGCAAATTTACTCAATCCATAGGTGATCGAGAGAACACTAGCAAGGATGCCAAGTTGGGCCTTATCATAACCCATATCCTGCATCAACGCAGGCATGGCAAAGGTAAAACTTTTTCGGGTAAAGTAGTAAAAGACATACCCGATAAACATCGAATAGAAAATACGCAAACGCCAGTAGCGGTACTGTTTTTTAACAACTGACGGGTCTTCGATTTCTCTGATATGCTCCGCGGGACGTAGAAAATTGACCACAATTCACTTCCCTCATGATGTTACCCCTAAAGTATAGCTAAATAACGAGAAAAAGTCATTATTTTTTCCACCCCCCGCTAGGGCACGCAGGGCACCGAACATTCGTATCACTTTCGTGAACCAGCCCGAGCCGAGCCCGTGCCCGATTGCTACCTTAAATTCGGGCGCGGGCTCGGGCTCGTTCACGAGAACACCTCGATCTTAGTCAATTAAAAATGTTTATAAATTTATTTTTTAATGTTCAACGCCCTACCAGGGTACTCGCTCTTCTTGACCCTAAGAAGTGGGAGTGGTATAAATGAAACATATTTATGAATTCAAAATTTTCAGACGAAGAACTGAATCATTTTCTTAAAGCAGCGGGCATCGATTCTCCCCCTATTACTACTTCGGGGAAGCCGCTCTCAATACAAGATGAGGCATTGGAAAAACTTCTTGATAAGATGATGGGGGGATCGTCGATTAAAAACGAATCTTCTAACACCTACCCCTGCAACGAAAGATCCACCGCCATCTTGACAGGGCCGATTAAAAAAAGAAGAAGGATGCCCTGGACGACGGTGTGGTTAAGCATTGCCGTTTTGGGTGCTTTTTTCTTAGGTAGTGTCTTTGGTTTTTATTGGGGACATACGCCTCGTACTCTTCCGGCTAGCCATACTTATGACAAAATAGAAAATCAACTCGAACGGTTGCGCCAGGACCTTCAAAATATGCAACAATCGCTCCTCCTGCCCCACCTTGTTCCCGATTCCCATCAAGAGATTATCCAACCCCTCAATTTCTCCCCACTAACAATCCGATAAAAATTCCCACCGCAATCTCATGAACGAGCCCATGCCGGTGTCCGGCCCGATTAAAAAAAAGCGGGCACGGGTACACATAGTTTACACTTGGCAGCAATTCCCGCTGACAATTTTATGCGGTTATTTTTTTACCACAGAGATCACAGAGCCACAGAATTAATCGTTTGTGTGCAGTCGCGCACAAGCGATAGCGATCGGCCAGGGCCCGCCTATGTGGGCTTGGCCGGCTCTGTGCGCTCTCTGTTCTCTGTGTTATAAAAAAAGTTTACGAAAACTTTTATCAAGCGTGCTCGATGGAATCGACCGGCGGGATTGCTGGAGAGAGAACTGCCGGGCTAGATTAATTATCAAGGTTTGGGTATCTTTGCTCCGATTTAATTGTGGGAAGAGATGCAGTATCGTATTGCCAAGGGAGTCTTTGATATTTTGCCAAAAGATCCTGATCCTCAGGGAACATGGCGCGAATCATCGCTCTGGCAATATCTTGAAGGAGTGATTCGCAAGCTGGCGGAGGAATTTGGCTTTCAGGAGATCAGAACTCCTGTTTTCGATTCGACCGAGCTGTTTACACGAAGTATTGGTACGGGGACCGATATTGTCTCAAAAGAGATGTATTCCTTCGAAGACAAGGGGGGAAGGCATCTCTCTTTACGCCCCGAAGGGACAGCTCCCGTGATGCGCGCCTTACTCGAAAAAAATTTACAGCAGCAGAGTCCTATCCATAAATTTTTTTACCTCTTCCCGATGTTTCGCTATGGAACGAAAAACCAGGCAGGGCGTTATCGGCAACACCATCAATTTGGCGTTGAAGCCATTGGGAGCTCACTTCCCCATCAAGATGTCCGAGGTTATCCATCTGCTTTGGACACTCTATTCCCGTCTTGGCTTGAAAGGGGTGACCCTCCATCTCAATTCTATCGGGGATCAGGAGGCCAGGGGGCAATTCCGACATGCCCTCAAAATGTTTTTACGTCCGAAGGTTGACGAACTCTCCCCAGAAAGCAAAGAGAGGTATGAATCTAATCCTTTAAGGATCCTCGATTCTAAGGACCATCATGACCAACACCTCCTCCGAGAAGGACCTCGGATGTCGTGACTTTTTAAACGACTCCTCCAAAAAACATTTTGAGAGAGTCTGTTCCCTTCTGCAATCGATTAATATCCCTTTTGAGATCAATCATCGCTTGGTCCGAGGCCTTGATTACTACAATAATACCGTGTTTGAGATCACCGCCAACGAACTAGGCGCTCAAAATAGTTTAGGGGGAGGAGGGCGCTACGATGGACTGATCGGAACAACTCGGCGGACCCGATCTCCCTGCAATCGGATTTGGCGCCGGCTTAGAGCGGATTATCCAAACGATGCTCGCGCAAAAAGTATCCATTCCCCCCCCCGTTATCTACTAGATCTCTTTTTGATTCCACTTGGGGAGGAAGCGGCCTCTCATTGTCTTAAACTTGTTTGTTTTTTGCGTGAACGCCACTTGAAAGTAGAAATGGATTTTTCAGGTAAAAAGTTGAAAGGGGCGATGCGTTACGCAGACGCCATTAAAGCCCACTATGTAGCTGTCATTGGAGATCAGGAGCTCGCTTCAGGCCAGATCGATCTCAAAGAGATGGCAACTGGTTCTCTAAAAAAAATACCCATCGATAGGCTAGCTCATGAACTACAAAAGAACACATCTGTGTAATGCACTCACGGCAAAAAATAAGGGGGAATCAGTTGCTCTCTGTGGCTGGGTGCATCGAAGAAGAGATCATGGGGGGCTCATTTTTATCGATTTGCAGATCGATTCGGGATTACCCAAATCGTTTTTAAGCCTGGAGCCAATGAGGCTCTCCACCAAAATGCGGGGCAGCTGCGCGCCGAGTGGGTGATCTCTGTGCAAGGCGATGTTCTCTTCCGCGCTGAGGGGATGAAAAATCCAAAGCTCCCTACGGGGGGAAATTGAAGTTGAAGCCAAAGAGCTGACGAATTCCTCTCCAAAGCAAAAACGCCCCCCTTCTCGATCTCCGATGAAATGATTCAGGTCAATGAGGAACTGAGGTTAAAATACCGGTATCTCGATATTCGAAGAGGAGAGATTGCGGAACGCCTTGTTTTGCGCCACAAGCTGATGCTTACGGTGCGCAATTTTCTCGATCATCACCGATTTCTCGAAATCACGACCCCTGTTTTAGCTAAATCTACTCCAGAGGGCGCTCGTGACTATCTTGTCCCTTCACGGATCTATCCAGGGTCATTCTATGCCCTACCCCAATCGCCTCAATTATTTAAACAATTACTCATGATTGCGGGGATGGATCGTTATTTTCAAATCGCCACATGTTTTCGGGATGAGGACTCACGTAGCGACCGACAACCTGAATTTGCCCAGATTGACTTGGAGATGAGTTTTGGCTCGCAACAAGAACTCTTTGGCTTGATGGAAGGGTTGATGTCCCACATTTGTAAAACATGCTTAAACATTGGGCTCAAAACCCCTTTTCGCCGCATTCCCTACAAAGAGGCGATGGAAAAATATGGGTGCGATAAGCCCGATCTCCGTTTTGGGATGGAGTTAATTAGGGTTGACGAGCTCGTCAAAGAGTGTGATTTTGCCGTCTTCAAAGAGCAGCTAGCGGCAGGGGGGACCATTAAGGGGTTGTGCGTCAAAGGAGGGGCTCAATTTTCCCGAAAACAGATCGATGAATACACTGCCTTTGTGAATCGGTTTGGAGCCCAAGGGCTAGCCTGGATGAAAATCACCGAGGAGGGACCCTCCTCAAGTATAGTTAAATTCTTCACCCCCTCCCAACTTGAAGCCCTTCAAAAGGCAATGGGGGGAGAAACCAAGGATCTACTCCTATTTGTAGCCGCAGAGGAAAGTGTCGTTAATCAATCGTTAGATCATCTCAGACGTCAGCTAGGAAAAGAACTCGGACTCATCGAAGCAGGAATCTACGCCTTTACCTGGGTAACCGATTTTCCCCTTTTGCAATGGGATAAAGAGACGCAAAATTATACCTGCGAACACCATCCATTTACTTCCCCTAATGCCGCCGACATCCCCTTGCTTGATTCTGAACCCCTTAAAGTACGCTCTTCCAGCTACGACCTCGTCCTCAATGGCTATGAGCTAGGATCTGGCTCTGAGAGAATTTTCGATAGTGAACTCCAAGCTAAAATCTTTTCCATTCTAAAAATTTCTAAGGAAGACATAAAAAAACGCTTTGGATTTTTTATCGAAGCGCTACAATATGGAACTCCTCCCCATATGGGTATTGCACTCGGAGTGGACCGCATTGTGATGCTGTTGACGGGGGGTGAGTATCCGTGATGTGATTGCCTTTCCAAAAACGCAAAAAGCGTACGACCTCATGCTGGAAGCGCCCTCCGAAGTCATGGAACACCAATTAACAGAATTAAAAATCCACGTGGCAAGGTGATATGTCTAAAAAATTACTATTTGTTTTACTCATGCTCCCCTTATCTTTATTTGGGCACGATGAAGTGGCTCCTGTCAATTTGGATCGCTTATCAGAAGCGTTTGGCCATCTTTTAAGTCCGCCAAGTCAACCAAACCGGTTTTCAGTTTAATTTCGATTTGATCATGAAAGGAATGCGTGAAGAACAGGAGGGAAAACCCTCGCCAATGAGTGATCAAGAGTGTGATCAAATGATGTGCGCTCTACAGGAGAAACAATTTTTAGAATCGGTAGAATTGAATTTAGCAGCGGCCAATGAGTTTTTAAAGCAAAACATCACAAAAGAGGGAGTGCGGGGAGCTCGATCCTCAATTGCAATTTCAAATCGTGCAGCAGGGGAATGGAGAAGAGGTCCTCCCTGATGGAGCCCCTCTAATCCATTATAAAGGCACCTTATTGGATGGAACCGTATTTGCGACATCAGAAGCGTCTCTCCAACCGGTAACTCTTCCCATCAAACAAACCATTCCTGGTTTTGCTAAGGGAATTGTCGGAATGAAAGAGGGGGAAAAAAGAATTCTCTATATCCATCCTGAACTCGCTTACGGCCTCTCCGGCCATCTTCCCCCCAATTCTCTCCTGATCTTCGAGGTAGAAGTCGTGAAGGCCAATTCAGCGTTAGCCGGTGAGATCGCCCAATTAGATGAGGATTCCCCGACTCCAGAAAACGAAAGTCAGGAATAACGGTTAGGTGTCGATCGACTCTGATTCTTCAGATTCCTCTTGGTTACTTGTAGAATCAGATTGTTCTCGGTGATCAGTGAAATAGGTTTTGAAATGAGTGGCAACCTTTTCTGCGTGCTCATCAGCATAAAGATACGATCCAACCCCCCGGCCATCTATAATCCTTTCACTAAAGGTCCCAAACGAGCCCTTTTGTTCATAAAAAATGGCGGAGGCAACAAACTGCGGGGTTAACTGCTCCAATAAAGAGTGAAAAGAGTCTTCATCCAACTTAGAGACTAGAGTCGCCAGGACTGCACTCCCCATCGGCATAGAGCTTTCATAAAGAAAGTCAACATGCCGCATCACATTTCGAAGCCAGAAATCAACAACGATAAGCACATGATCCACATGTGGTTTCTCCATGCGGTTGAATAGCTCAGTTGCTATGGAGGAGCTGATTTTTTCGTTTTTTCGCCCCAACTTGTGAAAAAGAGGGAATATATGTTTGAGAAAGTGATCGTCACATTTAAAGTCCTTATTTTTACTAAACGATTCCATCAGCGAGGAGATCTCGCTTTCCAAAAGGAGCTTATTTTCTTTATTTTCCTCCGCGATATCGGACTCACTCTTCTCCACAACATCCTTAGGTGTAAAAAATATAGACTTAACTTTTTGAGAGAGTACATCGATAAACTTTACCTGTAGTTGTTTTTCAGACACAGGTTGGGCATCCACTTTGATTCGCCACTCTTTCCATACTTTGGTCAAGCGGGTAAGATGTTCACTACCGGTGGCATTGGGTTGCCCATAGATCGCTTCACGCAGATTGCCATGCATTACAAATGTATTTGTATCGAAAGATTCTATGATAAAATTTTCCGAAAGAGAGATCCCCTTTTTTTCTCGGATCGATGTTAAGTAGCTATGGAATACTGTCATTCCCATAAAATACTGTTCTTTTGTCTTGAACAAATATTTCACCCCCTCGCGATCTGGTCCCAAATGTAAATCCTGTACGGGGATAAATGTCTCTGTTTCTAACAAATCTTTCACAAAATTTTGAAATTCCACCTCAGACATTCTCTCGATCAATCGACAGAATACAGGATGAAGGGTGAAGCCTTTATCTTCGAAACCGGAGATAAACGCATCCCAGAGAGCCTCATATGGGGATTCAGACTTCTCTTTATACCCAAATTGCTTAAAACAGGTCGCAGCCTCACTCGCGGTGGGTTTTTTTAAGGTGTCCCAATAGTAAGAAACAAGAACATGAGTTCCAGAGTCATGTTCTTCAATGCCCAAATCGCAAAACGAAAACATTGGTTTAATTGGGTTATGAATACCACTGGCGTCGCAAAAAAGCTGAAATGTTTGTATTTGGTTCACGGGGTCGAATTTAATAGACAATCTGTTTTTTAGCCTCTCTACCCCCTCACAATTTATTATGCGCAAAAGTTGTGCTTTCAATGCTATCTCTCTGCTAAACGCTTCCATCGCATGAAAAAATTCTGGATTAATCCTGGCGTCGGAGAGGTCAGAGATTGGCCAGGAAGAGACCATATTAGGATTAAAATAATTTGGCGGCCTAAAAAAGCCGGGAGGACCACATGCAAAATCTTTGTTATAGTTCGTGAGTGACCAACTATAAAAGTCCAGGTTGATCGGTGCATGTCTCAGATGATTTAACTTAACTGGTATTGCTGCTTTGAGTTCCAAAACGTCGGTTGGTAAACCACACTTTTTGAGCTCAGGGAATAGTTCGAAGGCTTCTTTGATATAGAAACGGCATGTTTGCAAGACCGTAAATTTATAAGAGAGGAAAGGGTTGCGATAAGAAGCAACGTGCCAAAAGTGCAGGACCTTGTTATAGTAATCACAATTGTCGATGATCTCTGCAAACAGTTTACACACACGTTCGATAGAACGGAGATCGTCATGTTCAAAAGGGGCAAAAAATAAATTTGATAAGCTCTCTAGGACAAATCGGAAACATAAACTAGGTAATTCCTATTTTTAAAATAGCAGAAATTCTACAATTTCAAAGTAATAAAAAAACAACGCAGTTTATTTATTTTAAATAAATGAAATTTTTATTTAAAAAACAAAGTCGTTAGAGAATTTCCGTGACCATGCGGCGGAGTGATTCGAGATCTTTTAAACCCACAACCCGCTTCACAATTTTGCCCTCTTTAAACAAGATCAACGTGGGAATCGAAGTGACTTCGTGTTGGGCCGCGACTTTGACAGATTGATCGGTATCGACTTTGACAACTGTTATTTTCCCCGCCATCTCTTTCGCCAGTTCCTCGATAATAGGAGTCAACATCCGGCAAGGACCACACCAATCGGCGTAGAAATCGACTAAAACAATCCCTTTTGAAACACCTGAATCGAAATTACTATCATCTAGTTTTTTGATCGCATCTGATGGGGCCATGGCTCTCTCCTATTTAAATTTGACAGGCCTCTATTTTAACCTTCAGGTAGAAAAAATTCAACCCTACCATTATCATTTCACCCCTGCGGCCATGGCGGAATTGGTAGACGCGCTAGATTCAGGTTCTAGTCGGGGCAACTCGGTGGAAGTTCGACTCTTCTTGGCCGCA
Organism: uncultured Chlamydiales bacterium; assembly: GCA_963705695.1. Taxonomy (GTDB): domain Bacteria; phylum Chlamydiota; class Chlamydiia; order Chlamydiales; family JAAKFR01; genus CAVPKN01. Next base: position 31,191 of record CAVPKN010000008.1, read on the forward strand.
AATGGTCAAAGCCATGCTTATGAACCTATGAAAGCTCTTGTTGTTGCCAATGGGGAGCCACCCTCGCACGCTCTCCTTCAAAGATTAGCCGGGCAATACGAACTGCTCGTGGCTGTTGATGGCGGTTTTTACACCTATATAGAGGCGGGTCTTAAACCTGATCTTTTGATCGGAGATTTTGATTCGATCTCTTCAGAAACTCTACTGGAATATTCCGCTATTGATCAGTTGGAAACCCCCGATCAAAATCAAAGCGATTTAGAAAAGGCGGTCGCCTATCTATTCCAACAAGGAGTAGAACAGCTCACTGTATGTGGGGCCCTCGGCAGGCGGCTCGATCATACCTTGCACAATATCTATCTTCTCTGTCGCTACCCGGAACAGATCCGATTTGAAACTGACCGGGAACTCTGTTTGGCACTCCCCCGGAGAAGTGAAATCCAATGTGCCATCGGGCAGACGCTCTCTCTAATCCCTATTTCTCCGCCGGTATTAGGTGTTGTCACTCAAGGGTTAAAGTGGGAACTGCAGGGGCAAGCCTTGACAAAACAGTTTGTGAGCATATCTAACCTCTGTCTAAAAAATAAAATTTCTATATCCTTTGAAACAGGGGATCTTGTCATATGCCTCAATACGTGAAGCGATGAATGTGTGGCGAGCGATTTTAGCGATCTTTTTTGTGATGATGTTCTCTTTGGGAACGAGTTTTATCACTATTCCGACCGCACTCAATACAGCCGGTTTCTGGCTCTCTTTAAGTGCTATTGTTGCATCGTGGCTCTATCTGTTAGCGACCAGTTACTATTATCTCGAAAGTGCCCTCTCAATGCCTCCGGGTGCCAATGTTTACTCAATTTCAAAAAAATACAACTCTATTTTTGCCCTGTGGTTTAATACCATTCTCTTTTTTGTGGTCAATTATGGACTGATGTTGGTCTACTACCGCCTAGGGATCCCCATCCTCACCGAAACGCTTAACCATTACAACATTTCTTCCCCCGAGCTTTATTCCTACCTTTTTTTTGCAGTGATTTTAGGTTGTAGCGTTCTTCTAGGTGTCCGGTGGGCAATGCTCCTCAATTTAATCATCACCGCCATCTTGGCCCTCTTTCTTTACCCTCTTTTTGGAGAGGCGCTCAAAACAACTCCTTTTGCCCCAGGAGCGGAGTTTAAATTCGATTTTCTGGCGTTATTCATCCCCTCGTTGATCAACTCGATGTATATGCAGACAATTATCCCCTCACTTGTTTCCTTTCTCAATAAAAATGTCAAAATGCTCAAATCGGTCATCACAATCGGCCTCTCTCTTTCCTTTCTCCTGTTCATTACCTGGTACCGTCTCGTCGTCATGACAACAGGAACCACCTTTGAACAACTCGATGATCTCTATCCCAGCGGACTTAACTTTGACGTGCTTCATGCCGTCCTTCGATTTGGGAAATGGTTGCCCCAAATTATGTTGATTGCTGTGACCTCTAGCGCCATTGTCACCGGTGTCATCCTCGTTGATTTTATTGCCGATTTTTTCAATGTTGCTGTCGAAAAATGCAATAAAAACAGAACTCTTATCGCTCTGGTCGTCATGCTGCCCCCTCTTTTGGCGCCACTCATCCATTCAGACACCGTATTGACGATCTTTAACGTCGTCGCAGATATGGGGGGAATTTACCTATGTGGACTATTGCCTATCTGGTGGATCTGGTCTCTCCGCTACACGTACTATGAGAATACTCCTGAACTGCTATTTGGAGGAAAAAAACTTCTGATCGCACTCACTCTAATCTCCTTTTTTATTTTTTATCTCGTAGGGCTCGAATACATCTACTCGAACTACATCTATTCGTAAAAAGCACCTCCACTTCTATTTTCAGAGGATTCTATTCTTTATGAGGAGGAAACGAATAGACATGTCGGGTGGGTTGCCCGACATGAAAAAAAACGGCAACCACCCGACATCTCTTTTTGCGACCTTTTCCAAAAGCTGATACGGATTAAAATAATTTCTATAGATCCATATGCTCATATGCCGTTTCTATTTTTCAATTGAATCGACGATAAAAGCCCCTTTTGATACACTTTCTACTTTTTAAACTAGAGTTTTGAGGCATTCGAATGGCTCTTGCAGAAAATATAAAAAATTCCCTCTTGCAATTTTTGCAGGAACGCCGCTCTCCAGAGCTACTTGCGGCCTATCTTTTCTACTTAGAAAACAGGTTTCACTTAGAACCGGTCGTCTTTGTACGTGATAAAATGATCTACCAAAGCTCAGAGGCTGCTATTAAAAAATTGGAGGCTGAGGGAAAAGTCTGGAGGGAAACGGAAATTAAAATCGGTTACGGGCCTCCTGCGGTCAATGAATTCACCAAAAAAATTTATATCTGCCCTTTTACTGGAAAGGTATTTGCTAACAACACACATCCCAATCCACAAGATGCCATCTATGATTGGGTTTCCAAATGTCCTGAAAATACTGAGCGGATCGGTGGTGTAAAGGCAAAGCGTTTTTTTGTGTCAGAAGATCCTGAGGTGATCAAAAATTATATCAAACCTCCTAAAACACCGATCTCAAAGACTGTTTTTTCCTCGGCGCTTACTGGAAAATTGTATAATTCGAAAGAGAGCGTGATCCGGGAATTTAAAGAGAATTATTTGAAACCCATGACCTTGGTGGAAGTCCAAAATCAAAACCGGTACCAGCTTGAGGAGAGTTTCCTCAATTTTATTCAGGATCATCTTCAAGAGGAAAAAATTGCCCACTTTGTGGAGACCCTCGCAGAAGATAAGGCATTCCATCCTTATGTCACAAAATGGTTTGAATCAGAAGAGTGATCTCGATTGGTTACCTCTTTTGGAGAGCAGATCCAAGGAAGCACGAGGCAATTTCTGATCACATGTTCGGAACAAGAGACGATTTTGTGTGGAAAGGAATTGGCCACGCAGTTAGATCCACAGGTTGCGATTATCTGCCTATTTGGTGATCTGGGAGCTGGAAAAACAACGTTAATTAAGGGGATTGTACACGCGTTGACAGGTACCTCAACGGAGGAAGTAAGTAGCCCTACTTATTCTTATATGGTTGCCTATCAGGGGAAGCGCCCTGTCTTTCATTTCGATTTGTACCGCTTACGGAACCAGGATGATTTTTTAGGCTTAGGATTTGAAGAGTACCTCTTTATGGGGGGTATATGTTGCATCGAATGGAGTGAACGGATAACCCCCATTCTTCCTCCAGGGTGTCTTCATGTGACGATTGAACATGCCGGTGAAGAGAGGCGTAAAATTAGTTATGAAATTCCAAAATGCCCGATTTGTTAAAACCGTCGTTAGCCTGAAGGAGATCCCTTTTTTTGGAAATCTTCCTGAAATGGCTGTCATTGGCAGATCTAACGTCGGTAAATCGACTCTACTCAACCATCTTTTCCATTCAAAACAGCTGGTAAAAACATCTTCCACGCCTGGAAAAACGAGAGCTTTGAATTTTTTTAATGTCGACGGGGAGATCATCTGCGTCGATATGCCGGGTTATGGGTACGCCGCTGTCTCCCAGGATGAAAAACAACGCTGGAGAGCGCTCATCGAAGGGTATCTCAATGAACGTGTCTCTTTAAAAATCCTCCTCTATCTATTCGACATTAGAAGGGAGCCCAAAGAAGAAGATGAACAAATGGTGGAATGGATCCGCCATCGGAACATACCGGCGATTTTAATCTTAACGAAAGTGGATAAGCTCAATCAGGGAGAGCGTGTCGCCCAAACACGACGGATCACAAGTCGGCTTCAAGGCCTTCCCTATCTGCACTATTCTGCAACAAAAAATGAAGGGAGAAAAGAACTCATTGCTAAAGTACGGACTCTGATCGATGTTGCTTAAAGACGCCACTTTTATCTGCCTCGATTGTGAATTTACTGGCCTCGATCCCGACAAAGACCGTATTCTCGAGATTGCGGCTGTCCGTTTTTCAATGACTGTTTTGTTGGACCAATTTGACTTTCTTGTCAATCCGGGTTGCCCTATTTCTCCCGACTCTTTCCTCATCCATCATATCTCTGAAGAGATGGTAGCACAAAAACCAAAGATTGATGAGATACTTCCCTCTCTACTTACCTTTATAGGTAAAGAGACGCTTATGGGACATGGGATCGGATACGATTTGAGCATGCTCGATTCTGCCCTACAAAGAGCCTCCATCGAGAACCCTTTTAAACACCGACCGAGTATTGACACGCTACGCTTAGCCAGACTCTATGGAGATAGTCCCAATAATTCTCTAGAAAGGTTGGCGACCCACTTTAATGTCCCCAATCAGGGCTCCCATCGCGCTTTGAACGATGTCTTGATGAACATTGAAGTTTTTAAACACCTGACCCGTAAATTTAAAACGGTCGATGAGATCTTTGACGTCCTTACACGCCCCATAAAAATGAAATATATGCCCTTAGGGAAGTATAAGGGAAGGTTATTTGGTGAAATCCCGTTACAATATCTACAATGGGCAGCACATATGGATTTCGATCAAGATCTCCTATTCACGATTCGCCTGGAGATCAAAAAGAGAAAGCAAGGAGGGGGGTTTAAAGAGGCTTCAAACCCCTTTTCAGGGTTATAGGGGAACTTTTTTTATGAAAAGAACAGGCTCATTTGATGTCAAATTAGGACTGGCGGAGATGTTGAAAGGTGGCGTCATCATGGATGTAACCACACCGGAGCAAGCCAAAATTGCAGAACAAGCCGGAGCGTGTGCCGTCATGGCTCTTGAAAGAATCCCTTCCGATATCCGTACCGAAGGAGGTGTCGCCCGGATGACCTCTCCCGATTTGATTAAAGCGATCCAACAAGCGGTCACCATTCCGGTCATGGCCAAATGCCGGATCGGGCATATTGCTGAGGCACAAATCCTCGAGGCCCTCGAAATTGATTTCATTGATGAAAGTGAAGTATTGACACCTGCCGACGAAGAAAATCATATCGATAAACACCTCTTCACCATCCCCTTTGTCTGCGGTGCCCGCGATTTGGGGGAGGCGTTACGTCGCATTGCTGAGGGCGCTGCTCTGATTCGTACAAAAGGGGAAGCCGGGAGTGGCAATATCGTTGAGGCTGTCCGCCACATGAGAGCGATTCAGTCTGGAATCAAACGTCTCAAAGCATTGGATAGCTCTGAATGGATGGCAGAGGCGAAAAGATTATCGGCTCCCTATGAACTTCTCTGCAAGGTCGCTCAGGAGGGGAAACTCCCTGTTCCTAATTTCTCTGCTGGAGGGATTGCCACACCGGCTGATGCCGCCCTGATGATGCAACTTGGAGCTGAAAGTATCTTCGTAGGATCTGGAATTTTTAAATCGAAAGATCCAGAAAATAGAGCGCGCGCTATCGTCTTGGCGGCGATTTATTTTAAAGATCCCCATATGCTGGCCGACATCTCTTCAGGTCTACTCATGGGAATGGAAGGGATCGATCTTCGTCAGTTGAAACAAGAGGAGCGTTTGGCCTCTCGTGGTTGGTAAAATCGGGATCCTCTCCCTCCAAGGTGGCTTTTCTAAACATGAAGAGATGATCCGTCAGCTGGGTGTTGAAGCGGTGCAGGTGCGCTATCCACATGAGCTGAAGGCATGTGTCGCCCTAATCATTCCCGGTGGGGAATCGACCGTCATGCACCACCTGATTCTCGAACGGAATTTTTTAATCCCTATCCAACAATTTGCAGAGAGCCACCCTCTATTCGGCACCTGCGCTGGAATGATTTTGATGGCCCGAGAAGGTATTTTGGGGGTTATGGATCTCACAGTTGAACGAAATGCGTATGGACGACAGTCCTCCTCATTCTCCTCACCTTTAAAAATCACTTTTTCCCCAACCGTCGTGGAAGGTGTGTTTATCCGCGCGCCTCGCATCACCTCACTCCACTCTCCCCATCTCTCTGTTTTAGCCGATTTAGGAGGAGAGCCCGTCTTAGTGCAACAAGGTTTCCACTTAGCAGCCTCCTTCCATCCCGAACTCACCCCCGATCTTACGATCCATCGCTATTTCATCAATCAAGGAGAGAGACGGGTGATCACCCAATTGTGATCGGCTTTCACATAGAGAAAACGATCGTGAAGCCGGTTTTCCCTCCCTTGCCAAAATTCGATCCGCTCGGGGATTAATTGATATCCACCCCATTGTTTTGGAAGAGGGACCTCCTTCCCTCTAAATTCCTTTTTCAAGCGGGTGTAATTTTCTTCGAGTTCTGCACGCGACGCTAATGGCGCACTTTGGTGAGAAGCAAGAGCTGCGATCTGAGCGTTTTTAGGCCGCTTGTGAAAATATGTATGCGTTTCATTCCGGGAACACTTTTCGATCTTCCCCTCGATATTGACCTGCCGGAAGATCTCTTTCCACCAAAATGTGGCCGAAGCATAGGGGTGTAAACTCAGATGCTCCCCTTTCCGGCTCAAATAGTTGGTAAAAAAAATGAAGCCGCGCTGATCACATCCTTTTAACAGTACAGTACGAGACGCTGGACGGCTTACACTCGATACCGTCGCTAAAACCATCCCATTAGGTTCAAAAACCTTTGCCTGCAGAGCCTCTCGAAACCACTTTTCGAACTGAATCAAGGGATCAGCAAGGAGCGCACTCTCCAGCAAGGGGGTATTTCCATATTCATAGCGCAACTTAGCGATAGAATGTTTCATTTCGTATCAGTATTCTGTATAGACACAACTTACATTTACCATGGCAAAATTATTTATCAAAGATCTTCCCATTACGGGCAAGAAAGTCCTCGTCAGAGTCGATTTCAATGTTCCTCTCAATGAGAGTGGCCAAGTCGCTGATGCGACGCGGATTGAGATGACCCTCCCAACCATTCAATATATATTAGATCAAGGAGGCATTCCTATCCTCATGAGTCATTTGGGTCGCCCTAAAGGATGGGGAGCCCGAACTTTCTCTAAAGCCCGTTGCCGATTGCCTCAGCCATTTATTGAAACGCCCTGTCCCTTGTGCCCCTGATTGCATCGGAGAGGAGGTGGAAGAGCAAGTGAAACATCTCAAGCCAGGTGATCTTCTTCTTTTGGAAAATCTCCGTTTCCATCGCGGTGAAGAACATCCGGAAGAAGACCCCGCGTTTGCAAAGGCGCTCGCCCGTTTAGGAGAGCTTTATGTTAACGACGCTTTTGCCACGGCTCACCGAAAACACAGCTCCACATATACACTTGCAACCTACTTCCCAGGTAGTGCAGCCGCCGGCTTTCTTCTCGAAAAAGAGATCGAGTTTCTAGCAGATCTTCTCCACCATCCTAAACCCCCTTTCTATGCCCTCATTGGGGGAGCTAAAATTTCAACCAAGCTGGGAGTGATCGAATCCCTGTTGAAAAAAGTCGATCAGCTTTTGATCGGAGGGGGAATGGCCTACACCTTCTTACTGGCAAAAAAAATCCCCATTGGCCACTCCCTCGTGGAGAAGGATCGGGTGGAAGAGGCGGCATCGCTACTCAAAGAACATAGCGACAAAATCGTGTTACCGATCGACTGTGTCGCCGCCACTCAATGTGATGAGAGATCTCCTACTCAAATTATTCATTTCGATTCGGGAGGGATCCCTTCCGAATATGCGGGTTTTGATATCGGCCCAGCCACGATTGCTCTTTTTAAGCAGATCCTCAGTAGGGGGAAAACAATCCTTTGGAATGGCCCCATGGGTGTCTACGAAAAAGAGCTTTTTGCACAAGGTACCAATAGCTTGGCAAAGGCAGTTGCCACCCTTTCTGCGACCGTCGTCATTGGAGGTGGGGATTTGATTGCGGCCGTAAAAAAAAGTGGGGTTGCCGATGCAATCACCCACATTTCCTCGGGCGGCGGCGCCACATTAGAATATCTCGAATACGGAACCCTGCCCGGGATCGAAGCGCTCTCCGATAAAAAATAGAACTCAGCTCGCCCTGAAGGGCTTTATTTCGAGTTGATTAATACTAGGTGGTTAGTTTTTTTATGTCGCGCATGCGGCGCGCATGGATCGATATACAGAGTGTAGTACAGGCAGCGACACTGAGAGTGCTCACCATCGCATAGCTAAGATTCAGCTCAGTGAACAGGCCGCCCAGATTGAGGCCCCCCCATGTCATCAGAAAAGCTGCAATCAGCGCAGAGGAAATCAGGTCTACCTTCCGCTCCTTGGGTCTGCCACCAAGGGTTTTCAATAGCAGATAACCACCTCCGCCTGCGAGACATACCCAGCCGATGGTGCCTCCCGGAAATGCTCCCGCTGCAGCAACGGCAGAGATAATGAATAAAGCAAGTAGTAGAGTCTGTCCCAAGCGGGTCATCCACTTTGAGCAGGGTGTCGTATTGCCCATCATGGTTTCATACGCCCTGTGGTATGCCCCACCTTTGTCTAATAGTGTCGGCTTAGTCATTATGAAATACGATATT
>CAVPKN010000009.1:0-20444 GCA_963705695.1 uncultured Chlamydiales bacterium
ACTCAACATTTACCCCTCTTTCATCGCCTCCAAAGAAGTGCCGATTTTCTCTTATTTGCGAAACGGAAAACAGGGTATCGGTTTTAATTGTATCACAAACAAGAGGCCGCTAGTTTCAAATCTTATCTGCATAGACATTGTAATGAGGAGCGATTCCGATAACCTTTGGTCCGTAATGCCAGATTCAGTCCCATTGTAGATCATCCACATAGGGAGTGTCCTGCGATGAGATTGGGGATTTATTGCTTCAGATCAACGCTCTGAATGGAAACATCACCTATCTCGAATCTAACCGTGAAGAGGCGAAACAGTGGCTCTCAAAAGAGCCTGGAGATGTTCCTAAATTAAACTTACCTTCCATCTCTGTATTGAACGGAACTCGGTAAGAAAAGGATATTTGTTCCAGTCCGCTATTCGCTTCGCAAATCGGTACGCAGCGGCGGATGGTGTATTCGAATAAAGCGGGAGAAGGGCGACCAGCCGCTAACACGCCTCTAGAACGGGAACTCGATCTGGCACCCTTTATAGAAACAACGAGCCCTGGCGAAATTCAAGAATGTGGCTCACCCCTCCGGAGGATCAGGTCATTGAACCACCCACTCCACCACTCCCATTATCCCAGCTCCTTTAGAAACACCGCCGAACATACCCGCTTTTTCTTCACCCCTTCCTGCTCCTGCTCAAAATGCCGCTCCAGTGCCTCTTGTCGAAGACACTCTCCCATGGCCCGAAGCTTGGCGTTCCTCTCAACAAGCCGCTCCCTCCCCTACTGCCGATCAGATGATTGCGGAACCCCTTCCCGCATACACTCCACCTGCGCCTGCACCCTCTATTGAACCACCAGCTGCAACGGTGCCATTAAGTCCTCCACCTACGCCTACACTCTCTATTGAACCACCAGCTGCAACGGTGCCATTAAGTCCTCCACCTACGCCTGCTCTCCCTATTGAACCTCCAGCTGCAACAGCAGCTGAACCGAACCCTTCCCAGCACGTGCCTAAACCTAAAAAGAAACGGCTGCTACCTCCAACTGAAGCCCCGAAACCAGCACGCACCTCTCGAATTCCACATGAAATTAAGAAAGTGACGGCAGAACAACCTCTACACACCTCTTGCAGAAAAATCACAACTACGGTGATTCTTGTGTTGATTTCCGTAGCAGCTATCGGAGGAACCATTACAGGTATTTTGGGAACAGTCGGAGCTCATGCCCCAGGTGCTCCCCAATTTATGGTAGCTATTACCGAAGGCCTCGGGACCTACCTATGTTTCTTATATACTCATTGGTTCAGGGCCTGTCTGGTGTCTCATTTTTAAGATTGGAGCTTCTCTTAAAAAAGGAACACCACCTAAAAAACCTATGGTACAAATCAAGGTATAGTAAATGGATATGATCAAACACTACAAATTAGTCGTTGCCACAGATCTGGACGGTACATTTTTAGAAGGGGATAGCAGAATAAAAAATAGCTTCTATCCTGAATTTTTACGCCTGCGCGATACCGTCCTTTTGATCTATATCACAGGTAGATCTGTTGAAACAGTCAGACAATTTTGCGATTATGGCTATCTCCCTTATCCCCATTTTGCAATGGGTGATCATGGGACTGAGATCGTCGAAGGGACCCATTTTACACAAATCTCTGAACTGCAAGAACCGATTGTCAAGCAATGGAATAATGGTGGGGATAAAATGAAGGAATCACTACTAAATCAAAGTGGTCGAAGTTTGACAGCCAATCAATATTGACTTTATCGGGTGGCTTATCACTATTATCCGGTACCAGTTTCAAGATCACATTCGAAAAAATTAAAGAGCCCGGTTTCAGACTTATCCAGTCGTGCGAGATGATATTTGGATATATGTCTTGAGAGGAATCAATAAAGGCGCCTCCCTTCTGAATATCTTATCTCACCTTAAAATTGACAACGAGCTCGTCATTACACTTGTGGGGAATCTTTAAAATGATCTTTCCCTTTTTCAAACAGGGAGATTGAAAAACATTGCTGTGGAAATCTGAGCCCAAACTCATTCAATCGATCAAAAATTTAAAAAATGTCTACTTCAGTAAACACGTTGGTTACTCCGGCATATTGACGGATTGCCTCACAAGCAAAATCACCTCTATACAAACTCACTCAACCCTGACCCTGGGCCTCTCGATATCTCACGTTAGGGTCTGAAAGCAAGAGTGTGGCGACGCTCTCTCTTTTAGAAGGCATCCCGAACAGTAGCAGAGCCTCCGAACAAATGGGGCCTGATTGGAGTGGAATAAGAGATCGATCGAGGCATGGCTCAGTGTCCTCTTCAGTGCTCTCTGGGAGTAGTTCCAAAGAAGGTCGTGAATCGAGGCGGCCTTATTGGCGGTAAAAAGAGAGTCCCTGAGAGGCTCGAAACCGGTCCATACGATGGCCACAAGACCAAGAAAAAGGGCTGAAGGGATAGCTGCCACCGTCTTGCCAGTATCTTTTACGTCTTCTATCCACTTCCAACATTTTTCATTGAATGGTTTTTTTGTTCCACACCAAAACGCACAAAAAAGCACGGTACGAACCGTCCTATAAATGAGCGTACATACTCCCACTAAGGGGTCCATGACCAAAACGGAAAAACTTTGCACCTGCATCGCTCTGATCCGGTTGTTCCCTCTTGTAAAAGGTTGCGGATGCATGCAGAGAACAAGAAGAGGATGTCCATGGAAAATGATCTCCATTCGGGCATGGACTCTCCCGTCATGGGTTTTAAAAATGCCATAGACGCCGGTTAGGAAGAGGGAGGGAATAGCCAGTGGAGAGATCAAAATTCGGATACAATCAGTAATCCAGATGACGCATCGGTTTTTTAAACTCAAATTACTGTTGCACCAAAACACACCGAACGTAAGTGTATAATTAGTCGAAATAGCGTTCCAGTAACAAGAGCCACCGTTTGAGGAACAAGGCCGAGCGTGGCCGCTAAGGCACACTTAATGCGTATTGATTTATCTGTGTCATTGAGGTATCGCTTCTTGCTTGTTTTATCAATAATATATTGCGAGCAATTTTCATTTTTATAATTAGGCCCATTCTGATCGACCTCCCATTGATTAATGGGGCATAGGTCTTTCCATTTCATTCCTAATTCAGCGACAATACCCATTCAATTAAATAGTAATTATGTATTTTCAGAGAAGAGTGTGCCATTTTATATAAATTCGTTCCACTAAATTCGCTTTTGTTGTTTAATCCACTGAGCCTTAATGAAACAGGAAAAAGCAATGTCAAGTTTGATTTTAATTAATGATGGTGCCGGTGTTCATCAAGACTGCAAAGTCGCTACGTACAATCAGATTCAGTCTCTGATCGACGACAAACGTTATCAGGTCAAATATTATTCAGAAGCCCGAGCGATTGAATCAATCTTCTAAGGATCCTGTCGATCTGTTAGTAGAACCCGGAGGAAGTGCTGCAGATAGTGCCGATGAATTAAAGACATTAGGGCCTTACATCGAAAAGCTTGTCAAAGAGGATGGGGCGCGCTATCTCAGGAATTTGCAGAGGGGCAATAGCTGCTTCTGAACGCTCACCTCTCATTTTTACTATGGGCCTAAAAGCTAATAAAACGAATGAAATGAGAACATTGAGTAAACTTCAACTAATTGCCGGGGTCAAGCTCTACAAGCTCTCACTGGGCAAGTCTGTATGTTCAACATCGCAGAAATAGATAATTATGGGGCTCTAAAAGTTCGTAAAATAAATCCGTCAACCGATGACTCCTCCTCCTCATGTCATCTTTTCTTCAGCAAGGGTGTATTTTTCCTAATGCATTTGATGATCCTTCCATAACACCGATTTTGGAATACGAAGAATACCGTTTTTCAGGAACCTATCCAGCAGAGAAAAGAAGCTACAACGATATCAAGTGTGTGGCGGCTGTGTCTCAAAAAGTAGGGAAGGGGCAGGCCTCTATTCTGGAGTCCATCCAGAAATGAACAGTGCTGTTGTTTCAAAATGGAAACCACAAGATTTTACTGAAATGGCACTGCAAAGCAACATTGTCACTAAGCTAGAAAAATCTAAAGAGGCTCAAACCCATACGATGCGCGATTTTCTTTCTCGATTAGACATAGCACAAAAAGTCTAATTTTCTGGGTAGAAAAGCTCCTCAACGGCTCTCCAGTGCATGAGCCAGGGCACCGATCTTTAAAAAGAAATTTTTACAGATTAGTCCCCTGCTACTTGCAATCCGATACTAATTAATAAAATCTTTATTATATTATGCTATAATATTTTTAATTGTTTAATTAGAAATATTATATGAATTTTTTATCTTATAATCAGGCTATAGCGGACCCCTTAGATACATATTGGCAGACTGCATTTACTGAGGGGGCTTTAGAGCTAGGTGTCCCGGAGAGAGCATCGACTCTGAACAAAAAAATAGGAAGTATAATCGAGTTACAAGCACTAGAAATTCCAAGAGAGACAACACATACTTATGTGGGTTGGGATGAAGGGAAGGTGGTTGAAGCAAAAGATCCCCCTCTCTATTCCACAGCCTTTGCAAGCTGTGTGGCTGTTTTAGCTCGGGCTATCCCTGATGGGGATGATCAGCCGTCACATTTGGCCATGCACCATGTGTTTCTCAAACCACAAAACCTAAGTGCCACTCTAAAGACTCTTGCCGAGAAAGTGGAGAAGGGAAAAATTGAGATTTTTATTTCAGCCGGTCTCTCTGATTTCATCTATTTATATCACGAAATCCCAAAAATGATTGCCCAATGTCAAGAGCAATACCCCAATCATCAGTTCGAAATTAAAGATAATACTTTTGGTATCGCCGATTTAGGGGTCGCAAAAAAATTAATCAATGGTCAGTACTATCAGGAGCAATGCAGCGTCATCTATGCGGGTTTTGATAGGCAGCACCGCCCCTATGAAGTCGTCCATATTTCAAACAACCACGCCGATCCCCATGAGCAACTCCTCTGGGCCGCCAAATAACTCTTAGTTTCATTTTCTGAAATGCTTATTTTGCACCCCTACCCACCATTGGGTGAGATTTGATATTTCTTTTGCCTGATGCAGCAATGAAACGCTTTTTGTGGTGCAAAGTTGTGCGTGTCTTTTGAAGATAGTGTCCATTTCTAATTTCACACTCTGATCGATATATCTATATCGTGCAAGACGAGCTGTATCGAAGCGAGCAACAGCTTCATCCACATTCAGATTTGCGAGATCATCGAGAATCTCTGTTGCTAGAACGAAATCCATAATGGAACTCTGGCTAATTTTTATTCCAAAACAACCTGAAATGACTGTAATAATTCCTGAAATAATAGGAAGTGCAATGATCGATTGATCAAACGCTTGGAACATTCCTATAAAGAAGATAGAAAAAAGGGTAATCGTCAGGAGAATTACAGCCGTAATTTTTAAAATTAGTAATACAATTTCGTTTTTTTGCCAATCTGTCTCAGCAAGCTGTTTATCAATATCATTAAAATTTTTTGAACTTTCATAGTGGGTAATAACTGTCATACTAGCTATTTTAAACAAAATGAAACTAAAAATCAACTAATCCATATTTTTGCGGCTTACCGACTGTTCAATGGGTGGCGTGACTTGGAGGGTCTAAACTAAAAAATAGCTTTTACTATGCGGTGCCCTGCGTTTGGGGTAACTAAAGGTGGAGGGAACTCTTTATTTGTGTCCCCTTCGGGGGCAAGCCAGATCTTATGAATCAACTCTTCTTTTCCTATCCTGTCCCGCGCAAGCGGGATCCTGCCGGCCAAAGGCCGATCCTGTTATTTTTTTATTCATTGAAAAAAGTGCCTTGCGCCTCTAAATTTTTGTTTCTTTCGAGGAAGCGGCATTAAATTTTTTATTTCGAAGAATGGAATTTAGTCAGTATATTTGCGTTGTGTGGAAAAAATGGATCTTCCCCCTCTTGTTTTTAGGAGCGCCATTGGGGGCTACAGTTAATCAAAATGGCGATTTCCAAATCTGGGATCGTGTCACTTCAGATCAAAAAATTAAAGGGAAATGGGGCGCACGCCTGATTGGTGAGCAGCGATGGGGCGATAATGCCTCGTTTCTTTTCTTTGCTTATGCTCAAGCTCAATTAGTTTATTGGGCCAAAAAATGGGAGATTGCTCCGGGATATAGACAAGAGTTCAATCGTAAGAACTCCGCTCTGGGAAGCTCGCTATGTGCCGATGATCGATATCACTTATTACTTTCAGATCCCTAAAAAATCGTTCCTCTCTCAATTTGAGATTGAAGTCGGACCCCAAATACCTCTATCGCATTTTCGACAAGGGGAAGCCAGTTTGGATCTATCGCAACCGTTTCCGGATCACTTCCCCAGAATTTTTCCCTTGTCTAAAGTTGAAAGGGGTGATCGACGATGAGATCTTTTTCCAACAGCGTGCTTCTTTTAGTGAAAACAGATTCTCCATCGGTCTCCTTGCCACATTAACCGATCATCTTCAAGGAAATATTTTTTATATGTACCGGAGTTTAAAACAGACATCCCATTGGACCTATCAAAATGTTCTAGGTCTCTACGTGTTCCTTAGTTACTAAAGTTGACTAACTACTTTTTAGGAGATGGAAAAATTGGTCGATGTTTAGTCCCTCAAGGGTAGCCATTTGCAAGGCGGCTGCAGATAAATCTTGCCCTTTTGTAAATCGGTTCGGGATGGCAATGGTGAAACACCCCGCCGCATTTCCTGATGCAATTCCTGTCATGCTGTCTTCGATCACAACACATTCAGATGTAGAAACGCCTAATAATTTTGCTGCGTGTTGATAGATATAGGGTTTTGGTTTATTGACACCCTCTGGATCGAAGTAATCACTCAGATCCTCCTCACCAGATAAAATCAGATCAAATAATTCTTCAATCCCCAGATGTCTCAAATTAATTAATATTTCTGACTTTGCAGCTGCGGAGGCCACTGCTAATTTAAGCCCTCGTCGGTTTTTTTCACACGCTAGCTGTTTGGCAAATGCGACAGTGGCCTCAATCGGAGGCAGCCCTTCCTCATGGAATCTTCGATAATGGGCCCTTTTTTCATCAATAATCCGTTGGTGACTCTCTTGTTGACCCACTTTTTGACCTACCATTTCTGCCAAATGCAATGCCGATCTTCCTGGATAGAGTGAATATTCTTGTGGGGTTAAATCGTAGCCACGATTCTTAAGAACACACCGCCAAGCGGCAAGGTGCGCCTCTTCGCTATCAATCAACGTTCCATCACAATCAAAAATAATAGCTTTTATTTTGTTTTGCATATGCAGCCTTCAATTAAAATCTAAATTTAGATATAATATATAGCTTAGTAGATTTTCTTTCCACTCGAAAAAATATTATCATTAATTTGAAAAATATTGTTTTGCATGGCTAAAAATATAATTAATTACCTCTGGATCCACTGCAGCTTCTTCTACTCCCTCTTCACTCACACCACCTAAAATAAGACGGTCACTCCAAGGAAAAAGATGGATGGAATAAATGGAATTCGGGATCCTGTAATAGACTGAATAATCGATCGATTGAGGTATAAAATAGATCATTTGCCCCCGCGTAGGAACAAATTCGGGGTCATTAAAAATGTCCCGCGCACCCAGGCTCATGCAATTGACAATGATCGGTTCCTTGAGGCTTAAAATCTCCTCTAGATTGTTAAAGTGCATCTCGTGAACTCTGGCTCCTTTATTTTTTACTTTAACAAATAAATCGGCCATAAACAATTTGCCATCGATCGCTGGATGGTCGCTTTTAACACCCTGCTTAATAACGCCATTATCAAAATGGAGGATGACACGTTTTCTGGGATCGTTTGGATTATTGAATGCGTTCTCACTCGTATTGTAATAATGAAGAAGAGAGACCCCGACAAACTCTGGCTTGGAGCCAATACTTTTTAAAAACCTTTGTTCAGAGTGCTCTAACATTTTCAAATATAATTCTTTTTTTTGATCTGAAACATGATCTAGAATGGGCGGCGTCCAGTTGCCAGTCGCTACGTCGGAGGTTAAATGGGGGCTCCAAGCATCAGAATAAAGATGGACTTCGTACCCATTCTCTAAAAGATCATAGGCAGTTGCTAATCCCACAACCCCACCGCCCAAAACGGCTACTGTTTGATCGGAAACATTTTGATCCCTAATTATTTGAAGGACTTCCTGAGAACCACCGAAGGCGAGGGTCATTCCAGACCCCCCATAACCATAATTATGAATGATTATTTTATTTCGAATGGATTCCGCTTCTAAGCGAACTCCCGACATTCTAAAGGGGCGAATTCCGACATTGCTACCGATAATCCCCTCTTTAGATAGCGTTGGAGCTTTCAGGTAAACATGTTCTGCACAAAAAAAAGGGGGGTGAAGGAGTAAAAAAATAAAAACCTTGAACCACATCACTCTGCCGCCACCATTTAATATTGCAAACTAATAGATAAAGGATACCACAAATGGCCGCTATTTGAGAAGTTACCCTACTTTCCCGAAGGGCTTCGATCCTGAAAAAACTTCTTTTAATTGTCGGAACATGGCCTCTGGCGCCGCCCAGTCAAAAATAAATTTTATTTCATGAACGAGCCCGAGCCCGAATTTAAGGTAGCAATCGGGCACGGGCACAGGGCTCGTTCAGGAAAATGCCTTGATCTTAGGCAATTAAAAATGCTTCTAAAATTTCCTTTTTAATGGTCGGAGCCCTCTCTTTCCTGCTGGGATAAAAGATGGGAATTTCGAGCTGCTTTTTTTATACGAAGCGGTAGGCGCTATCAGGGGGGCAGCAGCATCCTGTCAAATGGCGTATATCGGCAGTCAGGTCATAGAGGCTTTGCATCGTATAAGCAAAAGAGCCCTGTAGACGGATCCAACACTTACGATTGAGTTTATTGGTACAACATTTAGTAGGAAGTGTAATCAAAGTAAGGACTAGGCTGAGAATCGTCGAAAGCAGATTGGAAACAAGTGGCAAACCGAGATAGGTAATCACACGGTATGCTAAATAGCAACCGCATTTTGCACTGCTAAATCCCCTTTCCCCATTCTGGACACCTAATTTTAAATGCTCAATACTATCGTTGATCGCATGAAATCCTGGCAATGCCCGCAACTTCTCATGTTTTTTAAGTTTAAAATGACAAGCATGAGCAATGGGTGAGAGTGGAATCTCTACTCTTGGCTGCAGCTTTACGCTTTTATCATCTCCGGCCATAAAAATTGTCCTCTATGCCTTTTAAAAAAATTGACCAAACCAAGAGGAGCTTTTGGGAGTAGTATCCTCTTTTGCTACCTTTCGTTTGATCTGCTTAGGAACTCGACTCTCAATGGTTTGCACACAACCTGTATTGGGAGGAGTCGCCTGCGCCTCTTTAATCTTCGTCCACATGGGCCAAAAGTCATGCCAGTGAACAATACGCTCAACAAAGCGGTTAGGATGGTAGAGTTGGCAGTTAGTCAGTCCCACGTCAATCACAATATCGTAGATAAATTGTGTTTGGAGCTCCCCTCCTGTAAAAGCCGACTTTCCCCACCCATTTTGAGCAATCCCCCCATCACTGTTTAATAATGCGATTTGATGTGGGGGTAATTTGCTCTCCATGAGCTGTTTTTGAAACAATTCCGCTTCTTTATCTGAGAGAACAAAAGCATGCCAGATTTCATTTTTTTTGACCACTATAAGATAGAGAGCTGGTTTCAAATATTCCTCTAGTAGTGAGTATTCTCCCGATCTGGCCACACGGATCGCATTCGAAGTAAACCAAAGATTTTGCGTTAAAAATTGAGATTTAAACACAACGCAGGCGGAGCGGCAATAAGGAATTAAATCAGTAACAAAATGTTCCTCATGGACCGTAAGCCAACTCGGTAAGGGCTCTAGTTGCTCAGCTTCAATATTAGATTGCACATTGGTCTTTAAAATCGTTTTTACCGCTGTTTTTTGGTAGGTATGGACATGAGTCTGTTGTCTGACGTCGATCGAGTGAATATTTTTTCCAAAATCTCTTTGCGCTGCCGATTGAATCAGAGGGGCCAGTTGCTTGTGCAAATCGGTAGCTTCCTTCCAAGGTGTTGGAAAATTAAAAGTAGCATATTTCCTTGCTGCGTAGGCCCATAGCATACTCTTTGTATCGCCGCTATTGCTCTCTTCCCGTTTAAAGCGGTTCACGAGATCATTGTCTGCTCTTTCTACAAGACCACTCCGGTAGCGATGCCATAATTCAATCTCTTCCGCTGGATCGTTTACAGCGTCGATTGTTCTCCACACGGGCGCAGCCACCAGATAATCGATCGTTTGAATGACATAAAGTTTATATTCATTATCGATATACTGTGCCTCATTACCGAGTTCCCACTCTTGTATTGCTTCTGGAGAAATGGGTGAGGCAATTGTTGGGGCTAATTTCTCAGCGATTCCCCAAATCACTCTCTCTTCCCCTTTAAGCACTCCCCTTCCTCTTAAAACGCCTTGAACTTTATCGGAAATGTTCAGATCTGGACCCACTAATATAAGAACAAAGGTCCCTTTCTTATGGTCAATATTGGCACCAGCCCGGTGACTCGGATCGATAAATGTTAATAAATTTAACTTTTCCCAACTCAGACCGAGTTGTTTAACAGCCGCAGGAACGCTATGGCCTTTCAACTCAAAAGGCTCCTCTTGACGGCTTTTTAAATAGAGAAGTAACTTAGTCTCC
Source organism: uncultured Chlamydiales bacterium (assembly GCA_963705695.1). GTDB lineage: Bacteria > Chlamydiota > Chlamydiia > Chlamydiales > JAAKFR01 > CAVPKN01. The sequence continues at coordinate 10,698 of CAVPKN010000009.1, forward strand.
GATTGACTGCGAGAAGCCTCTTCAAAAATAATCAAACCATCGATTTTGATCTCCTTATATAATTCGAGAAACTTAAAGAAATGAACGACGATTTCTGACGTGGTAAAATTGCACATCCCCCCCAACGTCGATGATCTTTCCTAAATGGGAGTAGATACTCCGATCTTGTTTATAGATCGCTTCAAAGAAATCCGATGGGGAATTCAAAAAAGGAAAGAGAAGCATTTGCTTATTATTGGGGGCAACGACTTGATGGATTGTGTGGGCTAAAAAGGTGGGATGGCTATAAACGGTTTTATTGCTTTTTTTAACTCCATAGATCTCTTCATCTCCCGGTGCTGCAGAAAAAGCAACTCCCCTCAAAAAGGCATTCCACAGGTAGACTGGTGTTACAGTAAATGCTCGTACATGTTTGGATCTGTTTGAGAACAACATGTTCGAGGTACCAGAAAATGGCTTCAAACAGTGGCGTATTAATTTAAAAAAAGTTTTGTCGCGAGCCAGCTCTTTAATTGACTGCTTGGAAAGAGAGAGCTTCTCTTGCCTGATCCAACTGCCTAATTTGAGCTCGATAGAGCTCACCTTTACACTTCCATTTTGAATTTCTTGCAGATGGTGTTTCTACTAATTCTGCGAGTAAACCTCATCTCTCCTTTTTCAAATCCTTTCTGCAACCAACCCATAATAGTCGTAGTGAGCGTAAAGCCAACATCTTTATAATAGGCGCCCGAAGCTTGTCTGGCATAAGCGGGAGTAAAGAGTTGCTCTCCATGACGGATAGAGGGAACATAATTCATCCCTCTACTAAGGGTCATCGAGGGATCGTAAAAGTTCTCCAAATAATATTTAATCAGATCGATCCCTCTTTTTTGCAGGGGGGTTGCCTTGGATGCCGTCCCATTCCGGTTCAGGAACTCCATTGATCAAATAATTAAAAATGGCTGATTGCTGCTGAGAAGGGATCTCTAGAAGGGTAGAGTTCAGCAAATAGGAAATCACCGCTTTTTTGACCTCCTCTCGCTCGTGTGGCTTCATCATCACGTGTTGGTTTTTCACCAAAGAAACGGTCTCAGCAACGCTCTTTTTATTAGGTAACAACAGATCGGCATTTAAAAAGGCGCGGTAGATGTTTAAATAGATCACCCGATCGTATCCGGACAACGATCGGGTTTTACCGATTCCAATCTTTGCTTGTGTAAAAGGTCCCATATTCAAACGGCATTCATCAATATAGGCGACCATTTGAGTTTTTAAAAATTTGCAAATAAGACTGAAGTATTGCACATGCTCATGCTGTCTGTTTTCTAGTGCAAGCTGCCTTCTAAGATGAAGCGCATAGTAATCTTCGGGGGTCATCTTAAACATCCTCTTGCCACGATTGAGAGCTAACCCTTCGTAGATCCTTTGGAGATCTCCAATAGAAAGTTCAGACTCTAAAGAGAGCTCAAAGACGGCAAGCTCCGTAGAGAAGGCATGATTGAGTGTTGTCTTAAGCCCTTCTCGATCGACAGCTGAAAGTGCCTTTGAAGAAATACTAATAGGCACATATCCGAGACGCAACTGACGTTGCATCGCAATCGGAGTAAACGTTGTCGTCTTACCTTTCCCCGCCTGGAACAGCACCTATTCTTATTTTGGGAACCTCCTTGCCTGTAGTGGTTTCTATTTCCCAAGTCAACAGTTTGGCCATTTCCTTCCGCGTAGCTTGTCCTTTTCGTGACATAGAGATAAAAATCTCGGGTTCAGACACAGGATTAAAATCTCCATGACAAGCGATTGCTTCACCAAAATCCTGAATATTATTCTCTTTCTAATGCCTTTACGCCACTTTCTAGTTGTGCGATCTGAGTGCGGAGAATATGGTATTTGATCGTTAAGTAGATCAGTTCGTAAACCTTTTCCTCGCTTAAAGCTGGATTGGCTTGCCGAATCAAATTCCCGTTGAGTCCTTGATAGGCTGTAGTTAAAATCCCTTCCATTTTAATTTCAGGGAGATCGGATCCGATTCTCCTCAGGCCAATGAGGAATGCCTCCTTAGGATACCATTTGGCAAGCGTCTCGCTTTGTTTTTAACAGAAAGGCACACTTCTTTTTGTAGCTTTAAGTGCTCTTTAGCCTTTTCAAGACAGGTTTGAATTGTTTTTCCCTCTTTCAATTTAAAGAGGGTCTTTCCATATTCGGGTTGGAAAAGTTTGAGATATTCGCTTTGGATTTTTTGAACCAAAGCGTGTTGGGTGCGCCCCCGCGGTTTTCCGATTAGAGAGGTAAAGGCAAACGGTACCTCTTCACAAAATATCGGCTGTTGTTCTGTTTCCAACCAATACTCATTGTTGCCCGTATTATCGCTTTTGCAAAATATATTATAAATACCGTGGCGTAATTGAATTAATTCGGTATACTTTGACTCTGTAACACCCCATTTGAATTGAGAAAATGATTGAGGGGGATTTTTCTTGATTTCGATCAGTTTAGTATAGGGGAAAAAAATAAGTTCTTTTTGAACAATAGTTTTGATGGTATCGACAGTCTTTGACAATTTGGCAAAGAGATTGTCGGCAATAGCGACAATAGAGTTAAATACTTTTTCATTTACAATTGGATCATGCGTAAATTTCAGATCCTTAAATTCGTGCGGAAATTTATTCACGTAATTGAGAAGCATGCAGTAGGCACAAAACACAGATGATTGAATCTTACAACTGCGCATCAGATAAAAGAGATCGACATCGCCCTTATCCGCGACTTGCACTCTTTCATATAAAATCAGGAAATATTTTTTGATCTCGCTCTCTGTGAGCCGCACAAATTCTTCGGGTGGCTTCTCAACAACAAAACTTGGTTTATCCCATTTAAGGACACCAGTACGATCGCTCAACAACATGTAAATAAAATTAGAATTAGTAAAAGAATAAAAAGAGGGTGAAATTATTGAATTGTATTCCCCTTCTTCCAATAGATCCAATCGCATATCAAAACTATGCCGCCAAAACCCCTTCGGCATTGTAGAAGCTATCATGCTATCGACAATCTGTTTAGGTAAAAAGGATAGTTTTTTATGCCTGATGGATAGATCATGCAAATTTTCTCTGTCACCACGCTCAAGGATCCTTTTCATGATGTCAAACATGAAAATTTCCTCCTTCGGTGTGAGTCGCATCTCTGCAGGGATGCGTGAAACGTCGTTTAAAGCATAAAGAGTCAGATATCTTTCACACCGAGTCCCAAGCCAATGAAAAAATTCATTCTCCAGTGACGTATGATCTTTGTAACTATTGATCAGCAATTGCCGTATATTTTTAATCAAAAACAGGCCGAACTCGAGATAAAAAGCAATGGCAGGAGGGGAATCATCTTTTAGAGCATAGATTGATTTAAATATCCATTCTGCTTCTTTATTGAGTGCATGGAATGCCTGGGAGCGTTGCAAATAAATACGCGCTTTTGTGTACTCGCGCTGCATCGCTAACAACAAAACCAAGTATAGATTTGCCTGCGCTTCAGGATGGATCAGAAGCCCTCTGATTTCATCGAGTTGATAGAGAAAAAATTTGGTTCCCTCCATTGCAGCCTGTGCCACGAAATCGGCCTGGTAGGAGACCTGAATGGCAAAATTGTGATTTGACTTGTCGAGGTGCCGCACAGGAAGGAGGACCATTTTTTCTATGCCGTGTTGTAAAACAAGCGTCCCCTTAAAAAAATTTAATTCCTCAACCCCTTGCTCTTCTGCAAGAAAGAACTCAGGATAATTTTGGCAATAGAATCGCCCATCTCGGTATTCAAACGAGATATTGAGGAGCAGAAATTCAAATCCCTCAATGTATCCTGTTTTCTGATTGATCCAGACGCAAATCTCCTCTCTGTTTCCTAATCGCGCTAACTCAGGTAGTAGCTCTCCTAAGCTTTCCTGGGAGGAATAAAAATCAAGAAGTAAGGGCCCAATAGGATGCAATTCTTTTTCCCCGATCTTATGCACTCGATGCCCCTCAGCACAGGGGAGAGAAATGTAGAGAGGGGTTGTCTGATTTTTTTTGCAAATCACAATCGTTTCCCCGTTCATCCAATGATCGAAATTGTTTGAGTTGCTCAGGAGAGAATCAGGAAAATAAGCAGCATCAACAGTTCCCCTTTCAAACCATGTTTTTTCTAAACCACTCCCTGCTAGTTGAGGAAACTGTTTGGCGATAAGGCATTTTCCATCCGTCGAAAGCTCGATTTTTGCATGACCCGAGCAGGCAATCAAAGTGTTATTGATTTGCCAAAATAGGCCGCTCGATCGGTCAAACAACCGATCCATGCCACGCTTTGTCTTATTCAAAAACACCAAAGCAAGGTTTCCCTGGAATACGGCTTGGGATTCGATGTCGATCCTCCACTCCCCTTGTTCGATCACTGGGTAAGTGCCCGTACAATTTTGGGTGGATGAAAATGTTTTTTTGAAAAGAAGGCTTAGAAGTTCAGCCGCGAGAGTTCCCTTCCATTCTTGCTCACTAAATAATTTTAGGGCAAGAGCTCGATGCCGTTCCAAGGGGGCTAAAGTTTCTGCCAACAGCCAAGGTGGGATTTGACCGTCCACATCATGGTAAGTTAACCAAAATCGTGCCTTGATGAGTTCGATCAGTGAGAGTTTATCTCGAGGTAAACCCTGCTGATAGAGAAAGAGAAGGTGGTAACAGATCGATGTGGAGCTAAATTGAGATTGCTCCAAACATTTTAACAAGAAAGTTTCGTAGCGGGCTAAAGTTTCTAAAGAAGGGCAAGGAGCGTATGTTTCAATAGCCACTCCCATCCTTATCAAATAAAGGGAGGTTTCGAATCCAGATTTCGTCATGTTGCCATAAGAGGTCAGAGCGATGCCAATCACCTCTCTCAATTGCTCAAGGATTAACGGCTCAGAGGCTATTTTATCTGCAAGGAGGCCCGGCATAAAAAGCGCCATCGTAATTTTTTGCCTCACTTCTTCCTGACCCAACAAAGAAATATTGTTACGCATCCAAAAAATGAGAGAGGTGATCTGCAAGTTGGGAATGGAGAAGATACGCCACCATTCTCGATCTTCAGTATTGGGATAGCAGAAGATCTCATTTTCAGTACGCTTCTGTGCCGCGCGCCACTGATCAAAGGGCCTCACACCTAGGTTTTCCTGAAAGGCGCTAGGTATTTTATCGGCTGCAATATCAGGGTGCTTTTGCTTAATACATTCTACTCGGGGTGTAGGCCTCCTTGTGGGAATATAGCGGCAGCAAAAACGGGAGTAGAAGGCGAAAAAATTGAGAATCGCAATCTCAGAAGGAAGATATCGATCCCCTTTATTCTCCCAGAGAGCTAGAAATTTGTCGGGCAATGAGAGTTGCGAATCACTTGGGAAGGCTTTTTCTAAAAATTGTTCTAAAAATTTAATATAATGTTTCGATGGCGACCATGTTTGATATACACCTATTACTTCCCGATAATCGCGGAGGATTTGATGGATATTAGGGTGTTCCTCCTCTTCATAGGCAAAAATCGTATGGTTACTCTCTGCAAGTTGCTTTTCAAAATAGGTGCAGATCTTCTTCCATCGTATATTTGCAGAGGCCAAGGGGAGAAGATGGAGATCAAAAAATGCTTCTTTTTCTGTAAGAGTAGAATAATTCAACTTTTCAATAAACTTATTAGAGTAGTAATTGAGTTCAAATTTTGAAGCAATAAATGGGGAAGCAAAATCTTTGAAATATTGAGGATATTTCCTCCTGACTAATTTATCAGTAATGGCATATCCAATCGACATCAGTAAGACATTGCGATAAAACAACCTATGTTTACCGGTTGTTTTGACTTGCACACCATGTTGTGCAAGTAGTGAAAGAAATTCGATAATGGATGTGATCTCGTGCGCATCAACAGCATCCCAAAAATCGACGTTTTGGTGCTGTGGGATCTCTAAAGAACACATGATTTGATAGGCACATTCATGCGCCCGATGTGGCTGTTCTGTTTCTGATAAAAAGCGCACCTTTTCAGCCCATTTTGCTAAGAGAGGAGATACATTTTGCGGTGTGATCGTTGGAATAGGATCGCTGATAAGCAAATCCCCTTGTTTTTTTTCCGAGGGCGCTTTGATGATTATATTTTTAGGGGTACAGGGAGGGGTTCCTTTAGGATAATTGACTACAAAAGAGGGTTGTGAAGGGTCAAACTTTCCCTCAATACAAAAAAGAGGCCTGGTTTCTTTCTTCAATGCCAAAATCTGTTCACCTGTGGTTGCGACCATGGGTTTAATCATATCGTGAAGGCGTTCGGTTTCCTCTTTAGTGAGCGCTTCATGAGCCGGTTTGGAGATTCGAATTGAAAACTCCTTGATCCCATGTTGCAACAAAATCCAGCTATCTAAAGAACAATTTTTTTGTTTTAATTGATTAAAAAAGAGAAGAATATCGATCAATTTTTCAAGTGTTACTAGGCGGTGAATCAAATGTTTGTGGTAATGTTGATCGACGAGAAAATCAGTTTTAATCAAACGAGAAACTTCATCACCACATCGATTTCCCAATTGCGATTTACGGGCTCTCTGCGCCACTGGGGAGGGGAAACTCCCTTGCACTTCACCTAATGAATAAATAGCGAGATAAATATCTTCTGCAGTGTAAGGGGGAACATCTGCTGAATACGATTGTAATTGAATTTGGATGAGCCGAGTAAAAATATCTTCACATTTTTTCGAGGCAAAAACTGTTTTTCGAATCCGTACAGGAAACGATTGGAAAGAGAAACGAGATCCAGAATGATCGCAATCGGCTCGGGGATGGAGATGAACTCCCTCTCCAAGATTCAATAACGTCGCTTCGAAGTAATCCCCGCAATCACACAACTTTAATGGAATCGCATGACCACCACTTTTTACCCCTCCGGCATATCCAAGGGGAGTATAGTAGACTTTTTTATGGCTGAGATGCAGTTGAATATCTTGTATAGTCTTCTGAGCCTTTGCTCTGAAGTCAACACTTAGCTCGTTTTGATAATACCAGAGAGTGGCTGCATAGTCGGAAAAATAAGAGTAAAGTTGGACTAGATGCTGTTGTGAAATAGGCAACGAAAGGAACTGTCCCTGCCCAGCACACCATAGCTTAAGAATCTCCATCCAATGGATAACGCTGTTGTAGCTATTCAATCCGACAAACGTCGTTTTTTCTAAGTAGGCTGAGGTAAGACGGTGTGCAAACAGTTTTTCTGAAATAGCATAGGAACTTTTGTAGAGCTCCTCCTCCATTTTTTTCCAATCTTCTACAGATTTTAGGGGTTGAGAAGGTAGCGTTGGAGCAGAAGAACCAAAAAATAAAGAATTAATTCCAGAAAACATCAAAATACCAAACAAAAACACAGATTATAAAATCATTTTCAATAAAATAAAACTAAAAATAGTTTTTTATTTCATGTTTGCGCAAGAAAATTCTCCTACTGCTTATCCAATAGACACTGAGATTTTGCGGCGGTTAACAGCTGAAAAAAGAGTGCCTGCGTTTTGATGCCGATCGGGGTGGTATAATTGTGCGAGTTGTTGAAATTTTTTTTTGATTTCGCGCGCTGTAGCCTGTGAAGAGACACCTAATAGCTGGCACGCTTCCTCTTGACACTGTGTTGGCTTTACAAGACAAGCGTCCCGATTTTCGAAAAGAAATCCTTGGTGTGAGATCTCTGGTTTGTAAAAATAGTGGATCCCAAATTGAGCAGCTGCCGGAAAAGCTGCGAGCCGCGCCATTCCCTGGAGCAAGTGGTGACTGGGTGTGTTGGTTGCATGGCATCGCGAGTAGATCAGATCGACAACTTTCCCAGCAATGGCGGAAGCTGTAACTCCTAAGCCATATCCCACAGTGACCGGCATTAAGATCGTTGTTGAAAAACCAAATGAGTATCCCGTAATGGCTATAAAAGTGAAGTACTCGGAAACACGATCGATCATCGGCAAAGAGAAGAGCGTTGTTTTTTCATCAAATCCAAAGCGATGGAAGGAGTTGATCCAAGAATCGAGGGAAGGGTTTATTTGATGTGATAGGGCCTGTAGCAAGGTTTGTGAGGCGCCGATCCACTTCCACTGCATGAGATCGAGTGCACAAAGCCCTGCCCCCAAAACGCTTTTTGAAAAGGTACGGAAAGAGTGTTCAAGTGGATTGAGAAGAAAGGGAGGCTACGCCACCTGCGTATGACTTGCTCCTGTCCCTCAATTAAAAAGTCAGCAGTACGGAAATAAAGAGTATCGCTCAATAGCGTAGCGATCTTAAAACAAGTGTGATCGATCTTCGAAGGCAAGTTTGTTCGTAAGCAAAGATCCTATTTTTAACACCATCGATTTCACTATCCATAAAGGAAAGCATGCTGTGAGCCCTCTTGTGGAACCGATGGGAACACAACAGGAGGGCGATTCTTTCGCTCTCATAATGGGAAAAATAATGGCAAAAAAAGGATCTTTTATCCCCACCTAAAAGCTGCTTAATCTGAATGGCTGTTGTGATAGGGCCCAACTGGGAAAAACCTTGACTTGTCTGCGCCAAGTGCCTTTCCCAAGAGAGGTATAAAGAAAGAATCTCACCTTTCCGAATGATGTTTGAAAAATTCGATTTCCACACCAAATGGAATTTTTTTTCCAAAAAATTAAAAAATCGCTCTTGGAATTGCTCTACTTTTTTTTCCCATGCATTAACGGCTTCGAGTTTGATCTCACGACCTAGATTGACTTGTGCGATCAGATGATTGAATTCGCTAAAAATCTCTTCTAAAACGGGTTGTAACTCCCCTCCTTTCATCTTTTTGAAAAAGAGATCCAGCTTCACTGTTTTCTCTTTTCTTGCTTGGCTGAGGGTGACGATGAGCGATTTTAACAGGTGATCGATTGCCAGAGCTTCTTCAGCGGCAGGCATGGCAGCAAGTTGCGAATCGATCTTTTTATATTGCTCTACCTCACTAAAAAGAGGGTCCTCTGAGCCATCGGTGAGACATGTTATCAAAAGCGTTTGCATCCGCATTTCGAAATAGAGATGAAGTTGTTTGAGCTGAAGTGTTTCTTGAGAAGGCACATGTTGTGCCTGGTTGGTAGTGTAATTCGAATGTGTGACTGACATCGTTTACAAAAAAATAGGTTTAGCTTAATTTTTAATTCACATTACGCACGTTTTCTCTTTCTGAAAGGAATTGTAGGTGGCAATCTGCCGCCTATCACTTCTCAATCAACTCGCACGAGTTGGACTTCGTCGTGGTAGTTGCAGCTTGACCGCTGCAATTCCTCTTGGAAAGAGAAACCGTGCGTAAGGTGAGTTTTTAACTGGTATTTTTAGCGGAGGAGGGCATTTATGTCTTCAAGAATTGGAGATAGCAAAGTAGCTACCCAAAATATGACCTGCTCTGGCTCTTGGGGCTTTCAACTCGCTAAATCTATGCTCTTAGCAGCAAATGGTTTCCTGTTTTGGCATTTTTCTCGATTTTTTCAAGGAGCTTCTGCAGCACAAGGGAATTTGGATCATAAAGCGGTGACTGTTTATGGAGAGGGAAATGGAACTGCATTAGCCCAGGTTGTCGCTTCAACCTCTCAACTCCGCCTCCCTATTAACATGCAAAAAAGAAGCGCATTACAAACGTCAGTTTCAGTATCACCCAAACAGTTAGTGCCCCCAAATCCTGCGGGTGGACCTTGTGCAGGGATCGACATGTGTTTACAGGGAGGAGAAGGGATGTTTGTGGCTCCCTAGCAAGACCAACGAAACCAGTAACAGGCAAATA
>CAVPKN010000010.1:0-8526 GCA_963705695.1 uncultured Chlamydiales bacterium
CTTGACCGATTTGGTGTTTGCTGTTGAAATCTTAAAAGGGGTTTCGCTCGATCTACACCCTGGAGAGAGCATTGCTATCATCGGTGCTTCTGGTGAGGGGAAGAGCACTCTCTTACATATCTTAGGCACTTTAGAGGAGGCAACTTCGGGTGAGCTATTTGTCATGGGGCGCCCAGCCCTCCTGAGACCAGCTCCTATTTTGCGCAACCGGCACATCGGATTTGTATTTCAAAATTTCAATCTGCTTGAAGATTATAGTGTGTTGCACAACGTTTTAATGCCGGCACTCATTTCCGGCAAAGAGATCGGCAAACAAAGCGACTCCTACAAACGAGCCGTCGAACTGCTTACCCAAGTTGGACTCAAAGAAAAGCTCCACTTCTCCACCAAGCTACTCTCTGGTGGGGAAAAACAGAGAAGTGCGCTGGCGCGCGCACTCTGCAATGACCCTGAAATTCTCCTTGCCGATGAACCCTCGGGAAATCTGGATCATGAAACTTCGAGGCAGATTCATCAACTCCTTATCAACTCCGTTTCAGAGCTGAAAAAAGGGTTGATCGTCGTCACTCATGACGAGGAATTAGCTGCTCTATGCCAACGACGCTACATTTTGAGCGATGGTTATTTACATTCTGAGTAAAGGAAAACGAAAATGGATCAAGCGTTTCTTGAACACTTACAAAAAGAACTCGCTCAATTGAAAGAATTGGGACTTTATAAAGAGGAGAGAGTGATTGCCTCGCCACAACAGGCTCAAATTTCTCTGAGTGATCGTTCAAAAGTGCTTAATTTCTGTTCGAACAATTATCTTGGTTTAGCCAACCATCCCGCTGTTGTGGAAGCTGCCTCTAAAAGTGTGCAGCAGTTTGGATTTGGTTTAGCCTCCGTACGTTTTATTTGTGGAACGCAAACGATTCATATTGAGCTGGAAAAAAAAATATCGGAATTTTTAAAGACCGAAGCTACAATTCTCTATAGCTCCTGCTTTGATGCCAATGGGGGATTATTTGAAACTCTGTTGGGAGCAGAAGACGCCATTCTTACCGATTCACTCAATCACGCGAGCATTATCGATGGCATTCGGCTCTGCAAAGCAAAACGACTCCGCTATCTCAATAATAATATGAGCGATCTAGAGGAAAAACTGAAAGAGGCCCAGATGCCCGCTTTCGCCTCATCGCTACAGATGGCGCTATTTCTATGGATGGGATTATCGCCAATTTACAAAGATGCACCTGGCCGAGCGGTACCGTGCCCTTGTGATAATAGACGATTGCCCATGTACTGGAATTTTAGGGAAAGAGGGGCGGGGAATGCTTGAGTATTGGAACCTCGTCGGAAAGGTCGGACAGTCATGACAGGAACTCTCGGTAAAGCCCTCGGAGGTGCTTCAGGGGGAACTCGTCGGGAAAAAAGAAGATTATTGATTGGTTAAGGCAGCGCTCTCGTCCCTATCTCTTTTCAAATACACTCTGTCCCAGCATCGCGGCCGCCAGTTAGAAGTATTCCGTATCTTGGAGCGTGAAGGAAATAAACTACGAGCGCAACTGTGGAAAAATACCGCCTACTTCCGAGAAAAAACGGAAGCTTTAGGCTTTAAGCTTAGGAAAAGATCATCCGATTATTCCTGTCATGCTCGGAGATGCGAAACTGACTCAAACTTTGCAAAAAAAATGCTCGACGAAGGAATTTATATGATCGGCTTTCTTCTACCCTGTCGTCCTCAAGGCGCTGCTCGGGTCCGTACTGCAAATGTCTGCCGCTCATTCGATTGAAGATGAGACCGGGCCATTGCAGCTTTCAAAAAAGTCGGGCAAAAATTGGAGGTCATCAAATCATGAAGGCAGTCGTCAAGAAAGAGGTTGAAACGGATTGTGGATGGAGGAAGTTCCTAAGCCTCGTCCAAAAGAGAACGAATTGTTGATCAAAATTAAAAACACTTCGATTTGCGGAACTGACGTTCATCTTTACCAATGGGATGAATGGGCAGCAAAGACACTTCCTGTTCCTTCAATTATTGGGCATGAATTTGTCGGTATTGTTTCCGAAGTAGGGCCTGGAGTCGTAGGCTTTAAAGAGGGGGATCGGGTTTCTGGAGAAGGACACGTCACCTGTGGCAGATGTTTCCAATGCCGTACAGGTAGACGGAATATTGTGCCCTTTACAAAAGGGGTAGGTGTTAACCGGGACGGCTGCTTTGCCGAATATTTATCAATCCCAGCAGAAAATGCCTTCTTCATTCCAAATGAAATCTCCAATGAAATCGCCTCACATTCTCGATCGATTAGGAAATGCCGTCCACACAGCTCTCTCTTGCGATTTAGTAGGTAAGGATGTGTTGATCTCACCGGTGCAGGACCGATTGGTTTGATGACAATTCCGTTGTCAAAAAAGCGGGGGCCCGCCATGTTGTGATCTCAGATCTCAATCCCTATCGAATCCAATTGGCGCAAAAGATGGGGGCTTCAGCAACTGTAAACATCAAGGAACAATCGATCCGTGATGCCATGGAGGCCTTATCGATCGAGGGATTTGATGCGTGCTTAGAAATGTCAGGAAGTGCCCAAGCCTTAGCATCGCTCCCCGATTTAGCGAGCCACGGTGGTTATATTGGCTTATTGGGAATTCTCCCCTCTCAGGCAAATATCGATTGGCAAAAAGTGATCTTCAAAATGCTCACCTTAAAAGGAATTTACGGTAGAGAGATTTTCCGCACTTGGTACCAAACGGTCCATATGCTCCAAAGTGGTTTGGATGTGAGTAAAGTGATCACACACCGCTTTAAAGCCGAAGAGTTTCAAAAGGGCTTTGACGTGATGCTCTCTGGAAATTCTGGGAAAGTCGTCCTTGAGTGGTTTTAAAATACCTATGCTTGATCTTTATAAGCAGAAAATCGAAGCGCATCTCATCGATCTGATCCCCATCAATTCCCCTTTTTATCCTAAGCTCTATGAGGGGGGACGGTATGCCCTCCTTGCTCCTGGAAAACGGATCCGCCCTCTTCTCACGATCAGTGCTGCCGAAATGGTGCAAGAGGGTTCAATCGATATGGCCTTGGCACCTGCATGTGCTTTAGAGCTCGTCCATACCTACTCTTTGATCCACGACGATCTCCCCTGCATGGACGATGATGATTTCCGTCGGGGTCGCCCAACGCTTCATCGCGTATATAGTGAAGGACACGCAGTCCTCGTTGGGGACTATCTTCTCACTTATGCTTTTGAAGTGATCTCCTCGGCTCCCCGATTGAGCGCCGAACAAAAAATTTCACTGACACAACAACTCGCTTCTGCGGCTGGCAGCGAGGGAATGATCGGTGGGCAAGTCATGGATATTGAGGACTCTCCCCATGTAGATCACATGCATCACCTAAAAACAGCGGCGCTATTTTCTGCAGCCTTAGCATTCGGGGGAATTGTAGCTCACGCATGCTCAGACACAATGAATCTGCTGAAGCAATTTGGAACGCAATTTGGCCAGCTATTTCAAATGGTCGATGATCTTTTAGACGGAGACCATCCCCGTGGAGAAAATCACGCTATCAACGCTGCCTCATCTCATTTTCAATCTACTTTAGCTATTTTAGAAAAGTTGCCCGGAAACAAAAGCTCTTTAATCGAGCTGACCCACCTGGTTTTTTCCCAATGTCCATTGCCGATCTAAAAAAATCCCAACGGTCACAACAGACTCCATCATCTGGGCCGTCGATCGATTTTAAAGTACCCTTTACCCCTTTCAAACGTCTTTTTGATCTCCTATTTAGCCTGATGATGCTCCTCCTCCTTTCCCCGCTTTTTTTTGCCATCGCCGTGAGTATCCGTATCACCTCCCGTGGTAGCCCGCTTTACGTGCAACCCCGTCTAGGAAAAGGGGGAAAGGTCTTCAAATGTTATAAATTCCGCACGATGTATCTCGATGCAGAGAAGCGACTCGATACTCTGTTATCGCACAATCCCCATTTGCAAAGAGAGTGGCAAAAAAAACAGAAATTAAAGCACGATCCGCGGATTTTTCCTTTGGGAAAATGGCTGAGGCAAACGTCTCTTGATGAACTGCCTCAATTTTGGAATGTGGTAAAAGGGGATCTCAGTGTCGTTGGGCCTAGACCTTACATGATTTTTCAGAAAGAATTTTTAGGGTCATTGAGTGATAAAATTCTCAGTATCCGCCCTGGGATCACAGGGCTTTGGCAAACTTCGGGAAGAAGTAGAACTACCTTTCAGCAACGGGTAGCCCTTGATGCTGCCTATGTCGATAAATCCTCCTTTTGGTACGATCTTTATTTAATTGTGAAAACGCTTTTCCAACTCCTCTTCCAAAATGATGCTTTTTAACTCACTTTTGAGTTTTGCTATCTCCTTACTTTCAATGCTCATTCTACCTCTCCTGGTACCCGAGCTCCGCTTGTTTTATTTTGCGCCATTTATCGTCACATGCCTCTATCAATACACGCGGATCGCCATCCTTTGGAGAGCTACTTTGTGTGGTGTAATCGTAGATCTTCTCTCTTCTGGTCCCCTGTTTGGAATCTCAGCTCTTAATTACTCCATTGTCAGTTGCTTACTCTATGGGCAAACGAAAAATTTTTTCGAAGATAAACTCTCAACGCTTCCCTTGATGACCTTCTTCTTTTCCACTCTCTCTACCCTGATCACACTCATTGCTGCACCATTTGCCGGATATGCTCTCCACCTTTCGCTCCGTTGGGTCGCCACCGATCTTATTGTCATGGGAGCAGTCGATGCCCTCTATGCGCTGTTTGCCTTTTCCCTTCCCTTTACGCTATTATCAGATAAAATAACGAGAAAAACATGATTTTATCGGGTAGAGCGATTGCGGAGCAGATTGAAAAGGAGATCCACCACACCGTCTCAACCCTCCGTACCCCCCCAGGTTTGGCCGTTGTTCTCATTGGTGACAATGCGGCCTCTTCGGCCTATGTGAGTCGAAAAAGAAAAGCCTGTCTCGCTGTTGGGATTGAATCGTTTTACCACCCATTACCGGCATCAACGACAGAAGGGGAACTGCTACACCTCATCGATCGACTCAACAGAGATCCTCTCGTCGATGGAATCTTAGTCCAGCTTCCCCTCCCCTCTCATATCAAAAATGAAACCATTGTCGAAGCCATCTCTCCCCAAAAAGATGTCGACGGTTTTCATCCTGAAAATTTAGGTAAACTCCTCTTAGGCCATCCTGGAGGATTTATTCCTTGCACCCCTTTAGGAATAAAAGTCTTGTTGGAACGGTCAGCAATCGCTGTAGCAGGGAAAGAGGTTGTCATCGTAGGACGGAGTTCGATTGTCGGAAAGCCCCTAGCTGCTTTGCTCATGCAACCGGCTTCCGGCTGTAATGCCACAGTCACTGTGGTCCATCGACAGACACATAATCTAGAAGCGCATACTCGGCGCGCTGATCTCTTAGTGGCTGCTATCGGCTCACCCCACTTTATCAAAGAACATATGGTCAGGGCAGGTGCCGTCGTCATCGATGTCGGTATCAATCGGATCGATGACCCCAACTCCCCTAAAGGGTATCGAATTGTTGGAGATGTTGATTTCAATCAGGTAGAACAAAAATGCTTTGCAATTACTCCCGTCCCAAATGGAGTGGGGCCGATGACTGTGGCTATGCTCCTTCACAACACCCTTCTCAGTCGGCAAAGAAGGGAGCGCTCCTTTTAATCTTTCTCATTATAGTATGTGGTTGCGACCGAGCCACACCCACAACCCGCTTTGAGGGGGAGGCAATGACCATGCCCTACTGCATCCAAGTTGGAGAAAAGCTAAATGAAGTGCAGATTGACTCCATCAAGTCGGTCATTGCAACAACCTTTTCTGAAATCGATCAGATTTATAATAATTGGAATCCCCATTCTGAAATTTCCCAATTGAACCGGTTAGAAGCCAACCAAAAAATCCCCATTTCTCACGAGCTTTCTCACTTTTTAAAAAAAGTGGAAACGCTTGTCGTCGAGACGGAAGGGAGATTCGATCCCACGGTGGCCCCCTTATGCACCCTCTGGAAGGAAGCGCTCATATTAGGCACACTTCCCGATCAGAATACCCTCTCCTTATGCGCTGAAGCTATTGGGTGGGATCGGATTCATTGTGAAGCGGGGTTGTTTTGGAAGGAAAACGGTTTGACCGCTTTAGATTTGGGGGGGATTGCTAAAGGCTATGGGGTCGACCTTATCGTGGAACGATTAGAACAGAGTGGCTTCTCCCAGATCTATGTGGAGTGGGGAGGAGAGATCCGAACCTTGGGTTCCCATCCCAGCGGACGCCCGTGGAACATTGGAATTCTAGGAGGTGGGACCCTCCCTCTTT
Organism: uncultured Chlamydiales bacterium; assembly: GCA_963705695.1. Lineage (GTDB taxonomy): Bacteria > Chlamydiota > Chlamydiia > Chlamydiales > JAAKFR01 > CAVPKN01. Next base: position 6,330 of record CAVPKN010000010.1, read on the forward strand.
CAAACAAGGCCATTGCCACAAGCGGCTCATATATTCAAAATTGGGAGGTCGATGGCGTCAATTACACCCATATCATCGATCCCCACACCCTGCAACCCCTCCATCCCTCTCAAATATCGAGCGCGAGCGTGCTCGCCCCCACATGCCTCGAAGCCGATGCGCTCGCCACCGCCTTCATGCTTTTCCCCACCCAGCAAGAAGCTCTTCATTGGGCCGCTGCCCGAGCGATCCCCCTTTTTCTCTGGTGAAAGAGTAAAGAAGATGTTATGAAATTGACGAGACAATAACATGCCTCAGTATGTAGAGAAAGCGAACATCATTACGACCCGTGTCACTGTTCCGAAAGAGGTGAGCCATTTTTTTTTAAATTGGCGAGCGGAACTCAATGACACGATTGCCACCTTTCCAGGCTTTTTGAGTCTGGAAATGTTATCTCCCGAGGCCTTAAACCTCCCCTCATGGAAAATCGTGCAACGATTTTCCGATTCTGAAAGCGCCGCAGTTTGGTACACCTCTCTTGAGAGAGGGGCTCTTTTACAAGCATTAAATGCACAATCCTCCGAGCTTCACATCGAGGAGACGACTACGGAGGAATCGAGTCATAACGGAATTGTTGAAATGATTATCACTCAAATTTCCCCAGAAAAAAGGGAAGTTTATAAGAAGTGGCTAGCCAAAATACACCTTGCGGAATCGAAATTTCCGGGCTTTCGAGGGATGTATGTCCAATCTCCTGGCGATAAAGCAGAAGGGCAATGGATCACACTACTGGCGTTCGACACTGTGGAACATTTAGATCAATGGCTCTCTTCTGACATTAGGAAAGAGATCTTACAAGAGTTAGATCCAATGATTACAGCTCTTCAAAGCCACCGGATTATCTCCCCCTTTGCGGGGTGGTTCAGTTCTATCGCAACTATAGGAGAGATCCCTCCGGTCTGGAAACAAACCCTGCTGGTCCTTTTCATTCTCTTCCCAATCGTGATGCTGGAGTTAAAATTCTTGAGTCCTTTGACAAAGAATCTCGATACCTCCCTTGCCACTTTCATTGGAAATGCAATCAGCGTTTCTTTAATTTCATGGCCTTTCATGCCACTCGTTATCCGATGCTTTAAACCGTGGCTCATGCCAGAAATGAGATCGGAGCGGAAAATAAACTACATTGGGACATCGATTCTCCTCCTCCTCTATCTCATTGAAATTGTGATTTTCTGGAGTTTTATCTAACCTCAGAATCAGCTCTTCTTTTTTATCCTGCCCCGCAAAAGCGGGATCCTGGCGAGTCTAAATTTTTTCGAGCTGGCGTTTATTAGACTTCTTGCGTAATTAAGAAAAACTTTTAAGAGCAAAAAAAGCCGCCGTTAGGCGGCCTGCCGGATGGGGTTCGGGAAACCGTGCAGGGGTTTCCCCGACCATTAAGACTACACTTGAGCGAAAAGAAATACTTGAATACTTACAACAAATATTCAAGATCTGATACAATTAATCCTTTGATGGAACGCACATGGCTAAACCGATACCTGAACATCCATACTTAAAGTATCTCCGCCTCCTGGGTTGGCGCCCTTGAAAAAGGCGGGATCGACTACAACCTTTACAATAGCGACAATCTTTTCCTCTGTTCTATCAAGATAGCGCATGGGAAAGGTAAAAAGAGGGAGGTTGTAGCTGAAAGTGTCAGGAAGACGGAAAGGTTCTGTGAAAAAGAGGGATTAACATGGCCACCAAGAAAGAAATAGATCAACATTTAAAGATAGCTCTTGAGGAAGTAGGCAAGATAAAACCCTGGTTCGATAAAGAAGTTAATGCCTGGGTTTTTGCGAACCGATTATATCCCGTAGAATATGGCGGTGACTCCCCTGAAGAGGTCATTGAAAACTACCCTAAGTATCTCTGCGAATTTATTAAACATCGCTTAGATAATAGGCTTGCACCTAGTGTCAAAAAAATGACAAAGGGACACGGTGGCAAAAGAGAGGGTGCAGGCCGTCCTCAAGGCACAAAAAAAACACCTCCTACCATGACTGTCCGTCTGCGAACAGATTATGCTAAATGGATCAAGGAACATGAGGATGATCTGAAATGCCTTATTTCGGGTGAGAAGGTCATTGTATCTGCTCGCAAACCTGTTAAAAGAACGCATTAAGAAATAGTGAGTTTTATTTAATATCTAATTTTTGACGAGAGGATGTCGCGG
>CAVPKN010000011.1:0-23341 GCA_963705695.1 uncultured Chlamydiales bacterium
ATTAAATTTATGAATCCATTCGTGGCTGCTGAAATGGGAGCGTCATTTTCTCTAGAAAAAGCTTTAGAAATTGGCATGTCTCCCTCTAGTGTGGGATAATCCAACGCCTGAAGCAGTATTATCCACCTACACAGCACTGTATCTGAAAGAAGAAATTCAAGCTGAAGGATTGGTAAGAAACGTGGGAGATTTCGCCAGGTTTTTGGAAATCATGAGCTTTTCTCATGGGGCATTGCTCAATTTGAATAATATTGCTTCAGATTGCAGCGTCAGTCGATCGACAGTATCTAATTATTTACAGATTTTAGAAGACATGCTTCTGGGTTATACCTTGAATGTTTTTACCGAAGCGGGCGAAGCGAGCTCTGACTTCCCATCCAAAATTCTATCTTTTCGATGTAGGAGTATTTCAAGCAGTTCGTCCAAGAGGTCCATTGGATAGACCAGAAGAGATTCATGGAGCTGCTCTGGAGGGATTGGTGGCCCAACATCTTAAAGCATGGGTCGACGATCAGCAGGCGGATTATGAATTAACTTTTTGGCGCACACGTGGAGGATCGGAAATCGATTTTGTGCTCTATGGAAAAAGCTGTTTTATCGCCATCGAAGTGAAAAATGGTGATGCAGTCACTCGCAAAGATCTTTCTAGTTTGAAAGCCTTTGGTGAGGATTACCCCGAAGCGAAACTTTTCTTTCTCTATCGAGGTCAAAGACGGTTAATGCAGGACGGTATCTACTGCATGCCAGTACAAGAGTTTCTCATAAATATGTTACCTTCTCTTAATTGAACCCAAAACTCAGGTTAATTGACTAAAATTGAGAAGTATGGGTATAATCATAAGAAAAATTTAGGGAGAAGATGTCTAGTGCGATTCATGATCAAAAATTGATGGCGATCTCTCCGCTCAGATGGGGAGCCGATCGCGTATATTGTGAATGAACTGGGTTGTAGAAGAAAGGTAACCATTGCGGGAGGAGCGCTCATCGGTATCACTGTCGTGGTTATGGGGATACTGATGCTTCTTCAAGTCGGTGAGCTTAGCGGGTATTCCCCTGCGGCAGGATGGGCCTTAGTTATCGTCGGAGCGGTTATTACCGGTGGCTTGTTGAGAGATTTGATTTTAAAGCTTCGCGAAAAAGGGCTATTCATCAAAGAGATGGAGGAATGTTTAAAAAATCCCATCCGCAAAACGGAGTTTGAGGAGGACGCTAATAAAATTTTCGCCTATAAAGCAGCGTTGCACGAGCACGCATCTTATTTGTTGATTGGGGAAAAACATGGCCTAATTAATTTGGGCAATAAGGTAGGGTGCCTGGTCTTTGATGGTGGTGAGGCAAGGAGCCCAAGTGTCGTTTTGTTTATTGATGAAAAAGCACAGCAGGACTGGATGAGAAGCCGTCAGTGGCTCAAACCTTATTTTTGGCGGCAGCTCCCCAATCTTAAAGATTAAATATCAGCTAAAAACTGTGTCAACTCATCTACCGACCTTGTTATGCCAGTGTTTTTTAATTCATTGTCGAGACCAGTTTTTTTAAATTCATCTTGGATCTCAGGAATAGGATAAGCAAAGCGAGGGGGTTTTTTGTGCAGAATGATCGTTCCATCTTCGTTGATTACCATGACGAATAGCTGGTAATTAAACCTATCCTGTTGCGGATTTTTAGTAATGACACCCCAAATCAAATGGAAAGCCCTACTATTTTTCATCTCGTTTTGTATTCTGCGTGTGATCTGAGCTGCCTCATCCATTATATTTTGTTGTGCAGTTATAGTAAAATCAGCTGGTACATTGATACGCCGGTTGTCGTTCACCTGAATACAAATTTTACATGACCGAATCTTGTTACTGATTAAAAAATGGCAGAAGTAACTAGTCAGTCTATCGTTCCAGGGTATAGAGGTGTCTTTCAAAATCGCCTCACCAACGACACCTCCAGTTTTACGGCAACTGCAATAAGTGATGGCAAGCCCAACGGGTACTGCGGCTAAGCAAGCCAGGGCAACGTAACCTAAATATGAATAGAGCACACCCGCGGCTACACCACCACCAATCATCAATATGATGCCCAAAGCGGCCCCACACGTCTTTTGTGGAGATCGCGTAGCAGGAGCCCCTTGATTCTTATTCACACCCCTAGGACAACAACCAGAACATGCCATAAATTTCTCTTTAGATTTAAAAAGTATAACATCTTAATTCGATTTAGTCAATAAAATGACGTACCATGTCAGCAATTCCCGCCGACAATTTTATGCGGTTATTTTTTTACCACAGAGCTCACAGAGCACACAGAGTTAATTGCTTGCATGTAGTCGCGCACAAGAGATAGCGATCGGCCAGGGCCATAAATTTCTCTTTAGATTTAGAAGGGGCCTAAGTGTCGTTTATTGATGAAAAAGCACAGCGGAATTGGATGGGAAGCCGTCAGTGGCTCACACCTTATTCTTGGTGGCAAGCTCCACACTCTTTAAGATTAAATATCAGCTAAATGAGTTGCAAAATGAGTTTCCAATCTTGTTATGCCAACTCTCTTAAATTCAGCGTGGAGCATATAAATAGAATAATCAACAGGAGGGTGTTTTTCCATCGCGATCGTTCCGTCTGCGAAGATCGTCATGATGAAGAGATGACAATTTAACAAACTAATGTCTTGCTGACTTTTAGTAATGATAGCCCAGGTCAAATTGAAAGGCCCACTATTTTTCACGTTTTGTATTGTGCGTGTGATCCAAGCTACTTTATCCCTTATGTTATGACGTGCAGATATAGTAAAATCACCCGGTACATTGATACCCTGGTTGTCGTTCAGCTGAACACAAATTTTACATGACTGAATATTATTACTTGTTAAAAAAATGGAGAAGTAAGTTGCCAGTCTCTCGTTCCAGGGTTTAGAGGTGTCTTTCAAAATCGCCTCACCAACGACAACTCCAGTTTTACGGCAACTGCAACAAGTGATGGCAAGCCCAATGGGTACTGCGGCTAAGCAAGCGAGGGCAACGTAACCTAAATAGGAATAGAGCACACCCGCGGCTACACCACCGCCAATCATCAATATAATGCCCAAAGCGGCCCCACACGTCTTTTGTGGAGATCGCGTAGCAGAAGCCCCTTGATGGTGATTCACACCTGTAGGGCAACAATTAAAAACTGACATAAATTTCACCTTTTGAGATTAAAAAATTGTAATGTCTTAAATCGATTTAGTCAATTAAAAACGTTTCTTAATCTTCTTTTTTAAGGTTGATGCCATGTCCTGGCATTTAATCTAGTGGAGTTTATTGAGTGAGAGAGCGTATCCTGTAGCGCATGGTGGAGTGCTACATTGGGTTGGGAGGGAATTTGGGGGGTACCCTCTCTGCCATGAAGCAAGCGATTGCTTTGATGAGGGAGGAGAAGGGAATCAGGGAGTTAAGGTATTCACGGCTCTATGTGACAACACCTGTTTTTGATGGGGAAGAGAGGGTGCAGCCCGATTTTCTGAATGCAGCCTGTCGCTTCGAAACCGAATTATCGGTTGAGAGGATAGGGGGTTTTATCGAAAGAATTACCCGTGAGCTGGGACAGCCGCCGAAGCCGAAAAATAGCCCCCGATTGATCGACCTCGATCTTCTTTTTTATGGATCTTTAATTGAGCAGGGCGAGAGATGGATTATTCCTCATCCCCGTTGGCATGAAAGATTGTTTGTCATTCAGCCGCTTTCAGATCTTAGTCATGAGCTCCCATTTGGTTTGAAGGTTGAGGAGATTCTTTTACGCTTTTCAAACCCCCATCGAGAAAAAGTGACATTAAGCCAATATAGGTTAGACGATGCGCGCAATTAAAATTAGAAATCTCACGATAGGGAGAAACGCTCCCCTCACCATTGTATCGGGGCCGTGTGTCATTGAAAGCGAGGAGCATACCCTCCGGTGTGCCGAATTTTTAACGCGTTTGTTTGCCGAAAAGCCGGTCAATTTTATCTTTAAAGCCAGTTACGATAAGGCCAATCGAACCTCAGTCCGCTCTTTTAGGGGGCCAGGGATTGAAGAGGGGTTAAAAATACTGGAAAAAGTCCGGGACAATTTTGACATCCCCATCTTTACTGACGTACATTCTCCTGAAGAGGTTCGAGAAGCCGTAGCCGTATGTGATGTCATTCAAATTCCCGCTTTTTTAAGCCGTCAAACCGATCTTTTAGTCGCAGCGGGTAAAAGCGGAGCGATCATTAACATCAAAAAAGGGCAATTCATGGCTCCCTGGGACATGGAACATGCCGTGGAAAAAATTCTTTCGACTGGGAACGATCATATTCTTTTGACCGACCGCGGCACCTCCTTTGGCTATAATAATTTAGTCAGCGATATCGAGAGCGATCCCGATCATGCAGAAATTGGGGTACCCTGTCTTATTTGATGCGACTCACTCGGTCCAATTGCCTGGAGGACAGGGTGGCTGTTCAGGGGGTGAGAGGGAATTTATCGAGGTATTGTCCCGTGCCGCTCTTGCGGCTGGCAGTCAGGGGATCTATGCTGAAACTCATCCCGATCCCGATCATGCAAAAAGCGACGCTGCCTGCCAACTGCCCTTCTCCCAGTTGCCTAAGCTCCTCAATGAGTGGTTGACTATCTACGAAGCGGTGCAGCGATGTATAAATACGTCTTCCCTTGTCTCCTAATCATTCTTTTCGCTGTGCTCTTTCTATGGATCACTCCCTGCAGACAGAAAGATTTCACCCTCTATCAAGAATTGCTCAAAAGCAGTGACCCTGAGAAGGGGGAGGAGATTCTCTCCATTCCCAACACAAACGGGGGCAGATCCATAAAAAAATTTGGTATCAGGGAAAAACTCCCTTAGAAATTCGGATCGACACTCCTGATTCTGAACTTTTTTTTTTCAAGCAGGCGCGACGAATCGAAATTGTGGAACAATTGGGTGAAGTTGTTTGCATGATGCAAGAGGAACTCTTTACTGTTGAGGGGGAACCGATGCAGCGGATCCGGTATTTAGAAGCAAAGAAAGCCTCCTATAATTATAACTCCCATCTTTTTATTGCGGAGGAGGTGAAGCTCTGGAAATATGAGATCGGAGGGGATCGACTCCCCCTGGAAAAACCGGAAGTGGTTGCAGTGATGCAGGCTACAGCAAAAAGTATCGAATTTTCCCTGAAGGGGAGGAGCTCGATTTTGTAGCTTATCAGATGCGCGCCACTTTGAATTCAGGGAAAGAAATATGAAAAGTTGGATTCTCAATTTCTTACTTTTGTTTATGCCACTGCTTCTTGAGGGTTATGAAACAATAGCCCCTGAAACAATAATCGCTGCTGATAAAGTCCACTATGATGGAGAGTTGATTACTTTAAGTGGGCATGTCAGTGTTGAAAATGCCATGGGTCGGGTCACAGCGCAGCAAGCGTTTTTGCGGAAAGATGGGGAGAAATTGACCCAGATCGATTTTCCTTGGGTCGATCTTAAGCATGAGGTAACTCTGATGCTAGCTGAAGGGGGTGTGTTGAAATGTGAATCGGTTTTTCTCATTATACAACAAAAACAAGCCTATTTGTGGGCAGCCCTCAAGTGATTTATCGCGATGAAATGGGGGAGGTTTATGCCGATCGGGCACAAGTCGATTATATCGATCATCAAGGGTCACTGAAAGCAACAAAGATCTTACTCTACGACAACATTCGACTTGTCAATTTGGGATCAGAAGCAAAACCCGCCTCACAGTATGCTCTGGCGGATGAAGTGGTCTATTATCCCGAGGAACAGGTCATGTTACTCGAAGGGAAACATGCCAAAGTTTTATTTTACGATGAGCAACGGGATCTACAAATTTCTGCGCGCACCATCCGGGCTCATAAAAATAAAGAAACAAAAAAAGAGAGTGTGCAGGGGGTAGGAGATGTCGCTTTCTCTTTGGGCCTGATGAATTGGAAAAAATGAAACATCGGTTCCAGTTAAAATGAAAAAAACAATTTTGGCCGTCAAAAATCTAGAAAAGTCGTATGGAGGGCGGAAAGTTGTCGATGGCCTCTCCTTTGAAATCGGTGAGGGAGAGGTTGTTGGCTTGCTCGGTCCTAATGGAGCGGGTAAAACAACGGCTTTCTATATGACGATGGGTTTAATCAGACCGGACCGGGGCCACGTCGTATTCAAACAAGTGGATGTGACAAAAAAGTCAATCGACGCACGTGCTAGAATGGGAATGGGGTATCTCGCTCAAGAACCGTCGATCTTTCGTTCTCTGACCGTCGAGGAAAACATCCTCTGCATTTTAGAAACATTAGATCTCAATAAGTATGAACAAGAGCTCCGCCTCTACTCTCTTTTACAAGAGCTCAATTTACACCACTTGGCCGGCAAAAAAGGAGCAGCGCTCTCTGGTGGGGAGCGGCGCCGTCTTGAAATCACCCGTGCTCTCGTGACAAATCCCTCTTTCCTGCTCCTCGATGAGCCATTCGCGAATATCGATCCCCTGGCTATTCAGGATGTGAAACAGATCATCCGCCTTTTGGCTAAAAAGCAAATTAGTGTTTTGATTACCGATCACAACGCCCGTGAAATTTTTTCCGTTGTAGATCGGAGCTATTTGATCTATGGCGGTAAAGTGTTTCTCTCGGGAGCGTCGAAGAGTTAATCCACAACGAGGCGGCGAAGGCGGCCTATCTAGGGTCCGATTTTAAAATGTAAATGCCTCGCTTTGAACGGTATTTTTGAGTAGATCTAAACCCATTTCGGTAGCGATCGATTCAGGATGGAACTGTACTCCTGCGATGGGAAAGTGACGATGTTTAATTCCCATGATTTCCCCCTCCTTGGTCCAGGCTGTCACTTGTAAACAGCTTGGTAGAGAGAGAGGCTCGATGAGAAGGGAATGGTACCTGGTAGCGGCAAATCCCTGGGGGAGACCGGTAAATGGCTCCTCCTCAGAATGAAAAATGGGAGAGGTCTTTCCATGGAGGGGGCGTTTAGCCTGTACGATTTTTGCTCCGAAAAACTCCCCTATTGCTTGATGCCCAAGACAGATCCCAAAAATGGAAATCCCTTTCTCTCCCAATCCGATAGCCGCCAGAGAGATCCCTGCACGGTTCGGGTAACCAGGACCGGGTCCAATGACGATAAGATCAGGGGCCAGTTGATTAATTGTGGCAATGGTCATGGCGTGGTTTCGTCTCACGATGACCTTCACTCCCAGTTGCTGGTAAGCATGCACAATATTGTGGGTAAAAGAATCGAAATTATCGATCAGAAGAATCATAACCTGAGTAGTCCCATCAAACGGAGAGAGGCTTCTAACTTATCGAGATTGACATAGATATCGGGGTCGAGGTCAGAGTGGGAAGAGTATCCCTCCTCCCCGAAAAGAGTGTAGTAGGAGAGGCCCACTCTGTCACAGATGTGCCAGTAGCAGGGATTGACATATTTTGGAGAGAAAATCTCTAAAACAGGTATTTTCGGATTGCAGAAAACGAGATGGGAAAAACCAGCCCCATGGGGGCCCAAAACGATATTCGCGGCGAGAAAATACTCCGCTTGCTCTTTGAAAGGAAGATCTCCGAGTGTGATACACGTGAAATCATATCTTTTTAAGCAAGAGATCACTTCCTCCTCATTGATCACGCGCCGCCTAGAAGCATCTCTGCGGGAGATATAGAGACGGATCGGGTCCCTTCGTGTTAATTTTGGAATCAATTTATGACGCAGATAGGAGCAGGACCAAAAGGAGGGAGTGTGGGGTACAGAGGGAACGATGAGTTGTGGAGCGTAGACTCCCGCATAGGTGTGCGCAGAGATTATCTGTTTTTCAGATAATTCAAGTAAGTCGAGACTCTCCTTTTGAAAGGGGAGAGAGGTATCAATATAGACGTTTTTTAGAGGGAAACCTCCTTTTTCCGCCAGATGGAGGCGAGGGAGGACTTCGAACATCCAGTGATAGAAAGCACTCTGCCAACAGGACGCCAGTGTGATCACCGACTCTTCTGATCGAAAGATCGGAGGAAAAAAATCTTTGGAGCTCAAACTAAAGAGGTCATTTTTATGAGGCGGTTTCCCTCCAGTAGATTGGAGGTAGGTAGTGATCAGTTTTCCCCTCGGAGAGAGATTCCCTCCTCGATAGGTAGCCACTCCATCAAATAGGAGCAAAACCCCCTCACCAGGAATGGTGTATTCGTTCACATTGAATATGGCGCTCTTAGATAGGGCGGCTTCGACAGTGCGGGGCGGAGCCATGGTGACAGGGAGAGGGGGGTAGATGTCGATCCGATTTCCCCCTTTTTTTTCAATCTGCCATTCCAGACCCGAAGGAATGCCAAAAAGGGGGAAGCTGTGTTTACCAAACACCTTCCCTAACGTCAGCGCGCACGTCTTTTTGATGGCTACCTTACTCATGAGAGCCATTCGGGAGAGAAGGTGTTTTTGCCGGTTCATCTATTCGAAAAGATCTCTTCAGGCTTGAAAAAGAACGCGATTTCAATACGAGCTGTTTCGGGGCTATCGGAACCATGGACGACATTTTGATCGATCGATTCAGCAAGGTCGGCTCTGATTGTGCCAGGAGCTGCATTTTTTGGGTCTGTCGCTCCCATGATTTCTCGATTCTTTGCAATCCCATTTTCCCCCTCAAGCACCATGATGAGCACTGGGCCGGAGCTAATGAAGGTCACCAGATCGTTGTAAAAAGGGCGTTGACGGTGAACAGCATAAAATTCTTGCCCTTGAGCTTTAGAAAGGTGGAGCATTTTGGCTGCGACCACTTTTAAACCCCCTCTTTCGAGTCGTGCAATAACCTCTCCGACAATATTTTTACGGACACCATCTGGTTTTATAATCGAAAGTGTTTGTTCTCTAGCCATAAAATTACCTTAAGTTTCAAAAAATAAGGGAATTTTTACAAAATGCCGCTTTTTGAGCAACAATGGATTTTATTTTTTGAGCCATTCCTGTTGGATTGCGTACAAATTATCGTTCAATCGTTAAGGGATTGATTGTGCACACACAAAGCAACGATAGAAATTAAGTTTATCTCCTGAGCAACAACAAAATAGGTCTGGAATTCATGGAAAATAGCTCATTTGTGGTATTTAAGGGCGGTGGTGATCAAGGTGGAAAGATCACATTCTTCAGAAAGGTCTTGAAGAGCGCGGGAGATAGCGTGCTCGGCTTGAGATTGGGTGCAGCCAAGGCGAAGCAAAGCAGAGAGAGCATCGTGAGTGAGGGAGGGATGACCAGTTTTTGGGAAAATGTTGAATTTAAGTCGATTGCGGAGTTCTACCAACAGTTTTTCGGCTGTTTTTTTTCCAATTCCTGGCACCTTAGCAAGGGAGTTTGTATCCTCTGTGGAGGTAATTTTTTCAAGCTCAGATGGGGAATAATGTCCGATTAAGGCAAGGGATGTTTTGGGTCCAATGCCAGAGATGGCAAGGAGCTGTTCGAAGAGGGCGCGCTCATTCTTCTCAGGAAAGCCGTATAAGGTTTGAGAATTCTCTCGAACAACATAGAGGACGTAGAGCAAAACAATCTCCCCTCCCTCCGGCAGTTTGGCACTATGACGGGGTGAAGTATAGATTTTGTAGCCAATACCTCCAATGTCAAGGACAATATAGTGAGGTGTTTTTTCAACGATTGGCCCCTTAAAAAAATCGTACATTATCTATTACCCTTGTTTTGATGGGTTTTATAATTTGGCTCCTAACCCCAGTTTAAAGGCTTGCCCGTGGCAGATGGCTAATGCCAGAGCGTCAGCGGCATCTTCTGGATAGGGTGGCTCTGGCAGAGAGAGCAAACGTTGCACCATGGCCTGAACCTGTACCTTACTGGCGTTACCATTGCCGACAACCGCCTTTTTTGCGCGAGCAGGAGCATATTCAAAGATAGGAATTTCGTGCAAAGCAGCAGCTAAAAGAGTGATCCCTCTTGCCATACCCAATTTAATATAGCTTTGAGGATTGCGATGGATATATTGCGTTTCAACAGCTACGGCTTCGGGTGCATGAAGATCGAGCAGTCTCTGAAGCGAATTAAAAATAATTTTATATCGTATAGAAAGGGACTCCGCTCCGGGTGGTCGGATACATCCGTAGTCAATGACAGAAAATTGCCGCGTTTCATTGAGAGAGATAATCCCGTACCCCGTTGAGCGGGTTCCTGGATCGATCCCTAAGATGACTTTATTGTTTCCGTTCTTCAAATTCACCTGACTTCGATTTCGAAGCGGCCTTCTCTTTTACCCCTTCGAGGCAATTCGGACAACGGTTTCCTCCCGCTTCTCACTGCTTGGACGACGTCTTTGTAGCCAAGGCGCTTTCTGTTGCCAGAGCTTGAAGTTTTTCCTCATGCCTGTGGAATTGCGCTTTAAACTGCTCCACCTCTTCGCGGGCAAGAAGCAGTTCTTGAACAAGCTTTTTTAAAACGGGTTTCACTTTATCCAGTTGATCTTTGATTTCATCACGTTCCCGTTCTAACGCGTGATACGCTTCTTTAAGTTTAGCATATTCCTCAGCAATGGAAATTTTATGAATATCGGAAAGTTTGGTAAAAAATTTCTTTTGCGCTCCTCTCTCTTCGAGCTGCTTTTCTAACTCCTTCACCCTCTTTTTTTCAGTGAAGAGGTTTTTTAAAACCTTATTAAACTCCTCTTCAGAATAGGTCTCCAATGCCACACTCTGCTCCTCAAAAAAGGTTTTTCTATTGATATAAATGAAATGCGAATAAAGAGAAATGAACATAAAATATCAGCGATGGATGCTCCTTATCAGAATATCAATATAAGAATGCCTAACTGGCTGGGGGATGCTGTAATGGCCACCCCTGTCATTGCCGATGTGCGCCATGCGTTCCCAAATGCGAATATCACAGCTATGTGCCAGGGTGGCGGGATAGGAGCTCTTTTGTGGGGTAACCCTCACGTCGATGAGATTTTTACCTTTATTCGCCCCCAAGAATTTTTGCACAGGTTTGAGCATAGAGATGTGATTGCTCGGCTAAGGCAGGGTAAGTATGATTTGGGCATTCTTCTTACCAATTCATTCACGTCGGCGTGGTGGTTTTGGCGCGGTCAAGTCAGAAAGCGTCTCGGATTTGCCACCCACGGCAGAACCCTTTTGCTCAATCAATCTGTCGCAGTTCCCGAGGAGAAGGGGAAGGAACATCTGGTCAATACTTATAAACGACTCTTGCTGCCCCTAGAAATCCCCCTATCTAAAACCGCGCCACAATTGTTTGTAAGTTCCGAAGAGAAGGGTGCAGCCCAACAACTGCTTGCTAGCTATAAAATTCCAAAAGGGGGAATCCTTGTCGGGATCAACCCGGGAGCGGCCTACGGTTCCGCCAAGTGCTGGCTTCCCGATCGATTCCGTGCTCTGATTGAAAAATTGGCACAACGAGAAAATACGTATGTGCTCTGTTTTGCAGATGCGGCAGGGGCAGAGTTGGTCCATGGGATTTGCCAAGGAATGCCCTCCAATGTGATCGATCTTGCCGGGGCTACCCATCTCCGAGAATTGATCGCGCTGATTCAAATATGTAACGTCTTTCTGACAAATGATAGCGGTCCTATGCATATCGCAGCCGCGCTCAAAACGCCGCTGGTGGCGCTCTTTGGCTCAACAAGCGATGTCGCTACTGGCCCCTATGAACATGGCACTGTGATCCATAAACATGTCTCTTGTTCCCCCTGTTTCCAACGTGTGTGCCCGATCGATTTTCGCTGCATGAAACGGATCGAAGTCGATGAAGTTTACTCCGCTCTCCTGCAGTATTTACCTTAAATGCCGGAAAGAACTGAAGAAATCCTTAAGATAATCCATAAAAGTCTGTTTACCAAATACTTTCTCAGCAGAGACTGCTATATATTCACTTTTTTTTGTGGGTTTATATTCAGGGTCGTTTGGCATGATTTCGTATTTGGTTTCAGGGGTATCGTGTTTGGCAGGGGTCCCTCTAAAAATAGAACCTAGCCACTGTAAAAAATTAGAATTGCCAAAGGTCGGTTTGGCCGCTGTTTGAACCTGATTGTCCACTTTCCCTTGTGAATCAGAAGCAGACTTCTCCTCGCCTACATAAAAGTTATTTTTTGTCTGAGTGTATAAAACCGTGGCCTCAAATGCCATATCTCCCTCCATTTGAAGCACTTATTATACACTAAATCACATTATAATAAAATATTTATTTTAAATATGGAGCAAGATTGAAATGTCCTCTTCAGGATACCTCTTAGTGGACCTTACAGCGTCGAAGCTCCGTCCTTTAGGAAGACGCGGGGGATTTTTGTGGGACAGGAAATGATTGGAGGATAAGTCGGATGTCTAGAGGGGGCCTCTGGTGCAGAGAGGGGGGGCAAGAGGGGAGTGGTATAGCCTCTTCCCTTTTTCACGTTCATCCTGACTTTTTAATTAAGATACATGCAGCCAAGCAGCCGCCCATTACAAGAATACCCGTAGCTGGTGGAGTGCAATGTGTTAAAGGAAGGTGTCGGGGGGGGAGTAGGGGTAGCCGCAGTCGGTGGCGACGTGTTCGTTGGTTACGTGGCCAAGGCAGACATTGAGCCCATTTTTAAGGCCAGGGTCTTCTTTGAGGGCCTTGCGATACCCTTTATCAGCGATCTCGAGAACGTAGGGTGCTATGGCGTTAGTAAGGGCCTGTGTTGAGGTCCGGGCGCAGGCGCCGGGCATATTTGCCACGCAGTAATGGACTACAGAGTGGACGACATACATAGGATCTGAATGGGTTGTTGGGCGGGAGGTTTCTGAACAGCCTCCTTGATCAATGGCTACGTCAACAATCACACTTCCCGGCGACATTTTGCGAACCATCTCCTCAGTAATCAATTTGGGAGCCTTTTTCCCAGGAATTAAAACCGCACCAACGACAAGATCGGCCGCTAAAATTGCCTCTTCGACCGAGATCGGGGTCGAGTAGATTGTTTTGAGTTGAGGGCCATAGAGATCGTCGAGTTCTCTGAGGCGAGAGAGGCGCCGCTCTAAAACCATAACATCGGCGCCAAAACCGATCGCCATCCGTGCCACTTGCGTTCCGACAACTCCCCCTCCCAAGATGATGACCTTAGCGGGGGGGACTCCAGGGACTCCTCCTAAAAGAAGCCCCTTTCCTCCGTGGGCCATTTGGAGAGCGGTTGCCCCTGCTTGAATGGCAATCCTACCTGCGACTTCACTCATTGGCGTCAGGAGGGGAAGGCGTCCTTCCCGATCACTCACCGTTTCAAATGCGATGGCTACAACTTGCCTTTCAATGAGATGTTTGACTTGCTCAGGATCGGGGGCTAAGTGGAGGAAACAAAATAAAATTTGCCCCTTACGCAAGAGAGGAAATTCACTTCGCTGCGGTTCCTTCACTTTTAGAATTAATTCCGCCTCTCCGTAGATTTGTTCCGCCTTCTCTACAATTTTCCCACCCGCGTTTTCATACATCTCGTCAGAAAACCCGATGCTCTGTGCAGCTCTCGCTTGGATAAGAACCGTGTGGCCAGCACCGGTTAACAAGCTGACAAGGCCTGGGGTAGCGCCTACTCGGTATTCATGATTTTTGATCTCTTTGGGGATTCCGATCAGCATATTTTACTTCCTTACTACCTTTTCGAGGCAATTGCAAGACTATCCGCCCCAGCAAAATCGCCCTTTTGAGGCATTTTGTCGCCCGGCCGCCGAGCCCTACTCGCTTGGAGTATGTGCTCGGTGGCCGGGTAAAGGGGCGAACTGGCCCCGATAAACTGACTCAAAATCATCGATTTTTCTGGGGCGGCTAGTTTTGCAATTGCCTCTTCTCAAAAGCCAAAGAGATTAGCTTAGACACTCCCTTTTCTTCCATTGAGATGCCGAGCAAGAGATTCGCTATCGCCATGGTCTTTTTATTATGTGTAATCATAATGAACTGGGTTTTGTCAATAAATTGTTTAAGCATCTCGGTAAACCGCTCGATATTGCTATCATCCAAGGGAGCGTCAACTTCATCGAGGATGCAAAAAGGAGCTGGACGCACTTCAAAAATAGAAAAGAGTAAGGCAAGAGCTGTGAGGCATTTTTCTCCCCCAGACAGGAGGGAGATTGCTTTCATTTGTTTACCTGGTGGTTTAGCCGTGATTTCGATCCCCGCTTCTAAGATGTCGCTACTATCTGTAAAGGTGATATCGGCGGCTCCTCCCTGAAACAGGAGCGCAAAATTTTTCTGAAAATGCTCACGAATTTGGAAGAACATTTTCTTAAAAATCTTTCGGCTCTCTTGTTCCAATGTGGTGATCATCTCTTCCAAATCTTTTTTGGCGCCATCGAGATCGTTCAATTGTTGGTCGAGGAAATGGAATCGCTCCTGCGTGGTCTGAAAATCTTCAATAGCTGCCATATTTACAGCACCTGCCTCTTCCAGCGTCACACGGAGCCGTCCGATTTCTTGTGAGATCTCCTCCTCATTGAGTTCAAGAAGGGGATGAGACAAAAAAGAATCGGTAGAATGGAAAGCCCATTTTTCGCTCCATTCCCGCTCCACTTTCTCTTTTTCAGAAATGACTTGGGCTAGAGTTAATTCCAGGGCATGCCTCTCCTTTTCGGGACCCAACAAAATCTTCCTTTTTTGTCCGATCTCTTTTTCCAGCATCTCCATGTTCCTCTCGGCTTCAACAATCTGGTGTTCCTGCCTGTTGATGTGATGTTGGAGCGTGGTGTAATGGTGGCGTGCCGCGTGGATCTCCTTCTCATGATTGGCGATTTTGTGATTCCTCTCTTCCCGCTCTAAGAGAAGGTGCTCTTTTTGAATGGCTAATTTTTTTTCATCCCCTACGATATGTTGTAGCTTCCCCTCCTTTGAGATCATTTCCTGTTCCCATTTGTACCAATCGAGATAGGCTTGTTTTAAAAGAGAATCCATTTGCTCAAGTTTCTTTTTCTCTTGCTGTAACACATCCTGCTGCAATGCATTAGCGCTTTCTTGTTCTTGGATTAACGCTGAGAGGTGATTGAGTTCTTTTTGTTTAGTCAGTTTTTGCTCTTGAAGTTGCTCTAGCACCTTTTCTTCTTCAGCAAGTGTATCCATCCTTTCTTTCTCTTTGAGCAGAGAATCCCACTCTTGTTGGATCCGTTCTTTTTCGGCAAGAGACCTCTGCAAGAAGAAATTAATTTGGACCAAATCCATCTCTTTTTTTCTTAAATTTTCGAAGCACTCACTCCGTATTTTCTCTGCTTGCTTCAACGCTTCTGCACAAAGGGCATTTTTTTCAGTTTGCTTGTTGAATTGCTCCTTCATAACATTCAAATTTTTGCTGAGAGAGAGGAGCTCCGAGTGCCGAATGAAAGAAGAATTATTTTTTTTGGATGCTCCCACATAAAAACGGACTCCCAATGCATCTTCGAAGTGATTTTCACTGAGAATCTTCAGGGATGAGGTCATGAAATAAGCAATCGGATTTGGCTCACAATAGGGGATTGAACTTGATTCATTCATAGCGATCGGTTTGATCTCCCCCTTGATTAAAACCGAGAAATCGGAAATTTTTTTACTCTGTGCATAGCTCGTGACGAGGTGGAGATCTTCTTCGGAAGCGACTACAACCGTTTCGAGATAGGAGCGCATTGCAGAGGCCAGGAGAGATTCAAACCCCTTTAATGGCACAAGATATTCAAATAATGGTTCCACTTTTTGATAGAGAGGGCTTTTTTTATTTTTAGCTTCTTGTAGCAAGCTCTTCACACCAGGGGCAAGGCCTTCCATGTTTTCTTTGAGACGGTGAAGCGCCTTGTAATGCCCCTCCAGCTCTGTCATTTCCTTGAGATACCGCTCCCTTTCTTTATGTCCCTCATTTTCCTCCATGCGTAAAGCTTGAAGGGTTTTTGCTGCTTCCTGATGCCTCTCTTTCAACTCATCAATTTTCTCAGAAAGCGCTTGAATCTGTCGCTGTTGCTCTTCGATGGTTGTGGTGATGTGTTTTTTCTCCCCACAATACCGCTCCTCGATCTCGCGCATGGCAAAAAAACGGGTCTTTTTATGCTCATATTGAAGCGTACGCTGTTGCCATTGCGCATTAAAGGTACTTTCCTCTTTCACACAATTCAGATAGTGTTTTTGATTTTTTTTGAGCAGATCGTGGCCAGTGGCGAAATTAGCTTCTATATCAAGAAAGCGACCCTTCTGTAGCTCTACTTCCTTTTGTAATTTCTCTTTTGCGATCGCCGCTTTGTGAACATTTTCTTTTTCATTGAGTAGGGCAGCTTGGAGGGAATTACTTTGTTTGCAACTCTCTTCCAACTGTTTATTCAAACTCTCCTCCCTGTTTTTCAATTCAAGCACGTGAAACGTATACTGCTTGAGTTCACTCTCTAATACGCTGGCTTTGGTTTCCCATTGATTCATGGTTTTATAATCATGCTTCGCCTGAAGCTTTTCATGGGTAACCCGTTCTTTTACCTCCTGATATGCTTTTTCTAAAGAGTGAAAAGTGATGAGCTCTTTTTCTATGACTTCAGACACAATCGACAGACGGGAACGGTGACCTTGTTCCTTATGAACAAGTTTCTGCCAACACACTTGCAGCCAGTTTTTTTCCAGTTGCTCGAGACGATTTTTATTTTCCTTATAAGCGGTGGCGTGGAGAGCTTGCTTTTTAAGTTGTCTGGTTTGTTTTTCGATTTCGGTGTGCAAGTCACGCACGCGGACAAAATTTTCATTGACCGTAGCTAACTTCCGTAGGCTCTCTTTTTTCCTTAATAAAAAACGGGAAGTCCCGGCTGCTTCATCAAAAATGGTTCTCCTTTCGATGGGTGAAAGATGGATGATTTGATCGAGTTTCCCTTGTTCAAATATGGAGAAGGCATTTTTTCCGATTCCAGAACCGAGAAAAAGACTCTGCACATCCCTAAGGCGTGCTTCCTCTTTGTTGATAAAATATTCTGACTCTCCAGTGCGGTGGAGGCGACGGGTGATCGTCAGCTCTTCGTAGGGTAATAGAAAATCCTTGTCGATGTCAGAGAAAATAAGAGAGACCTCAGCATAATTACTTGCTTTTCTAGATTCGCTCCCTGCAAATAGGAAGTCTTGCATCTGATCTCCTCGAAGCGATTTTGCAGATTGCTCTCCTAATGCCCATCGGAAGGCATCGGCGATATTCGATTTTCCACAGCCATTGGGGCCTACGATGGCGATGAGGTCGTAATCGAAGTCGATCGAGATCTTTTCGGCGAAAGATTTGAAGCCATAGATAATAAGCTTTTTAAGCTTCATGAGATCGGATGTTCATTGAGCATTTTAATGAGATTGACCATTTCAATGGCAGAAAGGGCGTTGCTGAAGCCGGCGTTCATCCCCTTCGTTCCGGCTCGCACCTCCGCCTGCTCCTTAGTGTCACAGGTCAAAACAGAGAAAATGATCGGGACGCCACTGGTGAGCCCTGATTGCAAAATACCCGCTGCCACTTGTCCGGAGACATAATCGAAATGAGGCGTCTCTCCTCTGATCACAGCGCCCACACAGATCACTCCATCATGCTTTTTTGATTCCGCCATTTTTTTAGCGAGTAAAGGAATTTCAAAGGCTCCTGGCACCCACACGATTGCGAGATCTTCATTGCGTACCCCATGTCTTTTCAAACAATCGATAGCACCCTCAAGCAGAAGTTGAGAGATCGTTTGATTAAACCGACTCACGATCAGAGCATATTTATGTCCACGGGCATCGTAATTTCCTTCAAACTGCTTCATGTGAGGTTGAATTGGTGACCTAGTTTCTGTTGTTTTGTTTTTAGATAATTCAAATTTTCTTTAGTTGCCAGTGGGGGGAGTGGTACCCTCTCGATGACTTTCAAGCCATATCCTGATAGTCCTCCATATTTAGAGGGATTATTGGTCAAAAGACGAATTGTGGAAAGCCCGAGGTCAGCGAGGATTTGGGCGCCGATCCCATACTCACGAGAATCGATAGGTAAACCTAATTTTTCATTAGCCTCTACGGTATCTAGGCCTGAACCATCTTGCAGAGAATACGCTCTTAATTTATGTCCCAGACCGATTCCTCGCCCCTCCTGTCCTCTCAAATAAAGAACAACTCCAGCACCCTCCTTTGCAATCGCCTCAAGGGCGCTTTGGAGTTGATTGCCACAATCGCATCTGGCTGATCCGAAAATGTCCCCCGTTAAGCATTCTGAATGCACTCTGACTAAAATATTTCTCTCTCCTGCCACCTCACCCTTGACTAGGGCAAGATGTTCAACCCCATCGATCGTTGATTGGTAGGCAAGAGCTAAAAATTCTCCAAAAGGGGTGGGAATACGGGCAGTGGAGACGCAGATGACAAGCTTTTCCCGTTTGCGTCGAAACTGGATCAAATGAGCGATCGAAATCATGGGGATCTGGTGGTGTGAAGCAAATGTTTGCAGCTGGGGGAGGCGTGCCATAGAATAGTCGGGATTAACGATTTCGCATAGAACAGCGACCGGCTCAAGACCTGCTAATTGCATCAGGTCGTAAGCGGCTTCTGTATGCCCAGCTCTTTTCAATACCCCACCCTCTTTGGCTTGCAAGGGAAAAATATGACCCGGTCGGCGGAAATCTTCCCCCCTGCTCCTTGGATTAGCAAGATCGATAACAGTCTTCGCTCGGTCGGAGGCAGAGATCCCAGAAGAGGTTCCTTCCCGTGCATCTACCGAGATGGTAAAAGCGGTTCTGAACGATTCTGTGTTGCACTCGACCATCAGCGGCAATTGGAGAGCATTGAGACGATCTGCTCCCATGGATACACAGACGACGCCACTTGTATTTTGGAGAAGAAACGACATTTTCTCCTCATTCATTTTCTCAGCCGCGAGGATCAAATCCCCTTCATTCTCCCGATCCATATCATCGGTGACGATGACGAAATCCCCTTCACTGATCGCCTCTATGGCCCGTTCAATCTCTGCAGATGCCTCATCCATAATGTAGCCATCATAAATTAATACCCTCTATTACTCAAGCACCCCCTCCTAAATAAAGAGCCTCGGCCATTAAAAAGAAATTTTAGAAGCGTTTTTAATTGCCTAAGATCAAGGTGTTTTCGTGAACGAGCCCGAGCCCGTGCCCGAATTCAAGGTAGCAATCGGGCACGGGTGCGGGCTCGTTCACGAAAGTAATACGATTCAGTGTGTTAAATTAGGAAGTATAAAAAGTCTTGAAAATAAAATTTAAATTTGACAATAATTTACATAAGCACCCAAAGGCAGTGTAGTTATGGAATTTCCTTTTGATCAAGCAGAGTGGAAGCAAATTTTGACGATCGTTTACGAGCGCGCAGCTGTTGATCACCAGTTTCATGTCTTGTGCCAAAGAGATCCCCATGCCGCGATTAAATTGGTGTGTGGGAAAGAGATTCCAGCAACGATCCACTTACGTTTTGAATCTCAAAAGGCAGAGGAGATGGTGTTGATCCTCCCTCCTGAAAACAAACTCCTGTTCAAACCTTTTACCGAAAAAGAGCTTGCTGAGATTGCAGCGGGAATGGCAACTGTGTGTGCTCAGCTTCTCTCCTCCCAACACCGTCAAACCGCTTTATAGCAACGCCAGTTTAGCTTAATATCTCTGTAGAAGTCCATCTTTTTGCGATCTTCGACTGAAAATCGGCTCGGAGGTAGCGCCCGTGGTTAGGCAGGATTAGCAAATTTACTAATCCACATGCTCTAGGTGAGCACCAGAAAGAACTGGGCAGCGCGCAAGCGCTTTGGCTACCTCCTCCGCTCATTTTACTCGATTTTCAGTCAAATCTCCTCAAAAATCTGGGCTTCTACAGAGAGATCTTACGCTAAACTGGCGTTATAGCAAATAATCGAGGCGCAAGGCATCACCAAACCGGTGTACGCCCTCGAGATGGAAGCGGGGGGCAGCCGACAAAGTCGAGACAGTGAGGTGGGGTAGAAAGGGGAGAGCATTTTGCCCCAAAAGGATAGGATTGAGATAGAAAACCCATCGGTTAGCCACATGCGACTCCACAAAGGAAGAATGGAGATGACTGCCTCCTTCTACTAAAGCTTGAATAACCCCCCGTCGCCCCAGCTCTTCAAGAACATAAAGAGGGGTGATATCTGGAGTCAAAATAACCTCAGCGCCACTTTTTTCCCAGGCAGTAACATATGAACTCGAGGACGTGAACAGAAGTGTAGGTGCCTCGTTGGGATCGGCAAGAGATCCCATAGGCGATAAACGTCCTCTTCGATCGAGGATAACGCGGAGAGGCTGTTTTTCAATTTTCATCCCTCGGACCGTCAAGCGGGGATGATCGACGAGGATTGTTTGGGAACCGACAATGATCGCTTGGCATTCGGCACGCAGTCGATGTGCATCTGACCGCGCCTCCTCATTGGAGATCCATTTCGAACTGCCATCACAGGCAGCGATCTTTCCATCCAGACTGATCGCGGATTTTAAGACACAGTAAGGGCGGCCTGTTTTTCGATGGTATAGGTAGGCCTTTAATGACTGTTCTGCCTCCTCTTTACCAATGCCTATAATGACCTCAACTCCCCCTTTTTTCAAGATCTCAACCCCTTTTCCTGACACTTTTGAATCGGGATCGAGAAGGGGAATGATGACTTTTTTGATCCCTGCGGCTATTAATGCTTCGGCACAAGGTGGGGTTTTTCCATGGTGTGCACATGGTTCTAAGCTGACATAAGCGGTAGCACCCTGCGTGAGGGAACGTCCC
The DNA here is from genome assembly GCA_963705695.1 of uncultured Chlamydiales bacterium. Taxonomy (GTDB): domain Bacteria; phylum Chlamydiota; class Chlamydiia; order Chlamydiales; family JAAKFR01; genus CAVPKN01. The sequence goes on from CAVPKN010000011.1 coordinate 20,652, forward strand.
ATGAGGCTGGCTTTTTCAAGAGCGATCATTTCGGCGTGCTTACCACCAGCAACTTCATGGAATCCCTCTGCCAAAATCTCCCCCTCTTTAACGATCACACATCCTACCCAGGGATTTGGGGGAGCCGTATTTCTTCCCTTCTGGCCTAGCTCAATGGCCCACCGCATAAAAAATAGTTGTTGCTCTTTACTCTCTGGCATATACTCTACGGATCATCTAAGGGGATAATACTATATGCTCGACATTAAGTTAATGCGTAAAGAGAAAGAGATCATCGAGGCCAAATTAAGAGGAAAGGAGCCTTCTCTTAACCTCAAACCTGTATTTGATCTCGATACAAGGATACGGGAACTTAAAACTGAAGTCGAAAAATTAAAAGCAGATCGGAATGAACTCTCAAAACAGGTTGGGGACTTAAAACGGCAACAGCAACCGACTGAGACGCTCATGGAGCGTGTTCGTGCGATTGGAGATAAAATTGCAGAGATGGATCGTGAGCTCACTGAAAAAGAGGCTGCCTTTATCGACGCCTTTTCTCGAGTCCCAAACATTCCCATGGATGATGTTAAGGTCTCTCAGGATCCAGCAGATAATGTCGTTCTAAAAAGGGTTGGGGAGAAACCTGAATTTTCTTTCCCGTTTAAAAATCATTTAGAGCTCAATGAAAAATTGCATCTTTTTGAATTCGAGCGAACAGCGAAAACGACCGGATCTGGATGGCCTGCTTACCGGGGAGTAGGGGCGCGACTCGAGTGGGCTCTTCTCAATTACATGATCGACATCCAGCTCCTCAATGGGTTTGAATTTTGGCTCCCACCCCTCATGGTGCGCCCTTCAATCATGTTTGGATCGGGGCAAATTCCGAAATTTGACGGTCAATACTACGAAGTGGGAGGTGGGGAACATAAGCTCTATATGATTCCCACATCAGAGGTCATTTTAAATGGTCTCCACTATGATGAAATTTTGCCATCGGAGAAGCTACCCCTCAAATACGCTGCGTTTAGCCCTTGTTTTCGGAAGGAAGCGGGAGCAGCAGGGGCTCAAGAGCGGGGTTTGATCCGGATCCACCAATTTCATAAAGTGGAGATGTTTTGTTTCACTCACCCTGAGAGAAGTCAAGAGCAATTTGAGGAGATGATCGCCGTGGCTGAAGAAATTCTGCAGGGATTGGGCCTCCATTATCGTTTGACCTTACTTGTCACCGGCGATATGTCCTTCACTGCGGCAAAAACGGTCGATGTCGAGGTGTGGCTCCCTGGACAAAATCGGTACTACGAAGTTTCCTCAATTTCAAATTGCACCGATTATCAGGCGCGCCGTTCCCAAATCCGTTTCCGGGAAAAAGGGGGAAAACCTGAACTCGTTCACACCCTGAACGGCTCCGGTCTTGCGACCTCTCGCCTCATGGTTGCCCTCTTGGAAAACAATCAAAATGCCGACGGCTCCGTCACCCTCCCCCCCATCCTTGCCGAAAAAATGGGCACCCACATCCTCTATCCTAACCATTAAGGCCTTACATATCCAAGCTTAATAACTCTTCGAATCAAGCTGAACGGTAAAAATTGCCTTTTTTATTTCAGCTTTGATTGCTTGCTTCGCTGAGAAAGAAAATAACTCGTCACCATGCTCCTCTACAATTGTCTCTATCCGTTTGTTTTTCTCTATTCTTTCTGAGATTAATTCCTGAAACCAATCTTGATCCTCAGGGTTGAGAAAGACAGAAAGCCGTTTAAGTTTTTCAGGATTTATCTCTTGTGAAAAAGATTTATACTCCGTATCAACTAGAAAGTAGACACTCTCCTCACTAATGATGAAATTTTCTGGATTTAGGTCAGAAAAATGACTCTTATCAATGACTTTAACAAGTTGTTCCATTTCCTGTTTGGAAATCTTCCGGTCAATCGATTTGATTTCTTCTGCAAATACTCTTAAGTTTTCACAAGAAACTAAAACACTACTTGGAACTCTGGTACCGTAACAAGTACGACAATAATTGTTAACTTTATATTCAATTTCTTTTAATTCATTTTCTTTAACCACAGCAACAGTGCGAGGTACTTTTATCGATTGGAAGGCAAAATCGTCAATTACCTTCTGAACATGATCACATCCAATGATTCGTTCAAAATTCCCTTTCTCTAGCCAGCTCGGCCATTTCAAGTTTTGCTGAAAATTTTCTTGGGTCATCAATCGATTTTCCTTCAACAACTTTTGAACATAACAAGAAACGGCGTTTTGAATCTCCGCACTATCCATGGCACATGATAAAAAAAAGCTGGGGGGAGCGAATGAATTCGTGAACGCAGGGTCAGTCACATTGAACGAAGGAATATCCAAGGTGGATTTGCTAAAAGACATAAATTTATCTCTTTTAATAAGTTAGTATTTATTAATTATAAAATAATTATAGTTTATTGTCTTTATAAAACTTTTAATTTAACTTCAGCTCGGTCTTATATTTAGCGCATGGTTTGAAAAAAATTAGCCCTCTAAAGGCACTTTTTTTTGAGAAACAGGATCGGCCTTTGGCGGTGGATCACCGCTTTCGCGGGGCAGGATAGGCAAAAACATGTGACATACTCAGCCTACCTCGATTATTTGCCGGATCTGATCCTGCCCCGCGAAAACGGGATCTTGCCGGCCGAAGGCCGATCTTGTTATTTTTTATCTTTCACAGGCAGCCTAGT
>CAVPKN010000012.1:0-87285 GCA_963705695.1 uncultured Chlamydiales bacterium
ATTTGTCCGTTACTCATCTTGGTGAATTAAATTTCCATAATGAGGCTTCAGACTGTTACCCATGTTGGTGAATCAAAGTGTTACCTATGTTAGCGAATCGGACCGCTTGGTCGGCTCTGTGCGCTCTGTGTTCTCTGTGGTTGTAAAAAAGTTTACGAAAACTTTTATCAAGCGTACTCGATGGAAGCGACCGGCGGGATTGCTGATAAAGGTATCAAAAGGGTGAAGTTATCTTTGGAAGATGGGGGGTGAGTGCGTCGTCCAATTCCTTTTCGGAGGTTATCTTCGGCAAGCTCTTGGGCGAGGCGATGGGTCGATTGCTTTTTCTCCTCAGAGAGATCGAAAAGGGTCAGTAAAAGATCGTAGATTCGATCGGCATGGAGGCGGGCGCTATTGGGATTAAATCCTTCTTGCTCAAGTTCGACACAGACCGCGAGCAATCCTCCTGAATTGATCACATAATCTGGAGCATAGAGAATTCCCCTTTTAAAGAGCTGCTCTCCATCGTGATCACTGAGTAACTGGTTATTTGCTAGCCCTGCCACTGCCTTACAGCGCAAGTGGGGAATGGTATTAGGATTAAGAATAGCTCCTAAAGCACAAGGGACAAAAACATCGCACTTCACCATCATGATCTCTTCGGGAAGCACTGCTTGGGCTCCAAATTCTTTAACCGCTTTTGCCACTACTGCAGGATTGATATCGGCTACAATGAGCTGAGCGTCGTTCCAAAAGAGAGATTCAGCGAGTCTCATTCCTACCGATCCTAATCCTTGGATGGCAAATGTTTTGCCACTGACAGAATCATCTCCCCAGATTTTCTTACACACAGCTTGAATCCCTCTATATCCCCCATACGCTGTAAACCGGGAGGGGTCTCCACTCGATTTCGGCGTCGGAAGACCCACAGCATAGGGCGTTCCTTTGCAAATTTCTTCCAAATCGATTAAGTGCATTCCAAAATCTTCGGCACAGATATACTTCCCTTCGAAATAATTGACAGCCTCGGCAAAGGCGAGCAGTAATTCTCTCGACTTAGGAACCGTATAGTCGGTAATAATGACACTTTTCCCCCCTCCTGTCCCTGTTTCTGCAACAGCTGCCTTATAAGTCATTCCGCGAGCCAACCTGAGAACATCGTTAAGAGCGTGATCGAAAGTGGCATAGGGGTAGGCCCGAATCCCTCCTAAAGCAGGACCGAGTCGGGAGTCGTGGATAGCAACAATGGCACAGAGCCCCGAATGTTCATCTCTAATCTCAACCACCCGTTCGAAATCGGCGATTGTGAGTTCATTAAATGTTAGATTGATTGCAGAACGAGGCATAGGAAATCAACTTGTTTAAAAATAATGGTTTTAATGTTGCCATAATTTATTCTAAAGGTCAATTTTTAAAAATTTAAATAACCTGAGTTATGGGTTGATCCTCCTCGTAATCAGAGGGCTTTTTTGAGCACAAATTGCGATTTTTTGCGCCGATCATAGCCGCAGGCGCTATTTTCAAGCAAAAAAGCGCGATTTGTGCCAAAAAAGACCCTGAGAATGAGGAAGATCAACCCATAACTCAGGTTAAATACAGTTGGAATGTATGGACTCCTTTCATAAACCGCACATGATTTTTGACGCTATCCACCATGTCATGGAGATTGACTCTGCACTGGTCGGTGACAAAGGATTATTTATCATCAAGCAATTAATGGATTCTCCCCATTTTCAACGGCTGAAGGGGATCAAGCAGCTGGGCCTAACTGATATGGTATTTCCGACAGCCACACATACCCGCTTCAGCCATTCTACGGGAACCGCCTATCTCGCTTCTAAAATTATAAAACAATTAAAAGCAAATTTTGAGAGTCATACCACACCTTTAAATATCATTATTGCCGCACTCCTCCACGATATCGGCCATGGCCCCTTTTCCCATTCCTTTGAGGAGTTTTTTACCACCTATTTGGGTCAAGAATTGAAGCATGAGGCATGGAGTTGCGCATTTATCGACTATTTGAGCAGTGAAGGATCTCTACCCAGCAGTATGCATCACGAAATCATCGATCTTCTTTTTCGAAAAGAAGGAAGGTCATTTTGCCACGATATTATCAGTTCGGGTCTCGACTGCGATCGTTTAGACTACCTCCTTCGGGATAGCCACTTTTGCGGTGTCTCCTATGGTACGTTTGACCTCGATTGGTTATTGCATACCCTCACTATCGTCAAAACAGAAGAGGGAAAATCAAAGTTAGGGATCAGTGCTAAAGGATTAGGAGCGATCGAAAACTATTTGATCAACCGAAGGCTGTTATATCTAAACATCTATCAAAATCGTAACATTTTAGGTTTCTGTGATCAGTTGATCTGTTTTCTCGTTGCCTTGGCTACCTGGGTAGGTGAGAATGGCGACCTCACTGAGAAAAAAAATCTCATAGGCTTTTATTTATTTGAATTCTTAGAGACCATTAATCGATGTCAGGCAAAAAAAACAAAACCGGATGAAACAATTAAAATCGCTTTCGACAAATACAAATTTCTAACTGATATGGATATTTGGGCGGCAATCAGAAATCTCTATTTTTCAACGATCTCTCTAATTCCTCCCCCTTTAAAAGAGATCGCCCGTTCATTCATGGAGAGAAGATCACCTAAGGTGCGGGAAATAAGACCCACTGAGGAAAAAACGATCCAAAACTTTATTAAAAGCAAAGGATGGGAGAGAGAAAAATATAAAATTAATATTATCAAACCGAATTTTTTATTTTACGATCCTAATCATGCGGATATCTATATTCAATACGATCGTGTGACCTACAAAATCCAGGAAAAATCACAAATCATTGCCAAACTACTGGATCTGCGTGAGAATCGATGGTTTTTGAAGCTCGATCCTCAGATCTACCACGAAGTCAGGGAGGAATTAACACCATTGGGCGTTTTTACTTAAAAAAAAGTTTTTTACTATTCAAATTATAATTAAAACCGCATAATTACCGCGAAATTTACAGTTATAAAAAGAATTATGCACCTTAACGTGTGTTCACAAACTCTTACCCAGCAAAAGCAAACTACAAGAAAAAGCTACGATTTAACTGCTACTGAGTATGCCTGTCGCGTGGCTGACCTGATGCAAGAACCCGAGATTAAAAAATTCACCACCTTTTTACCTAAGGAGGGAGCTATTCTCGATTGGGATGTGGTCCTGGGCGAGACGCACACATTTTTTAAAAAGCAGGGTTTTGATGTCACCGGAATCGATTTTTCCTATAGCATGATAGAGATTGCTCAAAAAAAGGTCCCCTCGGCCCATTTTTTTGTGATGGATATTGAGTCGCTCCTCCTACCCAAACAGAGTTTCAATGGGATATGGGCGAGTGCTTCCCTATTACATATCTCGAAGTCAACCATTCCCCATGTCTTTTCGCAGATCCATTCCCTTTTAAAAGAGGAAGGGATTTTTTATCTTTCTGTCAAAAAAGGGAGCGGAGAAGCTCTGATCCCTGATCACCGTTATGGAGGGGTGGAAAAATTTTGGGTTTATTATGAGGAGAGGGAATTGGTGTCGCTGTTAGAGGGTTCCGGTTTCAATGTGATCTCAATGGCCACAGGAGAGATCCGCTCAAACTATCAAACACACCCATTCATCCGCGTATTCTCAAAAAAAGAACCCCGCTAGAAATAAATGAAAAGGCGGAGTTGAAAAACATAAGCATCGGGAAGAGTGCGCCCACCGGGATGAACGACATATTGAAAATCAGGCCTTAAGAAAGTTCCCGGCTGGAGGCGCCATGAGTAAAATGCCTCATAAGCCGTTTCACAGCGTTTTCTAAAATGAGCCTCTGGGGCATCTGTAAATTCAGCGCGCCCCACGGCAATTCCCATGATATCAAATGGTCTGCAACAAAAAAAGCCATCCCATCTCAATCCCAGGGCAGAATAATAATGAACATCTATCACGGCTGGATCTGCGACACTAAAGATCGCAAAGCCACCAAAGCTTCTTTTAAAGACAACATGGTCCTGGACAAAAAAATACTGCTGTAGTGCAAGATAAAACCCTTCCGTCCCGTTTTTTCTCCTCCCGTTGAATTTTCTAAACTCGGAGGTGTGCTTCCACACACCAATCTCAAAGCAACCGGTGCGATTTTTACAAACAGTCCAATTCCAATCGACCTCCCCTATTAAGAAAGCATGTTTACCTAAATCGAAAAAATGGCCAAATAGCTCATCTCCTGTCCCAACACCATTTGCTAAAGAGCCGTCAAAAACCCCGAAGGTAAACGAGAGAGAATCGTAATTCAGCGAGCCTATGATAGACATAGCAGGATCGGGATAGGTTGGAAAAAAAGGGATCGTTGGATAAGGGACATAGCCGCCATTAAAAAAGGGATCGACCATGGTCAGCTTGGTGAAATTGTCATAACCATCGCTCTTACCCACAAGAAGCCAAACGTGATCTCCAAAATATTGCTTATACCAGAGCGCATAGAGTTCATCGAATTGACGCATCGCCTCATAGTTGTCGACAAACATAAAAGAGCCTACATACCTCATAGAAGGGCTCTCTCCATGATGACTGATAAAGCTCCCGTAAAGTGTTCCTCCTTTATGTCGCCAGAGGCGTTGGGTATCTATACTCACATCGAAAGAAAAGGTATATTCTGGAGAACCATAAATGGGTGTGGGCCGAATTCCACCCGCTAGATTCCATGTATCGTCGACCACTAACTCGATATCAAATGTGATCCCACACTCTCTTAAAACATCGCGCCAGCCGTCCCAATTGCTCAAAGCCTTAGTAATGGTGTAATTTTCTAAGGGAGGCACTTCCTCTTTTTTCTCCTCTTTCTTCTCCTTCTCTTCTTTCTTGCTATCTTTCTCTTCTTTTTTTATCTGCCTCCTTTTTATTTTCTTCCTTTGTCTTATCCTCCGTTTTCGATTCGTTTACTTTTTTCTCTCCCTCCCCTGACTCGCTGCTCTCCTCCCCCTTTTTCTCCGTCGCTGTTGTTTCTACTTTTTGCTCTGCGGCCTTCTCCCCCTTCTCTTTTTCTGATTCCTTGGGCTTAGGAGGGACCCCCTTTTCTACAGCTTGCTCTGTATTTTTTTCTGTGGGAGATTGATCAACCGCATAGGAAATATGCGGAGTGGCGAGCATGATTAGAAAAAAAGGAACGATCTCATACCAAATCCAAGCAATAACTTCATACATTGACACCGTTTAATACGCCCTCTTTGAAAGATCCTTTCTCGCTCAGGTGCAAAAACATGGGCTTCGAAACGAGCTGTCAAATCTGTCGCATTACCCAGCCTCACTTTATGAAGTTATTACTTGGATTCGGTATCACAAATCAAATGGGATAACGATGCAGAGTATAGTAATAATCACGAGAGAAAGCCGGAACATCTGCCGTGCCCAAAGATGATCGTTATTTGTTTTAAATCCTTTTAAGCAAAGAGCCAGCCATGCAGATCCTAAAAGCGCTGCAACGATCAAGAAGATATAACCTGTATAATTAAAAAAGGTTAAGGCAAACGTCGCCAACATAAAGGCAACGATATAGAAAAACATCCGCTGCTTCGTTTTGTAGATTCCCTTTTTTAGGGGGAATACCGGGATCGAGGCGGCTGTGTAATCGTCGATCCGATAAACTGCAATGGCAAAGAAATGGGGCATCTGCCAAAACACCATCATCATAAAAAAAATCACCGCGCCGGCATCAAAACGATTATTGACGGCACAATACCCCACAACGGGGGGCACGGCTCCTGCTAAACTGCCAATAGCAGTTCCATAAACGGTGCGGCATTTCCATAGACTGTAGAGCATCACATAGATGATAAAACCAAACGTGGCTACACAGGCTGTAAGAACGTTAGTAAAGATAAGAAGAAATAGGGTTCCCAATGTGCCTAAAATAGTCGCAAAAAAAATGGCTTTCTTCCCCGAGACCAGTCCTTGCACTAAAACCCGGTCTTCGTCCGCGCCATCATTTTATCCACTTTCCGATCGATATAGTTATTGAACACACACGCCGACGCCATCACGAGAGCAAGTCCCAGCAGAGTTGCCATAAATAACCAGTAATGAATTAAGCCTTGAGACGCGAGGAGAAAACCAGCTGCCACTGTAATGAGGTTGCCGATAATGATCCCCGGCTTTGTCAATAAATAATAATTAATCATGTTCTCACATCATCCGATTGTTTAGGTCATGCATAATCCAAAGTGATCCGATCACAACGATCGATAACACCATCACCATGAACAGGAAAATCAGAGTCTCCCACCGCGGTTTCGATTCTTTCCCCACATGCAAAAAAAAGAGGAGCTGCGCCACCGCTTGAAGAATGGCAAGCCCTACAATAAAAAAAAGGAGTGTTTTTCCTGCGATCAAATGGAGTCCTACCAAAAGGAACGAGACTCCTGTAAGACAAAAGAGAGGATAAAGCCAATCACATATGACCTAAATGACCCATGCCATTTCCTCTGTATCTCCGCTAAACTGCTTTCTTCGTGCATTATAAATCTCCCTTGATGCGATCAGGCGAGTGCCATCAAATAGACGAACGTAAAAATAAAGATCCACACTAAGTCCAAGAAATGCCAAAACATATTAAAGCAGACAAGCCGTCTAAAGGTATCGACATTTAATCCACGCGACACCAGTTGAATCACCAAAACAACTAGCCAGAGTAAACCGATAGAAACATGGAAGCCGTGGGTGCCAACAAGGGTAAAAAAAGAGGAGAGAAAGGCGCTTCTTTGCCAGGTATGACCCTGGTGTACAAAGTGAGAAAATTCGTTCACTTCCATCACCACGAAGGATAAACCAAAAAGAAAGGTCAAAAGAAACCACCCAATAATGGCATTCCGTTTGTTTCGAGAGGCAGCCAAAAGCCCTAAGCCACAGGTGAAACTACTGACAAGAAGAACTATCGTTTCAATCAGGGGCGTTCTTAATTCAAATAGCTGATGGGGACCTGGACCTCCAAATGTACTCGTGTGGAGTACTGCATAAGTCGTAAAGAGCGTTGCAAAGATGATGCAATCGGTCATGATATAGATCCAGAAGCCTAAAATCGTCTTTGAAAAGGTGTCTTGATTGGGATCGGGATAAACTAAAGCGTGAGCGGTATCTGTCATGCGTATTTATGCCGCTCCTCTATTTTCTTGACCTCAGCAGCTGAGATAATATCAAATTTATCCCTTCCCGAAAGTCGGGTGATGGTACAGGCAACGATGCCAAGTATGGAGAGTAAGGCCAACCAGAAAATATGCCAGGTCAATGCAAAACCAAAAATCAAACTCAATATCCCCATGTAAAAAGCGATCGGTGTATTCCTCGGCAAATGGATATCTTCATACTCTTTCTGCTCCGCTTTAGGAGCAGTCCCTCTTTTGATCGCCCAGAAGGGATCCCGTTGTGTCACTATAGGAATAAAGGCAAAGTTGTAGATGGGTGGCGGAGAGGGAATCGACCATTCTAAAGTCCGGCCGTTCCAGGGATCACCTGTGGTGTCGCGATGCCGTTTCCTTTCGATGATGCTAACAGCAATCTGCAATCCAAGGAATACAACGCCACATAAAATGATTGCCGCGCCCACGGCGACCATCAGAAAGAAAAGGATACCAGCCAGTCGATGCTTCGTAATGATCCAAACGGCGGGTTGCTCCCATAAAGCCAAGCATGTAGAGGGGCATAAAGGCGAGAAGAAATCCGACAAACCAACACCAATAGGCATAGACCCCCAGCCTTTCATTGAGCATGAAGCCTGTGATTTTGGGCCACCAGTAGGTAAGCGCTGCGAAAAAGCCAAAGAGAAAGCTACCGATCACCATCCCGTGGAAATGGGCGATTAAAAACAAGCTATTGTGCACCTCATAGTCGATCGGGGGAGCTGAGAGAAGCATCCCCGTCATCCCTGCCACGCTGAAATTAAGGACGAAAGCAAAAAACCACAACATTGGTGTGTTGAAGTGGACCCGTCCCCTAAACTTAGTAAAGAGCCAATTGAAGACCTTCACTCCGGTTGGAATCGCAATCAACATGGTCATGGCTCCGAAAAAGGCATTGACATCGGGACCAGCGCCCATCGTAAAGAAGTGGTGTAGCCACACAATAAAGGAGAGAAAAGCAATGATAATAATGGCCCAAACCATGGAAATGTAACCAAACAGCCTTTTCTCAGAAAACGTTGGGACCACTTCTGAATATACACCAAAAGCGGGCAAAATAAGAATATAGACTTCAGGATGTCCCCAAGCCCAAATGAGATTCACATACATCATCGGATTGCCCCCACCGCCAGCTGTAAAGAAGTGCATACCGAGGTAGCGATCCAGGGTGAGCAGAGCAAGTGTGGCTGTGAGTATGGGGAAAGCAAAAATGACAAGAACGACAGCTGCCAAACAACTCCACACAAAAATCGGCATTTTCATCCACGTCATTCCCGGACACCGCATTTTGAGAATCGTCACCAAGAAATTGATCCCAGAAAAGGTGCTCCCCACCCCTGCAATCTGCACCATCCAAATCCAGTAATCGACCCCCTCATCGGGGCTATATTCCAATCCAGAAAGGGGAGGGTAGGCAAGCCACCCTGCGGTGGAAAATTTACCAATAGCCAGTGAAATGAGGGTGAGAAGGGCGCCTGAGGCAAAGAGCCAAAAACCAAGTGCATTTAGAAAGGGAAAGGCGACATCGCGCGCACCGATTTGAAGGGGGACAATGAGATTCATGAGGCCAAAAACCACCCCCATCCCCACAAAGAAAATCATCGTCGTTCCATGAGCAGAAAACACCTCTTGAAAATGTTCTGCGGAAATAAAACCCTGCCCCTCGCCCACAGAAAGGGCTTGCTGTGCTCTCATCATCAAAGCATCAGCAAAACCTTTGAAAAAGAGAAGTAGCGCCACAATAATGTACATGACCCCAATCCGTTTAGGATCGACGGTAGTGAACCACTCCTTCCACAAATAGTTCCACCGCTTAAAATAGAAAACAAGGCCGATCAAAAAAAGACCTGCTAGCACCATCATGGTCACGGCACCATTTTGGCTTGCCTCGTGTTTAAAGGCCTGCAATGTTAATTTTCCGAACATATTTTATTCTTTTTGCGGCAATGCCACTTTCGTCTCATCTGGGTGCATGTATTTCATGATCACTTGATCGAAGAGATTTTCCTCTTGTAATTGGTAGATAACAACAGGGTTATAACTACTTGGCTTCGCTAACTGTTCATATTCATCGTGAGTCAGTGAGTGAGAGGATTGCCGCGCCTTTTCCACCCACTCCTTGTAATCTTCCACAGAGCTTGCCTTAGCAATGAAATGCATTCCAGCAAACCCCTCACCACTGATATTAGCCGATGACCCTGGGTATTCTCCCACTTCCTCAGCAATCAGATGAAGTTGACTTCTCATCCTCGGCATCGCATAGATTTGACCTCCCAGTTTGGGAATCCATAGAGAATTCATCGGTGCGTCGGCCGTAATTTCAAAGTGGAGGGGTCTCTTTTCAGGGAATTGAAAGAAGTTAACGGAGGCGATCTTTTCTTCAGGGTAGATAAAAAGCCATTTCCACTGCAGTGCCACAACCTGAATTTTCAAGGCATTTTGTTCTGAGGCAAGCGGCTTAAAAGGATCTAACTTGTATGTTTTAATAACAGTGACCGTTCCCATGATGACGACAATGATAAACGGCACCCCCCACCAAATAAACTCAGCCACTTTATTGTCTTCCCAATCGGGGGTGTATTTAGCCTTTGTATTATGCTCTCGGTATTTCCAAGAAAAAATAAAAGTCAGCACATAGACCGGGATCACCACGACAAGCATGACCCCCTGGATGAGAAAGAGAAGATTTCTCTCTTTAAGCGCAATCTTTCCCTTCGGAACCAGCATGGAGAGATCGCCTGCATACCGCACCTGCACCGGCTGCATCAAAAGGAAAATCAGTAAGACAATCCCTGCGAAGATGAGGATGAAGAGGACCGGCTTTTTATCCCGATATTTATACATAGCCTTCTAAAATAAAACATTTCCTACCAAAGTCAAGCACAATATCAAGAAAGCTTTAAAATTCGCTCTCGCCTAAATAAGAGCTGGAGCAAGAGGAACATTTTGTTTTCAAAACAGTAAGATTTATTTTTTTTCATGAACGAGCCCACGGGCTCGTTCACGAAATAGATGATCACAATATGTTTACACATGACTACTAAGATATTGTGCGAAGTGACTTACGGAAAAAGTGGAAATTGACTTATGTGGCAGCGTCAGTGGCTCGCCAGAGTCTGGCTTTCGTTGCTTCATGACTCTCTACCATTTTTCTTTTTTTCCACTCCAACATGGGTTTTTCTGTGCCATTCATAATGTCGACTAACCAATCTAAGCAAAGAGAAGAATTTTCATTTTGGTCCATAATATTGGTGTACAGATGTGACATGAGTATGTGGTAAGAGAGTGACGCAGAGATATACCACTGACCATTTGGATTAGGCGCAATAAGCAGGATGTCGTTATAACTCTTAGTCTTTGTTTCGATATAAAGATTCAGGGCAATGAAAGGTCTATTATCCTGAGTGGCGCGCACAATATTGCCTCCATGTTCTTTAAAGTGCCTTTGTAAAACTGCAGTTTGATCAATATATCCTGTAGTGCCACATAAATTTTCATGAAATTCCGGCAGATTTGCGATCTCCACATCAGGAAATAATTTTTTAAAAACTCTATTAAAGTTTTTTTCATGTGCCTCTTTTATCCCTTTTCTGAGTTGCGCATTTTTTTGCTCCTCAGCTTGAAGCTTTTTGTGGCTTAAGATGGCTCGAGCGACATAAGCAACTGTCGTAAAGACGATGGCGCCAGCAGTAATCCCCCAAATGGCATAGGCATAACCTATTTTATAGCCCTCAGTAGCGCCTTCTACCAGGGGACCGTTATAGAAATAGCAGTAGGTGGCAAAACCGATCGCCAACAAGGCGACAGCCGTGCAAATCGACAGTTGACTTTTCTCTTTTGAGAAATTAATTGGTTTTTCTAGCCATGATTGAACACAAGAAACACAGCCCATTTTATTCTCCCCTAGATAAAAAAATTATAAAGAAAGAAAGAATAATAATCAACAAGTTTGAGCAAATATTATAACACTTTTTTTACATGGCCATGGAAGGGAAACATGTGGCAGCAAAGTTTGAGTGTGAGGTGATAAATGGAGGGAGAATCGAAGGTGTAGAGGAGTTTGAGATGGTCGTCGCACAAGTAGGTGTTGAAGTCGAGCTGGGTTCCTTGGAGACATTCAAGAGAGGGTAGCGAGGGGGATTCGAAAAAGGTGAGGCGGGTCGGAGTGGGGGTTGATTTGTCTAAGAGCTCGAAGCGGATGGTGTGTAAGCGCACTAAGGAGGAGGGAAAAGAGAGGGTGAGCAAAAGCCGTTTGAGCGGTTTCTGAGAGAAACAACAGCGTGCAAGGGCATAAAAATTTCGATTTGGATTGCTGCGGAGAAGGAGATGCTTGGTCGCCTTTTTGGAAAAACCGCGGCCGGTATCGGTGAAGATGCGTAAAGAATAAGCGTCTTCAGAGAGGAAACAGGGCGCTGGCACCTTGTTGAGCCAGAGGGCCTGAGATGTGAGTGTGAGGTATTTACTCTTTTTAGCGGCATAAGCAGAAAACCAATTGAGCCCTCTCTCTTTAAATACCGCTTCAGGAAGCATGTCTTTGATAAACCGTTCATAATAGGTTTCCTTCCCAAGAACTTCGACGAAGTGAGGGGGGCCATGCTCATGGTACCAGGGGCCAAATTTGTGCGCCTCTTGCCGCGTCGCATTGACCATAGAACGGAGAAAGATGGAACGGAGTTGCTGTTGCAATGGCTCTGATCTTGAGTTCCAATGAATCACTTTTGATTGGAGTAAGGGACCTGCAGCGTCAAAAAAAGCGAATATCCCCTGCTGCACAAAGTGGGCTTGTTTTTGCTGCCATGGGGGGATTGAGAGGGGATGTGGAATGACGTTGCCGTGAGGATCAATGTCGTGCAGCGAACCTAACCCGGTTTCTGCGGTTGCTGTCTGCTCCAACACATAGCAGACAAAGGATCCCCTCTCGTGTGCGTTCGTAAAATTAGGATACCCCCCCTGAAATAGATACCCTTCCTGCTCCTCCCCCTGCAACAGTTTGCCATAAGATCCCTGTGTGGTCCCCAAATAAAGCCCCCTTACATTGAGTGGAGAGTGTGCTAACGCGAGGATTTTGCTCAGCGCCAGCTGTGCTGTTCCACTCCAACCAACGTCGACGAGTGTCATAGGGGCAGCTCTCTTGAGATCGATCATCTTCTGTAGATAAGAGAGAAACCGCTCCCGCTTGGCCGCCGCACCTTGCAGAATTTGATGGCGCCATTTCTTGTTATGGACGATCGAATGGATAAAGGAGTGTTTTAAGCCAGATTCTTCAATCATGGCGTGGCGATGAGAAGCCCAGTTGGGCATTTCTTCAATAGGAAGGCCTAAATAGGTGCACAACATTTCGATGCTTAAGTTCGAAACAAACGCATTCATGATCTCGACAAGCTCTGTACTATTGGCGGATGCCATTGAGGCATGTGTGATAAACAAGCGTGAAATCCAAAGCTCTTTGGCCTCGATTGTAAACTGAGGATAGTAAGGGGCAAAACGGCGGATCAACTGGGCATAGAGTCTCCCTTCCCGCATCAAGCAAAAAAGTCTTCTCTCTTGCAACTCATAACACCGATCATAGAGCCAATGGATGAAGCCAAATAGGACGGGGCCTAAAATCGTCGCCCCATATTTCCAATAAAACCGCTCCTCCTTTTTGATCGGTACAAGATCCTGAGAGTACGCCATCTGAGAGCGCAATGTAGTCAGAGCAAAATCTCCCTCCTTTTGATCGAGCAAACGCTCTTTGGTCTCTACATTTTCTACCCATTCCCTTCCAAGAACCTCCTCCAATTCCTTCTCCATTTTAGGATAATGAAGTGTGGCAATTCCAACCTGTGCCGCAGCGGAAACATCAGCTTCAAAGTGATCTCCAATATGGAGAATTTGATCTGGAGAAACGGCAAGTGTATTTACAACCTCGGAAAAAAGACCCTCTTGTTTATTCACACCATACTCTGAAGAGAGAAAAAGGTGGGCGATCTCCTCTCTTTTAAGGAGAGGGGACAAAAAATCGAGAAGCTGAATCTCTTCAAAATAGGTATTTGAGACCAACACGATGGGAATCTTGCTACGCTGAGCGGCACCGATCAAGGGCTCAAAAAATCGATTGTGCCGGATGATTTTTTTTTCGACTTCAATCTCAATTTGAACTGCACTAGAGAGATCGGTTTCGTAAATCCCTGGGAGCGCCCCTGTTAGCATCTCCTTAAGCGTAAGCTTGACGAAGATCCCTTGCAGCTTCCAATAGATTTCAAGCAAGGTCAGCTCGGAGGTGCCCAGTAGGTATTTTTTCTCCTTTCTTGCAAGAAGCTCTCCCCTTTCTCGCAGTATGGCAAAGATCTGGGGTGTGATCCCTGGGAGGAGCCACCCCTCCTCCTGGAATCTTTTCCCCAGTAGAAGGAAAAGATCTTGAGGTTGAGGCACCTTACGCCAGAGTAGCGTATCAAAAATATCGAGAGAGAGGACCTTTACCTTCCCCGAGGCAATCTGTTCGAACGCCTTGTGAAGGCGGCTGTCATGAAATTCCCTCTGCCCAACGCTCATCTTCTCATGGTAACAATTTAAGAAATTTTCTTTAATAATAATGCGGAGCAATATCCAATCAGAGCACAGACGGGAAATGTGATTAGCCAAGCGGAGACAATACGAAGGGTCACCCCCCATCTGACTGACGAAAGCCTTTTTGTGGCACCAACACCCATAATTGCCGCATTGATACTGTGGGTTGTGCTCAAGGGGACTCCCAAAAAAGTGGCGAGTGAAATGGTGGCACCAGCGGCGGTTTCCGCAGAAAATCCTTGTGGAGTTTCGAGTTGCGTAATGCGAAATCCCATCGTCTTTAAGATACGCCATCCCCCTACAAGAGTTCCGATGGCCATCATTGCTGCACAGATCAACACCACCCAGAGTGGAATGTGAAAGGTATCGAGGCGATGTCCCATCACTAAAGCAAGAGTAAAGACACCCATGAATTTTTGCCCATCATTGGAACCGTGGCTAAACGCCATAAACGCAGAGGAGCACATCTGCAAATAATGGAAGACTTTTCTCATTTTACCCGGAGCGAATGCTTTAAATAGGTGGTAGACAAGGGTCATCAAAATGAGGCCGCCGATAAATCCGAGACATGTGGAGAAGAAGAGACCCAATATGACCTTTTTCCACCCCTCCCATACCAAAACCCCCCATCCCCCTACAGCAACTCCTGCTCCTCCAAGACCTGCAACGAGAGCATGTGTCTCACTCGTTGGCAATCCGAGCCATGCTGTCACGCAACTCCAAATGATGATGGCGATCATACTGCTTGCCACTGTTGACAAATCGATCGTTGAAGGATTGACGATCTCTTTCCCTATCGTTTCGGCAACCGCCGTACCCATGAGGACTCCTAATAGGTTGAAGATCGCTGCCATAATGACAGCAGCTACAGGGGTTAAAACTCGGGTCGAAACGACTGTGGCAATCGCATTGGGCGCGTCGGTCCACCCGTTGGTGAACTCAGCAATTAAAACGAGGATCAAAACAATTAATAAATACAACTCGTGTCGAACCCCCTATGAACCTATCTTACTATTGGCAAAAAGTGCTTTTTAAGTCTTTTTCCGCATCTTTTAGAGCCATTTCTCGGCCTACTTACCAAAGTATGTCCTTCGAAACGGCTCTAAAATCTGCAAAAAAAAATCCTTTATAAATCACATTTTTCGAATATTGAGATAGGTTCATCCATATTTGACAGCGATTCCCCAAAGGATGTCCGCAATATCTTCACATTTGTCAATGGCAAATTCGATAAAATCGTAGATCTCTTTCCATTTGATAATTTCTATTGCATTCGTTTCGTTTTGGAAGAGTTCCCCAAGCGCCTTTTCATAAAGTGCGTCCCCCTTGTTTTCCAAATCGTGAATATTAATGCAGAGGGGGAATAGGGCAGATATCTCTTTGAATCCCCTCATTTTATGAATGGCAAGATGGACCGAGTGGGCTGCTTGTTGGAAGAGATCAACCATCTCTTTCAAATACGTCTTGATCTCTACAATTCGAAACAAGAACATCCGTTGGCTTAAATCGTTGACATGGTCGACAAGATCATCGATTTTTTTAGTCAGTTGATGGATCTCTTCCCGATCGATCGGCGTGATGAAGGTTTTATTCAATTTGATCATGATCTCATGAACGATCTGATCACACTCATGCTCTAGGTCTCGAATCAGCTGTAAATGAGGATGGGTGATATGCCACTCAAGAACTAAAACCTTAAACGCACCGACGGCCTCCTCGCTTTTTGACGTCAGCCGTTCGAGCAGCCGGTAGAAAATATCACCCTTCGGCAATAAACTGAATCGCATCTTGAAAAAAAGTCACTTTATGTTTCCAGACACTAGGGTTCTTTGATGGTTTTTTGCAATCTCTCTTTCGATAGCAAGAAAATAAAACCCGCCGTGCCTAGAGCGAGGGCTGAAGGGATCACAATCATCCCCGCAATTAAGGCATTGCTGTGTTGGGGGCCTCCAACCGTGTTGATAATAGCGCCGATGAGCGCATGAAACGCATAGCCGAAAATCATGATGATCATGTTAGCAATAGCAGTGGTCAATCCCACAACGTGTTCCCGGACATAGGTTGAGGCTTTGTAAATCGCTAAGATCTGGTAGGCACAGCAAATGCCGATTGCAATGAAGCTGATCATCAAAAGCGTTGAGGGCAATTGCCAGGTTAAAAAAGTGATAAAACCAATGGCCATAAGGGCGCCGGAGCCAACGATCGCTGCAAGATACCCCACTCTTTCCGCAATGAGACTCAAAATAGGTGCCCCAAAGCACATCCCCATGAAAATCAAGGAGGGCAAACTGGCGGCAACGGTTCCATTAAAGTTGTAAACTTGCTTCAAGAAAGCAGTCGCCCACACATCGGCAAACCCCTCAAGGGGGCCCACCATAAGACCGGCACAGAAGCAACTGATGATCACTCCTCTATTGCAGATCACTTCCTTGATATCGGCAAACACCGTATTTTGGGACGGCGTTGTGGCATTGGGGACGATCACATAGGTTGTGGCGGCCAATGCAATTCCAATAATCGCTAAAATTTTGACAACAGCAAGATGACCCAACGTTTCACACAAATAGCTGACAGGACCCCCTCCATAAATGGCCCCCAACAATCCAATCGTCACCGAAATGCTCAACATCCGGGTAAACAATTTCTCCTTAAAGGTCATCCGGATGATTTTAAAAACGCCTAAAATAGCGGCTGAGGAGCCAATCCCCGTCAACAATCGTCCGATAATCGGATAGACCCAATGCTCTGCAAAGAGAAGAGGAAGCATCCCTAGCACCGAGAGAAGAATACATCCCGACATCACCCTCCTGAGGCCAAATCGGTCGAGCATCAATCCAATCGGTATATGAACCAAAGAGTAGCCGATATAATAAATTCCCGAAAATTGCCCAAAGGTTGCCGCATTGATCTGAAATTGCTCCATGATCTCACTGAGCATGATGTTGGGCATGACTTTTAATATGTACTGGTAAGCATAAAAGATCGAGGCGACCATCCAGACGGCCCACGCCACTGCCCTCGGCTTAGAAATGGAACTTGACATAACAATCCTTAAAAATTTAATTTTCTATCAGACTTCATCTGAGTCTCTTTAATTTTACCTATAGTATGAAAGTAGAAAACAAAAATTTATTGTGCCGAAAGGCACAGCAGGAATTGGATCAGAATTCTAACAGGATAGCAACTCTTCATAGCAAATAGCATATACCATGATGACAATAAAAGGTAGCTTTAAAAAATTTCCTAACGAACCACAGCTCATTGCGATAATATAAAATTGCCATTGGCATCAAGTTGCGGCGCGGTATTTGTAATGCCAACTCTACGGAACTCCGCAGTGAATGTACGCTGGTCATCTGGGGTCACATTCGCCAAGGGCCGTGGATTTTCACCGTCTAGTACTTCGCTAATACTTGGATCCCATACCAGGGTAAATCGAGCAATCCAGTAGTCATCTTCGCCTCGTTGTTTACCTAAAAGTGTAAATGAAACACATTCCAATTGATTCATATCTAATGGAGATTTCTTCATTTCATCCATAAACTTCTGCAAATGGAGCTTCGCCGAGCTGCGATCATGATAGACTTCTTCTTTTATTATGGGGGGAGAACCATTTTTGTATCTAATTTCAATCATACACTTTAGCCGGTCAATTTCATTATTCACGTATCGTAGTAACATATAAGACTTGTAAGCACGGTTGAATAGGGCTTGAGTCCCACGCTCATTTGCGGTTTGCCGGCGCCAGCAGCAACATGATACACACGTAATTAGTAAGGCAAATGCGCTGAATCCCGTGAAAAGACCCATACCTAGGGGAGGAAGCCCCAAGACGTTGGTTGCGGCAATGACGATCAGGGCAATTTCGATGACTTCGAAGATTAAATGCCCCGCACAAGCCCCCATATTCTCATCGATATTCGGACAACCTCTAAAAATAAGTGAAGCAGCCCCAGACATTGCACAATCTCCTTCTAAATAAAAGAATACTAACAGGAAAGCTGTTTATAATTAACTTCAACCTTATACTGCCGCACAACGCTAGAAACGGTGCCTCATTCTGAATTGACCAGCGTCATTTTAACTTTTTCTATAATCTCAATCGTTTCTATTGTTAAATCGTTCCTGTCGTTAATAAAAGATAGCTTTAAAAAATTTCCCAATTAACTCAAAAGTCTTTGCGCTTACACAAAATTGCCCTGGGCATCAAGTTGCTGCACACCATTTGTAATGCCAAGCATCTGGAACGGCTTAGCGAATGTACCCTGGTCATCTGGTAATGCATTCGTCATTTGCTGAGGATTTGGATCATCTACTACTTTTCCAGTATTTTGATCCAATCGCAGGGTAAACTTAGCGATCCAGTAGGTACTTGCGCCTTGTTGTTTACCTATAAGTGTAAATTGAACAAATTCCAATCGATTAACATCATACTGGAAAAGTAGTAGATGATCCAACACAGATTTCTTCGTTTTATCCACAAACTCCCGCAAACTGGCCTGCAATGTGCCAAAGTCATTGAAGACTTCTTTTTTTCTGTCAGGTAAAGGATTGTCTCTATATTTAATATCAATCTTACACTTCAGCTTCTCCGTGTTAACATTCACGTGTTCTAACATATAAGCTGAGCGAGCATGGTTGAATAGGGCTTGAGCGCCGCCCTCATTTATGGCTTGCCGGCGGCGCCAGCAGCAACAAGATACACTCGTAATTAGTAAGGCAAATGCGCTGAATCCCGTGAAAAGACCCATACCTAGGGGGGGAAGCCCCAAGACGTTGGTTGCGGCAATGACGATCAGGGCAATTTCGATGGCTTCGAGAATTAAATGCCCCGCACAAGCCCCCTTTTTTTCTTTGATATTCGGACAACCGCTAAAAATGAGTGAAGTAACTTGTGACATCGTAATCTCCTTCTAAATAGAAGAATAGTAACAGGAAAGCTATATATAGTCAACTTCAACCTTATACTGCCACGGAACGCTAGAAATGATATGAACGATGGTAGGAGAGAAGAAACTGCCTCATTCTGAATTGACCAGCGCCAATTTAATTTTTCTATCGTTAATTCCTGCCGACAATTTTATGCGGTTAATTTTTTACCACAGAGCTCACAGAGTTAATCGCTTGCGCGCAGTCGCGCACAAATGATAGCGCTCGGCCAAGGCCCGCGTATGCTGGTTTGGCCGGCTCTGCGCGCTCTGTATTCTCTGTGGTTATAAAAAAAAAGTTTAAGAAAACTTTTATCAAGCCTAGTCGATAGAATCGACCGGCGGGAATTAGTTACTTACGCGAATTATGCAACGATCTCATGGTTAAACCGTTCATATCGTTAATAAAAGATAGCTTTAAAAAACTTCCTAATTAGATGAAATTGCCCTGGGCATCAATTTTCGGCGGCTTGGTAACGGCAATTTCAGTCATAATAACTCCAAGAGCTGTGTATTGCTTAGCGAATGTTCTATCCTCATCCGGTTTCACATTCCGCATGTAGCGTGGATTTTCGCCTACTAATTTTTCAGTCTTTAGATCCCATCGCAAGGTAAACAGAGCGAGCCAATAGGTTTCTTCGTCCTGTTGTTTACCTGTAAGTGTAAATGAAACACATTCCAATTGATTCATATCTAATGGAGATTTCTTCATTTCATCCATAAACTTCTGCAAATGGAGCTTCGCCGAGCTGCGATCATTGAGGACGTGTCTGTCTATGTGGGGTAAATCAGAATAACGACCTAGATATTTAACATCAATCCTACACTCCAGCTGCTCCGTGTTATCATTCACGTAATTTAACATAGTTGAGAGAGCATGTGTGTATAGGGCTTGAGTCCTTCCCTCAATTACGACTTCCTGACGGCGCCAGCAGCAACAAGATACACTCGTAATTAGTAAGGCAAGTGCGCTGAATCCCGTGAAAAGACCCACACCTAGGGGGGGAAGCCCCAAGACGTTGGTTGCAGCGATGATAATCAGGGCAATTTCAATGACTTCGAGAATTAAATGCCCCGCACAAGCCCCCATATTTTCATCGATATTCAGGCAATTTCTAAAAATAAGCGAAGTAGCTTGTGACATCGTAATCTCCTCTAAATAGAAGAATATTAGCAATAAAACTATTTATAGTCAAAGAAACCATTAAGCCCTTATGAACCTATCTCACTATTGGCAAAAAGTGCTTTTTAAGTCTTTTTCCGCATTTTTTAGAGCCTTTTCTCCGCCTACTTACCAAAGTATGTCCTTCGAAACGGCTCTAAAATCTGCAAAAAAATCCTTTAAAAATCACATTTTTCGAATAGTGAGATAGGTTCATCGCAGCTGCGCTGACGAGTCAGTTAAAAAATTGAGTTATTGTTTCACGGTGATCTCTTGCTCAAGTTCGTCATTGATCCCTTGCTTAAAGAACTTTCCTTCAGCGACTTTTGTCAGCTTAATGTCAGCCCGTGCTTCTTCGTGGAGTGTTGTTTTTAACAGATCGTAAATTTCATCAAAATTGGCCAATTCGGGGCAGGCCGCATTCATATGTTCGATCAGGGTACAGGCGGAACCGTAAGCGGCGATCTCGTAATGTTCCACTTTTTGAGCGGCAATGATAATAAAACAATCACGAACGGCAGATGTAATCCCCCGTCTTCTTAAGATTTCATCCCCCTCTTCCAGTAACCCAATAATACCGGAGCATGTTTTATTTTCCGCCCTAACTCCTAATAATTTGAATATTTTTTCCAATCTTTTAACTTGCTCTTTCGTTTCTTTTAAATGCTCATTGAGGTTCTTTTTTAACTCTTCGTGGCTAGCCTTTTGAATCATCTGTCCCAATGCCTTGGTAATACGGAGTTCTGAGTCGTAGAGGCTTTGAAGAAATTCAAGAAAAACATCAAAAAATGCGAGATTATTATTGGCCATGGATTCCCCCTTTATTTAAACATTCATCTAATTATTATTTTTGGTGTTTTATTTTTTTAAATCAATAAAAAGGGGCCCATTTAAGAGCGCCCTAAAGTAAGCTGTCACATCCCACATTAAGGGGTTTTTGCGCAAATTCCTCGCTTACATTTTGTAAGGCAACATGTTGCCATGATGATGCCGATGAAGTAGACCAGGATGCTAAGACCTTGCAATATGAGCCAAAGATTTTTTCCAGCCACAATCGGTGCATAGTAGAAACCAGGCCAGATATAATTGATAATGTAATACCCGATATAACCTGTAACGATCAAAGCAATAAGACCTACGATGCACAAAACCAAGGAGGTACAGCAATGGGTGTGTTTATGTTCCTTGAGATCACTCGTCCGATAGGAGGTTGCCTCCGTTGAGGTTGTATCTGTGATGGTTCTGCATTTCGAAATCATCATATATAGACCACCCACAATCGCCATTCCCAATCCCCCTACTTGCAAAAACCCAGAGCTCAAGGCAAGAGGCGATCCGAACCACAGTGTGATATTAGATAGAAAATAAGGGGAATTATCGTAGGAAGAGCCGACCAAATAATGGATTAAAACACCAAATCCTAAAAAAATACCGACAATAAAAAACCATAGTCCCCACCAAACAAAGCAAAGGCCGGCATGGCCGCAACCTTTATTTTCTTTATAATTTAATTGTTCTTGCATAACTTTCCCCACTTTTTATTTCGTTAAAATGATGATATCTACATTTTAAGCAATTTACGTGCCAACCTAATGCCCGACCGCGTAAGTTTTTAGCATTTTGGCGAGCGTCAAAATGCTAAAAATTTGCGCGGTCGGGCACTAGCCACGCCTTTTGCGCGTGCCCCTGATCGTAACTAGACCAAAAGGACTCTCATTTTTTTCGACCGGCATTTTTCTTCGGGCTCCCTCCTCATAATTTCTTTCCCACCGCTGCTCTGCATCTCGCGTTCGGACCTGTTTTCCGGTGCGTTTATAAGGGACTCTACTTTTTTCCCACATGCTCTCCCAGCGCGCCTCAGCCCCACTTCTCCTATTAACAGGGCGTTCAAAATGCTTTTCTACATTCTTGCCATAACCAACGTCTTGATCACTCACCTCTATTTTGCGGCTTTTTCTCTTTGCTCGGACTTCTTTAGCCGCCACGCGGGGTTTACTTCCTCCTGCGCGTGTGGTTTTCTTACTCCGACTCCCGCTTTTTTTTCCCCCACGAGCCAAGGCCCCTTTGCGCCCTGCCGCCGAGCGCTTCTCACTCGTGGTTTTGCGAGTAACCATATCTTCCCCCTAATAATTAACGAATTGCGATCGCGTTCTATTATTATAATTATAATTAAATTTAAATTATTGCAAGTGTAAATAAAAAAAGCAGGTCAGATTGACCTGCTTAATTTCTAAAAAGTTGGGGATTTTTTTAGATTATAGTATGTGAGATTGATCGGTTAAGAACTCGAATCGCTCCTTCATATTAAAGTGGGCATCTTTCATGGAGAGGGAAGTGAGGGGTTTAGCAAAAATTTTGCTGCTGCCGAAATGGATATTTTGATTGATCTTCAATAATTTTAATGTGAAAGGGAAGAAGTTTAAATCGTATCCCGCATTCTTATATAGGGAAAGACCAAATTGGTCAGCCTCTCGCTCATGCAGTTTTTGCTGATAGATCGCAAAGGTAGTGCCACTGATCCCGAGAGGCGGTCCAGTGAACACCTTACCCATACTTTCATCCATTTTTTCATTATGATAGAGGTTCAAGTGGCCTAATTCATGGGCGAGTACAAAAGCCGCTTCCTCGTTGGAGCGAGAGGGAGCTAATGTTCCCTGATAAATAATCACCGTGGGCTTATCGGAAAAAACAAAAGGGGGGACCGCCTCGGCTCCTATAGAGGGGTGACTCGATAACATCAAATGATAACTTTGAGGATCAGGAACAAGGGTAGCAAGGATGTTTTCGGCCCGGACGAGCTTGATTTGGGCGCTTTTTGTATAAGGGGCCTTGAGATCCATGCGAGGTGGAGGGGGGCCCATCATAGGACTTGAGGGAACAGCAAATAAAGTAGAAACGCTTAATAAAAGAACCGAAAAAACATAAGTTAAATACTTAAACATAATTACCTCCAAATTAACATAAAATTATATTATAAAAATTTGTTTAAATCAAGTTCTTATTCCTTTCTTAATGATCTACCGAGTAAATAGCGCATAAAAAGAAGAAGCGTTTTTACAATTTCTAAGTCTTTGGTTTTTAAATAATTGGATAGCCTCCATTCTCGGAACGGAGGCCAAGTTGTCTTTAAAAAAAATGTTAGTTTTAAGTTTGTTTAACAAGTTGCAATCAACTTGCAGAAAATAATTTAAAAAATATATTATGTGCTTAAGTAAGTAAATTAAATCTTGATTCCTTGCTATAGAGATTAGGCAAGATTCGATTTAACAAAGGAGAAAGTATGAAAAAGCTGTTCATTATCGGCGCATCTTTACTCAGCATCTTTACAGCACAAGGAGCATTTGCTGGTTGCTGTGGGACAAGCGCTTGTGGAGATGTTGGATATGGTGGTGGAAATGATTGTGGTGCTTGCCAAAGCGATTGCGGAAGCCCATGCGATCAGCCTACCAACAACTGCTACTGCCAGTATGTACGGTATCAGCCCTATTACTACAGCACCAAACGTTGTGTTCAGGAATGCGTTCCTTGCTCAAAAAAATGCTGCCGTTGGGTACCTCAGTACTACCAAGTACAAAGATGCCGTTACGTTCCAGAATATTACTGCGAAACACGTTGCAAACAAGTTTGCGAATACTATGATGTACCAGATTGCAAATACTACAATAGAGTGATTTGCGAGCCACAGTGCACATATATTCCTCAGTACTATTGGAAATACTCCTGCGGTAATAACTGCGGAACAGGCTGCTGCCCTTAATCTCAGTTAATTGATTCTTAGACAGAAGGCGGGTGAACTCTAAGTTCACCTGCCTTTTTTTCTATCCCTCTTATTCCCTTTCAAGGTAATATTAAGTAAGATGTTGCAGATTTATGCCCACAGAGCTGGACGGGGACTGGCGGCAGAAAATACCCTTTTTGCCTGCGCTACGACACTGCAACATCAAATCGATTGGATCGATTTCGATATTGTAATGACTAAAGATGAGGAGTGGGTAGTTACACACGACCTCGAGTTGAATCCCGATACAACCCGCGACTCCAGTGGAGAATTCATCTCAGAGCGACTTCCCCTCTCTTCTTTAAATTATTCGCAATTGATACATTACAATGTAGGAGGAATCAATCCACGCTCAGAATATTTCACCTATTTTCCCGATCAGAAAAGGATCGATTATGCACCCATTCCCCGCTTGGCCGAGGCGATCTCTTTTGTGACAACTTACAATCCTGCTGTTCGATTTCAGATCGAAATCAAAACGGACCTGGAAAAAAGACAGCTCACTCCTTCTCCAGAAATGTTGGCAAAAACGTTATCTGATCTTCTTAAAAAGCTAAATATCGTTGCAAAATGTGAAGTGCAATCATTTGATTACCGATGTCTTTATGCTCTTAAAAATGAAAATCAGGAGATCAAAACGACCTTCTTGACTCCCCCCTTCGAAGAGAAAAGATACGTTTCTTTATTACAAGCTGAATACTCCTTGAATGGCTTTGATCAATCGCTTTTAAAAATGATCCATCGATTGGGAGGTGCATGTTGGGGTCCTTACCAAATGGATCTTGATACTCGAGCCATCGAAGAAGCCAGAAAATGGGGGCTAAAAATCGTTCCATGGGGCTATCCTGAAAAAGAGGGAACGGAGTTTAATATGGCTCAAATTCAGCGCCTGATTGAATGGGGAGTTGATGGGATCATCACCGATCGACCCGATAAGCTGCATCACTTATTATTAAAACGGCACTCATTGTGAAAGACCTTTACGTATTCATTAAAGAGTTTTTCTCCAGCCCAACAGCTATTGGATCATTAGTCCCTAGCTCTAAAAAATTAGCTCTTTGCATGCTGGAACAAAAAGGCTCTAACCCTAAACCAAAACGGTATCTCGAAGTTGGAGCAGGTTCTGGCGCGCTCACACACTATCTCATCGAAAAAATGGCTCCTTCAGATCACTTAGACATTGTTGAAAATGACCCCACCTTCTGCGCCCTTCTGCGACAAAAATTTGGAGATCTCAACCAAGTGGCGATTCATGAACTTTCCATTCTCGATTTTGAAGGGAAAAATTTTGATTTTCTTCTCTCCAGCCTCCCGCTAAATGCCTTCCGTGCAGAAACCGTGGGCAAAATTTTAAACAAATATGAGCAACTCGTGAGAAAAGGAGGTCGCCTCGCTTACTTCGAATATTTGGGAGTAGAGACCCTCAAACAGCGTCTCCTTTTTGGCAAATCTGCCGCAGATTTTAAAAACATGATCTCATTGAAAAAAGAGTTCGCGGTTAAATACGGAAGAGAGATCGATAAGATCTGGTGGAACTTTCCTCCCGCTCGCGTATTCCATTGCTTGATGTAATACCAAATCCAAGTAATAACTTCATAAATTGAAGCCGTTTAATACGCCCTCTTTGAAAGATCCTTTCTCGCTCAGGTGCAAAACCATGGGCTTCGAAACGATCTGTCAAATCTATCGCATTACCCAACTTCACTTTATGAAGTTATTACTTGGATTTGGTATAAGATGGTTTACAGTTCTGATTTTCTTATTTTTATATAAATCCAAGTTGCAGCTGCCAGGATGAGTAACGCAAAGGCAATGTTGAAAGTAATCGCGCTTTGAAAAGCCGGTAAAAAAGAGCTTCTACTCTCTACTGCATGGAACACAACTGTGCTAGCTGCCAGTAGAATCGATCCTACAATATTCCAAATAGTCGCAATGGTACCCAAAGCTGCACCTATTTCATGGGTAGCAATGACTTGGTTGACAGCAGTAATCGCAGCTGAATTACTGATACCCCAATTAATACCCAAAAGGAAAAACGGCAAAATTAAGAAAAGTAGTGAACTATGAAGATCGATCATCCGATGGAGTGCAACAGCGCAAAAAGCGGCTATGACTGAAAAAAACAACAGATTAGCAACACCAAACAGTTTCACGGCACGATTAAAAATAAAAGAAATAATGGCCTGAGCAGCAGGGATCACTGCAATAAGAAGACCGATCATGAAAGGAGATAATTTTCGGAGAATGCGCAGATAGAGAGGATCGAAAAACATAAAGACTGTTGAAACGACTCCCGCTAAGGCGCAGCTGAGAGCTGCAAGCACGATGAGCTTTTCCTTGAAGATATGGAGATCAAGCAATGGATCCTCCCTGAGTTTATCGATTATAATTAGCAGAGCAAGTGCGCAAATGCCTACTCCAATAAATATCCATGCTATAATTGAAATCCAGTGGCTTTGTGCTCCCTCAACAATGCCATACATTAAGGCGCCTAAACCTATAATCAAAAGGGCAAGACCTAGCCAATCAATTTTGATTCCACGATCTTCATGGGAATGATCCCGTAAACTAAAAGAACAGGCACTCAATCCGACTGCAATAAGAGGAAGATTAATCCAAAAAATCCACCTCCAACCCAGAAATTGGATCAAGATTCCACCTAGAAAAGGGCCAATCATAAGTCCAAATCCAGTCATCCCACCATAAATACTGATAGCACGCACCCTTTCATTCTCAGGAAACAAATCAGTTAACAAAGCGGAAGAAGCAATAAAAATAGTTGAAGCGCCAAGAGCCTGTAATCCACGAAAGAAAACGAGCACATCTATAGACTGGCTTAAACCAGCTCCCAAAGCAGCAATAGCAAAAATAATCACCCCAATGTAGAAAATCCTTTTTCGACCCCATGAATCAGCAATTTTGCCAATAGCGATCATTGTCATACTGAGAATAATGGTAAAAATATTCGTGATCCATTGAAGCTGTAGAATATCTGCATTCAAAGCTGTTTGAATAAAGGGCAAAGCTGTATCTACAATCGTGGCATCTAAAAAAGCTGTGAAAGCTAAAAGAGAGACCCCAAAAAGTGCCCACCATTTAAATCGAAATCGATTCAGTTCAATCAAAAAATGCCTCCTCTCTAATAATCCGACTTCGCCTCTTCATCGCGTTAAGCTCGTGATTCGAACATAGAAAATCTCTCCCCTTTGCAAAAACACCCGTTAAGTATAACAGCTCCCAAAAATTATTACAGTGCGGAGTCTACACCGTGCTTGACGTCGCCGCAAATTTTTTTTAGGAATAAATTTGTGCCATCTGTACTATGCCCATTTTTTGGAGGCTTGAATTTTATGAGTACGCTTGTATGTCTAGATAGTATGATAAACCATTGGACTTGCCGTAGGTCTTACAGTTGGGTTAGTAAGGGTAGCGATAGATGAGTTCAGGTAATCCGATTAAGATAAAGAATAAACAATCTAGTTGTTGTTCCAGATTTTACAATGTGGCGAACCGTGGCACACCCCAGCAGGATGCTACGACTCTCGTAATATGTTCCATTATTACAGGCGTTTTAACCCTATTTGCATTATTTAATCTCTCTTTGCATTCAGTCTTTACTGCGAGCTTTCTAGGGAGCACCCATTTTTATATAATTATTGCAGTAACGCTTATAAGTGGAGGTATTTCCACTTTATCTTATAGTGCCTATAGAGAGAAAAAGAGTGAAATTGAAGAAACTCGGAAATAGGGATCCCTTACGTGTTAGAGATCGCGTAGATGGGGACAAGATGGTCGATTCCCTTTAAGGGGATTGGGTTCCGTTTGATGATTTTGAATTTATGGGGATTGGGAAGCGCGCGGTAGGTGTCTTCTGAGATTAGGATCTCCATCGGTGCGGCGGCGGAGCAGAGTCTAGACGCTAAGTTTACATTGGCTCCCACTACGGTGTAATTGAGCCGGTTTTCGGCCCCCATATTGCCGGAAAAAGCGAGACCTGTGTGGATGCCAATCCCTACTTTGATTTGAGGTTGCGTCACCCCCCTCTCTTCGTTCCACAATTTGAGATTTTCCATCATGTGGAGCGCAGCCTCCACTGCTTTTTCAGCATGGTGCTCTAAAGGAAGAGGAGCGCCATAGAGAGCCATAATCGCATCTCCTATAAATTTATCCACCACACCATTGGTTTCATCGATAATTCGGCACATCCGTGTCATATAGGTATTCAGCAACCCGATTAGTGTTTGAGGATCCAATTTTTCCGATAGAGGGGTAAAGCCACGAATATCACTAAATAGAATTGTGAGATTTCTCTCCTCCCCTCCTAACTCGATGCTACTGCTTAAAATGCGGGAGGCGATCTCCTTTGAGACCACTTTGTTGAGAACTCCCCTAATTTTTTCCCGGTCGCGAAGCGCCCCCACCATTTTGTGGAACGAGTGTGTTAATGTGGCTACCTCATCTTCTCTTTTTTCGACAGCAGGGAGATGAAGATCATCATACTTCCCCTTCCCAATTTCTTCAGAAGCCTCGGCCAAAAGAGCAATCGGTCGTGCAATCCGCTTTGAAATCCGCGCTAGAAGGAGAAGCGCCAAACCAAATACCCCTATCGATACCGCCAATAGATTACCTGAAATTTTGGCAATCAATGAATCGCGCAACTTTTTTAGAAAATTAGGAATCGCTTCAACTTCCGAGAGTGGAGTTAATATATCGATATCTAAATCGGCAATCTGGACCGGAGACTGAGCGTAAATGGTGTGATCCCAGATGATTTTCCCTTGATCAAAAGAGAGTTCTTGCAAAGGAAGATCTTTTCCTTCAATGGTGAAGGCTGCTATTAATTTGCCGTGGTAATAGAGAAGAATGGGCTTTTGAATCATCTTTCCGATTTCACTGCAGATAGTGGAGAGGGAAAACCCAATGAGTATCTGTTGGGAAGGGGATTCCCCTGTTAAGACCCATTGTGCAAGATCGACATAGTCCCCCTCCTTCCGGTGCACAAGAAGGAATCCCTCCGTGCGAATCGGTTCCGCAAAAAGGTGATCTGAAAACAGTTCACGACTTAGCAACGCAATACCCTGTTTAAAATCAGCATCGACGCGTAAGATCCCTTCAGCTTTTTGGTGCCAAGGGAGCAGCTGTTCAATCAATTCGGTTTTTTGGAGCAACAAATTCTCCTTGACCCGTAACTGATCGTAGAGTCCTTGGGGCTGATCTTTGAGCGGGATCGTTTCAGATAAGGGTAAAAAAGAGATAAATTGTAGATCGGTCCTCTCCTCTCCATTTCTAGGTTTGTAAAGAAGAAATGTATTTTTCTGCCCCTCTAAAGGCGTGGCGAGAAAAATGTCACCAGGGCTCAATCGGATCCATAATTTGTCCCCATCACGTGCCCACGAAGGGAGATAGAGGGAGGCTCCTTCGGGAGTAATGATCGCGCTTTGTGTGGGACTGCTCACTTGGACAAAAGCGATTTCCGGGTCGGTTCGAATCGCCGTTGCTGCCATGTGCCAAGGATCGGCGTTAAATTCCGTTTTGGAATTTATATTTTTTAGCTCCAATGCATGAGAGGCAGCATTCAGCTGCGCTGCCATATTTAAAAAGCGATAGGTCACCCAGGAAGTAGTGAGTTTGATGATTTTTTTTTGGTACTCATCTGTTTTCCCTTTAAGGTATGCAGCACCTTTATCGACATCGTGAGTGACAAATATTTTTGGCAAAAAGTAATTGAGAATCGCAACGATGAGAAACACCCCACCGATGCTGAAAAAAAGTCTCGATCTCAGCGTTTTCATTCAGTTGTTTTTTTAGAGCAAACATGAGATGGAATAAAGAAGAATTTTATGCGGGCTTTCATTCTTTATTTTGCGATTCTATTGTGGAGTGCCGGGTGCAGTAAGCCGACGGAAAAACCGCCGGTCAGCGTCGCGGCTTTTTGCGTAGAACCGTATACAGTTCCTGCTAAATTCCAGTTTGTCGGCGTCGCCAAAAGCTCCCATCCCGTTGAGATCCGAGCCCGAGTTGAAGGATATCTCATTGCGATCGACTATCTTGAAGGGAGTATGGTTGATAAAGATAAGCTCCTCTTTGAACTCGATCACCGCCCCTTTATAGCCAGCGTCGATTCAGCCAAGGGGGCGCTTGCTAGAGAAGAGGCGATCTTGTGGCGAGCCAAAGAAAATCTCAAACGGATAGAACCTCTTTACAAGGAAAACGCGGCCAGCGAGAGGGATTTAGATAATGCAATTGCTCAAGTATTGGCAGCAGAAGCTGCGGTGATTATTGCAAAGGCCAATCTTTTCCAAGCAGAACTCAATTTGAGCTATAGTTATATTACCTCCCCCATCCGAGGTTTAACACAAAGAGCGTTGTTTCGTGAGGGATCCTTAATCACACCCAACGTGAATGGCTTATTGACAGAGGTCTCCGTCATCGACCCAATCTGGGTCTATTTTTCGGTATCAGATAACGAATTGCTCGCTGCAAAATCTCAAGGCGCAACAGAGAGTTTGATCTTGCCAAAAGAGGAAAATTACACGGTCACTTTAGAGATGGCCGACGGCTCGCTCTATCCTCATCAAGGGAAAGTGAATTTTCTATCCCCCACTCTCGATCCAAAAACAGGAACGATGACAGTGCGTGCCGAATTTCCAAATCCCAAAAGTGAAATTTTACCAGGACAGTTTGTCCGCGCTTATGTCTCAGGAGCTTTACGCCCCAATGCTCTTTTAGTTCCCCAAGAATCGGTCTTTCAAGGAAACAATGGGAAGCACGTTTGGGTGATTGGTGCCGACCAAACGGTCTCCTTACGCTCAGTAGAGACGGGAAGCTGGTATCAAAATTATTGGGTCATACAAAAAGGACTGCGGCCAGGTGAACATGTGGTCGCTTCAGGTACAAATAAGGTGCAAAATGGCGCCCAAGTCAACGTGACAGCAACATCCACTTTTAAAGCGGAAGTGGAATGATCTCTAAATTCTTCATCAACCGCCCCATTTTCGCCATCGTCATCTCCATTCTCATCACATTAGCTGGGGGTGTCGCCTTTTTTAATCTTCCGATTGAACAATATCCAAATATTACGCCACCCCAAATTCAGCTTACTGTTTCATACCCAGGAGCTAGCGCCCAAACCATCGCCGACACAGTGGCAGCACCCCTCGAAGATCAAATCAATGGCGTCGAGAATATGATCTACATGTATTCTGAAAGCGCTTCAAGTGGTAATTTGACTCTCAATGTGTTCTTCGAAATCGGATCTGATATCAACCAAGCCCTCAATAATGTCCAAGATCGAGTCGATTTAGCGATGCCAGAACTTCCCGCAGAGGCTCAAAAAGAAGGTGTCACCGTCAAAAAGCAAACGCCTACGATTTTAATGCTGATTGTGCTTCAAGGGGAGGGAGAAAAATACACCGATCTCTACATCAACAATTTTGCAACCATACAGATCGCTGATGCTCTTCAGCGTCTCCCCGGGATCACCAATGCCACTGTCATCAATGCCCGTAACTATGCGATGAGGGTCTGGCTCCGTCCTGATAAAATGGCACAGCTTGGAATTACAACAACAGATATAGCCGATGCCATCGAAAGCCAAAACACAGACTACCCGATCGGATTGTTGGGTTACCCTCCGCAAACGCGTCCCACTCCCCTTACGCTTCCAGTGACCGATTTGGGGCGTTTGAGCGAGCCGGCAGACTTCGATAATATCATTCTTAGAGCGACTCCAGATGGCGCCTCTGTCCTCATTAAAAATATTGGCCATACAGAACTGGGGGCACAAGACTATAGTGTCAGCGGGGCCATTGATGGGAAAAACGGCGCTTTCATTGCCATCTACCAAGAGTATGGAGCCAACGCGCTTGACATCGCTAAAGAAGTGCGATCGACTTTAAAGACACTCTCTAAGAGATTTCCCCAAGGAATTACCTATTCTATACCGTATGACACGACAACCTACATTAAAATTTCGATCCGAGAGGTGGAAAAAACCCTCTTTGAAGCAGCCATTCTCGTTGCCCTTGTCGTTTTTATCTTCTTACAGAATCTAAGAGCCACATTGATCCCTGTCATTGCCATGGTGGTCTCTATTATTGGATCCTTTTCGGGGATGTATCTCCTTGACTTCACACTCAACACCTTGACACTGTTTGGACTGGTGCTTGCTATCGGCATTGTGGTTGATGATGCCATTGTCGTCGTAGAGAATGTCGAGAGAAATATGCATGAGAGGAACCTTTCGCCAAAAGAGGCAGCCCTAAAAGCCATGGAGGAGGTCTCCGGCCCTATTGTGGCTATTGTTTTTGTGCTCTGCGCCGTCTTTATCCCTGTTGCTTTTTTAGGTGGGATTGCTGGGGAACTCTACAAACAATTTGCCTTAACCATTGCCACCTCGGTGATCTTTTCAGGCATTGTCGCTCTCACGCTGAGTCCTGTATTGGCTGCACTGTTGTTCAAGCAACATCCGAAGCCAACCAAACTAGGGGCCCTTTTTAACCGTGGACTTCATCGAACGACCGAATACTACACTCGGGGATCCTCCTGGTTAATCAATCATTCCAAAATAGGTTTGACCATTTTTATACTCCTCATTATCGCCACCCTTCTCTTTTTTAAAATGATCCCAACAAGCCTTGTTCCCCAAGAAGATCAAGGGTATCTTTTTGCGTTTGCAACAACTCCTGATGGTTCCAGTTTGGAGCGTGGGCAACAAGTCACGGACCTAGTGGGCCCTCTGACCTTGAAACATCCCGCCGTTCGAAATCTGATCTCATTAACTGGTTTTAGCTTGCTTGAAAACCTCAATCGCACGACGGTGAACACCTATTTCATCATGCTCAAAGATTGGAGTCACAGGCACGCGACCGCTCTACAAGCCCCCGCTGTTTTAAAAAAACTTGGCGAGGAATACCGACAGATTGCTGAAGCGCAAGTGTTCCCCTTTAACCCCCCAGCGATTCAGGGTCTTGGCACTGTCGGAGGATTCGAATTTTGGATCATCAATTCAGGTGAAGGGGACAACGCCACTTTGGAAACGATCACGAAACAGTTTATAGAGGTGGGGAAAAAAAGGCCTGAGCTGAGTGGTTTAACAACGGCAATCCAGAGCAATTGCATGCAGATCTTTGCCGATGTAGACAGGACTAAAGCACAGGCACTCAAAGTCCCCATTAAAGAGGTCTATCAAACCCTCCAAAGCCAGCTCGGTTCCGTCTATGTGAATAATTTTAATAAATATGGCCATGTGTTCCAAGTGATGATCCAAGCAGACCCTGACTTCCGCTCCACTCTTGAGGAGGTCGGCAATATCTATGTCCGTTCCACCGATCAACACATGATTCCGATCAAAACACTTGTTAACTTCACACCCAGTCAAGGAAGTAATCTGATCAGCCGCTTTAATAATTTCCCTGCAGCTAAAATCAATGGAGCACCAGGGGAAGGATATAGCTCAGGAGACGCCATGAAAGCGATGGAAGAGATCGCTCAACAGATCCTCCCCGAAACAGTCTCCTATTCATGGAGTGGGGAAGCGTATGCTGAAAAAACAGCAGGGGGCGCCGGCCCTCTGGCAATCGTGTTTGCCCTCCTGCTCGTATTTTTGATCCTTTCCGCTCTCTATGAACGGTGGTCCCTACCCGTTGCCATCCTTCTGGGCGTTCCTTTTGGGATCTTAGGGGCTCTTTTTGCTGTCTGGCTCCGCGGCTTAGAAGACGATGTTTACTTCCAAATTGGCTTAGTCACTCTCATCGCTCTAGCTTCAAAAAATGCCATTTTAATTGTCGAGTTTGCCATGCAAAAACGGAAGGAGGGGCTCGATGCGCGTCAAGCAGCCTTAGATGGCGCCAGGCAGAGGTTCCGCGCCATCCTCATGACCTCCCTCACCTTCATCTTTGGCGTTCTTCCCCTAGTGATCAGCACCGGTGCAGGGGCCGCTAGCCGCCACTCCGTAGGCACCGGAGTCATGGGCGGAATGCTCTTTGCCACCCTTTTCGGCATCTTCTTCATCCCCCTTTTCTACATGCTCCTCGACCGCCGCAAATGAACCTGTCCCATTATTAGACCTCTTGCGTAATTAAATGACGTCATTTAATTGCGCAAGAGGTCTATTCGAAAAATATGATTTTTAAAGGCTTTTTTTGCAGATTTTAGAGCCGCTTCGAAGGGCATACTTGAGATGCGGAAAAAGAGCCAAAACGCATTTTTTGCCAATAGTGGGATAGGTTCATAATCCCTTTAATCTTCTTTTGCTTTCCTTAAAGTGACAAGAGGGAGAAATAAGTTTAAATCACAACCTTCTAAGGGAAGAAACGCGTATTTTAAATAAAATTTCTTTGATTTCTCATTTTTTGCATCTACGATCAGAGAATGAATAGCCATGACACTATCAGCTTGAAGTACACGTTTAATGGCATCTGCCACCAGATGCTCTCCTATTTTCTTTCCTTGATGAGACTGATCTACAGCCAGCCTGCATAATCTGGATGCAGGAACAGGATATTTAGGCATTTTCTTTCTATATTCTTGTGGCAGGTCATTCATGGAGATCTGGGCAGCGCTTAGAGTGTAATATCCAATAACGATAGCGTCATTCCGTAAAACAAAAGTACGCCCTATGCCCATCTTTTCGTGATTGATTGCATACCTCTTTATGTATTCATCAAGTGCAGGTTCTGTACAGGAAAAGCTTTTGTATTGGGATGGAGAAGTTTTTGTGATTGAAACCGTAGGATTGAATTGAGTCATTTTTTGACATTCTTTGAATGTCTGCGCATTGCTTCCTTGAGTTTTTCACTAGGCTCCGGTGGCTTTTCAAGAGCATTTAGAAATGCTATCCCTGCTTCCTTGGACAGGATGATATTTTGACGTTCCTCACGCACTTTTTTAACATAAAGATGCGTTGCAAATCGTATAAATTCACTTAACCCCATGTGAACTAGGGCAGCTGCTTCCTCAAATTCTTGTTTTTCCTCTTCAGAAGATCTTATTTCAATCCGCTTTTCTTTAAGTGTATCCATAACAGCCTTTTTTTTAATGTTACATTATATCCGTATTTCATACGTACAAAAATCTGATGAGAGTTCACACATCATTGTGTGGAGAATAGGGCTTTGCCTCTAAATCCTCTTTTGAGCGAAAGGTAGAAGCAATGAGTTTACCTAAAGAAAATAGGGCAATTCCTGAGGTAAAAGCGCCACTTGCCCCTAATCCAATGATCTCATCAAATTGGGTTTGAGAAATCATCATGACTCCTTCTACAACATGAGTATGGTAATCGTCATAAAAACCATAAAAATAGATGTGTCGGGTGTCTAGATTTTGTAGGAGATGCGATGACAAGATAAATAAGGTGATTGAAATCGCGATCGAAATCAAAGCTACCGCAATAATAGGCTTATAATTTTGAAGATTTGTCTTTTGAGGGTCATTTTCCTTTGACTTGAAGTAGGCTGCGATTTTCTCTTTGATCAAATACACACTACAAATAAGCACTACAGATACCATTGTGGTTCCAATGACCAGTGCAGAGAAGCCCCAAGAATTTAAAGAGAGTTGCTCAAGAGATATATAAGCAAAGCTGCTAATGGGGTGTTCCTCGACAGGGTTCCACCAATAAGTTGTACCTGACCATTGGGGAATGAAATGTGCAATGCCTATTGAAGCAAGCACGTATCCTACACTCAGTATAATACCTACTGCTATAGAAATTACTATTGGCTTCCTTTCCTCTGGAATTGAAGGCATATAATTTTCTATTTTTCTTTTATTTTAATAAACATAATACAATTCCCATTTATAAAAAATTATATCAAGTAAACATTAATTTCTGATAAAGATATTTTTAATATATGGCGATTCTCTCAAACCCCCGTCTATTAGTGGCTGTTTGCATTATTTCAGGGGGTTACTGTATGGTAGTGGGATATGAAAGCGTCCAAGCTGTTTTTTCGCACCTTTAAAGAAGCCCCTCATGAAGCTCATATTGTATCCCATCAGTTGCTGGAACGGGGTGGATATTAAAAAGACTGGGGAAAGGAAGTTACACTTATACACCATTGATGTGGAAAGTGTTGAAAAAACTGATTGAAATCATCAGAGAGGAGTGTGATCAGGCTGGCGGTCAGGAAGTTTCAATGCGATTCCTCCATCCCGCTAGTTTGTGGAAACGAACGGGACGGTGGGAGGATTTTACCTCAGCAAATCTCCTTTATACTCTCGAAGATCGGGAAGGTCATTCCTTCTGCCTGGCACCCACTCCGACGAAGAGGTAGTGGTCTCTGTTGTGGCTAACTGGGTCTCTATTATAAGGAGCTTCCCTACAATCTCTACCAAATTGGAACAAAATTTAGAGATGAAATCCGCCCCCGCTTTGGCCTCATTCGCTGCAAAGAATTCATCATGAAAGATGGTTACTCTTTCTCGCAAAATCCTGAAGGGATGGAGGAGCAGTACACAAGCATGAAGATTGCCTATTCCAATATCTTCAAACGATTGGGACTCGATTTTGTGATTGGTAGAGTCCATGGCGGCAAGATTGGGAAAGGGAAATCGGAGGAATTCCAGGTCAAAGCCGCTATTGGTGAAGATGTGGTCATGGTGTGTGGCGATTACGCTTCCAATGTCGAAATGACCAAGTCGATCCCCCCCTCATTCCCCTACGCAACAAGTGTGAATAAAAGGGAGCGGATCGCAACGCCCTCCGTGACGACTATCGAACAATTGGCCCGTTTTCTTAAAGTCGCGCCACAGCTCATTTTGAAAACGATCGTTTATAAATTGATCTTTGCCGATCATGAGAAATTTGTGGCGATTGGGATCAGAGGGGATCGCACCATTAATGAAGTGAAAGTGCAGACCCGCTTTGGGGCCCTCGAGATTGCGTTAGCAAGTCCAGAGGAAGTGGTGCAACAAACAGGGACAAAGATTGGCTTTATCGGTCCCGAAAAGTGTCCAATCCCCTTCTATGTGGACACAACGGCGCAGCCGATGACCAATTTTGTGGCAGCGATCAACCAGGAAGATCTTCACGATGTGAATCTCAATTGGGAAAGGGATCTGCCGCTGCCAGAATTCGAAGATTTTCTCCTTGCTGAGGAGGGAGATAGCTGTCCCCATATTCCCGGGGGCACCTACAAAATCCAGCGCGGGATTGAGGTCGGGCATATATTCAATTTAGGCACCCGTTATACAGAGCAACTCGGCGCTCTCTTTCAGGATGAACAGGGAAGAACCCAACCAATTTGGATGGGGACGTATGGACTGGGTGTGGGAAGGACAGCTGCGGCCTGCATTGAGCAAAAGCACGATGAAAAAGGGATCATTTGGCCAATGGCCATCGCACCTTATAAAATTTGGATCACCGCGGCAACTCTCCAAGATCCAACCCTGATCGCCCAAGCCGAAAATCTCTATTACCACCTCCAGCATGCTGGTTATGAGCCCCTCCTTGACGATCGCGATCTACGCCTAGGCTTTAAGCTTAAAGATAGCGATCTGCTCGGCATTCCCTATAAACTGATCATCGGAAAATCATTCATCAGCGATGAGAAAGTCGAAATTGAATCTCGTCTTGGGGAGAAGGAGCTGATTCCCGCTTCAGAGATCCTCAACTGGGCCAGCCAAAAATTAACAATCCATAGCTAGAAACCTCACGATAAGCACGATAATAATTAACTCAATGTGCGACCCCACATCGTTCTTACAGTAATTCCTGCCGGTCGATTCCATCGAGTAGGTTTGATAAAAGTTTTCGTAAACTTTTTTATAACCACAGAGAACACAGAGCGCACAGAGCCGGCCAAACTCGCATACGCGGGCCTTGGTCGAGCGCTATCGCTTCGACTGACCACAAGCGATTAACTCTGTGTGCTCTGTGAGCTCTGTAGTAAAAAATTAACCGCATAAAATTGTCGGCGGGATTGCTGTCGTTCTTACCGTTGTGTTGACATGAAAAGTATAAGTTGAATGGACAGTTACTGTTCTGGAGCCTACCCGGAATCGGTATCACGGTTAAACGGGCACAGAGAGATGACGACTCCCATCGTCTGCGTAGGCTCCGTCGTAGCAACAAAATTGACTCGCTTGTCGACCTACCTGCAGATAGTTCAATTGTGTGAGCTGTGAATAGCGCCGCTGCCCCTCGGCGCGGATCGCTTCCTCTTCTGCCCTTCTTTTTGTCCTGCTCTGATGGGCTGCATCGTTTTCGTGGGCTATCGCTTTTTGCGTCTCCCCGAATTGTTTCCATGATTGCATGATCAGATAGTGGAGTTGAAACAGATAGAGCATCATCGATGCTGAAAAAAGCTTCTGCGGATCGGACGCTCCGCCCGGTGCCATGGGTGGAAAAAGAGAAAATAGAACCGATTGTGGAATTGCTTTAATTTCCATACGTTCTTAATTATATCTTATTTTCGCTGAGTAAATCAACAATAAAATATTAAAAATAAGGGGGTTGTTTGAAAAATCAGCACTCTGGCAGCTTGAGTGCTAAAAACGCTTGACCTCTTTTCCCCTCTCCGATTATTATTTTCGTAATTCATCTTACGCGCATTTTTTCTCTTTGCTAGAGGAATTGCAGCGATCAAGATGCAACTATCTCGACGAAGGTCAACTCCTTGCGAGTTGAGTCGAGGAGTGATAGGCACTATTGTAAATGAAGTTAAAATCTATGCCTCCGAAGCAAGGAAGTTCAAAAAAACAGAGCCGTGAGTTAAGTGTTCTTTTGGGCCTAGTAGAGCTCTATTTGTCTACAGGGAAACCCATTGGTTCTAATACGTTAAGAGAACATGGGTTTGATCACTTAAGTTCCGCCACCATCCGTAACTACTTTGCCGAACTTGAAAAGGAGGGGTTTTTGCGTCAGCCCCATTCATCGGGGGGGCGGATCCCTACAAATGCAGCATTTAGACTCTATGCAGCCGACTGCCTTGAAAACCCCCTTCCCCCTATCCCTGATATCGAGGAGAAATTGACGCAACTAGAGCAATCAAACCCTCGCCATTTGATGCGCTACCTTCAGCTTGCAGCAGAGCAATTAAGTGAAATCACAGGGTATGCTACGTTTTTGACATCGGTCCGGTTTGATCACGATTTTATCTTCGAGATCAAACTAGTCACACATTGACCAAGAGCGGATTCTGTGTGTGATGGTGACCGACTTTGGTCAAATCCTCACCGAAGTGTTACCCATTCACGATAAACTCAGCGCCTTTTCATGTAAACGGATGGAGAGCTATCTCCAATGGCGGGTTAAGGGGAGTGCTAAACCGGAAAATTTAACAGAGGAAGAGGAAAAATACGCCCAAGAAATTTATAACGAAGTGATGGTCCGCTACATTGTCCGGTATTCCAATTTCAGTGACGAAGATGTGTTTCGAACGGGTTTTTCTCAACTCCTCGCCTATCCTGAATTCAGCGATCCTATCGCTTTAACAACGGGTCTTTCTCTCTTTGAAAATAGCGACCACATGCGTTTGTTATTGAATGACTGTGTCCGCGATGGGGGACTCCGCTATTGGATCGGTAAAGATTTAGCCCCTTACGCCTCTGCTGCACAAGGGTGCTTCTGTCATCGCGATTCCTTACCGTTTAGGTCAGGTCCCTGCCGGCGCTGTCGGGATCCTCGGTCCTTGTCGCATGCCCTATCGGAAGCTATTTGCAACGGTGACCCATTTCTCCCATTGCATCTCGCAATCACTGACGAAAAGTCTTGTTAAGTTCAAACTCTCTTTCCGTCAACCCCGAACGACTCCCCATATGCAGGAGAAAGACTTCTTAATTGTTGATCGCACGGCGCAAAAATTATTGGAAAATCAAGGAAAAAAAATATGACGGATGAAACAGAACCGAGTGAGAACAAAGAGCCCTCAGAAGGGCAACAGGAGGCACGAGAAGATCCGGCACAACTTCTCCGAAAAGAATTGAAAGAGTGCCAAGAAAAATATATGCGGATGCTGGCGGAATCTGAAAATGTCCGAAAACGGATGCAAAAAGAGCGGCAAGAGATGACGAAATACGCCGTTGAAAATATGTTAGCCGAATTTCTCCACCCGATCGATAGTTTAGAAAAGGCTTTGCAATTTGCTGAAAGCATGTCGGATGAGGTAAGAAATTGGGCCATAGGATTCGAAATGCTTTTAAATCAATTTAAACAAATTCTTTCAACCATGGAGTGCAAGAGTACCACAGTGTAGGTAAACAATTTGATCCCCATTTACATGAAGCAGTTGAAATGGTTGTCACGACAGAATATCCACCAGGAGTCGTCGTTGAAGAGTTTGTGCGCGGCTATAAAATGGGCGATAGGCCGATCCGTGTTGCCCGCGTTAAAGTAGCTAAAGCTCCACGAAGAAGAAAAAGAAGAAAAAGAAAAATCGACTGAAGGACAATAAACATGGCTGAACAGACAAAAAAAGGGAAAATTATCGGCATTGACCTAGGAACTACCAACTCGTGCGTGGCTGTTATGGAAGGGGGCCAAGCTAAGGTCATCGCTTCTGCTGAAGGGACACGTACGACCCCTTCAGTCGTCGCCTATAAAGGAAATGAACGACTCGTTGGGGTCCCTGCAAAAAGGCAGGCGATCACAAACCCCGAAAGAACAATCAACTCTTCCAAGCGATTCATCGGACGCAAGCACAGTGAAGTGCAATCTGAAATTAAAACAGTCCCTTTTAAAGTCACTGCCAATGATAAAGGGGATGCTGTCTTTGAAGTGGATGGGAAACTGATCACCCCTGAAGAGATCGCCGCGGCCATCCTCATCAAGATGAAAGAGACAGCAGAAGCCTATCTCGGAGAGACGGTGACCGAGGCGGTGATTACCGTGCCCGCCTATTTTAACGACTCGCAAAGAGCATCGACACGTGATGCAGGACGGATTGCAGGGCTCGATGTTAAACGAATCATCCCAGAGCCAACAGCGGCAGCCTTGCCTATGGCCTCGAAAGGGGGGGGATAAGAAAATCGCCGTCTTTGACTTGGGCGGCGGTACCTTTGATATCTCGATCCTTGAAATTGGCGAGGGGGTTTTTGAAGTGCTTGCGACCAATGGCGATACCCATTTGGGCGGTGATGATTTTGACAATGCCATTATCCACTGGATCCTGGATGAGTTTAAAAAAGAGCAGGGGATCGACTTAAGCAAAGATAAAATGGCGCTGCAGCGACTGCGCGATGCTGCAGAAAAAGCAAAAATCGAGCTTTCTGGCGTACGACGACAGAAATCAATCAGCCATTTATCACTATGGATGCCACCGGCCCCAAACACTTCGCTTTGACATTGACACGTTCCAAACTAGAAGCGCTAACTGCAGCATCTGATCGTCCGTACGAGAGAGCCTTGCTTAAAGGCGCTCAAAGATGCAGATTGACTCCGGAGCAAATCGACGAGGTCTTGCTCGTCGGCGGGATGACCCGGATGCCTGCTGTCCAAGAAATGGTGAAGAGCATCTTCAAAAAAGAGCCCACACAAAGGGGTCAACCCTGATGAAGTGGTCGCCGTGGGCGCTGCGATCCAAGGGGGCGTGTTGGGTGGCGAGGTAAAAGATGTTCTTCTGCTCGATGTGATCCCTCTCACACTCGGAATTGAGACCCTGGGTGGTGTGATGACTCCACTCGTAGAACGAAACACAACGATCCCGACTCAAAAAAAACAGGTCTTCTCAACGGCCAGCGATAACCAACCCGCCGTGACAATTGTTGTCCTGCAAGGGGAGCGCCCCATGGCACGAGACAATAAGGAGATCGGCCGTTTTGATCTGACCGATATTCCTCCTTCACCGCGCGGTGTGCCACAAATCGAGGTGGCCTTTGACATCGATGCCAACGGAATCTTCCACGTCTCTGCGAAAGATTTGTCTTCGGGGAAAGAACAAAAAATCCGTATCGAAGCTCAATCGGGATTGCGTGAAGATGAGATCCAGAGGATGGTCAAAGATGCCGAATTGCATAAGGAGGAGGATCGAAGCGGAAAGAGGAAATTGAGATTAAAAATGACGCGGATGCCCTTATTTTCCGCGCTGAAAAGGCGCTAAAGGAATACAAGGATAAGATCCCAGACAGAAGTCGCCGCGTCAATTCAGTCCAAAATAGATGCTCTAAAGGAGGCTCTGAAAGGGGGTGAAATGGCACAAATCAAAGCGGCTAGGGAAGCTCTCGATACCGAGATGCAGAAAATTGGAGAGGCGATGCGGCAACCTCTCCCAGGGGCGCAAGACGGGCCACAACCGAGTGGTGAGCAATCGCAAGGTGGGGCAAAATCAATGCGGGGGCGTGCTAAATACCAGCAATCAGGAGCCCAACCTAAAAAAGAGGAAAACAATATCGAAGAGGCTGAAGTCGAAATCATCGATGATGAGGAGAAAAAATAGC
This sequence comes from uncultured Chlamydiales bacterium, assembly GCA_963705695.1. Classification (GTDB taxonomy): domain Bacteria; phylum Chlamydiota; class Chlamydiia; order Chlamydiales; family JAAKFR01; genus CAVPKN01. Next base: position 41,956 of record CAVPKN010000012.1, read on the forward strand.
CTGACAAGTGCTCTGGCAGGTGCTCTGGGGAATCCAGGGCACCTTCTTCTATCGAGGTGAGTGCGCCGCTGGATGCTCCCTTGTCGCTTGAATAAGCTCAGGGTGATTTTTCAATAAATATGCGGATCGTCCTCAAATTCGCTCACATCTCTCAGTTAACAAATGGGAAACCAGGCCTTCCTCCATGTTAACCCTTTTCTCCATTTTAGCCCCAGGGATGGGGGTAATGCTTTTTAGCTCCCCCCCTTCAAAATGCATATCTTGGTAGGGAAGCCACTCCCCGCAAAATAGAAGCCATTTTGCCCTAGTGTATCGGGTGACTCCCTCCCCCTTCCCACTCCCAATCTTCGAAGGCAGCTCCAGCCACCATCCATACCCCAGAGTTTCTCATTGGCAATCTATCATTCCAGTCAGATTCGATGGCTGAGCCTAATTTAATGCCATTCATGGGATCGATAATGGCATAGAGAGCCGCAAAAAACATCGCAATGCCATAGAAGGGTGCTTGGATGGCCCGTAAGAGTGAGAGACCCATCTGCTTAAAAATATCGGTAACTGTAAACTGAATTCCATGATCCCACATCCTCCCTTTGCCATCTGCATGAGGATGTAAAAAGGGATGATTATAAAGCGCAATAAATTATAAACCACAACCACTGCAATGTAGAGTGGCATCAAGAGGGCAGCGCACACCCCAGTTTGAGTGGCATTTGCGATCGATTTTGTATAAAATCGGACGAACTGAGTGCCCCGTTTATTCAAATGGGAAAGATCGATGTGATATTCTTTGATTAACGCCTGATTCCAAACGTCTACAGCCGCAGCATAACATTTTCTCCAGTCGGACACTACCGTTCAGGTGACCTGCGGCTAACCCCTGTTTGGCTCTATAGATGATCCCTGCTCGTGGTCCCCAAAAGAACCAACCGCAATACCTGCACCAATCATCGGTTTCAATTGCCCCGTCAAAACCAAGATTGCGATAATCCCACCCACCACTGCCGCCACGACAGCAATGCGTACCGCATAGCCAGGCTCATAAGGAGCTAACGCAATAGGCAACTCTCCGCTTTTTAATACAATACTTGATGTCATATTTACAAAATTTTAACACACATAATTGGCAATACGAAACTAAAAAAAAATATTTTTTGGTTGTTCAATAATTGATAAATGTATAAATCATTCTTCTATTCAACACAGGAGGAGTAATATGAAAAAATCTTTACTCGGATTAATTCTATTAACAGCATGTTCCTTAGGAGCTGCTCAACTCTCATTAGAGGAAGCCAAAATGATGGCTTATGCCGCGTCGGCAAAAGCCGAAGAAATGGGTATCAAGGTATCGGTATCTATTTTGGATCAACATGGTAATACTAAGCTATTTTTCAGAATGGATGGCACCTCAAAAGGGAGTACAGAAGTGGCCCATCTTAAAGCCAACACATCGGCATCGTTTCGGGTCTCTTCCCGCAAATTGGGAGAAAATAACCTAAACCAACCCAATTACGCCTACAACCATTTTCCTAATGTCATCCTGCTCCCTGAGCGAGTACCCGTTATCAAAGAGGGGGAATGTGTGGGTGGAATCGGTGTTAGCGGCGCGACTGGTGATCAAGATGAAATGGTCGCCCAGACCGCCATCGACGCCCTCAGCTAATCTCACGCCGTGTGCAACTTTTTTGCCACTCAGGAGCGGCTGCGGCTTTGCCATATCAATCCTCCCTCGTCGGACGTGGCCCAAGGCTATGCCACCCTACGCTTCGCTCCGGGCCGCCTCGGTGCCCTTCGGGCACTCTTGGACGATTTCCCTTAGCCAACCCCCACCGGAGGTTGGCTAAGTGTCCAACGTCCTCATTCGGAGCACTTCGTTTTGATCTGGCTTGGCCTCGCTCGCTCCTGAGTGGCAAAAAATTTTCACACGGCGCTAATCTCCCATTAAATAGGAGGCACCTCTGCCTCCTCCTTACCCCGGTGTCGCCATACCGCTTAGTTTATGCAGCGATATTAATCTTTCTGTCGCCCAAACAAGCGGTGCCAAAACTAGAGTTGCTGTTACAAGAAGGAGAAGAGGCGAGAGATATCTTGGAAGGTGAGGAAGATCAGGAGGCCGATAAGTGCGGACAACAAAAGGGATGATGAGTCGCTCCATGGTTTTGGCTTTGAGTTTTCTCCGGGTGATCAGTTCCCAGAGGGAGAGACAGATATAGCCACCGTCGAGAATCGGGATGGGAAGAAGATTGAGGAAGCCGAGATTCACGCTAATGGCGCCGAGCCAGAAGAGAGCTTCCTTCACCCCCAATTGCCATCCATGATGGAGGACTTGAACAATGCCCACGGGGCCACTGAGCCATTTGGGGTTAAGATACCCTGTGATCAATGCCTTTAAAGTTTGCCATGTCTCGGTAAAAACCGCTCCAAAAAGGGTCCAAGGAGCCGGATTATAATTCACTTTTCGATCTTGTAGATAAACTCCCAGAAGCAGCTTTTTTTGGCTATATTCTAAAGCGCGATGCCTGTCATCCTTTTACTGGGATCACGCATCCTCTCTATTGTCTCCTTTTTCTTCTGATACGCTTCTCGGATTTGGGCCTGTGCTTCAGGGGACAACACAAAACGATCGACCGGCTTCGGCTCAACCGGTTTCAAAAGGGTGTAATGATTGGAGGTAGGTGATGCCTGAGAAGAGCCTATGGAGAGACTTAGATTCGCAATGAGCCTCTCATTCAGATGCTCTTCAAAAATTTGATCCTCCTGGGTCCATGAGGCTGTTTGATTGGCGGGCTGCTTCCTCTCAACGATGATTTGGATCTTATGCTGCTGCAACAAATCGAGAATTTGATACCCTTTGTTAACTGCAATGCCATCGACAGCCACGATCCGATCTCCCGCTTCAAGCCTCCGCTCCAGTTGAGAATAGGGATGCGCTTCAAAGGCCGTTTCTTTATCACGGGAATCGATAAAATCGAGAGGTGCCTCAACATACCCTTCACTATTGAGAATATAGGGGAGCATGTAGAGATCTTGGGAGCGCCCCTCAAATGCATTTCATACTGCCAATCGCAGTTGTCTCATTTTTGACATGGGAAGGCAAAATCAAATCGCTGACAATGACACGGGGTTGTCGTGTATTGAACCGCTCCCTCCCCTCATTACAGTGAGCAATGCTTTCCCCTGATTCATGATATGACTCAGCTGCTCCATCGAAAAAAGGAGTATCCCGTCAGCCCAAACGAGACGATCTTGGTATTCAATCCCACTGCCGAGCATGGGGGAGCCCTCCGGCATCGGATTATCTCTTCCGTTAGGGTAACGATCGTAGATCAAATAACTCGCTGTGGCTGTAATCCCTGTTGTCAAGATGCCCTCTAATGCCTGGGGGGCTTAATTCCTTGATGGTATAATTAAAGGGCTGCTTTATCCCTTTGACATAATCGACATGGTAACCAGATAACTGAATATCCTTTCCACTGAGCATGGCTGCATAGAGGAGATCTTTCGAATTTGTATAGGGCTTTCCATTATACGCCATGAGTAGATCACCTGGTCTCACTCCTAATGCGTAAAGCTCTGATTGGGGCTCCACCCAGCCGATAATATGGGTAAATTCACTAAACGGTTTCCCCGCCCCCCCATCGCCCAAATCGCAGCGAACAAAAGGAAAGCCAAAATAAAATTAGCAAAAGGGCCGCTGCAGGCAACCAATATTCTTCGCCAGGGAGACTTGGAGAAAAAACCATTGGGAATGGAGTAGGGGTCGTTGTAGGTAAATTTATCCTTTTTACCAAACTCCATTCCGGCAATTTTGACATACCCTCCAAAGGGGAGCCATGCCAGCTGCCAGTCGACTTGATGCCACCGCCATTTGAATAATGGCTTGCCAAAACCGATGCTAAAGATCTCTACGTTCATCCCCATTTTTTTGGCGACGAAATAATGACCGAGCTCATGTATAAAAACGAGAATTCCAAGGCCGATCGCGGCTAAAATGAAATAAAGAATGGTCATGCGACGTGCGCCTCCCTTCTCGCTTCGTAATCAACCTCCAAAATAGTCTCTAATGAGTTCGCGGTAATCACACGGTGTTTATTTAAAAGTGTTTCCAAGAGGGTGGCAATTGCGTTCCAGGAGATCTCTTTTTTCAAAAAGCGTGCCACCAAAACCTCATTGGCTGCATTCAAATAAGCCGGACTACTTCCCCCTCTCTTCATCGATTCCTGCGCCAATCTCAGAGCAGGAAAACGATCGGTATCGGGGGGAAGAAAAGTAAACTGGTGGTTTTTCAAAAAATCAAATGGAGGGAAGATCCCCTTTTTTCTTTCCGGGTAAGTCATCGCATATTGGATCGGGTAGATCATATTTGGCTCATTGATTTGCGCTAACATGGAGCCATCAATAAATTCCACAAAACTATGGATTAGGCTTTGTGGGTGAATCACGACCTCAATTTTTTCCGGAGGAAGGTTAAAGAGCCAACGGGCTTCCATCATTTCAAGCCCTTTATTGAGAAGGGTGGAGCAATCGATCGTCACTTTTGGCCCCATGTTCCATGTGGGATGGGAAAGCGCCTGTTCCACTGTAACGGCAGCGAGTTGCTCTTTTGCCAATTGACGGAAAGGGCCTCCCGATGCCGTAAGGATCACGCGGTGGACCTCCTCCATTCTCCTTCCCTCCAAACATTGAAAAAGAGCGCTATGCTCACTATCGATTGGGAGAAGGGACACCTGTTTTTCTTTCGCAAGATTGCTGATGTATTCACCCGCTGAGACTAAGACCTCTTTGCTGGCCAGGCCGATCGATTTTTGCGCTTTAAGGGCATGGATCGTAGGTCGCAATGCTGCCATCCCCACAATGGCCATGACCACGAAATCAACTGATGGGGAGGAAACAATCTCCTCTAATCCCTCCTCACCAGAAAGAATTTTGACATGGGGAAAATGCCCCTTCAACCAGCGCGCCTTTTCAGGAGAAGAGATCGCCACCATCTCTGGATGAAATTGTTCGATCTGTTCACTCAGGAGTTCCACATTTGAGTGTGCCGCCAGTGCGGTCACTTTAAATTCAGTGGGGAGATGCGCCACGATTTGAAGCGTGCTTTTACCAATTGAACCCGTGCTACCGAGTACAGCAATTTTTTTCATGTCCCCCTGGCATTTTTTCGAGGAAATTTTTGGAGTTTGGATCATACCGGTATCGGTAGCAAATGTCAATTAACGAGTTCACGGCCAATGTCACTAGGTAGAAGATTCCCAAGACGATGATCACTAAACCACCGGTAGAGAGCCCGATGCCCCAAAAAGTTAAAATATGTCTTGACAGAGCAACACCCACAACAGCCGCACAGAGTCCAATGAGTGCCGCACCGGCAATCATGTAGGGAAGGCGGTGGGTCATGCGACGCGCTGTCAAGGGAGGGAAAATCAGAAAAGCAAGGACCATGATCACCCCAACCGCCTTAAAGGCGGCGATGGCGGTTGCCGATGTTTGCACCATGAGCAAATAATTAAATAGGATGGGGGAGAAACCAAAAGCGCGCGCCAAATTGGGATCAAAGGTGGTGATTTGAAATCCGTAATAGAGGAGCAGAAAGAGAGTCGCATTGATTCCTAATACAGTAGCGACGATCTTAATATCCCCCTTTTGCAACGCATCTACACTTCCCATGACCAGCTCTGTCCCCACATGCACATTGCGACTCAACAAAGAGAGAAGGATAATGCCAAGAGCAAACAGGAGAGAGAAAACGAGTCCTATGCTGGCATCCTCCTGCAGCTTCATGATTCGACTGAGGAACTCCGTCATGAACGTTGTGGCGATACCCGTGATGAGTGCGGCTACCATCAAAACAGAAATGGTCAACTCTGGCGTTATCCAATAGGCGATTACAATGCCTAGTAAAATCGTATGGGAAAGAGCATTGGCTAACATTGCCATCTTCCTGAGGATAAGGAACGATCCCACCATTGCAGCCGTTATCGCCACCGCTGAGAGCACAATGATTTGAATTTCATCGGTAGCCCACTCATTCCAGGAAAGACGCCCACACAGAAAGGCAAAGAGCCGGTAGAAAAAAAGGGGAAAAAACTCTAAAAAATTCAGATCTGTATAGGGATTATGATAGAAGGTTGACACTCTCCTCCAATGCAGGGATCGGTTGGTGGTGGGGATCTCGCTGTGGATTATCCAACAGATCGGTTAATTCTTTTTCGAGCGCTGGCGTGAGAATGTGCTCCATCTCCTCAGCGCTTTTGTGAACTCGCTCCACTTTCAACCCTAAAGAATTGACCAAATAGACCTCCCATAAACGGTGGAGACGGAACGATTCTTGCCCCCTGTTTGCTCCCTGTAGCCGTTAAAAGATATCTCCCCTCTTTTTTTTCAATGAGCTTGCGGGCAGATCAACCGATAGAGGAGGAGGTGAACAAAAAAAGAGGAGAATCCTAGCCTTGAGGCAATTTTTGTCCCCTCAACCCATTTCTCCCCACTTTGGTTCAGTCGCCACAATGCCTTCAGTAGATTGTCTTCGATACAGAGGATTCTAAATTTCAAAATGCGCATATAACGGATAGCCAACCCCCTTTTGGGGGCAAAAAATAGAGCATAGAGAGCCAGCAAGCCGCTGACTAAAACAATCGTTGGGCCTGTAGGAACCGAGTAGTGACCCGTTATTTTTTCCGTGAGAAGCACCGAGAGATAGACTCCAAAAAAGCCACTCATGGCACCAAAGAGTCCCGCCAAAGCGAACATATGGGAAAACCGATTGGTAAATTGCCGTGCCGCCACTGCTGGCGCAATCAGCATCGCCGACATTAAAATCACGCCAACACACCGAATGCCAATGACTAACGCTAAAACAATCAGAACAAAAATAAGAGGCTCCAAAACCTTGGAAGCAATTCCAATGGCTTGAGCAAATGGCCGATCGAAAGAGAGAATGAAGATCTCTCGATAAAAAATGATAATAAACAAAAGAATCACTCCCGCCAGAGCACCATAGATCACGATATGAATATCGGTCATTGTTGCAGCTTGTCCATAGAGATAGGCCTGCATTTGCCGAAAAAGGTGGGCGTAGGCATTTTGTGCGAAACTGGCTATCGTAATTCCAATGGCAAAAAAGAGAGCGAGAATTGCAGTGAGAGCAGAGTCGGCTGGTATTCTAAACCTTCTCTCTAATTTTTCGATGGCCCAAAATCCAATCAAGGCGGAAACAAACCCTCCTGCAAGCACCAAAAGGGGCATCTCCCTCTCGAGAGAAAAAAAACCTCCCATTACAAGAGCAGCTGTCACTCCTGGATAAGTTGCATGTGCCAGAGCCTCTCCAAGTAAAGAGCGCTTCCTCACAAAGACAATCACACCCATTAGAGCTGCCACAAAGCCCATCAACATCGAACCTAAAGTGGGCGCTCGCAAGATAGGATCTGTGAAAAAAAGAAAAAAGTTCATGCGCTTGCAAAGCCACCCACTTTTTCTTGGGAGAGGCGAGCGGCTTCGTCGAGTAGCAGCGATTCATTCCCATACGTTTTTCGTATCATCTCTTGCGTGAAGATCTCCTCAACAGAGCCAGAAGCCACGAGTCGCATGTTAATCAACACCACCCAATCAAAGATCTCCCGCACTGTTTCCAAATCATGGTGGACAACAAGCAGTGTTTTACCCTGATCCCTCAGTCCGTGTAAAATAGAAACCATCATTTTTAAAGAGGAGATATCGATCCCGACAAAGGGTTCATCCATAAAATACAGGTCTGCCTGTTGAACGAGGGCTCTTGCTAAAAAGGCTCTCTGTTGTTGCCCTCCAGAAAGTTGACTGATTTGCCGCCCTGCTAGCGACTCTAGTCCGACTAACTTAAGATAGGTAAACACATCGTCACGATCTTGACGGGAGGGGCGACGAAACAGACCTCCTCTCCCATATCTTCCCATCAAGACAAGGTCGAAAACCGTGATAGGAAAATCCCAATCCACTGTTTCTCTTTGCGGAATATAAGCGATTTTCCGCCTGACCTTCTTTAAAGCTTTTCCAAAAAAAGTGACAGTGCCCGTAATCGGTGTGATCAAACCAAGAGAGGTTTTTAAAAGCGTACTCTTCCCTGCGCCATTGGGCCCCACAATGGCGACCATTTTTCCTGAGGGAATCGCTAAAGAAAGATCCCACAAAATGGGTGTTTTCTCGTAGTTGACCGTGAGTTGGTGGATCTCTACAGCTGGATTCATTGTGTGAGTTCCTGGGCAATGATTTTCACATTATGATTCACCATCTCAAGGTAGGAGGTGGCGCTACCCATAGAGTCACTGAACAACGTGTCTTTGCAGAGGCGGAGCTCAAAACCTTTCTCCCGACAGGCGTTCACAATTTTTCTAAGCGAATCTTTGCAGACATTCGATTCGGGAAAGAGGACGTGGATTTGGTACGCTTCGATATGCGCCATAATCGCAATGATATCGCTCACACTCATGTGGGCTTCCGGAGCTAACCCTTCAGGTGCCATACATCGACGCTGCCAATCATCCTCCCCCTCAACCGCTAGATAGTGTCGGGTAAAATAATGGAAAGCATCATGGCTCGTGACCAAATATCTTTTACCCTCATCGATCCTTTGGAGCATGGAAAAAGCCTCCCTATCAGCCTGCTGCATCATCTGCTTCACTTTCTCCCCGCGGAGTCGATATGCAGTCGCATGGGAAGGATCTTTTTCACAAAGGGCTGCCACTATCGGATCCGCGGCAGTGGCCCATAGGGCAATATCCATCCAAACGTGAGGATCGTACTGCCCGTCGACTTCGACCACAGCCCCAGGTATGTTGAGCAGAGGGTCGGCGACAGCAATTGCTTTCCCATTATGTTCCAGATTTTGTCTGAGACTAAGTCCATGCTCCAATCCCAGTCCGTTGTAGAAAATGAGATCAGCACGTGCAAATTTCTCATCGTCCCCTTTGACCAGTTCATAAGAGTGGGGATCGAGTTCCCCCCGAATGAGAGGAAGGGAATCCACATCCTCTCCACCGATCATCGCCACTAAGTCGTGGATCATCGCCGTGGTGGTCAGTATTTTTATTTTCCCATTGTCACTGTACCAAAGTCGGTCGCTCCTCTCCCGCCTTGTGCACCCCAAGAAAATGACCACGCACAATAAACTGACAACAAAAAATTTAAAACTAAACATGTGATTCATAAGTAGCAGTTTATTCTATTCCGATTTTTCCAGCCAATTGATTTACCGACAGAACAGCTTCTTAATTGCGCAAAATAGCTTACTTCCATAAAATGCCACAAAAATAGAAACAAGACACTTTAAAAAGTATGAGGGCAAAAAATGGCACTGATGGAAAAAAATCGAGAGGAACTAGAAAAACTCATTGATAAGGCGATAAAAAAAGTTCATGGGAAGCGGGAGAATGACCTCTGTAAATATCTTCCAGGTCCAGGTGGCGGTTATATGCATCACTTCACACTCCGCAAGCTTAAAAATGCTGACCCCAGTCAACTTTTCTCACTCCTACAAACGTTTATCATTGATAACGATACTCCCCGCGTACTAAATCCAAAGACCCGAGCTCCACGGGGCTCCCGCAAACAATACGACTCCATCAATTTTAGTCGCGCCGATATGGAAAAAGTCCTTGAATTAGCCAGGCAAACTGGGGATCAAGATTTAATTTCAAGATTAAGTCCAAAACGGTCCTTGCCCGCTTTAAAAAAAGAACTTATTCGTTCCATTCGAGCTAACCTCGTCCATCATGATCTATGGAGTACCTATATTGAATTGGTGGGTGCGGTTACGAATATGTAAGCCGCCATCCCGGTCTTAAAAGACCGGGATTTCTGTAAATTTCTCTTGCAAAACGATTTCGCTAGTTTTATAATCCCTTCTCTTAGATTTTGCGATTAAACAAACATTGAGGATTGCCTATATGTCCAGTGAAACTAAAACGTTTGGGAAATGGCGCTCCTTTTTTTGGCCCATCCATGCTTTTGAGCTAAAAAAAGTGCTGCCCATGTTCCTAATGTTCTTTTGTATCTCTTTTAACTACACAATTCTGCGCGATACAAAAGACACTCTCTTAGTGACCGCTCCAGGTTCAGGCGCAGAAGCGATTCCTTTCGTCAAGGTGTGGCTTGTAGTCCCCTGTGCTGTGCTGTTCATGCTGATCTATGCTAAACTCAGCAACATCTTAAACAAACAGAAATTGTTTTTTGCAGTGACAATCCCTTTCCTCATCTTTTTTGCTCTGTTTGCAATGGTCCTCTACCCTAATCGGGATTTCCTCCACCCAACAGTGATGGCTGATAACCTTCAATCGGCCCTTCCACAAGGTTTAATGGGAATGGTGGCGATTTTCCGTAACTGGACCTATGCTCTTTTCTATGTGCTTGCCGAATTGTGGGGAAGTGTGATGCTCTCATTAATGTTTTGGGGCTTTGCCAATGATATTACCCGTGTCGGTGAAGCAAAACGTTTTTATGCCCTTTTCGGAATTGGTGCAAACGTAGCGCTTCTCTGCTCTGGCCCTGCAATCGTTCTCGTATCGATATCCGCCGCAGAGTTCCTGAAGGGATCGACGCATGGGGAATTTCCTTGAATCTCTTGATGAGCATGGTTGTTATTGCTGGGATTGTTATGCTTGGGACCTACTGGTGGATCAACCGCAACGTCTTCACTGATGCCCGTTTCTACGATCCCAATGAACAAACGAAGAAAAAGAAAGAGAAACCCAAATTAAGCATGGGCGAAAGCTTCAAATATTTGGCAAAATCTCCTTACATTCTTTGCCTCGCTATTCTCGTTATCGCTTACGGTATTTCGATCAACATCATCGAAGTCACCTGGAAGAGCCAGCTGAAATTGCAATACCCTAATGCAAATGATTACAGCACCTTTATGGGTTATTTCTCTACCTTCACAGGTGCCATTACTGTGTTGATGATGCTCTTTGTCGGTGGTAACGTGATCCGCCGTTTTGGCTGGGGGACAGCTGCTCGATTACCCCTGTTGTTCTTTTGATCACAGGAGCCATTTTCTTTGCGCTTGGTGCTTTTCCGTGACAATTTAGGAGGATGTTATTGCCGCATTAGGAACAACTCCTCTCATGTTGGCCGTTGTTGTCGGGATGGTTCAAAACATCATGAGTAAATCGGCAAAATACTCTCTCTTTGATCCTACGAAAGAGATGGCTTATATCCCACTTGATCAGGAACAAAAGGTCAAAGGGAAAGCGGCTATCGACGTCGTCGGCGCCCGCCTTGGCAAATCGGGCGGATCCTTGATCCAACAAGGTCTCCTTGTGGTCTTTGGAACCATTGGCGCTATGACTCCATACCTCGCGGTTGTCTTAGGCGTCATTGTCTTCGCCTGGATCATTGCTGCAAGAGGGCTGAACAAACAGTTCCTCAATCTCACCTCTTCAAAAGAGACAGAGAAGGGGATCGAAACCAAAGAGGCAGCGAAAGCAGCCTCTTAAGGTGGCAAAGAAAGTCACTCTCTTGTCAAAAAAGGAAGTCCTTAGGGACTTCCTTTTTGTTATTATTTCGTTTCAGTAGGCTCGTGGAATTCAAGATTCACCTCTTCCTGCTGCTCTCCCCCGCGTGCGGAGGGTCCATAGATCACATCGACAATCACCTGAAATCGATTTGTTGTTAGAACATAGCCACTTGGTATCCTTCTGATATCGAGAATCACCTCTGTAGGTGGAAGCATACGCCTTAATTGAGGATTGCGAACAATATCACTGATCTCCTTGCTGCTCCGATCGAGTGGAGAGAGAGCAAACCCCGTTTGCAACAAAAGAAGAGCACTTAACGTAGAAAAAAGTATTTTTTTCATATAATACCCCCAAGTCTCTCTTATTTTATCATCTTCAAAATTAAAATTTTACATATTTCATCCCCTCTCGTAAACGGCAGGTGTCCAGAACAGTAACTGCCTATTCAATTAATATAATCCATGTCAACACAATGATAACAACGATTTAACGATATAAGCGATAAATCGTTGTTATCGTTGTATCATTCTTATCGTTTTGCTAATCTGTTTTAACCATAAAGTGACTACTTAATTTTGAAACAATGTTAGAGATTATTGACGGGGAAGACAAATCTTCCCCATTTAAAAACCGGATTCGGAAAAATTACCAACATCTTCGGAAGTGGGGTAAAAGAACGAATACCGATTGTTTCCGCATTTTTGACAGAGATATCAAAGAGTATCCCTTAACTATAGATTATTATGCAGGGCATTTCTTAATTCATCTTGTTAGCTTCAATGAGAGCCGCGATGACTTGCTTCTCGAGACTGTGGCGGTTCTTCACGCATTATTCGGCGTCCCCCCTGAGAAAATCATATCGCGTGCGCGGGTCAGGCGAAAAAAAACAGAGCAGTATGAAAAAATCGACTCGAAAGGGGGCGCGCTCGTCGTTCAGGAGTATGGCATTAAATTTTTAATCAATTTAACAGATTACATCGATACGGGACTTTTTTTAGATCACCGTGAGATCCGCCGTTATGTCGCTACGATGGCCAATGGGAAAAGAGTACTTAACTTATTTGCCTATACCTGCTCGTTTAGTGTCCATGCCGCAGCCGCTGGCGCTCGATCTACGACTAGTATCGACCTTTCTAATACCTATACGCGGTGGGGAAGAGAAAATTTTCTCCTCGATGCATTGCCGGAAGAATCGAATTCGATTCTCCGTGCCGATTGTTTGAAATTTCTCGATTCTGCAGGGGAAAAAGAGGCGCTCTACGATCTGATTATCATCGATCCACCCACCATCTCCCGTTCTAAAAAAATGGATTCGTTTTTCGATCTACAGAGAGATTATGCTCAATTAATCACACAAGCCCTACCCCTTCTCTCTTCGCAAGGGCTCCTCTTGTTCAGCACCAATTCCCGCCAGTTTAAATTCGATACCACCCTTTTCCCTTCAACGACTATCAAAGAGATCACAGAACAAACCATGCCTGCCGATTTTAGGAATCGAAAAATCCATCGGTGCTGGCAAATCAAAAAGTAATAGCCTGAGCTTTGTGTTGAACTTATTCAGCTTTTAAGACTTCCATGAAGGCGCTTTGGGGAATGGTGACTTTACCGATCTCCTTCATCTTTTTTTTCCCTTTCTTCTGTTTCTCCCACAGTTTCCGTTTCCGGGTGATATCCCCTCCATAACATTTCGCCGTGACATTTTTTGAGAGGGCGCGGATCGTCTCACGCGCAATGATTTTGCCACCAATGGCAGCCTGGATAGGAACACGAAATAACTGTTGTGGAATCACCTCAACCAATTTTTCGCAAATGGCCTTCCCCTTCGATTGTGCCTTCGATCGATGGACGAGACAAGAAAAAGCATCTACTGGCTCCTCATTGACTTTGATTTCCAGTTTTATGATATCCCCTTCTTCATAATGGTCAAATTCGAGTCGAACGAACCATACCCTTTTGTGATCGACTTCAGCTTATCGTTGAAATCGGTGATGATTTCGTTTAAGGGGAGCTGATAAGTTAAAACAAGACGGCGCGCGTCGAGGGTCTCTGTTTTGGAACAGATTCCCCGCTTCTCCATTCCTAAATTCATGACCGCTCCTAAATATTCACTGGGGATCATGATATGGGCGACCACCCAAGGCTCTTCCACTGAATCGACCATTGAGAGATCGGGAAAATGGGCCGGATTGTCGATATTTAAGGCAGTCTTGTCGTTTAAAACGACCTTGTAGACAACACTTGGCGCCGTTGTGATCACATCGACATCAAATTCCCTATAATCCGCTCGAAAACAATCTCCAAATGGAGAAGTCCCAGAAAACCGCAACGGAAGCCAAACCCTAAAGCCGTGCTGCTTTCCTGCTCTACGAAAAGGGCCGAGTCATTGAGCTGAAGCTTCACCAGGGCATCGCGCAACGCCTCAAAATCGGAGGAATCGATCGGATAGATCCCCGCAAAAACGACGGGGCGGATCTCTTTAAAACCTGGAAGGGGGCAGGAGCTTGTTTTTTTTGGTGTGACGGTGTCCCCAATTTTAATATCTTTCACAATCTTAATATTGGCAATGAGATAGCCCTACTTCACCAGCGCGGAGAATCTCCGCTTCGTTGCCTATCTGGCTGGAAAACACCGACCTCCATCACTTCGAATATTTTGCCCGTTGCCATAAACAAAATCGGTGTACCCGCTTTGATCTCGCCAGAAAAGAGACGGATATAAACCATGACACCACGAAAGGGGTCATATTTGAAGTCGAATACTAAAGCTCTAAGAATTTCATCTTCAGGCACCTTTGGAGAAGGAATCGTAGAAATGATTTGATCGACAATCTCTTTGATACCGATCCCCGCCTTTGCCGAAGCTGAAACTGCGTTCGAGGTGTCGAGTCCTATAAATTCTTCAATTTGCCGCTTTACCTCAGGAATGTCCGCAGCGGGAAGATCGATTTTGTTGAGGACAGGTAAAATTTCCAAATTGCGTTCGAGCGCAAGATAAACATTGGCCAAACTTTGAGCCTGCACACCCTGCACAGCATCAACAACTAAAAGTGCCCCTTCACAAGCAGCCAACGACCGAGAGACCTCATAGGTAAAATCAACATGGCCAGGTGTATCGATCAGATTAAGTTGATAGACCTCCCCATCTTCAGCATGGTAATACATGGTCACTGGATGGGCTTTAATCGTGATCCCCCGCTCCCGTTCCAGCTCCATTGCATCGAGAACCTGCTCTTGCATCTCCCGTTGTTCCAGTGTCTTCGTCAATTCGAGGAGGCGATCGGCAATGGTCGATTTTCCATGATCGATATGGGCAATAATCGAAAAATTTCGAATATTTTCACGCTTATACGCAGGCATCATCTAAGCACCATACCCCATTGCAGATATAAGTTTAAAGACTTGTGATAACATATTTCCGGAACGAGCCTGAACCCGAGCCCGTGACCGAACTCAAAAAATCGGGCACGGGCTCGGGCTCGTTCCCGACGATAAAATAATTAAGATACGGTAAAAAAATGCTTATTTATCCGCACTTAATAATAATGAGGTAAAATAGAAGTAATATTTTGAAATACGTCGTGTGTTATGTATCCTATTTTAGAGGTGGAAAATTTTTGCAGGGCACGCCAATCGGAGAGTAACGTACTCTTTGTTTTGGGTTTTTGTATCGCCATTATCGTGAGTGCCGGGGCGGCCCTAGCGGGATACTATCTAGGGCATGTGCCACTCTCGTTCACAGTCATTCTGGGATTTGGGCTGTTTATTCTCTCTTTTAGCGGGTTCCTTTTCAATTATCAAACCTTGCGGATCCTAAAATGGAGCTCTCTACACCGAAAAACCTTGCAATCAAAATGAGCTCTCTACACAGAATAGGAAGAGGAGCTGACTTTGCCACCCGTCCCTGTCCAGTTGGTGTGGAAAAATTCACCACGGGGCTTGTCGATCCTTTCATAGGTGTGAGCTCCAAAATAATCACGTAGAGCTTGCAATAGATTAGCAGGGAGGCGCTCCAGCGTATCCGTCATAGAAGGAGAGGGCTGTGCAAAAACAGGGGGTCGGCACCCCATTGAGGGCAGCTGTTGACACGACATGGCGCCACCCTTCTTGACACTTCTTCAATTCAGTGGCAAAAAAGTTATCGAGGAGAAGGTTATAAAGATCGGGATTTTCGTCGAATGCCTCCTTGATTTTCCCAAGAAAATGCTCCTGATGATGCACCCACCCCGCCACATGAGAGCGATCCCACCATAGTTGAGGTGCCAGTTATAATCGTGAGAGGCTTGTCGCATCAACATATAGCCTTGGGCATAGCTAATGATTTTTGAGGCATAGAGGGCATAGAAAATCGCTTCGATAAATTGCTTTTGATCCCCTTTAAAAGCGGGCTTGGGCCCTGTTAATTTTTGACTCGCTGCTACTCTCTCCTCTTTTAGCGCGGAGAGGCAGCGCAAAGACAGCTTCCACGATCAAGGTGACTGGGATTCCCATCTCCACCGAATTGATCGCTGTCCATTTCCCCGTCCCCTTCTGCCCTGCGACATCGAGGATCTTATCAACCAGTGGCTTTCCATCAGTATCATCTGTGCGGAAAATGTGACTCGATATTTCAATGAGATAGCTATCCAGCTCTCGTGTGTTCCAATCTGGCAAAAGTCGATGCCATTTGCTCGTATGATAGATCTAAGAGATTGTGCATCAAATGCATACGCTTCACAAATCAATTGGATATCGCCATATTCAATCCCATTGTGGACCATCTTGACATAGTGCCCGGCCCCTTCATCCCCTACCCAATCGCAACACGGCTCTCCACTCTCTACTTTCGCAGCGATATCCTGAAAGATTTTTTTAACATGAGGCCACGCTTCGGGATGCCCTCCAGGCATGATCGAAGGACCATGGCGCGCTCCCTCCTCTCCACCTGAGATCCCTGTCCCGATAAAAAAAAGTCCCTTACTTTTTAAATACTGACATCGGCGTGTGGTATCTGGAAAATGACTATTGCCACCGTCGATGATGATGTCCCCTCTTTTCGAGAAGAGGGTCTAGATGTTTGATAAATTCATCTACCGGATCCCCGGCCTTCACCATCAACATCACTCGCCGTGGCTTCTTTAGCTTTTGGACTAACTCTTTGAGATCTTTACACCCAATGACTCGACTTCCCTTGGCAGGCCCCTGCAAAAACTCATCCACCTTTGAAACCGTCCGATTGAAAACAGCCACCACGTAGCCATGATCATTCATGTTCATCACAAGGTTTTGTCCCATTACAGCCAGACCGATCAATCCAATATCTGCTTGCGCCATTGAATCCTCTCAAATAAATTATTTACCTAACGCCGATCATATCACGATCCTAAAGAGTGCGTCTAGAAAATCCTTAATTTTAACTCGCAATTCGAATAGACTAGCTTCTATTTTTGTTCTCGTAGCTCAGGTGGATAGAGCGGTCGCCTCCTAAGCGGCAGGTCGCGCGTTCAAGTCGCGCCAAGAACGTATTTGACATTCAACGTTTTACTAATTATAATGCTCTCCTCAATCAATTTAATTTAGGAGAAGCATAATGGCATCTCGTCCCGATCAAGTCAAAGGACAACTTTTCTTTGAAGGTTATACAATCGGACCTCGCTGTGTTGCCGGCCATGTATGTACCCCTGCCATCGCCCTCGCCATCTTAATCATTGGCTGCCTTGGAGCTGCTGGCGTGATTCCAGGATCGCAGATGGGTTGGATTACAATGGGTTTAGCAGCTAGCGGTGGGGTTATCTTTTGTTGTGCTGGGACATTGCGTCACAGGAAAATCGAACTGCTCCATGTCACCTTAGCGACTGCCGCCTTCGTGACGTTGGGGGTTCTTGGGGGACAGAAGTCCTTTCCCATGTGGAGCTAGGATGGGCTCTGATTGCAATCTCAATTGGAAATGCCATCATCTACGTGTGCAAGACTAGACAACTCAAAGTCCTTCAAATGAAAGCAGAAAGTGAACAATTTGGAAAGTCCCAACGTGCTTCCGCGCGATCATATGGTCAACCGCAACAAAAGGATTCTGACGGCGGCGGAGCAGGAGAAGAACATGCAGAGATACTGGATCTAATAGTTATGACCAACCGCCAATGCAGACAAACACTCGAAATACTGGGGATTCTACAGAGTTGCACTACAGAAGAGGAAACTTTGATGGTCCTAACGACGATGTCGACTATGGTAGCCGAATGAGGAGCGCTCCTTGTTGGAAAGTACTTCCTACATATACAGGCTGGGATCCTAACGCTTTCGGTTATGGCGGGGCATATGCCGATCTTATCAGGGGATATTTCTTTGGATGATCCGTGCACATCATTTAAACGGGTATATCTCTAGATATTTATACAGTTTTAATATATACTTGGGGAAAAATTTACAAATCAAACAAAAGGGGTTAAAGCAATGGCAATTTCAGGCATTGTCAATAAGATATGTGAAACAGTTAATGGCTATACTAAAAGATTTGGCGTAGAGTTGGATTCCAAATGATCTGTATTGCTAGCTGCTCAGCAGGATGCATTACAATGGCACTGACAATCATTGGCATTTTCGGACTTTGCGGAGTTTGGAGGTCTAACGGCATTGGGTTGGATTGCTGCTTGGTATAGGTGGCGGGACAACGATGCACTTTGAGCACAGGAAAATTGAAGGAGCGTCTATTTTATATCATTCCTCAATTACTGATTGCAGCGACATTGATAGGGTTAGGTATAGCGGGTGGCTTGGGCTCGTGTCTACGGCAGAAATTAAGTGGAGCCCTCTTGGGTGTGGGACTTGGGGCAGGATGTTTTCTGATGTCTGGTATCAGCGCCCAATTCCGAAAAAAAAGTGATAAGACTATACCGTCCAGGCTGATGAGTCAGTCTTCTCAGGTGATATTTGTTTTGAATGATCCGCGCCATCAAGCAAAATATTTAAACTGGTGTATCTCTTCGGTCCTTAACGGTTTAATATATACTTTCAGGGGGAAAAATTTACAAATCACACAAGAGGAGTTAAAGCAATGGCAATTACAGGCTATCTCAGCGATTTATTTGATGAAGTTAATGACTATACTGCACGATATGGCGTAGAGTTCGATTCCAAATGTATCTGTACTGCTAGCTGCTCAGCAGGATGCATTACAATGGCACTGACAATCATTGGCATTCTCGGACTTTGCGGAGTTTTTGGAGGTTCTAGCATGGGTTGGACTGCTGTTGGTTTAGGTGGCGGGATACTCTTATGCACTTTAAGCACAGGAAAATTGAAGGAGCGTCTATTTTATATCATTCCTCAATTACTGATTGCAGCGACATTCATAGGGTTAGGTATAGCGGGTGGCTTGGGCTCATTGTCTACGGCAGAATTAAGTGGAGCCCTCTTGGGTGTAGGACTTGGGGCAGGATGTTTTCTGATGTGTGGTATGAGCGCCCAAATTGCAAGAAAACAGTTCTTTAAGCAGGAAGAAAATATTACAGGTCATCTTATGGTGGATCCTGACTAACATAGATTGTTGTAAGTATGTAATTAAAGAGGTCGCTTTCGAAGCATAGCGACCTTTTTTATTAATTGAACTTCTGTATTTTTTTGAGAAAATGGAATTATGGCGAGTATTAATTGGAGCGATCCTTTGGGGACACTAAGGAATTTTGGTTTAGAAACCGATACCCAATGTGCCTCAAGTCAATTTTGTATTACCATCGCACAACAAGCTCTTTTCGTCATTGGCCTTATCGGGGGCTTAGGCTTGTTTGCGGGCGCCTCACTGGGTTGGACTGCAATTGGGTTAGGGGGAGGGGTTCTCCTATTCACTGCGTTCACTGGTGGTAAATGCAAGGAACGCCTATTCCTCCATATTCCATCCGTATTACTGACACTGACCTTGGTTTCACTCGGTGTTATGGGATGCCAGGGAATCTTATCCGGAAGCCAACTCGGATGGGGAATGTTTGCCTCTTCATTGATTGCAGGCTGTATATGTGGTCATGGTATTAGCTGTCGAATTCTTAATAGTCCGAACGGGAGGATTGTACAACAATCTATAGCGAACTGGGTGGGTCTCATCGTTGCCTAATGCCGTTTGAGAAGCAGATAATTGTCGATTCCTTGAGCGATGGCTTGCGAGAGGGAATGGAGGTAATTGCCATCTTTAATCCGCTCCAATTCTTGGGGATTAGAGAGAAAGCCTGCTTCGATTAAGATGGCCGGCATTTTGGTTTCACGAACCACCGCAAAATTGCCCTCTTTGACACCGCGTGACTCAGCACCCGCTTTTACAATTTTTCTTAGGACCTCTTGTCCCAGTTGCTTCGATTGCGCAATCCGCTGTGACGGAGGTTTCTTGTTCTCTTTGTAATAAAAAACTTCGATCCCTTCAACCTCTTGATCGGGACAATAATTGTAGTGGATACTGACGAAAAGATCCCCCTCTGCTTCATTCGCAATCTCGGCCCGTGCAGCAAGAGGGACAAAAATATCATCTCTCCTCGTTAAGGTCGTTCGGTAACCTAGTTTTTTTAACTGCTCAACCACTAAAAAGGCCGTTTCCAGTGTGAGCTTCTTCTCTTCATAGTGATTTTTTTTGCTGCTGGCGCCCGCATCTTTCCCTCCATGACCCGCATCGACAATGATCAGTTCTGGCTTTGTCAGTGTGTACGGCTTGCTCGGAAGCTCATGGAGGATCGAAATTTCAGGAGGGATTCCAGTTTGGCGAACGCACGCGGCAAACAGTAGTGCAACTGTTAAAAATAGAAGTGTCCTCTTTACGATTCTCATAAATACGCCAACTCTTGAGCTATTTTCCGATCATCAAAGGGAATTGTCTGATAAGAAAAATGTTGGTATGTTTCATGCCCTTTTCCCGCAATTAAGATCAAGTCTTTAGCATTTGCCATGCCGATTGCTCTCTCAATGGCTTCTTTCCGATCGAGGACAATGGTATAATTACTTTGAGAAAAGCCCGTTGCAATCTCATCACATATTTGCTTAGGCACTTCCGATCGAGGATTGTCAGAGGTGATGATGGTAAAGTCACTCCCCTCTTCAGCGGCCTTCCCCATTTTTGCCCGTTTCCCCCGATCTCGGTCTCCACCACAGCCGAACACGGTGATAATCTTTCCTTGTTTGATCTCCCGTAAACAATGGAGCACCTTCTCCAAGGCATCAGGGGTATGGGCATAATCGACAAAGATATTGAGATTCCGTCCGTTTTTAACTCGCTCTAGCCTGCCTGGGACTGAATAAAATGTCTCCAGCAGTGGAGGAAGGGAAGAGAGTGAGATTCCCCTTGCTAAGCAAACTGCTAGGGCACCGAGAACATTGAAAATATTATATCTCCCAATCAAGTGAGAGTGGAATAGAACCCGCTCCGAGCGATAATTCACATAGAAGGTGGTGTCGTGATCGCTCAATGTGATCGTGTCGGCATAAAGATCATTTTGAGCACTCAATCCATAGCGTAAAACAGGGGCTTTACACCCCTTAATCATCACGTCTGCCCATGGCGAATCTCCGTTGACGATCGCGAAACTATCTCCGTCGAGCATTTTGAATAATTTGGCTTTCTCCTCTGCGTAGGCCTCAAGTGTCAGATGGTAGTCGAGATGGTCTTGCGTCAAGTTGGTAAAGAGCGCCACATCGTAGGCAATTTGCTGGCACCGCCCTTGTGCCAACCCTTGAGAAGAGGTCTCCATGACCGCCGCCTTACACCCATGTCGCACCATCTCCCTTAATAGCTTTTGATTTGTAATGGCGTCGGGCGTGGTTAATTTGGCCTCTAGGCGCAGCTCCCCAATCAGATATTCGATCGTACCGATCAATCCACAAGGGGAGCCGGCAAGATCGAAAAAGTGTTTAATGAGGTAGGTGGTTGTAGTCTTTCCATTTGTCCCAGTCACTCCTATAGTGAAGAGCGATTCTGAGGGGTGGCCGTAGAAGCGGGCAGCTAAATGGGCTTCAACTTCAGAAGTAGCGGGGTGAATCAACTGGGTCACTTTTTTTAAGAAGGGGTTGGGAAGATCTGTTAAAATGGCCACGGCTCCGGCATCGATCGCCTCGTCGATATATCTGCTTCCATCATCAACCCTCCCTTTTTTTGCGATAAAAAGATCGCCGGGGGCAACTAACTTTGAATGGAGAGAAAGACCAGTGATCTCAAGATCTTGTGCTCCTTTGTATAGTTCGATCGGCAAGTCGGCAATTAATTTTTTTAGTTTCATGAACCTATCCCACTATTCGCAAAATGTGATTTTTAAAGGATTTTTTTGCATCTTTTAGAGCCGCTTCGAAGGGCATACTTTGGTAAGTAGGCCAAGAAGCGGCTCTAAAAGATGCGGAAAAAGAGTTTAAAGCCGAGGTTAAACAGCCTTTTTGCCAATAATGGGATAGGTTCATAGGTTCCAGGCATCGTAGAGGAGTTTGAGCTCCTTAAGTTCTTTCAACCAATCTGCTTTTTCTGGGCAAGAGCGGGGATCACCTGTGGGGTAGCCATAGGGATCATCGGGAGAGACTCCTAGATATTGGAGCGTTCTTCTGGCGATCTCTTTAAACACCGGCCCCGCACACCGCCCCCCCATCTGATTTTTGGCTCCATTTTCCAAGACCATGGCTTTTGGCTCATCGATCGACACAATCAATACAAACCGCGCAGGGATCACCTCTTCCTCTACAACTGCAGGAATAAATCCGATGAAAGAGGAGATGTGGAGTTTTTTATTGTACTCTCCATTGACAATCTTCTCTGCTGTCCCCGTCTTTCCCGCTTTGGTGTAGCCATTGATATCTGCCAAATGGCTATCGCCCCCCGGTTTCGTCGAATATTTCATCGCTTTAACCACTTCTTTGACAATTTCATTCTCCAATACACGGGGAAAATCTTCACGCCGCATTTTATTCTCATAAAGTACAGTATCGCCTGCGACAATTTTACGCACTAATGTAGGTCTTGTTAGATATCCGCCATTGGCAAACACAGCATACGCCCTGAGCATTTGAAGGCTCGTTGCCAAAATATTGTAGCCGATGGCTAATGAGTAAGGAGTTGGTACAGACCACTCTAATGCGCCGCTAGGATGGAGCTTTCCTGGCCTAGGGACTAATCCCACAGCCTCTGCGGGGAGCTCAATCCCCGTTTTTCCTCCAAATCCAAATGTTTCAACAAGTTGTTTCCGATACCATTCATTACCTAGGGAAGCAATCACTCGGTCCACAATCTGCGCAAAATAAACATTGGAGGATTTTTGGATCGCCATGTACATATTCATGGCACGGTGTTGCCGAGGCCTATCGATCAAAGGGCGGCTTGCCCGACCTGGAAAAATACTCCGTGTCGTATCGATTTTATCTGAAGGCTCAAAAAGGGTTTTTTTTCCCTGCTTCTTGAGCTCCTCATTCGCTTTTAAACCGATAGCCACCGTGATGGGCTTCATGATCGAACCGATCTCAAATGCGTCGGTGATCGCTTTCACTTTGGCGTTCTCTATCTTATCAGGATCATTGAAATATTCCCGATAATTTGAGGGGTCAAAAAAGGGGTACTGCGCCAAGGCTAAAATTTCACCTGAAGCAGGATCCATCATCACGGCCCACCCTCCCTTCGCCTGCGCTGTGAGGACCCCCTTTTCGAGCTCCTCTTCAGTTATCGATTGGATGCAGTGGTTGATGGTGAGGTAGAGATCGGCGCCATCTTCAGGCCGGACGAGAATGTGATCGCTATCGAGTTGATTGAGTGGGGAGCGGAGCAGTTTCCGTTTCCCTTGCCGCCCTTTAAGATACTGATTGAAGTAGGCTTCGAGCCCTCCTGTGGGCAAACCTTCCGCAGTTTGCTCATCTTTCATCTCCCTTATTGTATGGAGCACTTGTCCCAGCGATTGCCCAAAAGGGTAGCAACGGCGGTAGTCGGAGATAAAATAAAGGGCATTGGAGGCAATTTTATGTTGCCGCGCGTAAGGGGACCACCAACGCAAGATCGCTTCTTTACATTCTTGATCGAGCCACGGCATGATCTTCCGGCTCCGGCTTTTTAAGGCAAACTCCTTACCGATCTCTGGTCCCAGAGGGAAAAACGAGCCCAATTTGCGGATGATCTCCTCTCGACACCGTGCAGGAATTGAGAGTGGGTCGACGTAGAGATGAAATTTAGTGACATCGATAGCAAGAGGTTGTGGGGACTCGGGATGCCCCTTTTTAATCGCGGTATTACTGTAAAAGGTCCCCCTTCGAAATGGCTCTTTCACAACCACTTCATGTTGTCCGTGTGCTTCCCGCTTCCATTTCTCAGTTTCTAGAACTTGAATTTTAAAATATTGAGCAATTAGCAAAGAGTAGAGAAAAAAGAGACTTAAGGCAACGATCAACACCCTTTTTTTCTCTCTCACGGAACCTCTATGGTAATAATCTCTTCAAGGAGAGGGTGTTTTAAATGACTAAATTGAGGTTGTCTGGCGATCTCCATCAGATGTTGCGGGCTTTCAAATTGGTCTATTTCAAATTGAAGGCGGGTATTTTCCTGTACAATCTCCTGCAATTTCATCATCGCAATAGGGATATGTAAACGGAGCTCCGTAATGGAATTTTGTTTGCCAATATATGCGTAGAGAAAACAGACCACAATGGAGATACAAAATAGAACTCGGACAAAGATGGCGCGGCTCATGAACCTATCCCACTACATATGCAATCACACTTTTTCAACAAAACGCATCTTAGCAGATCGGCTTCTTGGATTTCTTCTGATTTCCTCATCTGAGGCGATAATCGGTTTTTTGGTCAAAATAACTATTTTTTTCTCCATGGCACCGCTTCGAAAGGTATTTTTCACGATTCGATCTTCAAGACTATGGAAGGAGATCACGCCAAGGCGTCCACCAGGCGCCAAAAGCTCAATAGCTTGCGGCAGTGCTGCTTCAAGAGCACCCAATTCATCATTTACATAAATCCGTAGCGCCTGAAAGATGAGTGTCATCGGATGAATTTTTTTATTTTTTCTCCCACTCCAAGTCAAAGCATGCTTTAGCGCCTCTCCCAATTCAAAAGTCGTTGTGATCCTTTTTTTTCTCCGCGCCTCAACAATCGCTTTAGCCGCTCGTCGCCATCTTTTTTCCTCCCCTAATTCGAGAAAAATGCGGCCCAGCTCTTTTTCGGAAAATGTGTTCACCACCCGCTCTGCATCTAAATGCTGATCGGGATCCATCCTCATATCGAGAGGACCCTCCCTATAGATACTAAATCCTTTCTCAGCTTGATCGAGCTGCATCGAGGAGACACCCAGATCTAAAAAGATACCATCGAATCCAACCTCGGGAACCTTCCTAGAGATCAGTTGCTCCATATTTCGAAAATTGCCATGGAGAAGGTGGGTTTTATCCAAAAAACGATTCAGCGTGTGAGCGGCGATTTTCAGGGCACTTTCATCCTGATCCAAACCATAAAAATGTTCCATTTCAGGATGCGCTTCGAGAAGCGCCGCCCCATGCCCCCCCGCACCCACTGTCCCATCAATAAAATTCCTAACCTCTTTATTTTCAAAAAAAGAGAGGAAAGAGGCCACTAGAATCGGTTCATGCAACATCGTTTCAAATCCACCTGCAAAAGCTGTGCAAAATAGAGATATTATAACGTCCGCTTTTTTCTTTCTCCTTAGAAGCTTAAATTGTGTTCAAAAAATCGCAATTTATAGCTAAAGTGGTGTTGCATTTTTATGCGGTGTCTTTCCAAGGAGGTGCTTATGACCGTAAATCCTGTTTTTCAAAACTCTACCGTTAACACTCAATTATCAGAGTGGATACCACAATTTCAAAAGCCGATAATGGACAATCAGAGTCTTCAGGAAATGGAAAATTACTACTTCAAAGAGCTTGAGCGTTTTGGGCCTCTTACTTATGTGATTATTAGAGAGTCTATGGGTAATAGATATCTTTATAAAGATGAAAGTGGCAGTAATAAAACATTACGTACATATATGGATGATTATTATAATACGGATGCAGAGTTAGATGAACAGCGATGGATTTGCGCCCATTGTCGATCAATTAGAATTTTTAAATAAAAAAATTAGCTTTGAAATTTTCCGAAAGCGCCTTCAAGGATAAGTCTAGGATCGGCTGAGGAAAAGATCTATTGGCTTCTCTGCTTTCTCTGTGTTTTCCGAGCTTTCACGTAGGTCAAAATGTGTCATTTCAAGTAGAATCGACTATAAGAGGTTGCCATACCTTGCTCTCCCTCTGTCGATGATTTTTTGCACAAAATGAGTTATGAGTTAATATAATCCTATGGTCGAGATTTACAGTTACGATATCACGACAAGCGAGCGATTCGCCCGTGATCAGCAACAAGTTGAGGCGTTTCGCAGGCAATACCATATCCCTCCAAGTGGTGCAAGGCAGGTAGCCGTTCAGACGACGATTTTGGATTTTATTCCAAAACATCCGGCGATCGCTTTGCTGATGCAAACCTATCAAAGGAAAATTTGGGCGCGCTTTATGATTCCCAAAAATTATTATATGCAACGCTTTGCCTCTTCTTATGTCGCCCCCTCTTTAGGCACCCAAGAAAAGCAAGAAGCCGATATTCATCGACTTGAGGCGTATTTAAAAAGAAAAACGCATGGAAGGTTTGTCCGTCGGAAGGAGCGAGAGGAGAAGGGAGATGAGGAACGGAGAGAACATACCGAAGAGGAGGAGATGGTGGAAGAGGGAGAGACGTTGATCACTCTTCTCGAAATAGGGGTGAAAGAGACGAATGATTTAATAGATTATATCGTCGCTCGAATGCACCAATTTATTCAGGCTTGATCTGAGGTTCCAATGGCAAAAGTAAATTGGCGAGAGATTTTAGGGTGGTCTAATGAACAACTTGAAGAGCTCCGCTTTTCTGGTTTCTCTTTCTTACGTGAGGGTCACTACAATAAAGCGTTGATTTTCTTCGAAGCACTGGTCATCCTTGATCCGGAAAGCTCCTACGACGCTCAAACTCTCGGCGCCCTCTATCTGCAATTAGGGGATTCTCAAAAAGCGTTGCAATCGCTCAATACGGCGCTACAATTAGAACCCACTCATGAGCCCACTCAGCTCAATAAAGCAAAGGCGCTTGTTGCCCTCCATCAAAGGAATGAAGCGTTCAACCTCTTGAAAAATCTTGAACGGAGCGGCGATCCTCAAATTGCTGGCGACGCCGCCGCTCTCCTCACTACTTACTCATAATTTATCCTCCATAAATTCCTGCCCTTGCCTAAATCCAGCGCAAGCATAGGGATTTTTTAACCAAAAGTGTTACCTATGTGGGTGAATCAGATGTAACCTATGTGACCGATCGGACCAG
The DNA here is from genome assembly GCA_963705695.1 of uncultured Chlamydiales bacterium. Classification (GTDB taxonomy): domain Bacteria; phylum Chlamydiota; class Chlamydiia; order Chlamydiales; family JAAKFR01; genus CAVPKN01. The sequence continues at coordinate 68,762 of CAVPKN010000012.1, forward strand.
TGAATTTATCAAAATGCGGGCAGGGGCAAGCGCAAGGAATTGAATCAGGCAAGGTGGTTCATTAGATCAATTTGGGTGTAAAGGGGTTATCAGCTAAGGATGAAATTTCCTTGCGGGCTTTGCTGACAGATGCTAAATTCTCGACCTTGTTCACAATCCAAAGAATGCCCGACAGGCTATTGTGGAAAGCTTTGTTCATAAATTGGGCAGCTCTGATTTTTTCGCTAAGGAACGGTAGATATGTTGACTTATGATGCAGTGGAGACATGGACCCAATTTCTCGAATGTGTAAAGAAAAAAACGTCTCCCATCGCTTTTGAAAACTGGCTCGCGCCCATTAAAGTTCTTGCTTCTTCTGATGATAAGTTCTGCTTAGAGGTCCCTAATATTTTTGTAAAAGCCTATCTTTTAGATAATTACAAGAAAGATCTCGCCGCATTTTTGCCCCTGAGTGCAGAAGGGGAACTGGCGATTGAGTTTATCATTGCCGATCAACCTGCACGGAAAACACCTATTGCGCCACGACCTACACCGCAACCTGCTGCGGAAGAAAATATTGAATATGAACAAAAACTAAATCCTGGTTATCGCTTTGATAATTTTATCGAGGGGGCATCGAACCAATTTGTGAAATCGGCAGCAATGGGGATCGCTTTCCGCCCAGGTCGTTCCTACAATCCTCTATTCATTCATGGTGGCGTAGGCTTGGGCAAAACCCATCTCCTTCACGCTATCGGCCACTACGCCAAGGAAAATCATAAGAAATTGCGAGTACAATGTATTACAACTGAGGCGTTTATTAACGAACTTGTCGAGAACCTCCGCAGCAAATCGGTCGACCGGATGAAACGGTTTTACCGCTCATTAGATATCTTATTAGTCGACGATATCCAATTTCTCCAAAACCGATTAAACTTTGAGGATGAGTTTTGCAATACGTTTGAGAGCTTGATTAACCAGAATAAGCAGATTGTGATCTCAAGCGATAAAGCCCCTGGACAATTAAAACTCTCTGAACGGATCGTCGCCCGTATGGAATGGGGTCTTGTAGCCCATGTCGGCGTGCCCGATTTAGAAACGCGTGTAGCCATTATCCAACATAAAGCGGGGCAAAAGGGATTAACGATTCCCAATCCGATTGCATTTTTTATCGCCGAACATATTTTCAGCAATGTGCGTCAGTTAGAAGGGGCCATTAACCGTTTGACGGCTCATTGCCGCCTCCTAGGTGAAGAGATCACAGAAGCAGTCGTTGAAAAGACACTGAGTGAACTCTTTCAAACGGCGCCTAAACAAAAGGTTTCAGCCGAAAGCATTTTAAAAAGTGTAGCTACTGTATTTCAAGTCCGTGTCACTGATTTAAAAGGAACATCTCGTACGAAGGAGATCGCGTTGGCCAGGCAGGTAGCGATGTTCCTTGCTAAAGAGCTTATCCAAGAGTCGCTAATGATGATTGGCGCCTCCTTTGGCAAAACCCACTCAACCATCTTGCATGCATGTAAGACTATTGAAAATAAAATAAAAAAAGACGAAGCTCTTAAACGACAGATTGCGTTATGCCGACGCAATATTGATGTATGACTTTGTAGACCCCTTTTTAGCCTGGAGATTTTATGTTTCGCAGATCGGGAAAAAATTCACAAGACGATGAGGAGACCCCCATCCCCTCCCCTTTTACTAAGTACAGTGCCAAGAAAAATGAAGGGCCAGATGTGACGCAACGGATCTTCGATACACCGATCGCGCGCCCTACTCCTTTAGAGGGGCACGATGAGCAGTGGAGCAACCCAAAGACCGCCACATTGCCCCACCATTTTGAAGGGATGTTGAATGAAGATGCCCCAGAGACTGTTTTAGGAGCTGGAGTGACCTTCCGTGGACAGCTCAGTTTCGAAAGGTTTTTGCGGATCGACGGCTCCTTTGAAGGAGAACTTCTCTCCCAGGGTAAGGTCGTCGTTGGCCCCACAGGAAAAGTAAAGGCGAATCTCAATTTACGAGAAGCCATTGTTGAGGGATTGGTCGAAGGGGATATTACTGTTCAGGAAAAACTTGAGCTGCGAGGGGAAGCCATCATCAAAGGGAATATCCGTGCGCGATCACTCTGCGTGGATGAGGGTGTTTCCATTTTCGGTCACGTGGCGATCCCTGCCCCTACAGTGGAAGTGGCTCACCCCCCAACTGAAAAAAAATAACATTATTAACTCACCTTACGCAGCCACTGGTCCATGTAAGCAGGCTGCATTCTGATCTGAGAGAGTCTCTCTCGTCGGCCATAGCGCTTTGGCTATGATCTCCTCCAGATCGCTGCGCCTCCTCTCTCATATCAGAGTTCGCTTCTGCTTCCATTGGACCATTGACTGCGTAAGGTGAGTTCTTGATCAGATGGAGCGCGCGAGGCTTAAACCGAATATTTTTTGAGGAAAGGCACTCTCTAACGTTTCGGCACAACGGAGGAGAGTGGTCCCCGTAGTCATAACATCATCGACGATTAAGATGATTTTGTTATAAATTTTATCCTTTTTTTTGAGGGAGAAGCCGAAAGAGGGAGTTTCTCTCTTTGCTGCATGGCAAGGCGGGCTTGGGAAAAATCGCCCGCCTCCCTTCTAATCAGGGGAAGTGCCCGTGTCCCTAACCTCACAGCAAGGTTCTTTGCTAAAAGGTGGGCGTGATTTTCCCCTTGAAACCATTGCCTTCTTGGCACTGGAATAATGAGGTCTGGGGTAGGCCACTGAAGATGGAAGAACTGCGCTGCCATAAAGGCACCTGCTGTCTTAGCCAAGTAGGGCATCCGCCCATATTTAATCCCTTTGACAAGTGAAGTGACAGCTCCCAAGTAATCGAGTGAAGCGGCCAGCTTGGTTCCCCATCTTTTTTTTCTGACACACTCTGTGCAAGGGGCTCTTCCCTCATTTTCAGCAAAACAATAAATACAGCGGCTCCCCGGATCGATCAGTTCGAAGAAAGTCGCACACGCCGTGCAAAAGAGCCTCTCCCCATGATTTATTCGCTCATCGCAATGTAAACAAAGTGGGGGGAAAATGAGGTGAATGCCCGATTTGATGAGCCAGTTCACCCGCCGCTCATCAGTGTATAGGATGGGTGAAGCAGGGTACCTTTGACGGTGATCGTCAGAAACTCAGCCAGCTTCATGAGAAGATTGTATTGCTTCATTTTCACTTTCATATTCAAATTACCCTTAAAATCCACATAAGCAGAGGACCCCTCGGCTAAATAGAAACGGGAGCGTTTCCCTTCGCTATACATCTCTTTAAATTCATTGAGATAAATTTTCCCATTTTCGATCTCATAATCAATTTTCCCTCGCACGGGAACAAAATTGGTCAAATCGAGACCAATGCGGGCCGAAATTTCCTGTGGGAAGAAGCATCAATTGAGCCAGCAAATTTCTCTTAGGTAACTGATTAAATTCGATCTCCCCATCGCCGATAAAACTGTGAGGATTCCCAATCTCACCACTTATTTTATTAACTATTCCATGCGGGACATAGAGGGAGTGGAAAAATGATTTGGAGCGGGGTTGGGGGGTTTTCCACACATTTTTAACAAAGGAGGGGCGGAAATTAGAAATCGATAATTTATTCAGTGAAAAAAACCACCCTTTATCGCTGTTTGTTACGGTAGCATCCTGGATATGGATCTGCCTGCGGAGTCCTTTAAGCTCACATCACACAATTGAATTGTTTTTGGGAAAAAAGAGGGGGATTCCCCTTTTTCCTCTGGCAAGAGGATCAACGCTCCATCGAGAGAAGCGCATTCAAGGCCTTTCACTTGGCACCCATGACCCACAATTTTCCCCATATAGTAAACATTGAAGGGAGAGTTTGGGTCGATCAGCCACTGGCCATCGAGTTGGTAATCACCCTTAAATTCATATTTTGCCACGAGCTCTTTCCCTATTGCTGGAAATAGGCGATGGGCGATTTGAGGTGAAAAATGGATTTGCCCCTCCAAAACAAGCTTTTCCTGTTTTTCTCCTTGACTGACAAGAGAGCCTTGTAAATGGGAAAAATTTCCTTCCACAGCATGCATGTGCCATTTTCCTCCATTGCCTTTCCAGGTGACGCGGAAATGTTCTTTCTCTTGCAACTTGAGATCAAACCCGTGGTAATTCACATGAGTAAAATCACTCTGAATCTCATTGTTTTCAAAGTCGTATCTGCCAGAAAGGGAAAATGCCAAGTTCTCTCCTGCAGAACAGGCGATGTTATGCAGTAAAATTGTTTTCCCTATAAAACTTACAGAGCCGCTCCCTTTTCCATTCTCCCCATAAAAACTGCTCAATCTCAATTTTCTCTTCGGTTTGCCGAGCGTTCATGAAAACAGTTTTTTCAGATAAACCCTCATGCCCCTTGAGCAGCAATTTTTTTCCCCACTCCTTGCGAGCCGTTTTCCGATGTGTAACTGAGTTCGAAGAGCGGGTTGTTTCCATCATTCGCATGGCAATATAGCCCACCTGTTTTGCAATCATAATTGAAAGAGGCATAGCAGTGGGGAATTTCGAAATAACTGGGTAATGAGGTGCAATAAAGATCACCGTGGACCCGTCCCTCAATTAAAGTGGCCTCTGGAGTCAATCTGTAGTGAAAAAGAAGAGGCATGTCATGACAATAGATGTGCCCATCAAGAGGGAGAAAGCAGATGGGGGAATGGTTAAAATGGGAGAGAAATTGTTGCCCCGCACTGATCGTTCCAGAAAGGGAATCGGCGGCAATCATTAAATCTACATGATCACAAGATGCAGTCACAATTTCCACTTTTCCCTGCAATTGGAGCCCAGCTGACTCGGCAGAAAGTTCTTTAATCGAAATCTTTCCGTTTTCGAAGATCGCCATAGCTGTTGCATGATCGAGTTCAAAACCGTAGTTTTTTTGCCAATAGGTTCCCTGGATCAAGGGGAGCACTCCCAGGTACTCTCCTGTCAAAACATTGATCTCGTACGTTCCTCCTTGTGGAGTGCCTAGTGCTCCAAGTTTGAACTTTGAACCCTCAAGTGAAATAGAAGGAACTTGGCAGGCGATCTTTAAATGGTGATCATTAAACGACCCTTCAAAATCGGCACTTCCTGTTAGCGATAGGGATTGGTTTTCAAAAAGAAAAGGGGCAAGAAATCTCTCTAAAGGAACTTTCTCCCCACGAAAATGACACGCTAGACCGGGAGTCCCTCTTGTTAGCAAACAATCAAAAGGGAAATGGTAAGCGCTATTTGAGTGATTAGAGATCATCGCTTCTCCATGAAGAGCCGCTTCCCCCCGCATTAGCAATCAAACAGGCATCGATCGAAAGGCTCTCTTCACAAAAGGCGCTCTTAACTCCCCGTGCGATCCGTTGAGGAAGAAAATCCTCTAATTTTTTGAGGGGACCGAAACAATGCAGATTGAGGTAGGGGCGATAGGAATGCCACGTAATGTGAGTTCCCCTCTAAGCCGAATACGATTCCTTTCCAGAGTGCCTGAGTGAGTCTCCCCTCTTGAATCGCAAATGTTCCGCAGAGATGGTGAATCGAACGTACGTGCTCCCAATGTTCCACACGATGAGAACACCGACCACAGCTACCTTCAGTAAGTGCAAGAAAAGCGTTAAATGATTCCTGTTTTCTAAAATCGATATCGAACTCGGTGATCAACTCTTCACAAGAAAGAAGAGGTTGGGAGTCGATTTAGAGATTTGAGCAAGCGCTTCCTCTAAGTGGAATTTTCCTTTCATGGTACCTGGCACGCCTTTGATAAATACCATTTCACACTCTCCTTGAGCCCTACCGTTTAAAATTTCCCACTCAATGGCAGATTCGGGCAAATAGTTGTGGAAGAAGTAGGTCGCCAAATAAGACAATATAGGTAAAGGGCAAGAGTCAATAGAATAACCATCAAGAGACCTTGTATCCCCTGTCGTTTTGAAGTGAGTCACCATGGGGGCGGTATTGTGTTCCCACTCGCAGACGAGTGTCCCACTTGCTTGATCATCGCACACATGGTGTGTGAGATCAAAACGCGCATGGCGGAAAAAATGATTTTTCCGATGTAGTCGTAAAGAAAAAAGTTCCCCTCCTTCCAAATAGGTATCGAATTGCAAGGTGAAAAATTGAAAACAGGGTGGTGACGGCGTTAAGATCGGAAGGGAAACCTTTTTTTTGTGAATAATTTTCAAACCGTCTACTTTGAGAGTGCCGCTGATCATTCTTTTTTTCCAATTGATATGAGGCACTAAAGAGGCTACATCGAAAGAAGCGTCTATCTGATCTTTCCTATAGAGTTTACCTCCCTTAATAACGATCGTTCCCTCGTTCCAAGTAATGGAATCGATCAAGAGATGGGCTGCAAAGGCTTCGAGACAGTAACTCTTTGCCTTCCAAGCCACATATTTAAGAACGATCTGTTTTGGAAAAAGAAGGAGAAAAACAATAAAGAGAGCCAATGATGCGAGGAAGAGCTTCTTAATCCAGCGATGGGTAATACCCTGATCATGATGCAGCTGATTCCACCTTTCCATAAAGCGAGTTTAAGTTAACTCATCTTACGCAGTCAATGGTCCAATGGAAGCAGAAGCGAACTCTAATATGAGCGAGGAAGCGCAGCGATCTCGAGGAGGTCATAGCCAAAGCGCTATGGCCGACGAGACTCTCTCAGATCAGAGTGCAGCCTGCTTACATGGATCAGTGTCGTTGAGATAACGTAACAAGAAGTAACTTGCCGCCAATCAAAATTGTTTTCCTTTTCCCATGCTTTTGTTAGAGTGTGTGTTCTCAAAGTCGGGTTTTTTTTGCGTGCTCCGTAAATTTCTCGATTTTCAACTCTCTTTCTTTGAAAAGGGCAAACCTCTCCAGCGTTTTCGTCCCCTGATTTCAGCTGCCGACACATTTTGTTATGAACCCCCTATCAATACAAAAAGAGCTCCTTTTTAGTGATGCGATCGATGTCAAGCGGTGGATGGTCTTGGTTTTGTTGCCCTATTGCCAACTATTTTAATGGCCATTTGGAATACAGGCCTTCAAAAAATGGTCTATGCAAGCGGCGATTCACATTTGATGAAAGACTATTTAAAGCCTCTAAATCCTTCCGAGGCTATTTTGATTTTGTTTTTTCCCAGGGGCGTATCTGACGATTTTAAAAGTAGGAGCTCTTGCTTTTATTCCCGTGATGGTGATTAGTTACCTCGTGGGAGGCATCTGTGAAGGGATTTTTGCCTCTCTTTATGGGCATGAAATCGCTAGAAGGATTTTTAGTCACAGGGATGCTCTATCCCTTATTCTTCCTCCTACCATTCCCTATTGGATGGTCGCACTTAGGTGTTGCTTTCGGTGTGGTCGTGGGTAAGGAGCTGTTTGGTGGGACAGGGATGAACATTTTAAATCCGGCACTTGACAGCTCGCTGTTTTTTATTTTTCACGTTTCCTGGAAAAATGACAGGGGATGTCTGGGTAGGAACCAACCCCACGACAATCAGTACGAGTTTGCAAACAAATGAATAGCCAAGCGGGATTAAGTGAGATCGACGGCTATACACAAGCTACTCCTCTACAAGGTTTTAATGCAGCCATTCCGGAAATCAAACAGATCCACATCGATGCGATTGCTAGCCACACACTCGGGAGTAAAGCTTCCCATTATCGATCTCATCCAAACCCATTTTGAACAGTGGAAGAGCGCATCTGTATCAGCCGGCGATTATGCCCAGTTGACTGCCGAGCAGCTACACAGCTTTGTCACAGCCTCTGTCGAACAAGGGGGCTTAGGCGCTCATTCCTGGCAACTATATTGCTGCTCACCACGCTGCTGAGTCTATTTATGGATTAGGTACATTTCACGGATGGGAACCTATTTTGGGGAAACATTGTCGGCTGCATGGGTGAAACCTCAAAGTTAGCCTGTCTCCTCGGCGCCCTTTTCCTGATTTGGACCGGGATTGGTTCTTGGCGAACCATGCTCTCTTTTGGGTTAGGTGCCTTTCTAATGGCTGTTTTGTTCCAGTTTTTTTCTCACTTTGGGGTTGACGGAGGGGCTTGGAATCCAGCTAAATTTGCCATGCCTGCCTATCGCCATTTGCTCATGGGAGGTCTTGCGTTCGGTCTCGTCTATATGGCTACCGATCCAGTCAGTTCTCCGGCAATGAAGAGTGCAAAATGGATCTACGGTGGGCTTATTGGCATGATCACAATCTTGATCCGTGTGATCAATCCCGCCTATCCAGAAGGTGTAATGCTTGCTATCTTATTTGGCAATGTGTTCGCCCCTCTGATCGATCACTATGCCGTCTTGCAATTCAGAAGGAGCTCATCCGTTGGAAGAGCCTAAACGTGTCTCTTATTCCGATTTTCAGGTTCTTTTGTTTATCGTCGTGCTTTGCTCGGTCTGCGCCCTTCTTCTAGCTGTCACCGCTTATGCGCTTGAAAAACCACAATCTCGCGCCAAAGAGTTTGATCAAAGCAAACAGATGTTGATCGCTGCCAAGATTCTCAACCATGCCGGTTACTTCGAAATTCTCGATGAGCAGGGAGATCTCACGACAGCTCGATTTGACCCAAAAGAATCTCTTAATCGCCGATCCCCACCCGCCCCGAGCTACCGAAGAGAAGATCACTCTCATCTCAAAGCTCCGGATCCATCCTTTAGTCGCTGATGGAGCTGGACGTGTCTTCACTTTAGAGGAGAAAAATATTACCCTTCCTGAATATCTATCTGTTAATAAGAAGAGTGGCTACGCGCATCTTCCCTGATAAGCTATTCTACGCCGTTTTACCTAACGAAAAGGGAGTTGAAAAAATCACGGATGAGGAACTCATCAAAAATCTCGACAATGCTTACGGCTTTGTGATTCCTGTGTCAGGTTTCGGCCTCTGGGCTCCTATCTATGGTTTTATCGCAATCGGAACCAAAGGGGACAAAGTTCTTGGAACCACCTGGTACGAACATGGTGAGACTCCCGGTCTGGGCGCAAATATTGCTGAAGCGTGGTGGCAAAACCAATTTTTTGGAAAACTGATTTTTCAGCAATCCACCGGTGGAAAAACAGATTATCAAACTGCCGATATGGGGATTATCGTTGTGAAAGGGAAGGTCAAAGATGTTTTTGGCAATTCCCCGAAATCTAAAAGTGCCGTCGATGGAATATCAGGAGCAACCCTCACAGGTGATGGTGTCACTCAGGCATATCGCAACTCATTGATTCCCTATAGAGGCTTTTTAAGCAAACGGACGACAAGTGAAGGAAAAAAAGAGTGAATAAAGTTCCTTTAAAAAACTACTTTCTAGAACCCTTGTGGAAAAACAATCAGATCCTAATCGCCATTTTAGGAATTTGTTCCGCATTGGCAGTCACGACGACTCTTTCCACGGCATTGACAATGGGAATTGCAGTGAGTTTAGTAACCGGTTTCTCCTGTTTTTTTGTCTCCTTGTTTAGAAAAATAATCCCAGATAGCGTGCGAATGATTGCCCAACTTGGCCATCATCTCTACCTTGGTGATCTTCGTCGATCAATTTTTGCGAGCCTACCTTTTTAATATCTCAAAAACCCTCTCCGTTTTTGTCGGTTTAATTATCACCAATTGCATCGTAATGGGGCGAACTGAAAGTATGGCCAAGAACATTCCTCCTGCTCCCGGCCTTGCTGGATGGAATTTCTGCAGGTCTAGGATATGCTTGGATATTATTCCTCGTCGCTGCTTTGCGGGAATTCGGAGGTTTTGGTCAGCTTTTTGGAAACCAGCTTATTCCCCTTTCTGGTACGCAACTCTAGAACGACCCGATGGGTACCAAAATCTGGGCTTAATGGTTTTGGCACCTGCGGCTTTCTTTATTATCGGATTCTTTATCTGGATCGCAAATGGCATTAACAAACCTATGAAGCAGGCTTAAACTTAATTTATGTGGTTTGGCAATTACACTGTTTTAAATCTCTTAGGCCTTCTCCTTCAGACCCTTTTTATCCAAAATATCCTTCTCTCCTATTTTTTGGGGATGTGTAGTTACCTGGCTTGCTCGAATCGTGTCGCCACGGCCAATGGCCTGGGGATGGCGGTTACGGTAGTATTAACTGCTTCAGGCGTACTCAATTGGTTTGTGCATCAATTCATCACCGGCAAAGGCGCTCTTTCGTGGCTTAAAGTCATGGGAATCGATGCGATGCGATCGATCTTAGTTTTCTCGAATTGATCGTCTTTATCTCTGTTATTGCAGCCTTTGTGCAGATCCTGGAAATTGTGATCGAACGCTTTTCCCCTCCCCTCTACTATGCACTCGGAATGTTTTTGCCATTGATCACTGTCAACTGCGCCATTCTAGGGGGCGTTTTATTCCTGGTCACACGGGAATATCCTTTAGCTCCCTGCACTCTTTTTTTCTTTGGGTTCCGGTTTAGGGTGGTGGTTGGCCATTGCTCTCATTGCAGCGATTCGAGAGAAGCTGCAATATTCTAATATCCCAACAGGTCTACGTGGCATGGGGATCACCTTCATCATGACCGGCCTCATGGCAATGGCCTTCATGGGCCTACTCGGCATCGACCTCGCCCGCCCCTCGGCCAAAAACTCCCCACCGCCGAAGAAATCCCCTTCAAAGGCCCCCCCAACCCCGTCGCTTTTTGATTGGGCTTGCAAAAGCGTTAAGATTGATTTTCGTGAACGAGCCCGAGCCCATGCCTGATTGCTACTTGGACCTGATCAAGATACTGCATATCTTGAATTCCGGCACGGTCACGGGCTTGGGCTCGTTCACGAAAATACCCTCAGTTTACTATCGTATTGAGGAGGGATTGGGTGTGGGAGAGGAGGGTGTCGAGAGTGATCGCAAGAGAAGAGGGCTTGGGGGAGACCAAGGATGGTTGGGGGTTTTGGAGCGGTGACGGCGCCGTAGATTTTCATTTTAGGTTCAGTGCCAGAGGGGCGGATGGTGATTGTCGAGCCATCCTCCAAGCTAAAGCGGATCACGTTAGATTGCGGAAGCGGTAACGGTTCGATTTTTTTCCCATCAAAAGACTTGCCACTCAGATAATCCTCTACGCGTGTGACCCGTTGTGTGCCGATCCATGTCGGGGGATGATCTCGGAATTGTTTCATTGTGGCATTGATTTTTTCCCTACCCTCTTTCCCCTCAAAAGTGAAAGAGAGAAGCTTTTCGCGGAAGAGGCCATAAATCATATAGAGTTCATACAACAAGTCGACCAAGGTTTTTCCCCGCAATTTCATCTGCAAAGCAGCTTCACACATACAGGCCGCGGCGATAATCGCATCCTTATCTCTTACGTGAGTCCCTATGAGATATCCGTAGCTCTCTTTCAGCACCGAGCAAGAATGCATAGGAGGGAATACCTTGTGCCTTTCTCTCCTCCCACTCATCAATTTTTTCCCCCACGTATTTAAACCCGGTTAGAACATCAAAACACTCGACATCATAATGTTTGGCAATGGCAGTAAAGAGTTCTGTTGTGACGATCGTCTTAATACATGCCCGTTGCGGCTGGGTATGCAATACTCCCCTCTCTTGTAAAGAACGGCAGAGGTGTTCTAGAAGAAGACAAGCCACTTGTTGCCCGTCGAAAAAGAAGGGAGCGCCGTTGTGCATCACCACGACACCCAGCCGATCAGTGTCCGGGTCAGTACCCAAAAGAAGATCTCCCTGGCACGTTTCCAACTTCTTAATGCCAAGAGTCAACGCAGCGCGCTCCTCAGGATTTGGAGATAGGATGGTGGGGAAATCTCCATTGATTTCACTCTGCTCTTCTACACAAGTCACATTTGTGAATCCCCACTTTTGCAATGTCTTAGGGATCATAGTGATCCCCGCTCCATGAAGACTTGTATAGACGACTTTTAACTGAGGCCCATGATCGTGATTTTCGCTACGATGGAGCTGATGGGGAGCTATAGAATGGAGATATGCCTGGTCGATCTCCTCCCCAACCTTACCAATGAGGGGGTGGGAAGGAGGGGAACTGAGGACCATGGAGGGCCCTGTTATCCGCTTCATCTCCTCCATGATTCCCCGATCGTGTGGTGGCAGCACCTGCCCTCCTGTCGACCAAAATACTTTGTACCCATTGTATTGGGGGGGGTTATGGGAGGCGGTGATCATAATCCCTGCCACGCACTGGAAATGCCGGATGCCAAATGAAATGTTGGCAAGGGGACGCAATTCTTCATATAGAAAGGAACGGATGTGATGAGCAGCCAAGACTTGGGCAGCTTCTTGTGCAAATTCTTTTGACTGGCGGCGGCAATCAAAACCGATAAAGACCTTTCTCCCCAATGCTCATCCCGGGTTGCTTCATAATATAACGAGCAAGCCCCTCTGTGGCTGCTCGGACGGTATAGAGATTCATTCGATTTGTCCCCACTCCCATGATACCGCGCAAACCACCGGTCCCAAACGTCATGCCCTGGTCAAAGGCATTGAGCAACTCCTCCGGATTTTCTCTCTGTAATTTTCGAATTTGAGCCTTTGTTTCCTCGTCATATTCCTCATGCAACCAGCGTAAAATATTCCTCTCTGCTTCATTTATCAAGGTGTTCGCCTTTTGACTTGGATGAGTCGCTGCTCTTCGATTGCTTCGTTGTCGACAACGGGAGCGGAAGGATGATCGATCCCTTCACACTGCCTAGCGGTTTCTTGCCATGCTTCAGGAGATTCTAAATTTTGGGGCCACCAGGGATAGGTGCGGCACTGGGTAGGGCGAGCACCATAGACTTGACATTTCTTATCCTTCAGGAATACACAATCAAAATTAGTTTTCGATTCAATTAAGGAATACCGTTTCCCTACTCGGCGCACATATTTTTGTTTGAATTCTTGAAGTGAAATCTTCAAAAAAGAGGCCATTGCCTCCATTTCTTCCTCATCGACCCAAACATATCCAGGATGACCCCCACAACATTTGCCACATCCCGTGCATGTAAAACGCAATCCCTTTTGATACCAATCGGCACTCATGACGTCACGATGGGATGGTGTGAATCAGATAAAAATTTTGCTGTCATAACAAGGAGAAAATAACAACTTGGATCGGAGTTGTAAAGTTTTCTCTTTCGGGAAGTTTCTCTTTAAAAAAAAGACCATTGCAGGTTGTTAAATCAAGAACTAATCCACATGAGTTTTCATCTAATGGATCTGAGAGAACAGGGAGCGCGGAAAAAAAAGCATCATATGAGATTCTTAAAGGCTTTTTATGGATTAACTCATAGGCCATCTCCCCCCACCCTCGTTTACGAGCCAACGTGGTGAGGAAAGGGATCGAACGGAAAAAATTTTGCTCCACATAGCCTGGGCTTTTCAATGTGACGTTTTTAATGGATGTCTGCAGCAAAAAAGATTCCTGCTCTGTCAACATCTGTTCAAGCGCCAGATAGCCGCTCTCGTGAAAAAATTTAATTTGTTCAGGTGAAATGGTAAAGCGCATCGACGAAAAACTATACCATTATTAACGTATTATGGTAAAAACGAAAAAAGTTGCCACATTTGAATAAAAAATGACTGATTCCTTTCAATTGGATCTTGTTGAAAAAAGACTTAACGTCGAATTCCAAAAAAAGGAATTATTGCAACAAGCGTTCACACACCGCTCTTTTTGGAATGAAAATCCGGGGCTAAAGAGAGAACATAACGAGAGGCTAAAGTTTTTGGGGGGACTCGGTTCTCGGTCTTTTAGTGGCTAACTATCTGTTTTCAAAACATCCCCATCTCGACGAAGGGGCTCTATCCAATTCCTCTCGTTCCCCCTCAAAATTGGTTGACGCTCCTGCTTGCTCCTCCTATGTTCAAAAACTCGAACTCGCCCCCTTTCTCCTCTTGGGAAAAGGGGAACAAATGAACCGTGGCAAAGGAAGGGAAATCTATTTTAGCGGATCTCTTCGAAGCCTTGATAGGGGCGCTCTATTTAGACCAAGGGCTTGAAAAAGCAGTCTCTTCTTTCTTTTTCTACCATTTTGATCACGAAGTGGAGAATCTGATCGCTGATCCTCAGCGGAATTGGAAGGCTGAGTTACAAGATTTGACCCAAAAAAAATACCAACAAACACCGATTTACGAAGTGATTGAGGAGAGGGGCCCTGCTCATAGCAAACATTTTGCATTGCCGTCATGGTCAATGAAAAAAAATGGGGGGAGGGAGAGGGATCTTCTAAAAAAGAGGCTCAAACGGAGTCGCCAAAAATGCGCTAGAAAAACCAGACCTTTTGCGTAATTAAATGGCGATCAGAAAATGAGCAGTTTTTGTTCCTATTTTTCTGACCCTTTTTTGACATACTCAAATTGAGTAGGCGAAAAAGGGCCATTTTATGACGTCATTTAATTACGCAAGAGGTCTATTGTAACGATCATGACAACGAAGGCGAGGAAAGTCATCTGGTGTTGCCAAGAGTGTGGACATAGCCAAACCAAATGGGCTGGACAGTGCTCTCAATGTAACGGGTGGAATACATTTCATGAAGAGATCGATCTCAGCAGCACGGTGAACCGATTTAGTGGCGCCGCACCTGCAAAACCGGTGCCAATTAATCAGATTCAACACGAACAACAGCCCCGCATTCCCACACGGATGAATGAATTTGACCGGCTCCTTGGAGGAGGAATCGTAGCAGGCTCCTTAGTTCTCGTCGGTGGCGACCCAGGGATCGGTAAATCAACCTTATTGCTACAAGCATCCCACGCAATTGCCGAGCAGGGTCTGGTTGTTCTGTATATTTGCGGAGAGGAATCGGTCGCACAAACCTCTCTGAGGGCCCACCGAATTGACGCTTGTGGCAAAAACCTCCTTCTCCTTTCCGAGACCAATCTCACTCTGATCAAAAACCAAATTGATCAAATCAATCCCGACGTTGTGATCGTTGATTCGATCCAAATCGTCTATAAAACTGAAATCCCCTCGGCACCTGGTTCAGTGGCACAAGTCAGAGAAACGGCGTGTGAATTAATGCATATCGCCAAAGGGCGTGGCATCTCTATTTTTTTAATCGGACATGTGACTAAAACGGGGGAAATCGCAGGACCACGCGTGCTCGAGCACTTGGTTGACACCGTGCTCTATTTCGAGGGGGAAAAACAACATAATTACAGAATCATGCGGGTTGTCAACTGCTTTGGCTCTTCCGATGAAGTGGCTGTCTTTCAAATGCAAGAAAAAGGGCTTATCAGGGTGACAAACCCCTCCCAAATTTTTCTGGAGGAGAGAATCCGCGACAGTGCGGGTTCAGTCATCATTCCCACGATTGAAGGGACAAGGGCGATCTTAGTGGAAATCCAAGCCCTTGTCACAGATACCGTCTACGCTACCCCTTCACGCCGCTGCACAGGGCTCGATCCTAACCGACTGGCCCTCCTCCTTGCTGTATTGGAGAAACGGGTGGGGTACCAACTCCACAATCGCGATCTCTTTGCCTCAGTTGCCGGTGGGTTAAAAATTATGGAGCCGGCAGTTGATCTTGGGATCATTTTAGCTGTTGCTTCCTCATTGACAAACCGGAGGATCGATCCCGATACAGTTGTGATCGGTGAAGTAGGATTAGGGGGAGAGGTCCGAAGCGTCGGACGGATTCAGGAGTAAAGGATTAGAGAAGCAGTTCTAATGGGGTTTAAAAAGGCTTTTATCCCTCAAAAAAATATGGAACCGGGTTTTGCTATGGAAACGATCGGGATTACGCGCGTTGAAGAGGCCATTCATGCAGCTCTCCTTTGACCGGATCAAAATAGGCGCGAGAAATTCTCCCTTATCTCATAAACAGGTTGAAGAGGTATGTGCTGAGATCCATCAAAAAGTGCCCCATCTCTTTTTTGAAACGATCTATGTCGATACTTTGGGAGATAAGGATAAAAAAACGTCGCTGAGGATGGTTGGAAAGAGTGATTTTTTTACACGGGAACTCGATGAGATGCTTTCTCGTGGGGAGTGCGCATGACCGTCCATTCGGCAAAAGACCTTCCGGAGCCAATTCCTAAAAGGTCTTGTGATTGCCGCCCTCACCCGTGGCGTTGACCCCTCAGATGCTTTGGTGCTTCGCTCCAATGAAACCCTTCCTATAAACGGTATTGTTGCCACCTCTTCTGAGAGACGCAACAGTGTGTGAGGCAGCTTTTCCCCCATGTCCGCTTTGTAGATATCCGGGGCACTATTGGGGAAAGATTGGGCTGTCTCGAGCGTCGTGAGGTGGATGGCGTTGTCATTGCTGAAGCTGCTCTCATCCGACTGGGGTGGACTCATCTTCACCGCATTCGTTTGCCAGGAGAGACCGCCCTGCTTCAAGGCAAACTTGCCATTGTGACCCGACAAGAGGATAGCGAGCTCAATGCTTTTTTCAAAAAAGTGATACCCTCGTCTTAGAAGTATGGGAAAAACACTTTATCTGGGGCTAGATCCTGGACGGTATCGAAACACCGATGAACTTGTCCATCTACCGCTTATTGAAACACATCCCCGCCCCTATGAAGGAGAGATCAAACAATTCTTTGAAAATTTAGATAAAGCCACTCATATTATCTTGACAAGCCGAGTCGCGGTCACCTACTTCTGCCACTACGGAGAGAAAGCGCAATCCAATTATACGCAAAAACATTTTATATCGATCGGAAAAGCAACTGAGAACCTCCTCCGAAGCAAAGGATGCCGTCATGTAAGTTCCGCCCTACTCGAAACGGCTGAGGGGGTTGTTGAGTTGTTGCACACTCTTCCTACACCTTGCCATTTTTTTTATCCCCATTCGGCACTCTCTCGACCTCTGATTTTACAACAACTGCAACAAAAGGCGCTTCCCTTTACCGCCATCCCTCTCTATGACACCGTTGCACGAAGTCTTAAGCTTCCCAATTTAGACTGTTTTGATAAAATCATCTTTACGAGTCCTTCGACTGTTGACGCCTTTTTTGCCTTAACGTCTCAAATCCCCCCCTTTGGTAAATGTGTTCCTATCGGCCCCATTACTGAAAAAGCTTTGAAAAGTTATTATCTTGGTTTTACTTCTCAGTTAACCTTTGACCTTTTTGCAGCTCCTAATTAAGATTAAGGCTTCGAACCTATCCCCAAAGTACCCGCGGATGAACTCTATGATCTTGCCGCGATCCTAGTAAGACCGCTCGTCGGCTATATTAGCTCCAATATGGCCGTCCGCCTCGGGATTGACTCCGTCAACTCTCGGACAACCCATCAAAAACCCGCCACTGGCGGCTTTTTTGAGGAAAGTTGTCCTCGCCGTCGCGCTATCGCTTTACGAGGCTCATCGACAATCTCATACAGTTCATCTCGCGCTTGCTTTTGGGATCGGTTCTCGTTAACAAAAAGAGGCTTTATGTATAGTACTGCGGCAGCAACTGGCTCCTGGATGAGCGATCTCGAACGATCACAAACGGCTCCGATTAAAAAAGCGGGTGATGATAACAATGCTTTAGCAACCGCATGCTCAGTCCCCTTGTGGGTGGCCTTGATTGTGATTGCAAGTCTGACGGCTGCTGGGATGATAGATACTATGCCCGCGGGGATCACTTTTATCTGCCTTTCAGGTGCTCTGATCCTTACAAACGTTCATACTTTTTTCCACGGTAACGCAGACCGGTGTTGGACAATTATAAAAATCATGTTATTGATTTCAACTGTTGTAGCTTCTATTTATCTCTTACAGGGCGCAAACGCCATCGAAGATGTGGGTTTTGCCATCCTGATCAAATCTGGAATCGCAGTCCTTGGTAATACACTCATTTTCCTCTGTCAAAAAAAACCTGAGCAAAATGGCCCAGCCATGGTGATCGTCACACAACAGCCATCTACAGAAGGAGGCGCAGCCACGACGACGACCACCTCTTCCGCTACAGGTGTTCCGGAGATGGTTGGCGTTGAACAAAACGACTACTAGACACGCTATTTAAGCAAAAATTTTTGAGGCTGAATGGGCACGGGATCCATTCTTTTTTTTGATATTTATATTTAATATAATTTTGCTTTAAAATAGAAAGCGTTACTTAAAATGCGGTAATACATGCATATAAAAAATTCCCAATATTCTTTTACACCTCCTATGGAACGCTCTTCAATGGCCCCTATCAAAAAAGATAGCATGGACGTTTGTTTGGAAGTCTTTACACATGCCATTGCAGCATGCTTGATCGTGGTGACCAGTCTGGCCGTTGCGAACCAGATCGACGGTGTGGGCGCAGGGAGTGGCATGATCTGCCTTGCTACTCTTGCCTTGTTTGGTGGTGTTCTCCTGGTTCTCAAACAAACTGCAAAAAAAAGAGCAGCGTATTTCAGCATTTATTCGATTTTTAGTGCATCTTTTAGCTATAGTTATGGGTGGATTGGCAATTGCGGGAACATTACAGATTGCCACAATTGGCCTCTCTATATTGGTTCCTTTGGGTGTTGCAACGCTCGCCCGCTGTGGTGTGGATTGCTTTGGCAGAGGGAGTGCCTTGACTAAAGCAATACTAAGGGAGACGGGTGTGTGCCTAAAGGATAGAGGAGAAAGATATGGGTGAATTTGATATTGACAGCATAAATAGTGCCAGAATGCCTATCACATCATCTACATCCAA
>CAVPKN010000013.1:0-55369 GCA_963705695.1 uncultured Chlamydiales bacterium
GAGACGTCGGAAGGGGTCCATTCTGCTTTGTCTAACCACAGATGGTAGTGGTATACTTTTGAGAGCGCGCCATATTGGGCGTGAAAAGCTTCGTGGGTCGGCATGAGCTCTTTGATTCGAATATCGTAGGGGAGAGTTCCATTGAGAGCATAGAGTAGTCGATGGCAATCGATCTCACACTCCGTTGTAAAGTGCCCTACTCGTCCTAATGCATGCACGCCGGCATCCGTTCTACCGGCCCCTATGAGCCTGATAGGGGCTTTCAGAAGGGTAAAAAGGGCTTTTTCTATATAGCCTTGAATTGAGGGGCCATTGGGTTGGATTTGCCATCCGCTATAGTTTGTGCCATCGTAACTAATGATCATTCGGTATTTTTTTGCATCAACCATGTGGCGAAATCCAGATCTTCTGGTGTTGTGATTTTAATATTCTTATAACAGCCCAAAATCAATTTAACGGGGTGACCAATTAATTCAGCTAATGAGACATCGTCGGTCACATGTAAACCATGTTGACCCTCGTGTAGAAACCCCGTTTCTAAGATTTCTTTTCTGAGAAGCTGTGGCGTTTGAATCTCCCAGATGACAGAGCGGTCGACAGTCTGCTTGACAAATTGCTTTTCACATACATGTTTCAAAGTGTTTTTTGCTGGCAATGCAAGCGCTGCAGCCCCAGTGGATCGACCCACCTCTAGCAATTTCTTAACTAAATTTTCTGTCAAAAAAGGCCTCACTGAATCATGGATGGTTACCCATTCGATATGTTTTGAAACCATTTGCAGCCCATTGTAGACAGAATCGACTCGCTCATTGCCGGGAGGAGCAAAAACAACGGGGTAGAGGGAAAAAAAATGGCGGTACTCAGGAGAACATACGACGATGATCTCCGCAACCTCCTCAAGCTTCAAAAAAAGCTCAAGGCTATAGTGACAAAGCGGTTTATTGTTGAGAAAGATAAATTGTTTAGGGTCGGGCCGTCCCATCCTCAACCCCTTCCCCCCTGCCAGTAAAATCACGCTCGTCTTCATACAGGTTGGCTCTTAGTGGCGCAGATAAGGCTGATTTCTGGTGGAGAAAACAGTCTGAATGGCTTGTGACAGCCAAGACCCCGGTTGATATAAATCGTTTTCCCCTGCTCATTCAGCAACCCTCGAGTCAAATGGGTATTTTTGAGTCGAGCTAGTTTACGGGTCATTCGGCGTCCCCATTTGGGCCATGGGAGATGGATTTGTTCACCATGAGTATGTCCACATAAAATCCACTCACCTGGATAAGGGTATAAAAGAGGGAGGGAATCGGGATTATGGGTTAACACTATGCCGGGACACCGGTGATCGTAGCTAGCAAATGCTTTTTCGGGGTGACACCGACCTAAAGCCAAATCACCAAGCCCTGTGATGTTTAAACCGATAGGTAGGGTCGTTGTCTCATTTTCCAATAACTTAAACGGGGTTGAACGGAGCAGATCACAAAGCTCAGCATGAAAAGGAATAGCCGCAGCCTTGTCAGAAACTGCCGTTCCCACTGCAGTGGGGGAAAATAGCGTGCGTATCCCACGCACTAAGCCTTTTAATGGATGAATTGGGGAGGCCAAATCGTAGATCCCATGCCGGTTTAAAGAGATGTAGCTAGCATAATCATGATTGCCGAAAATACAATAACTGCCTAAAGGTGCTTGCAAGGCATTGAGAAGATCCAAAAGCCACTTCTGATTTTGAAGCCTGGAGTAACAAAGAAAATCGCCTGTAAAAACAATAATGTCGGGGCAGAGATTTAAAACTCTCTTTTTTATTTTTTTTAGTAAATAAAGAGAAAATTGATCATGAAAATGGAGATCGGTCAGATGAGCGATCCTGATGCCGGCAAGATGTTCAGCTTTGGCGGGAAGTTTCCATGTTAAGTAAGTGGTCTTTAAAAGGCGAGGTTCAATAAATCGAGGCCAAATTCCAAAGAGAGAGGCCGTTGCGAAAAGATCAATCAAGAGAGACATAAGAAGCTGTTTTATAACCTCATTTCGAAGATATAATTGACCTTTTCGACAGTTTTTACATCGTCTCCTTCGGCCATATCATCGCCCCGATATTGCCCTCTCTCGACGCTGTAAAATCTGCTCGAAAACATCTATCTTTTCTGAAAGCAGGTTATAAAACAGCTTCTATGGGGTCAGTTAAAATTTGGTCGGCAGTGAGCTTTGACTTTTAAAACCGCCCCTTATAATAGAGATATCGACAGAAAAGGTCTATTTAATATGTTTAGAAACCATTTTGGTCATTTGAAACATATCAATTGGATTTTTAGATCCAAAAACTTTTGCCAATTTTTCATCGGGAATAATGTTTCGTTTATTCTTTGCATCTTGACAACGATTTTTTTTAATGTATGCCCACAGTTTTTTGATAATCTCTGTGCGCGGCAATGGACCAGCGCCGACAACTGCAGCTAGATCGTTGCTGATTTCCACTGGTTGCATAAATGCGCTATTCTTTTTCTTTGCTTGTGCCATGATCTTCTCCTGTATGGAAAAAAGTTTATTCTCGTTCAACATTTTTTCAGCCTTCCGTCACCTTTCTCGTTAAGGAGTAAGAAAAGCGGGAGGTTTTTCTTTTAAATCATCTTCCTCGACTATATCATCCTCGCTATGTTTGCAGAAATGGACCTAAAAGCGAGCTTAACCTGCCACTGAATTAGCAACTGCTCTCAAAAACACTAAGGAATTAGGGGAGAAACAAGAGATCCTTCTTTCGAGCAAGAGGGTCGTGCAAATTTTTTAAGAGCGACCCGCTACAGAAAGTGCTTCCCCATACGCAAGATCTCTCTTCCAAGATTGCTTTGTTTTCCGTGGCAGCCATTGGGCAACACGAGATCCTTTTTCAAACGTCTCTTACTAAGAGAAAGGCCCACTCATTAATTTCTCTATTGGTGTCTATTGACCCACTCTACGAGAGTCTAGGTGGAATTGTAGGTTATCAACTACATGCGTTAACTTTATTACTGAAGAATGGGGAACAGAGTTTACACAAAGAGGCCCTATTTGCTCAGGGAGAGGCTGTCAATCTTTCCCATCCTTCTGAAGATGTTGTGAAAGATATGATGGCTGGAATCTCTGCTATCAGAGAGATGGGGGAGATCTTTCCCATCGGAGGGCTTGGATCCCGTTTAAATCTGATCAGCAAGAGAGGGGAGCCTCTTCCTGCAGCCTGCCTTCCTTTCTGTGGCCGGACCCTTTTAGAGGGTTTAGTCCGCGATGTGCAGGCAAGGGAGTTTCTCTATTACAGACTCTACAATAGGCAAGTCACTGTGCCAATCGCAATGATGACTTCGTTAGAAAAAAGAAATGACCGGTGGGTGCGCTCCATTTGCGAAAGCAAAAACTGGTTTGGCAGGCCATGCGAGTATTTTTTGCTCTTTCCGCAGATCTCCGTTCCTGTCATTACGGAGGAGGGAAAATGGTCCATGAAAACCCCCACCGAATTGAACCTTCAACCAGGTGGCCATGGCGCCCTATGGAAGGCGGCTGAAGAGCAGGGTGTTTTTCTCTGGTTTCAAAGTTTAGAAAAAAATCATCTTTTGATTCGGCAAATTAATAATCCCATTTCTGGCACAGATTATGGCCTTCTTGCCCTTGTAGGGCACGGAAAAAGAGGTGAAAAGGCTTTTGGTTTTGCCAGCTGCCAACGTTTGCCTCAAGCTGCGGAAGGGGTATTAGTATTAATTGAGGCGGAGGGGAAAAGACGACTCTCTAATATTGAATATACTGATTTTAAGAGATACGCTGTCACTGCCCTTGCCTTGAATGAAGCGGGAGAACTCCGACCCTGCAAACACAAATATTCTCTACGCCAATCTAGAACGGATTTTGCCTGTTATCAAAAAAAATCCCTTGCCTGGATTGATTTTGAACATGAAAAATAAAGAGCCTTACTATTCCCCTTCAGGTCAAAAAAAGGAGGTTGTAGGAGGTCGGCTTGAAAGCATGATGCAAAATATTAGCGATGCTCTAGCCACCCCTTCCCATCACCCACTCCCGACGTTTTTGACATATGGTGAAAGGAGGAAGACAATTTCGGCAGCAAAAAGGAGCTTTGAATTAAAGGGAGAGTTATTGGAGACCCCGGAAGGGGCTTATTACGATGTGCTCTATAATGCCTATGATCTTTTAAAAAATAGGTGTGGTGTGACTATGGAACCTTTTTGTACCCCACAAGAGTATTTAGATCATGGGCCTTCCCATCTCTTCCTCTACCATCCTGCGCTGGGTCCCTTATATATGCTTATTGAGCAAAAGATAAGAAAGGGAAGTTGTGCTTGGGGCAGCGAGATGCAGTTAGAGATTGCCGATTTTTATGCTGAAAATCTTTCTCTCAATGGCTCCTTGCTGGTTTCAGCAAGAAATATCTTAGGCCATCATTCTCAGGGGATCATCCGTTATAGCCAGATGACAGGAAAATGTTGTTTAAAAAATGTTACTGTAATTAATAAAGGAATTAACAGAACAGCTTCACAAAGCTACTGGAAAAATAAAATGACAAGGTATGAAGCGATAAAAATTACTCTTCTTGGCCATTCTGAGTTATACGCTGAGGATATCATCTTTCAGGGTAATCACAACCTCGTGATCCCCGATGGGGAAAGATGGGTGGCGCGCCAGGCAAAAAGGGGCGGTCCCGTCCACTATCACATTGAAAAACCTGATTGGAAATGGAAATATAAGCAATCAGAACATCGGATCGATTTCGAGAAATCATAAATTCCGGGCGATTTGCTCAAGTGGCAGCTCCTTCATGTCAACACCACGATAGGAACGATTTAACGATATAAACGATAATAGGAGGGAAGGGATTTTTTTTATAAAATTCCATCGTTGTTATCGTTATATCGTTCTTATTGTTTTGCTGCCTCTAAGTCGACTATTCTGAACCCCTAGCTATTTTGAGAAATTGAGGGCGATTTGCTAAAGTTTTGGCTTCTGAAGTGGGTAGTATTTATCGAATAGCATCTTAATTAAAAAGATGATCCCTACTACCGCGGCAATGACGACACCCGAGAAAACCATGACGACAACAGCGTGGTGGGTGGGATTCATGAAAAGGTCAAAAAAGAAATTAGCACTCACTTTGAGGGTGAGAATGGTGGCCGTAGAAACCACAGGGAGGATAGTCATCTGTGTGAAATTTGAAAAAAGTAAGGATACAGGAATCCCCATAAGGAAACAGGATGGAAGAAAATTGACTTCAATTCAAGGGAAATTCTAGAATTTCAGCGATCAAGAGGTTTTTTATGAAAGATGAAATCCGGGAAAGATTGTACCGTGCCAAAGAGCGGATCCTTCATATGTGGAGGTATCTTTGACTTAGAGGACAAAGAGAAAAAGGTTTCTGAGCTTGAACAACAAATGGAGGAGCCGAGATTTTGGGAGGACCAAAAGAGGGCGCAAGAACTCATCAGTGAGGTCAATCAATTGCGGAGCTGGACGCTCCCCTATAAAGAAATTAGAGCTACATTTGAAAATATAGAAAGCCTGTTGCCAGAAGCGAGCGAGCTCGGTGAGGAGGGTCTTGCCTCCGAGTTGATTGAGGAGCTGGGAAAGGTCGAGAAGAGACTTTCAGAACTTGAAACTCGAAAAATGCTTTCTGGCGAGATGGATCAAAACAATTGTTTCCTGAGCATCAACTCTGGAGCAGGGGGGACTGAGGCATGTGATTGGGCACTTGATGTTGCGCACGCATGTATCAGAGATGGGCGGAGCGGAGGAAATGGAGAGTGGAAATGATCGATCAAGTCGATGGGGAAGTGGCGGGGATAAAAAGTGTCACCCTTAAATTTTCGGGTTCCTACGCCTATGGCTACACAAAAGCAGAAAAAGGGGTGCACCGGCTGGTGCGGATCTCCCCCTTTGATAGCAGCAACCGACGCCATACCAGTTTCGCCTCAGTCGATGTCACTCCAGAGATCAGGGATGATATTGAGATCGAAATCAAACCTGGCGATATCCGCGTGGATACCTTTCGCTCCTCGGGAGCAGGGGGGCAACACGTCAACGTCACCGATTCTGCGGTAAGGATCACCCACTTGCCGACGAATATCGTTGTGACCTGCCAAAGTGAACGAAGCCAAACGCAAAATCGGGAAACCTGCCTTAAAATGTTAAAATCGAAGCTTTATGAGATAGAGGTCACGGAAAGGGAGGCGGAGATTAAGGCGATGGGCGGGGAGAAAAAAGAGATTGCATGGGGATCGCAAATACGGAATTACGTTTTTCAACCTTATACTCTTGTTAAAGATGCGCGCACCGGGTATGAGGTAGGAAATGTCGAAGCAATGATGGATGGAGAACTATTAGACGATTTTATTATCGCCTACCTAAAGGAATTTGGTTAAACTAGAAACTATGAGTGAAGAGAAGTTAAATGCTGAAAATGTCGAGCTCCGCTATACCATTTTAGAGGACGCGGAACCGTTGAAAGAATGGCTGCTTGAGCCGGGCATTTTGCGTGGTTTTCCGATGCAAGATCCCCTCGAAGTAGAGGACTCAGTAAAACACTGGATCGGCTTTAGTAAATATAAGAGCAGTCTTACTGCCACAATAGATGGGAAACCCGTCGGCCTTGCCACACTCTGCTTAATGCCTTACAGAAAATTGGCTCACCAATGCCTCTTGTCGATCATTGTCTCAGGGGAGGCAAGGGGAAAAGGGGTTGGGACCCTATTGATGAACAATTTGATCTATTTAGCAAAAGATTTTTTTGGGATCGAAGTTCTCTATCTTGAGGTCTACGAGGGCAATCGTGCCATTTCTCTCTATCACCGCTTTGGTTTTCGTGAGGTTGGTTTTCAGAAGCACTTTATGAAGGAGGAGGGTGAATATGTGGGAAAAATCGTCATGGAAAGGATTCTGTGAGCGACGTAGAAACCTTCTTGGGACGGCTCCGTCCTTTGTTAAAAATGCGGCTTGAATTAATCGTTACAGAAAATCGATCTACGATGGTGAATGTACTCGAGAAGACGGCTACGGGAGCTCGCCTTTCTCTCCATAAGATGTTTTTGGAGGCACCCGACACGGTTCTTTCGGCATTAGCCCACCATGTGCGCGGCATCAGAAAGGGGCGGAAAGAAGAGAAATCAAATCTTACGCCACTATATCCAAGAACACTTAGCTCAACAGAACTATTCCCACCTCGTCAACCCGCAAAAATTATGCACGGAAGGGGAGTATTACCATTTAGAAACTATCTACGCTCGCTTGAATGAGTATTACTTTAATGGAGAGTTGAAACTGGCAATCACTTGGTTTGGTGAAAAAGGGGGAGAAAGAAGATCTCGGATTACCTTTGGCCAGTATCTCAGTGGATTGCGATTGATCAAAATCCATAGGCTGCTCGACCACCCTTTTTTCCCCGATTTTTTTGTTTCTTTCGTGATCTATCATGAAATGCTTCACAGCGTGATCCCTGGCTCTGTCGATAGGGGGGGACGGTTTTGCGTTCATGGCCCCGAATTTAAACACAGAGAAAGAGCCTTTAAAGAGTATGAAAAGGCCATTTTGTGGGAGCAGAAAAATAAATCGTATTTTTACTCTGCACGCAGAATAGACCTCTTGCGTAATTAAATGGTGAACAGAAAATGAGCAGGTTTTTCAAGTAGCGGGATAGGTTCATGGCTGGGCATAGTAAATGGGCAAATATCAAGCATCGAAAGGATAAGGCCGATAAGCAGAAGGGAAAAATTTTTTCCCGTCTGGCTAAAGAAATTATCAGCGCTGTCCGTCAAGGGGGACCCGATCCCAAAAGCAATCCCCGCCTCAGGCTTGCTATTGAGAAAGCAAAAACCGCCAATTTCCCCAATGAGAGTATCGAACGGAACATCAAGAAAGCCTCCAGTGCAGATCAACAAAATTATGAATCGGTGAGCTACGAAATTTATGGCTATGGAGGGGTGGGTCTTATTGTCGATCTCATGACCGATAATAAAAACCGGACAGCCTCTGATATGAGGATCGCCGTCAATAAGCGGGGGGGGAAAATTGCCAATCCGGGTGCTGTGGCCTTTAATTTTGATCGAAAAGGGGTTTTGCAGATTAAGAAGGAGCAATTAGAGGAGGAAAATGTGTTCTCTGCAGCTATAGAAGCAGGTGCTGAAGATTTCGAAGCCGCTGATGATTCTTTTATGATCACAACGAACCCCCTAGAGTTGTTCTCGGTCAAAGAAAATTTAGAAAAAAGAGGTTTCGCAATTGTTGAAGCAGAGATTGCGATGATCCCCAGAAATTTGATCGAGTGTGCTCAGGAAGCAAGAGAGAACAATTTGGCCCTCATTGAGTGGCTCGAAGAGATTGATGATGTTGATGCGGTCTATCACAACATGGATCTTTGAGCAGGAAGAGCCTCTACAGGTCGCAGAGAAGTATGCTGATCTTGAAGGAACGGCTCTTTTCTATTCAGGTCAAGTGAATTCGCTCGATGTCGCTGCCAACTCCTATCTCTCTCTTTTCCCCGAAAAAAAAATTGAGGTGAAAGGTGTAAAAGGGAGTTGGGAGGAGCTGCAACAAAAACTGATTGGCTTTGAAAAAAACGCCCCTTTTCTCCCCAAATACGTGGGTTTTTTAAGCTATGAAATGGGAGCCGTTGCTGATGAGGAATGGGAAGTTCCCCTGTTCTCAACCACAACCCCTGCCGCTCTCTTCTATCACCCCACTGCCATTATCCATTTTGATCATAAGAGGAGGTTAGCTACCCTCTATGCGACTGAGGAAGGATATGATCGCTACCTCATTCATCGCAGTGTTGGAGAACGGCACACGGAGGTGTCCTGGAAATTGAAACGCGTTTCTGATACCAGGGCCACGTTTAGTGACAAAATTGCCCAAGCCAAAGAGTGGATTCGGCACGGAGAGATCTACCAAGTCAATCTTTCTCATGCGATGGAATTTGAAGGGCATCTTTGCCCATTTACCCTCTTTAGAAGAATGACCTCTCTTAACCCGGTTCCCTTTTCTTTGTATATGAATTGCGGTTCATTTCACATCGTTTCTGCCTCACCTGAGCGATTTTTATCTAAACAGGGGGGAAGACTCGAAACGCGGCCGATCAAAGGGACATATCCTCGAGGCAAAGATAGCGCTCAAGATCGCTCCCAGCGGGAAAAATTGATCCATTCTGAAAAAGAGAGGGCAGAGTTGTTGATGATTTGTGACCTGATGCGGAGCGATCTGTCAAAGATCTCACGACCGGGGTCTGTTGTGGTTAAAAAATTATGGCATTGTGAAGCGTTCGCGAACGTATTTCATCTTCTCTCTGTCGTTGAAGGGGAGGCTGTACAAGAGTGTCACCCCCTGACTCTACTGAAACCTCTTTTTCCAGGAGGATCGATTACCGGCTGTCCAAAACTCCGTGCCATGGAGGCGATCTCTGCACTTGAAAAAAGGGGGAGGGGCATTTATACCGGTTCAATTGGCTATTTTGCTGCAAATGGGGATTTCGATTTTAATATCGCCATTCGAACCCTGATTGTCTATCCTACTTATGTGCACCTTCAGTTGGGGAGTGGGATCGTGCTCGATTCCGATCCTCTCTTGGAGTTTGAAGAGACGTTGCACAAGGGGCGTTGTTTTTTTAGAATTTTAACCTGAATTTTGTTGATCTTCCTCGTCCTCAGGGCGTTTTTTGGCTTAAACGCTCTTTTTTGCTTGAAAATAGCGCCTGCGGCTATAATCAGCGCAAAAAATCGAAATTTGCGCTCTATCAACGGCAAACTCAGGTTTTTATACCGAATCCAAGTAATAACTTCATAAAGTGAGGCTGGGTAATGCGACAGATTTGACAGATCGTTTCGAAGCTCATGTTTTTGCACCTGAGCGAGAAAGGATCTTTCTAAGATGGCGTATTAAATGGCTTCAATTTATGAAGTTATTACTTGGATTCGGTATTAGGTATTGAAGATGGGAATAGTTTACTTTGATGGGGTCATGATGCCGGAGGAAGAGGTAAGAATCCCTTTTTCCGACCGAGGCTTTCTTTGTGGCGATGGGGCATATGCCACGATCCAAGTCAATGAGGGGGTTCCTCTTTTTTTAATGGCCCATATCGAACAGCTACGCGCCCAGTGCGCCAGGTTTAAGCTTCTGATGCCCCCTCTTGACCCTGAAGCAGTGTGGGAACTCATTACCCTTAATCAGGCGGTGGAGGGAATCTGGCGGCTGAAGGTTGTTGTGACGGGAGGTGAGAGTGAATTGATGCGCCTTCCTGAGCGTCGGGGCAGAATGCTTATCTTTCTGAAGCCGTTTGAACTCCCTCCCCTTAAAAGCTTACATTTAGGGGTTTTTTCAGCTCCCTACACTTCCTGCCATGCATCATTTAAAAGTCTGGCCCATCTCAACCGTTATTATGTCATGGAAGAAGCTCACCGTTTGGGTCTCGATGATGCCGTGACGGTCACAGAAGGAGGCATTCTCCTAGAGACGGCTTTCGGCAATCTGTTTTGGATAAAAGAGAAAACGGTCTATACCTGCGACCCCTCCCTTCCTCTCTATTTTGGAATCACCCTTAAAAATGCGCTGACAATGGCATCGAAACTGAATTTTAAGATCGAATACGTCAAATGGGGTCTCTCCGAGATCCCACCACACACAACTGCCTTTAGAACAAACACCATGCAATCGATCCGTTCTATTGCCCAAATTGGGGAGAGAGATTTTCAGAAAATACGACCCTGCACGCTCTCTTTGTTAAAGGATATGAACGGTTAATCGAGGAGGAAAAAAAAGCAGCGCTCGCTGGCGCTGCTTATCGCCCGGTTGGGCTTTAATGGTGGTGCTTTAATAGTCTCGGCTTGCACCGTCAGAAGAGCCTTCAGGAGAGCTTGATCTATGGCTTGAGCCACTCGAGCTGTCTAAACTGGAATCAGGTGATGTCGAGCTGTGGCTTACTACCCTTTGGGCTGAGTCTGCCTCGTCATCATCAACAGAGGTTGGGCCTACCTTTGGGGGAGGACCCGCAAAAGCACGCTCACCGCCGAGGTCTTCTTTATGCTCCATTTGAAGATCATGGAGTCGATCCCACTCCTTACCAGCCGAGTCACTCACATCGACTGCCGTTCCGGTCCTATAAGAGGACATACTTAAGTTAGCGTCGGTCTCTTTATCGTAAAATCGGACCTGCTTGTGTTTAACATCGATAGTGACTGGTCCTTTTCGAGCTCTGATTTCCTTTTTAAGATCTTCTAAATCTGCAGATCCCTCTTCCAAATTGAGCATTCTTCTTGCTTCTGCCGATTTTTTCTCCTCCGCCTTGTTACGATCTTGTCCGAGCTTAAGAGCTAGCTCTGGCACTTCCTTTTCATACAAGGCATCAGTCTCTCCAAGAAGATAGCTGCGAACCGCTCGAATCTGGTCAGAGGTATTTGTTAGAGGCTTACCGTTAGTTTCACCATCAGTGCTTGAGGTGAAAAATTGCTTCGATACTGCTTTCGAAAAATCTCCTCCAGGCGCCACGAGAACAGTCGTTTTCCCTTCCGTTTTTACACGTCTATTTTCGATCAAATAGAGATCTCCATTGCCAGCGTCGCGGAGCCGCGATCTAATATCTGGCTTTTGCATGTAGTCGCCAATGCTATCTTCTCGATTGCTCCCTGGTCGATTGGGATTATAGCCCAAAGTCTTTGTATCGCTTTTGGGCTGAGCCGCTTGGGGAGCGGCGACATAAATCGTTTTTGTAACTTTCCCACTCCCAATTTTGGACAATTGATCTCCGTAAAACCCGACCTGTTGATAATCACCCGCCTCAATGGGTCCTCCGAGGGCAAATTGAGCTAACATATCAACACCAGCCTGGACTCTACCTCCACTGTCCTCATCCTCTTTCAGTTCATAGGCATAGTGTTTTTTACCCCGGAAGTCTACGATTCCTTTTTTATCATATACAAAACGTCTTCCTCGGAGTCCCCCCACGGCATCTTGCGCCTCTGGCGAGAAGTCTCTAGGATTAACGGCAGTACCTGGGGTTCCTATCTCTGTTCCTGGTGGTGTACTCATTCTATTTCCTCCTATAAAAACCCATCCCAAAAGTACCCGCGGATGACCTGCATGATCTTGCCGCGATCCTCGTAAGACCGCTCGTTGGCTATATTATCTCCAATATGGCCTTCCTCACGGTCGCGCTGACGCTTTACGAGGCTCATCGACAATCTCATCCAGTTAACCTCGCGCTTACTTTTGGGATAGGTTCAATTTAATTATTAAAGTATTATAGCTATTTTATTGTTAAAATTCAACAATTTAATAGAAATTATTGTAATAAATTAATAAAAATTAAATAATAAATAAGAATGTTAAGAATCTATCCCAAAAGTAACCGCGAGATGAACTGGATGAGATTGTCGATGAGACTTGTTAAGTGTCAACGGGACCGCAAGGAGGACAATATTGGAGATAATATAGCCGACGAGCGGGCTAATAAGGATCGCGACAAGATCATCCAGATCATCCGTGGGTACTTTTGGGATAGGGTCAAAGTAATTATTGGATTATCGCTTTGTGGATTGATCCTCTCGGGGTGTGGAACCATTTATCCCTACCCCCGTTCATATATCTTGGCCGAAGAAAAAATGGAGATTACTCTTGAGCCTTCTGAGAGTGAGTTGGCTGAGACTGAGATCCCCGTTTCTCCCAGGTCGCCTTAAGATGGGCGATTTTTTTCTGGGAGAGTCCCCCCAAAAAATTAATAGCATTCAGAAGGCGCGCGCGGGTGCGCTCTTTCCCTAGGATTTGGGCGGAGTCAAATAGAGGGGGACCCTGTCTTTTCCCTGTTAGAGAGGCAAAAAGTAGGGGCATGGTCACTTTTTTATGGTTCATTTCAAGTAAGGTTGAGACTTCATGGGAGGCATCTGCCAACGCTTGTCCGCCCCACTCCTCCCTGCTTTCCAAAGACCAGATCAACATCTGAAGAAGTGAAGCCGCCTGCTCGGGGGAAATCTCTTTAGGCGTGAGAAGCTCTTGGGAATAGTCGAGGTGATTGATAAAAAAGAAGTGGCAGAGTTCCATAAACTCCCCAAACGTTTTAATCCGTGTGTGGCAGAGGGGCATTAGAGCACTGCATAAAAGAATCTGTAAAGCCCCAGGCTTTAATTCTTTCCCACAGTTTCTCTTGAGGGATATGATTAATCAGGTAATGTTGATTCAGCCAATCGAGTTTGCCGATGTCAAAAACAGCTCCCGATGTTCCGATTCTTTTCGGATCGAATTCTCGAATCACCTCCTCTAAGGAGTAGATTTCCCGATCGCCCGGCATACTATACCCCATTAGAGATAAGAAATTTAAAAGAGCTTCAGGGAGGTAACCGGAGTCCCGGTAGTAGAAAATCGAAGTTGGGTTTCTCCGTTTTGAGAGTTTTTTTCCATCCATACCGAGAAGGAGGGGCATATGATAAAATTGGGGGGGCTCCCAGCCAAACGATTCGTAGAGTAAAATGTGCTTGGGTGTGGAGCTGATCCATTCATCCCCACGAATCACATGTGAGATCTCCATAAGGCGGTCATCGACGACGTTTGCCAAATGGTAGGTAGGAAATCCATCCGATTTCAGGAGTACCTGGTCGTCGATATCGGCCCAGGGGAAAGCGATCTTTCCTTTGATGGCATCCTCAAACTGACACTCCCCCGTTAGGGGAACTTTCAAACGTATGGTATAGGATTGCCCTGCCTCTTCTCGGGTTTTGATCTCTTCTGGGCTCAAATTGCGATAGCGGCGGTCATAACCCCCTCTTCCCCCTAATTTTGTCCCAACCTCCCGCATCTCATCGAGCTCTTCGGCGGTGGCAAAGCATTTATAGGCCTTCCCTTTCTCAACCAGCTCAAAGCATGTTTTTATAGATTTCGGTCCGCTCAGATTGGCGGTAAGGGCCATAGGGCCCCCACATCGGGACCCTCATCCCACTGGATGCCACACCATTGAAGAGCCTTAAAAATGTTTGCCTCATACTCGGGGCGGCTGCGCGCCTGATCAGTATCTTCGATGCGCAGGATAAATTGCCCTCCAAACGGCGGGCAAAAATGAGATTAAAGAGGGCTATATAGGCCGTCCCCACATGGGGATCGCCGGTCGGGGAGGGGGCTATTCGTACGCGGATATTTTTCATAGAATCTATCCCACTATTCGAAAAATGTGATTTTTAAAGGATTTTTTTGCAGAATTTTAGAGCCGCTTCGACGGGCATACTTTGATAAGTGGGCCGAGAAGTGGCTCTAAAAGATGCGGAAAAAGACTTAAAAAGCACTTTTTTTTGCCCAATAGTATGATAGGTTTATATTCCTATTTTAATAGAAGAATCAAGTCCTTCATAATATTAACTGTCTCATTCAATTGAGGATCGTTTTTTGAAAATAGTTCAAATTTTCACTACTTCCCTCCTCTTCCTCCTTTAAATCGGATAAGAATTTTTGATAGAAAGTATCGTCTTGAAGGCGAAGCGAAGAATTTTTTTGGAGGGTAGCAAGATGTCGCGTGTAGGTTTTATTTTCGATTGCAGATTGAATCGGTAGAGCCAGCTGATTTGGTCTCGTTGAACAACAGGAACATCGGAAAGATCGTCATTAAAATTCTCTGGTATTGAGTCATTTTCCAGAGGATGTTTGGCGTGCAATCTCCCCTATTTCTGCCTCGGAATAAAGTCCGGGACAACAACATCTGGGTTTGACTCCTACGAGTTGGGGACTTTTACCTAAGAGACGGGTATAGTATTTGCCACGTGTCACTTTAAATTCCCCCTTGGGGTTAACTTTCGCATTGTTGGAGGCTATCTAGCGTAAAAGTTTGAAAAGTCCCCTTTCCATAGGTGTTCATCTCCAACGATAATCGCGCGGCCATAATCTTGCAGAGTTTGGGCCACAATTTCAGATGCTGAAGCGCTCGCCTTGCTGGTCAAAATAATCAGGGGGCCATCGTAGGCAGCCTTTCCATCGATATCCCGCAGATGCTCGATCGTTCCGTGGTTATCTTTGATCGAGCAGACGATCCCTTTCGTGATGACCGTCACAGCAACTGCCTGGGGAGAACTCCCCCTGCATTAAAGCGTAAATCTAAAATAACCCCTTTAGAGAGTACTCTTTCCGTATTTTTCCGATCTCTTCGAAAGATCGGAAGAGGAATGTTGAGGGTCTTGATAAAAGGCATGTAGGGAGAGATGGGCGATGACACCATCGCCAAAGGGGATGATCTTGATTCGATCCGGGCCTCTTTGATCACGACCTCGCCGCGGATGATTTCAATTTCGAGTTTTTCTTCATCATTGGTTGAGGACGAGCACAGTAAGGGTGACAATTGTTCCCTCTTCCCCTCGGATGAGTTCGACTGCTTCGGAGATGTCAAGGCCCACAACGGGTTCAGAGTTGATTGCAATGATCCGATCGTTGAACTTCTAAGCCCTGTATTACGACTGGCGGGCCCTCCCTCGATGATTTTCATCACTGTAAACCCATTTAAGTCATCTCTAACTGAGCTCCTATTCCAAAAAGCCTCTGCTGGACCTGGATCATGAATTGGGCGGCTTCAGCAGGGGTAAAGTAAGCAGTGTGCGCATCAAAGGAATCGGCAAAGGCCTTAAGTATTATGGGAGAAGGTCGATTCTTTCCCTCTCTTTGGGTCCGCCGAAAGGATCTCTTCCTCACGAGAGGCCCTATTTTTGGCCATCCGCAATCATAGCTTTTTCTTGAGATTCGGATCGAGTTTTTTGGCTGCGACGATCTGCAAAGATTTGATTTTAATAGGCGCAATCAGCAACTCACTTTCCGATGAGACCCAGGAGATCCTTAAATTCAGAGTGGAAATCTCTTCATTCAATTAGAGCTTGTTCAATTTTTTCTTTCGAGTGCTTGGCGTCTCGGGATGGCAGCCATCATCAGGTCATGAATTTGGGCAAAATGGGAAAATTACCCCCCTCAATGGCTCCACGGATCTCTCTCAGCTGTTCATCGGACTCGCCTCAAGCCATAGGGTTATTTCATCTTTTTAAAAGATATGTTTTGGCCGGATCTAGCTCTTCAAGTAATGCTCAAGGACTCGCTCGATCAGAACGGAACATTGAGTTCTTTACAGGAAACATGCGCTTCCATCATTTGGTGAAGCGTCTCTAAAACATCGTGAGCAGAGATTTCAGGGGGTTTTGCCGAATAGAGAAAGGTGGCGAGAAAAAAATCGATTAAGAATGTAAAAAGAATGGGTAGCCGCTTCATGGATTTATAATGTTCTTTTCTCTTGTTTTTATGCCAGTGTTTCAATTGGAACCTTCTCTCAGATTGAATTTAAGTCCTCGAGAGCCAATCCCCTGGCTAACATTTATCTTTGCCAAATTGTGAACCCAAAACGCAATTGGGATTTTAAGAAGCATTAAGAATAAATAAAATTGGCAAAATTTTAAGAAATTGATTGATTTCAATTTGAATCTTAATCAAAATATTACACAAAAATTGGCTTTTTGGGAAAAGGAGGGAAAACTCTCCTTATATTAAGATTGAAAATGAAATCTTTATAGAAAACAAAAAAAATATTGATTCAAAATTAAAAATCAGACATAATAAATACTTAAAGAAATGAGAAAGAGTCAATTAACTCAACTTTGTACATTTTATGGCGAGCAGATCCGAGGAAGCGTGGGGCAAAATGTTTTGCCTTTTTCGAGAAATGCAATCGCATGGTTCTCAGATATGCCGTCAAAAAGTGTAGGGTCGAGTTGCGACCCATTTGAAGAGACCAAAGAGGTCTAGAAAGTGACAACACGGGGTGTGTTTACAAAGGGAATGACAAAGGAGCTTTGTAGCTTTGCCATTCATTTTGTAAGCACACTCATAAAAAAACCTTAGGGGGTTAAAAATGAAAGAAAGGCAAGACATGCCACAGATGATGGCACACGCTGAGTCTGGGAATGCAGAAGATCGTAAAGTAGTTTCTATTACAGAAGCTGCTAAGATCAATAAAGTAACCCGTCAGGCAATCTATGTTGCTATTAAACAGAAAAAATTAAAAGCAACTAAGAAGACCCGATGGGAGATCGAGATAAGAGATCTCGAGGAGTATCGCAAGAATAAATACTCCCGGACAAAATCGATGTTTGATGGGGAACTCCTTTTTGACAATGAAAAAGGATATTTCTCTGTCAATCAAGTGGCGAGGCTGCTGGGCGTTCCCGCGCAAAAGATCTATTACGCAACCCGAACAGGGATGATTAAGGGATCTCGTAAAGGGGCAGCCTGGGTCATCCATGCAGAGGAAGTAAAACGCTACAAGGATGAGTATTTAGCTAAGAAAACGCCTAAAGCAGGCTAAAATTTTAGCACCACCCGTAGAAGAATCCCGATCCCCTTCAGGGCCGGGTTCTTCTTCTACAGGTCTTATCATTCGGTTTCCTTGCCCTTCCCGGAAATTCTGGGCAAGGGCAAAGGAAGTGACTTAACCCTGAGTTTTGGGTTTATCTTTCTCATAATCAGAGGGCTTTTTTGAGCGCAAATTGCGATTTTTTGCGATGATCATAGCCGCAGGCGCTATTTTCAAGCAAAAAAGCCCTCTGATTATGAGAAAGATAAACCCAAAACTCAGGTGACTTATGCAAGATTAATTCTTTTAAAGATCAGCAGGGTCATATCATCGTATTGTACGCTTGAGGATGTGAATGCCGCGATACAATCGATGAGAGATTGGACCAGTTCCTGTGCCGATTTCTCCCGGTTTTGCTCCTCTTTCCAAAAAGCAATCAGCCGCTCCATGCCAAAAAATTCCCCCTTCTCATTCGTCGCATCTGTAATGCCATCAGTATACAAGAAAAAAGTATCTCCTTCGGCAAAATGAAATCTTTTTTCCTCGAAATCAATCTCTTCCAAAAAACCGAATGCCGTGCCATGACTCTTTAGAGATTCCACTTCCCCATTTTTTCTGATCAAAAGAGGGGGATTATGGCCGCAGGAAATGTAGCTTATCTGCTCTGTGAGATGGTCAAACGTTCCGACAATGGCTGTCACAAACATCCCCGACTCACCAGCAGCTGAGACAAAATTTTTATTAACACGCTTGACCAGCGTGGGCAGGTCAGCAATTTCTTTTCCAAAGCTTCTGATTAAGCTGCTGACACCCAAAGAATAAAGGCAAGCCGAAATCCCCTTGCCCGAGACATCAGCAATCGAAAGAAAAGGTTCTTCCTTCCGTCCGTCTCTTGAATAAAGGCATCGTAGAAGTCTCCCCCGACCTCTTTAGCAGGGATGTAACACTCTGCAAGATCTACTTTTGGATAGCTAGGCATCCTTTGCGGCAAAATTTGACGTTGCACATCGTGACCGATTTTTAATTCTTGGGCGATCGCCTCTCTTTTCGCCCTCTCCTCTTCCGCTCGTTTTAGATAGTCACGCATCGAGAGGATCATATCGTTAAAAATTTCCCCCAAATAATTAATTTCGAAGCCAAAACGATCAGGTGCATAGCGCGTTTGATAATTGTTGTTTTTAGCATCCTCCATGCAAGTGGCGAGCTTGAGAAATGGCTTCGCCATTAAACGTGTCAGAATGTAGACGATGAGACCGCCCAGAAGAAAAATGAGGCAAAAGAGAACAAAAACAGGGATAAATCGGAGGAAGATTTGCGAAGAGATCGCATCTTTTGCGACGTAGGAGATCAATCTAATTTCCGAATTGGGAATGCTCGTTTGATAAGCTAACTGCTCCATTCCTTTAAATTTGAATTCAAAAAATGGGGAATTAGGTATCGGAGTTAGATCTAGATTTTTTTCAGCCAATTGATGGTCATCGTAGAGCTGGGATTCTGTTAAATACTCGCGGAGCTGTGGGGAGAGGGATTTAAACAATTGAAAGCACAGGTCAGGATCACTGGCAGAAAAGACGACACCCACTTCTGAAAGCAATGCGAAATTGATTTTATACGGAGTGTAGAGCGGGGTGAGGAGGATTTTTAAAAACTGTGTCATATCAACCGCCATAGTAAACGTCGCAATAGGGTGGTCATTTGACTCGATTAACATCGTGGACATAAAAAGTTCTTCATGAGGAGGGCGGCTGCTATTTCTCAGAATAGTTGCCTTTTTTCGATGCAAAATGTCGATCACATTGATATAGAGGACGGTTGAATCTTCACCTAAAAAATGGGGTTGATCACTACACACATTGATAAATCGCCCCTCAGGTGTAATTTTGTGAATCTCTAATCCCCAAATCCCCCCTGTTGCCACCAGATGCTTAAAAACCTGGTTCTTTTTTTCATCAGGGAGATGAGGCAATAGTTTAGGGATATCGAGCATATAAGCAATTTCTTCTAAGAGCAACAGTTTGGAGCTAGTGGCTTGGGCGAGATTTCCCTCCTTTTGCTTTGAAATATTGATCAGATTATCTTGTGCCTGAGTGAGATGCTCTTGGTAGCTACTTTTGATTGCGAAAAATACAAAAAGGAGTAACGGAATGACCAATAAAATAAAGGACACGATTAAAATTCGGAACGGAAGAGAGTATTTAAGTGAGCTCATGAATCTATCCCACTATTACGCCATATTCGGAGCACTTCGTTTTGATCTGGCTTTGCCTCGCTCGCTCCTGAGTGGCAAAAAAGTTGCACACGGCTTACTATTCGAAAAATGTGATTTTTAAAGGATTTCTTTGCAGATTTTAGAGCCGCTTCGAAGGGGATACTTTGGTAAGTAGGCCGAGAAGCGGCTCTAAAAGATACGGAAAAAGACTTGAAAAGCACTTTTTGCCAATAGTGGAATACGTTCATATTCTTTTAATAATGAGAAGGGTCATATCATCATGCTGTGCACTCGATAGCGTAAATGCCGCGATTTTTTTTATTAAAGCTTGGGTCAATTCACGCGCAGTGAGTTTTGAGTTTTGCTCCTTACAAAAGGCGATGAGTCGTTCCATTCCAAAGAACTCCTCTTTTTCGTTAGTCGCATCAGTGACCCCATTTGTATACATAATGAGTGTGTCACCCTCCTGAAATAAAACATTCTTTTCCTTCAAATCAAGATCTTCCATAAAACCGAGAGCTACACCATGATCTGTTAAAAACTCCATCTCCCCATTTTTTCTTTTCAGAATCGCGGGATTATGCCCACAAGAAATATAGCTCAATTGCTCTGTGAGCCGATCAAAGGTACCCAACAAAGCAGTGACAAACATACCTGAGCCTCCAGAGGACGCTGAAAAGTTTTTGTTAACTCGATTGACCACCATAGAAAGACTGGCAATTTCTTTTCCGAAACCTCTTATTAAGCTGCTGACTCCCAAAGAATAAAGGCAGGCAGAAATGCCACTCCCAGAGGCATCGGCAATGGTAAAAAAAAGTTTCTCTTTCCCTGCAATTTCTTGAATAAATGCGTCGTAAAAATCTCCACCAACCTCTTTAGCAGAGATATAGCACTCGGCAAGTTCCACCTTTGGGTAGTTAGGCATGCTCTGCGGTAGTATCTGGCGTTGCACCTCCTGCCCAATTTTTAACTCTTGAGCGATGGCCTCTCTTTTTGCCCGTTCCTCCTCAGCACGTCTTATATAATCGCTCATGGAATGGAGCATGGCATTAAAAATTTCCCCCAAATCATTAATTTCAAAGCCGAAACGATCGATATGATAACGGACGTTATAATCGTTGTTTTTTGCAGCTCCCATACAAGCGGCGAGTTTGAAAAAGGGTTTGGCCATTAAATGGGTAAATAAGAAAACAATGAGGCCTCCGAAAAGAGAAATGAGAAAAAAGAGAACAATAATTGGGATAAATTCTTTTAGTATTTGGATTGAAATAGCATTCTTAGCAACATATGCTACCAATTTTGTGTCTGAATTAGGAACGGAGATTTCATAGGCTAACTGTTTCTTATTTGGGAAAACAAATTCAAAAAATGGAGTGTTTGAAATGGGAGAGAGTTTCAGCGGTTGATCAGCTAATTTGTAGTCATCATAGAGAGTCGATCGATTGATCAAGTCTACCATTTCTGGGGTGAGTGGTTTAAACAATTGAAAACGGAGGGCGGGATCGGATGCCTCAAAAACCACATTAAACCGAGTCAGTAGTGCAAAATTAATCCTGTAGGGCATGTATAGGGGAGTCAGAAGAGTTTTTAAGAAATCAGTCACATCAACTGCCATAGTAAACGTGCCGATAGGTTTATGGTCCGACTCTACGAGTATTGCCACCAAAAACAGCTCTTCATGAGGCGGGCGGATATCATCATTCAAAATCGCTACCTCCTTCTGATTGAAAATACCCATGAGATGATAAAGATCGGTATAATCTTTTCCCAAATAGAAGGGATCAGCGTCGGCCACATTGACAAATCTTCCTTCAGGGGTGATTTTGAAGATCGCCAGTCCCCAGAGGCTGCCGCGATGCACAAGCTCAGCTAAGATTTTGTTGGTTGGTTCATTTTGGTAGAGGAGGAAGTCTGTTCCAAATATCGAGCAGATAATCATTTTTTTTTAGAAACAAATTTTTGAGCTGTGAGTTGTAAAAATTCTGCCTCCTTCTGATTCAAAATAGTGATTAAAGTGATTTTGCGCTAAAATGAGATTTCCTGATAGATACTCTTAACTTCAAAAAAGCAAAAATGATTAAGGGGACAACCAAGATGTAAACGACGTTATCAAGATGCGGAAAGGGAGCGAGGATCAAGGAAGCTTTCATTTCAAAAAATAACAGAAACCAATACCCAGCTTGCACTTTTTTAGAAATTTTGAGAGAATGCCTCTTTTCTCCTTCACGACGCAGCCGCTCCTGAGTGCAAAAAAGTTGACATGGGGAAATTCAGGTTATCGAAGAGCAAGTGCATTGCGTAGAGATGACTTGGAAGTCGCAAATCAGGAGCTGGATGCTGCTTTATTGTGGAATTGATTGATTTGAGGAGTGTAGGCTATTTTTAGAGTGAGATCTTTCCGTTTTAAGAGGCTTCTCTTTTCAGCCATGC
This sequence comes from uncultured Chlamydiales bacterium, assembly GCA_963705695.1. Taxonomy (GTDB): domain Bacteria; phylum Chlamydiota; class Chlamydiia; order Chlamydiales; family JAAKFR01; genus CAVPKN01. The sequence continues at coordinate 21,936 of CAVPKN010000013.1, forward strand.
CAAAGGCAATCCCCTCAAGCATCCGATCTCCTTGCTCTAAGTATAGCTTGAGATGGACTCCACCAATCACTTTAGGGGGCCATGCCTGCTTTGCTTCGCAATACAGTATGGGCTGAAGATTGTCATTGCCGTAAGGCTCAAACAATTCTAAAGAAGCAAGCAGGTCGTAGGTCAATTCTGTAAAGTTGGCATAGGCGTCCAAATAGAGCTTGGATAAAATATCGTGCTCGCGCAGTGCCGAGTTGGCCGCATGGATAAACCGCTTTTTAAACCGCTCGATATTTTCTTCTTTGATGGTCAACCCTGCTGCAAAATCGTGGCCACCGTAGTTAATAAATAAATCGCTACATTTTTTTAAAACAGGGAGAAGGGGGAACTCTCTGATTGTGCGGATAGAGCCTTTTCCAATGCCGTTGTCCACAGCAATCATAATGGTAGGTCTATTGTACTGCTTGGCTATGCGGGCAGAAATGATCGGAATGACACCGGGATGCCAATTGTTGGAATTAAGAACGATGGCCTTATTTTTTAAAATGTCGTGATTGGTTGCCAACATTTGTTCTACATCTACAGAGACAACCTGTTCGATTTTTTGTCTCTGTATATTGAACAAATCGAGTTCCTTAGCCAACTCTTCTGCCTTCCCTTCATCTCTGAGCAGCAACAACTCTACTCCCTTGCTGGGATCGGCAATGCGTCCGAGGCTATTCATCCGAGGTGCGATTTTTGAAGCGATATCGACAGCACTGACTTCAGAGCGCTCAACGCCGCAGATATCAAACAATTTGATCAGACCCATCCGTTTGGTCTTTTGCAATTGCTTCAAGCCATAACGGACTAAGATTCTATTTTCGTTAAGGAGAACGCCCATATCAGCGATTGTTCCTAAAGCGACCAAATCGAGATAGATCTTGAGATCGACCTTTCGGGATAAAATTTCCTCTTTTGACACCAAATGATTAACAATCGCGTGTGCCAGCTTGAAGGCGACTCCGACCCCAGTGAGATCTCGATTAGGATATGTTTGCGGAGGCAGTTTAGGGTTGAGCGTAGCGACGCAGATGGGGAGTTTGTCGGTTGGCTCATGGTGATCCGTAATGATGACATCGATCCCCAACGTTCCTAGCTTTTGGATCTCCTTCGCTGCTGTAATGCCACAGTCCACGGTGATCATCAACGTAGATCCATTTGCCTTAGCAAATTCTATAGCATCGAGAAAGAGTTCTCCCCTCTGAACATTTTGATTGGGTACATAATATTTAACGTTACCACCGATTTTCTTAAAAAAATCAGCGAGGAGGGCGGTTCCTGTCATGCCGTCAACGTCGTTGTCACCATAAATTAAGATCCCTTCCCCCTTTTTCAAGGCTTTATCGATCCTATGGACTGCCTTGTTCATATCAAGGAAACGTTTGGGATCGTAAAGGTCGGGTAATTTGGAGTATAAAAAATGATGGATGGCGTCAAGCGACGTGAAGCCGCGCGAGACTAAAATCTGACCCGTGATGGGGTGGATGCTAAATTCCTGGATTATTTGATCGAGCCACGTCGAGTTCTCTTTCGGATACATCCAAACCGGTTCATGTGTTAAATCCATGTAGCTCTCAATGTTAAACTCGATCAAGCATTTTTGACAGATGTCGGTTCTTCTTTAGTGATTTCTCGACGGTGGAAATACAAGAGCATTGGAGCTGCAACATAAAGCGAGGAGAGGGTGCCAATGGCAATACCCACCGTCATGATAAAAGCAAAACTAAAAATGGAGGGGCCGCCTAATAGCACCAAAGCAATCAACACAACTAGCGTTGTTCCTGAAGTCATCACAGTTCGGCTCAAGGTCGCATTAAGTGCATGATTAATGATCTCCTTGAACGACATTTGCGCATGTGCTTCAAATCTTCCCGAATCCGGTCAAAGATGATAATTGTATCATTTAATGAATACCCTACAATAGTCATAAGGGCGGCAATCACTTGCAGATCGATTTGAATCCCTTCAAAGAAAAAATGGGAGATTGCAAGTACGCCTATCGTAATGAGAATGTCATGAACTAAGCCAATTGTAGCACTGATCGCATATTTAAATTCGAATCGGAAGGTGATGTAGATCAAAATGCATAATAGGGCAATGGCTAGTCCTAATAGGGCTTGGTTGCGCATTGTTTGCGAGAGCTGGCCACTCATTTGAGTCCAATGTAAATTGAGTTGGGGCAAAGATTCGGGGTTAAGCTCGATCCCCTTTTTTGCCAAAGCATCCACAATCCAAACAATACGGGGATACTCTTGATAGGTGAACAGGGGATGTTGATTTTGAGGGGAGTTATTATCGATATTATAGAACGGCTTTCCGGGTTGTTCCATACTTGTCCCAGCTGGATCCGGAGCTGATTCGTTTTGTTTAACTCTTGCACACGGAAATCGCTTTTGGCCGCTCCTGCTTCGATGATCGCTTGCTCTACAGCATGTCGATATTGATCTTCGGGTGTTTGTCGCACCTCAACGGTCAGTGCATATCCGCCTGTAAAATCCATTCCGAAAATGGTTTGTCTCTCTTTGATGAGAAAATAGGCCCCCACCAGGATCACGATGATCGAAAGGGAGACGGCGAGTTTGGCTTTGCTGAGAAAATCGATCCGTGTTTCCCCAAAAAGGCGGAGCATCTTCAATGTTTTGTGTTTTGGATTTTGGACCCAATGGGCAAAGAAAAATCGGGTCATGAATAGGGAGGTAAACATCGAAGAGACAATACCGATGATCAAAGTCAAAGCAAATCCCTTGATCGGTCCAGAATCAAAATTGAGCAAGATGATCGCCGCTATGATTGTGGTTAAATTGGAGTCCACAATAGCGCTGAACGCTTTCCGGTAACCCGCTGCGATAGCGGAGGAAGTCGTCCTGTAAGAGCAAATTCCTCTCGATTCGCTCAAAAACTAAGACATTGGCATCAACAGACATACCCACAGCTAAAATAATACCGGCGATACCTGGCAGCGTGAGTGCGGCTCCAAATTTTGCAAAACGCCCCATATAATCAGTAAATTAAACAGCACTGCCACAGACGCTACTATCCCGCTAAAGCGGTAGTAGAGACACATCACGAGAACGACAAGGACAAGCCCCAAAACAGCAGCTAAGATCCCTTGTGTCCGCTGCTCCTTTCCAAGATCGGGGCTAACATTTTCCTCCGAAAGAATGTGAGGAGTAAACCAACGATCCGGCCTTTAAATCAGCAGCCAGTTGATTGATCTCCCTTTGGGAAAAATGTCCCGTAATGCGGGCATTGTCACGTAAAGGAGAATTTAATGTTGGCGCACTCACTATGGTTCCATTGAGAAGAACGGCCATTCTCCACCCTCGCCCTTGGGTGATCGCCTCCAGGGGAGTCGTTGAAATGTTTTCTTCTGAAAATCGGGAGGTCCAGGCATAAAAATCTTCTCGGGGATTTATTCTGTCGCCCTCACGGTTTGTATAGGCACCACTCACGCCAAAGGAGAGAAATTTCCCTCAGAGGGATCGTAGCCGGTTTGTACGTCGGTCAGATTTGAGCCTTCAAGCGCGTAGTTACGGAAAACAATAGAAGGGGATAAGTTTGCCCTTGCCAATCGGCAAAATCTGTCCCACGGAAAAGGGAGATTGCTGAGAGGGAATCATCAAAACGACTGGATCTTGTGGGAGCTTTAGGGCCAGCAAATCGGAGGCCATGTTCATAAAACAATTGAGCGTGTCCACTCAGAGGACGAAATTCTCCGGGTGTCTCTGGATTTCCTCCCAAGTGGATCCAAGCAATTTCATTCAAACTCTCTAAATCAGTGCGGTTTGTGATCACCGCTTCATTCCACACTTCCTCGAGGAAGGTATTAACAGCTTCTTTAAAAGTGCATTTTGCGCTGTGAATTTTTCGTTAACCACATGAAAGTACATCGCGAAGCCTGAATCAACTCGGATGCGGCAAGACCTTGCGAACCTGGAAAATCGAGTACAATCGTAGAAACCTTCTGTCCGGATGCCGATTTCAGAAACACCCAAACGGTTGACCCTACTGTAAAGCTCATTGACCGCTTGCTTCAGGTCATCTTCATTGGTGATCGGATGATTATTTTGATCCTTAAGCCCGATCCGTACCGTTTTCCCCCCTGACAGATCGAGACCCCATTTAAGAATTTTTCTCTCATCGCCTCTCACATATTTTTTGGCACTCAGTATAAAATTATCCAATAAAATATTTTTTGTGGGGCGGGGTACATCGTAGCGGGATTCGGTATGAAGGCCTACTCTAGCCTGATGGTACTCATCACGCCATTTTAAAAGATCCTCATGCTCCCTTGTTTCAATTTTATTAAGGGTTAAGAGGCGTTGCTCAACGTCGGTGAATTCAAGGGTGGCCATTTTCTTTCCCCCCTTGACGGAAAAATCTTCTCGTGTGGCTGCCAGCAAATAAGAGTAATAATCATCGAGCTCAAATATAAAATCATTGTGGAATTTACTCGGTAGATTAGCGGACGCACCTGAGTAGCCAATAAAGCCATTTTGACGCATTAAGTCGTATAAAGCCCTGAAGTCACGTTCAAAGGCTTCTTTCTCTGGACTGGCAGGGAGGTCTTGGTATTTTTGACGGATCGTATTGAGACCGCGGGCGATCACATAAAAAGAGCCTCCGCGAAACCCCTCTTCGGTTGTTGTTTCCATCGCTGGTGCATACATCACAAGGCCCAATTTTTTTTCTTGATTGGGCAATTTTTCAAATGCACTCCAGCTATAAATAGGATAATTATGGATATTGAGTTCAGGATTTGCAGGTTGCCACCCTGAAGAGAGGAGATTTTTTATATATGAACCCTCTGCTTTAGCGACTGCCCCTATGTCGAAAGCAAGGAGACTTGAACTATTGGTCAATTTGTTCATCGTCACTGCAAAGTGGTCTAAATGGGGTGTAATCGTTTCACCTGCCGAGCGGGAGACAGAAGCAATATCATTGAAAAGAAATTGATTCAATTTTTCAATTTGAATGGCTTCAATTTCTGTCTTTGCCTCCTTTCTTCGTAATTCTGCGACATCGGGCTGCAGGTTGAGTTGGATTTGGTCTTTGTTCCAATCGATGCTTAGACTCAAAATAAACGGATTGCGCCCCCCGAGATTCAATTTTTGCACTTTATTTTGAGGAAGCGAATTTGAATTTAAGGCGTGTAGAATAGCCTGTGCGTTCAAAGGCTCCTGACCCCGCGTGAAAACGGCCACGTTACGCTTCACAATTGAGGAGGCTGCCTCTAAAAGATTTTTCTGATTTTCAAATACTTCAAGCTTTTGTTGCTGTGACGAGGAGAGAAATTTTCCTTCTCCTTGCAGTTTGCTTTGTTCCTCCCTCAAACTCCCGATATTTTTAGTTAGCTTTTCGGATACATTTTCAAGACGAGCGATCAATTTATGGATGAGCTCACTTTTATTGAAAGAGGCGGGAAGCTGGGTGAAACTAGCAAAATATCTCTGCGTGATTGGACTTTGATCTCCGAATGCATTTTCATATTCTACAATGGTCCGTGCCAGGCGGATGGCGTCATCGTCGCTCCCTTCCGTGGCCGCGATTGAAGCCACTATCCGTGCCGGTTGACTCTCACCTCCAAAACCCAGCGCCAGCTGTACGACACGGTCGTTGATCAACTGCCGATACAACGGTGAAATCATCCCATTGTCATCTGTTTTGGGAATAAAGTGAAAATAGGTATTGAGCTCAGAGGGATTGAGATGTACCCCGATCTTCCGTTGGACGATCACCGTTTTACTACCTGGCTCAAAAGAGCGAGCGTCTGGGTAAAGTTGCGCAGGAATAAAAGGAATCAGAGAGCCTGCTCGGTATAGGGTTTGCGCAAAGAAAGAGGCATCTTCTGCAGTATGGAAAGTAATTTTTGCCAATTTAGGATCCTCAGGATCCAGAGAGATCTCGGTCGGTTTGAGTCCCAAATTTTTGCTTTGCGCCTTGAGCCAGGAGAGGGTAAAATCTTCTAGGCTATTGACACGCTGCACAATCCCTCGAGCCACTTCAGTAGCTTCTTGAGTGTGGATCGGTTTTTTCAAAGGATGTGCATAATAGAAAACCGTTGGAAGAATATTGTAAACTGTCAGGACGACCACTATCAATATAAGATAGAGGTGCCACCGCTTCTGTTTTTCCATAATAATTCCTTCTCATAAGAAAGGACTAAGATACCACGGTTCAGGCAATCTGTCAAATCTGCTGCGATATTAGGACCGATGTCGCAAAAGGTGCTGCTTTGTAACGGGCCGCTCTATCGAAAATCAGGGCACAGACCATCAAAAGAAGTTTCTAATGCTCTACCTACTATTAGTTCAGCAGATCTTAGTGTACTAAATCGAATCATATCCCTTTCGTGAACGAGCCCGAGCCCGATGGCTACCTTGAATTCGGGCACGGGCAAGGGCGTGGGCTCGTTTCACGAAAACGCTTCGAGCTTAGTTAATTAAAAATGTTTCTAAAATTTCTTTTTTATGAAAGGTGCTCTGTGTCGAAAACTTGAGGGGATGGCAAATAAACGTATTTTCGTGTACGTTGCATGAGATTTTCTGGACATTGCAATGACTTCTCAATGCTCCGTTGCTTATACACCTCCTTTTTTTTCCGAAGAGCAGATGAAACTGCTTGCAAAACACCCCGTTCCTCGCCATGTAGCAATTATTATGGATGGAAATCGACGGTGGGCAAAAACGCATCGGTTATCCACAATGGGAGGGCATTGGGCGGGTGCGCTTGTATTGACTCGGATTATTGAGGCCGCTTCCGATTTGGGAATTCAGGTTTTAACCGTCTTTGCCTTTTCGACTGAAAATTGGGAGCGCTCCCCTGAAGAAGTTGAGACCTTGATGCGGATTTTTGAGGCTTATTTAGAAGAAAATTGTAAGAAGATGATCGATCACGGAGTGAGATTCCATGTCATAGGGGACGTTAACCCCTTTCCCGCTTCGTTGAAGAAAAAAATCGAATCGACCCGACAGGCTACTCAAGCAGGGTGTGGGATCAATTTGGTGGTCGCTCTCAATTATGGGGGAAGAGATGAAATATGTCGCGTTGTCAAAAAAATTGTCGATGAAATGGAGGCAGGACGGATGAAGAGCGAGGGGATCGATGAAAATAAGATAGCCTCTTTGTTTGACACAGCGCCTTTTGGGGACCCCGACTTGTTAATTCGTACGAGTGGAGAAATGAGAATTAGTAATTTTTTGCTTTGGCAAATGGCCTATGCTGAGGTGCATGTTACGGAGACATTGTGGCCCGATTTCACCCCTAACGATCTTTTTAAGGCTCTCCTCGACTTCCAAACACGTCAACGACGGAATGGCCGATGAGCAGCTGGGGAAAGGATTTGGGAGTCCGCACATTGATCAATGGTTCAAGTGCCATTTTAATCGCTCTATTTATATTTTTAGCTCATTACCCAACCTTACGCTGGTTTTTCGCCGCCGCAGTAGCGTCCGTGGGTGCCATTGCAAATTGGGAATACGATCAACTTCTGGCTAAAAAAGGACTCTCTCCTGCCATCTCGATCAGTCTGTTCGCGGTTATTCTCTATCTATTTTCCGTTTTTTTTAACGTTTTAGGCTCCTCATTTTATTTCACATCAGTCTGGAGATATGTCCCCGAGATGGTTTTAGGGCTTGCATTTCTAGCTTGTTTTATTTTTTACGCAGTCATTGAAAAACCTCCGATCATCAACATAGCAACGACTTTTTTAGGGATTCTGTATATCAGCTATCCCCTAGGGCTATTTATCACTATTATGTATTTCTTTGCAGGAGGAGCCGATCCTCATCTAGAGGGGAGTTGGTGGATAGTCTATCTTTTAGCAGCTACGAAAAGCGCCGATATTGGAGGCTACTTTATCGGCAGCTATTTAGGGAAAAAGAAATTGGCTCTGAAATTGAGCCCCAATAAAACGTTGGAGGGGGCTTTGGGAGGACTTCTCGCTTCAATTTTAGCGAGCATTATCCTTTGTTTTTTAGGGAGAACATACGGAAATGTCTTTAATCATTTTTCTTATGTCCAGGCGCTATGGCTGGGTCTCATTATAGGGATATTAGGACAAATTGGAGATCTTGCCGAATCTTTTTTAAAGCGAGATGCCGGCGTCAAAGACAGTAACACAATTCCCGGTGTAGGAGGGATCCTAGATATGATCGATTCGCTCCTCTTTACCACACCTGTTGTATACTTATTTCTTAGAATGGTGTATCATCACTACCTATGATAATAACAATCGATGGTCCAGCTGGTACGGGGAAAACCACAGTGGCCCGTCTTCTCTCACAAAAATTGAAATACCATTATTTTGATACGGGTGCGATGTACCGCGCTCTGACTTATCGCCTAGGGAAGGAGGGGCTTGATTTGCGCAATGATCAAGTTCTAAATCTCTTTTTGCAGCGGTTTCGCTTTGATATCTATGACAGCGGAGGAGGAAAAAAGTATTTCGTCGATGGGGAAGATGTGACTGATTCGATCAGGAGCGCCGACGTGACCCAGCGAGTATCTGAGGTTTCTGCCCATCCTGCAGTCAGGCATGCGCTTGTCGCTATCCAAAGAGAGTTTGGTGAAGGGAAAAACGCTGTCTTCGAAGGAAGGGACATGGGGACCGTAGTCTTCCCCAAGGCTGATTTTAAATTTTTTCTCACGGCACGTCCCGCTGTGCGCGCCGAGAGACGGTATCTCGAGTTTAAGCAGAAAAAAAATGCCCACCACATCAGAAGAGGTACTCCATGCGTTATTGGAAAGGGATCATTTCGATTCGACAAGAGAGATCTCTCCTTTGAAACAGGCAGAAGATGCCCACCTTATCGATACCTCCGATATAACGATTGAAGAAGTGATTGATCAAATCCTTGTGCTGATAAAAAAGAATAAGTCCTAGTGCCCTAACATGGTTCGCATATTTTGTAAGCTTTTTGTCAGATTTTTAATCACGATTTTTTATCACCATAAAACATATGGCAAAGAGCACATACCAAAGGGTGGAGCGATGGTCGTTGCAAACCATTGCTCTTTTTTAGATCCACCCATTATCGGAGTTTCACTTCCCGGCAAAATTTATTTTTTGGCTCGTGAGACACTTTTTAAGTTTCCCCCGTTTGCATGGCTATTGAGACAGCTTTGCACCCATCCCGTCAGTGCGGGTAAGGGAAACATTGGTACTTTTAAAACGGCCCTAGAGCTTGTGGAGGGGGGAAAGAAGGTGGTTATATTTCCAGAGGGAAAACGTTCTCGTGATGGGACCTTGCATAAAGGGCAATTAGGAGTGGGCATGCTTGTGCAGCGCGCTCGTTGCCGGGTGATCCCAGTTTATGTCCATGGTACATATGAGGCTTGGAGTGCGGATCGAAAATTTCCTAAATTTTTCGGACGGACTGCTTGCGTCATTGGCGCTCCGATTGAATACGTTGACAGAGATATTACCGATAAAAAAGAGGCGCAAGCTGCCATTGTGAACCAAATGATGGAGAAGATAGCCGCTCTGAAAGCGTGGTATTTAAGTGGAGCTGTCGGAACTCCCCCCTAAATCAACGCCAGTTTAGCGTAAGATCTCTCTGTAGAGGCCCACTGGACCTCTACAGAGAGATCTTACGCTAAACTGGCGTTAAATCAATCTCGTCATTCCCATCCAAACCTATCTCATAGAGATCGTAGAAGGCGTTCAATGGATCTGGGGGAGGGTTCGATAATTCGAGGAAGAAATTTCCTATGCGGGCCCATAAGGGGAGAGGAGTGCCTTCTAAAGAGGAGGTGTAGTCATATCCATTGTAGTAACTAAACAGGCGCCCTAAAGTGGCTTGTAGCTCATTTTTTGAAGTGAATCCTAGGGCCATATTTTTATCTAAGAGGTAGCATTTCTCCTCTGCAATAATCAACGCGGCAGCATGAAAACCCATTTGATTTCCCCATTTGTCATAGCGAGGGAAGGAGAGGTAATAGGCCCCTTGAGCTAGTGTAGGAAGAGAAGCTAAAACATTTTTGGGAGCGCTCCACATATGGTGGAATTTTTTCATTTTGAGCCCCCCAATGGCAAAAATGGCGCGCATCCGATCCTGTTCCGCTAAATTCACAGAGGCATATGATTGAGCCGCTTCTCGCACAGAGGCAAGCAAAGGTCCTTTTAATTCTTTATGTAAATGCTTTCGAACACCCTCTACAAGGTCTCCTTGGTTAGGATCTCCCCCCGACTCTAGATATGCCCTCACAGCCGCACAAATCTCTTGTGCTCCTTCAATATTTTTTAGTGCTTCTATTTCACTTGCATCGAGTTCCTTATTTTGGAGAAGAGTAAGGATGCTGTTTTTAAGTGGTGCATAAAACAAAGGCGCCAAAAGGTCGCTTGAATAAAAGGCTTGGAGCATCGCTCCGTAAAGGGGAGCGCCTCCCTCACTCACTTTGATCAATTCCGTCTCGTCACCCGTTTGAAGCCAACTCTTCAGTGCCACCATCACACTCCCATGGCATAGTCCATTACCTAGGGGGTAAGGAGTAAAGACTTTTTGGTTGACGCTCAAAAAGCCGTGCCGATCCACAATCTCTTCAACCCGTCCCTTTTCCTCACCTGAAAATTGGTAGGGGTCCCAACGGTAATCCACATAACGGGGCAAATCACCGAATCGGGCACTATTGGATGAGGAACAGAGGATACCTGTAAAGTTGAAAACGCGGTATTTCACCCATCCCCAGGGATGGACCGTCAATCCTCGATAAAAGGCGCATCCGATCGCATACCCAATGAGGAGAAGAATTTTAAGACACTCTTGAAAAAAAGAATTAACCTTTCCGCAAAGTGTTGATTGCCCCTCCTCCCGCTGGGAAGGAGATGTCACTTGGGGACAGGGTAGATCTGAGCTAGTGGAGGTTGCATACATAACTTATTAAGTATAATTATATTGCAAAATGTATTAAAAATCTATTAAGTAAAGTTTAAAGTATTTTTTAGCATTCTTAATTTTTCCCCCTTCTTGATACTCTTGTCCTATGAAACAATTTCTAGAAAATATTTTAGGTCAAGCGACCCGCTCTGCCTTCCCCCAGATCTCCCTTTCTAAAGTTGAGGTGACTGAAGCCACGCAGGAGAAATTTGGTCACTATCAATGCAATAGCGCCATGAAATTAGCTAAAGAGATCGGGCGCTCACCGAGAGAAATTGCTACAACCATCGCTGGGAACATTCCCCCCGCCATTTTTGAATCCATCGAAATTGCAGGTCCCGGTTTTATCAATCTCACTTTAGATAAAAAATTCCTTTCGGAACAGCTCAATACATTGCTTTCCGATCGGCGATTAGGGATTCCCCTCCCTCAGAAAAAAGAGCGGGTCGTGGTGGAATTTTCTTCTCCCAATATTGCCAAGGAGATGCATGTCGGGCACCTTCGTTCAACTATCATCGGGGACGCAATCGCCCGCTTGTTTGAATTTCTGGGTCATGATGTGATCAGGCTCAATCACATCGGCGATTGGGGAACCTCTTTTGGAATGTTGATCGCCTATATGAGGAGTTGTGCTTCCGCAGTGCTTACCGGAGAGGAAACGAGTGATCTCTCCCATCTGATGAAGTGGTACCGTGCTTCAAAAAAATGTTTCGATGAAGATGAAGGCTTTAAATCGGAAGCGCGCCAGGCTGTGGTTGCCTTGCAAGGTGGCGATCGGGAGGCTCTTAAAGCGTGGGAGATCATCTGTGAAATCTCCCGCAAAGCATTCTACGAGGTCTATGCGCTTTTAGATGTCAAGTTGGAGGAGAGAGGGGAGTCTTTTTATAACCCAATGCTCCCTCACATTGTCGCCGATTTAGAAGAGAGAGGGCTGGTGACCTATTCTGAAGGGGCGAAATGTGTTTTTCACGAGGGAATTAGAATTCCTTTGATGGTGCAGAAGTCGGATGGCGGTTACAACTACGACACGACCGATATGGCCGCAATGCTTCACCGGATCGAAGAGGAAAAAGCCGATCGGATCATTATTGTCACTGATGCTGGGCAGAGTCTTCATTTCGACTTAATTCGCCTCACATCTGAGAAAGCTGGTTACCTGGATCCTCAAAAAGTCATTTTTCACCATGTCCCCTTTGGCGTGGTGCTTGGGACAGATGGAAAGAAATTCCGCACTCGATCGGGTGAGACAGAGCGTTTGGTCGATTTACTAGCGGCCGCCATTGAAGAAGCCAAAAAAATTCTACATGAAAGGGAACCTGAAAGAGACCCCCAAGAGATCGATCGTTTGGCCGCGATTCTGGGGATTGATGCGATCAAATACGCCGATTTATGTTGTAATAGGATTAGCGATTATGTGTTTAGTTACGAACGGATGCTCCGCTTTGAAGGAAACACTGCAGCTTTTATCCTCTATTCTTATGTCCGTATCAATGGGATCAAGCGGAAAGTAGGGGGCGTTGATATGGATCGCCTAGCCTTGCAGGAGAAGATTCAATTAGAGGATCCCGCTGAGATCACTCTCGGTTTACACCTGCTCCGTTTTTCAGATGTTTTAAAGGGGATGGAAGTGGATCTGTTTCCTCATTATCTCACTGATTATCTATATCTTTTGGCTCAGAAATTCAATGCCTTTTTCCGAGATTGTAGAGTAGAAGGGGTGCCTGAGCAAAACCGGCGTCTATTGCTCTGTGATCTCGCTGCCCGTACGATGGCTCAAGGATTGCAACTCCTTGGGATTCAAACAGTTGAAAGAATGTAGCCGCAATTCTCCTATTTGGGTTAAAATAATTATTACAAGTTATCAAAAAATAGGAGGGATTATGTCACAACCTTTAAATACGCAGAGTGAACTCAGAGCGGTTGACACCGCCTTAAAACATAGCATTGAACATACAAAAACGGGAAAAGGGGATATCTCAGAATTATTCGGGATAGAAAAGAAGTTAGAAACATTAGCCAAAAGCCGGGAAGTTCCAGAGCATGTGAAAGCCCATCTGCAAACTGCGCTTAAGGAGCTAAAAGAGATCAAAGTGAGTGGCATGGATCTTTCCCATTTGAATCAGATAAAATCCCAAATCGGAGAGGCCATTACTGCCAGCGAAAAAGGGATCCAAAAAAAAGAGGGCGGTTCGTTAGGAGAGGGGAGCCCCGAGGAGTAGTCATTTGGTGCTATAAATGTGTTTTGGCGGGCTGGCCGGCGATTTCTTGCACATATTTTGGGACTCCATAACCTGAGAGTCTCTGATTGAGCTCCTCAACTAAGGCTAACCCCTTTTCGGTGGGGACTTCAAAGTGTGCGGCGCCTTCAACACGGTCGAGTTGATGGAGGTAGTAAGGGAGAATCCCATGGTCGATGAGCAGCTCACACAGCGCGTGTAGTGTCTCAATCGAGTCGTTGATCCCTTTTAATAGGACCCATTGATTCAAAATAGGGATCCCGAGGCTCTGAATTTTTTTTAGGGCTTCTAACACTTCATGATCAAGTTCTTGAGGATGATTGCAATGGATGACAAACCAGACTTGCAAGCGGCACGACCGGAGAATTTCTAAAAAACCAACATCAATCCTTTCTGGAATTCCAATGGGGAATCGGGTGTGGAATCGTATTCTTTTCAGATGGGGGGACACGCTCCAATTGTTCCAATAAATGTTTTAAACCTAAGTTGCTGATTGACAACGGGTCACCTCCGCTTAAAATGACCTCGCGTAGGGTTTGATCCTGCTGGATCATTTCGAGTTCCGCAGAATAGTCGGAGTGTTTTGCCTGATAATTGTATTTCTGACGGAAGCAAAAGCGGCAATGCATCGCACAGGCATTTGTCACTATCAGAAGAGCCCTTCCCTGATATTTTTTCACGTACATAGGGAGAAGGGCTGCATGACAATCTCCGACGGGATCTTCACTAAATCCCTCCCTCTTCTCAAACTCCTCCTTCGTAGGAAGAAATTGTCTTAAAATAGGGTCGTCCAGCGTTTGTTTTGTGATTTTAGAAGCGAGGCGGAGTGGCAAATTTAAAGGGAAATCTTTCTTCTCGATGATGGCTGCGCGCTGCTCCCCATCGAGCAACAAAAAATCGGCCAGTTTTTCGATCGAAGTAAAGTTTTCTCTCTGAATCTCTCTCCAAAGGGGAGCATGCATCGATTATCTCAAAATTGGAAGGAAGTATAAACGAACAAATCCTTTACGCAAACCTCTATTTCCGATTACTCTATAATTCAAATGTTTTTGCGTCTCACATTCTGTTTAGTAATTAAAGCTGTTATTTTAGGCTTTTTAATTGGGTGGGGTTATATCGGCTTGGCACCTGATGAGGCACAATATTGGACTTGGAGTCAGGCTCTCGATTGGGGCTACTATTCAAAGCCTCCGGGGATCGCTTGGCAAATTGCCCTGACGACCTCGATTTTTGGGAATACTCCGTTCGGTGTTCGTTGTGGCGCGCTACTTATCGGATCTGCACTCCCTCTTCTCCTCTATGGAGCCGCACTCTCTGCACGACTGAAAAAAGAAACTGCCTTCTGGGCGGCGCTTGCTGCTGCTCTTTCCCCTTTCGGGGTTTATCTTTCTTTGGCCGCAACAACAGATGGAGGGGCGATTTTGTTTTTGACTCTCGCTCTGTGGATTTTAGTGAAGGGGATGGAAGAGGAAAGAGGGCCTAATTACTGGCTTATTGGAGGGGCCCTTGCGCTTGGTGCTTTATTTAAATGGACTGCATTTCTTTTTTGGATCCCGGTCATCCTCTCCCTTTTTCGGTTCAAACGTTTTAGAAGGGGAAGTCTTTTAGGAGGCATTCTCCTCTCCCTACTTGCTTTTGTGCCCACGATGTATTGGAACGCCTCCCATGAATGGGCAACCTTCCGCCATGTGGGTGCCACGGTGGCGGGAGTCAGTAGCGGCAATTTCTTTGATTTTTTGGGGGGGCAAATCGCTCTCTTCTCCCCCATTTTTTTTCTTTTTTTTGTTCTGAGTCTTTTTTTCGTGTGGAGATGTGACAAACCGCAGTTAAAATTTGCAGCCGGTTTTGCCGCTTTATTAACCGGTTATTTGGCGGCCTCGCTTTATAAAAAGATACAGATCAACTGGGGAATTTATTTGTATCCTCCGGCATTTCTTTTAATCGCCTGGGTGGCGTGTGAGAAATTTTCACAAATAAAGAAGTATCTTGTTTTGGGAAGCATACTCTCTCTTACTCTTGTATTTTTTGCTTTTTCAATTGTGTGGTTGCAAGCCAAGGGAGTCGCTCCGCTCTCGTACAAATATAATCCGTTTCGACAAGCGGTTGGCTGGGACAATTTAAAAACTGCCTTACAAGAGGCTGGATACAGATCGGATCAACATTTTTTATTCGGAGATAAATATCAAAACACCAGCCTTCTGAGTTTTTATGGGCCAGATCAAAAAAGAGCGTATTTTTTTAATCTGAGTGGAAGCCGGAAAAATCAGTTTTCTTATTGGCCGCAAATGGCGTCACAAGAAATGGGCAAAACGGGTTTTTTTGTGGTGTGTGAAAACACAGATGAGACAACACTTTCCTGGTACGTTGAGCACTACCAAAAGAAGCTTGCCCCTTTTTTTGACACCGTTCATTTCTGTGGCAGCTACCCGCTTTATAGGGCAGCCGGCAAGCCAGTCAAGTACGCCCTCATTTTCGAAAGTCGCAACTATTCAGGCTCCCTTCCACCCCCCACCCCCATCTATTAACCCCATCTCGCTCGGATCTCTTTATCAAACCAAGGTTTAATTGCTCCGACTTCATCGAGAGCTATTTTGAGATGCTCGTCTATTTCTTTCTTGGTGGCCATATTAATATTGGAGTGGGGTGGTGGCCATGCGGTGGGGGGGAAAGGATGGAGATGCTCATGGGAGAGGAGTTCGGTTTGAAAGGAGCGTTTCACATGCTCTTCAAGCGCTTTGATCAATTGCTCTTTTGAGGGGTAGTGAGTGTTGAGGGTACATAGAAATTCGCTGTGGGAACGCCCCCTTCGGTAGGTAGGGCATTTTTCTGGGATGAGGAGACACTCCATCTTGGCTTGATCGTAATTCCACAAAAGTGAGGTGTGCAGCAGCCACCGCCCCTTTTGGAGATAAAGGGCATTCCCTCCACATTTCCTTTCACCGATGGCGTAGTCATTTTCTTTTAAAAGAAAATCCTTAAAAAGGGGGCGGTAGAAAGTTTCAGACCATTCTAAAATCGCTCTCGAGTGGAGGGGGATATTTAGAGTGGATCCGTTACAGATCCATGTGACAAAAACGGTTTGAGGATCGATATAGACAGTGCCTCCCCCACTAAACCGTTTGATGACAGGGATCCGATTTTCAGCGACTTTGGTCATATTGAGCAGTTTTTCGGGTTTGCCCGAGATACCCATTACAATGGCCTCAGGAGAGCCCGTATTGAGCAAACACCAATTTTCACTCGTACAGCGGAGTAAGGCTTCCTCTAAGCGGAGCTGCTCTAGAATCGGAAGGTTATTAAAGATCAGTAGGCGGAACATATTTTTGTAGGGCAATCATTAAAACTTGAATATCGGAAGGGGAAACTCCGCTGATCCGGGAGGCTTGTCCCAAAGTAGCTGGGTTAAATCGAGCCAGTTTTTGTTTGGCTTCAGTGCGGAGACCCACAACTGTAGTGAAATTAAAATGAGAGGAGATTTTGATCTTTTCAAGATGGGAGAGTTTTTCAACATCCGAATTTTGCCTGGAAATATAGCCTGCGTATTTCAAATTGAGTTCGATTTGAAAGTTAAGTTCCTCCCCATAATCGACCAACTCCTCAGGATAGGTGTGCAAAAGGTGTTGGTAATTATTTTCAGGGCGGCAAAGAAGCTGGGCAAGAGAGGTTCCTTTCCCATCGACTTGTTTATAGATCGTTTTGAGCCGCTCCGATTCCTGCTCCATTGTTTTTTGCTTTTCCACCACCTTTTGATGCCTTTTTGCCGAGATTAAACCTCTTTGATGGGCATAGTGGGAAAGGCGGATATCGGCATTATCTTGTCGGAGGAGGAGACGGTGCTCTGCTCGAGAAGTAAACATTCTGTAGGGCTCATCAAGGGTTTTCGTAACGAGATCATCGATCATGACCCCGATATATGCCTCATGACGCTGCAAAATAAAGGGGGGTTGATTGAGCACTTTCGCGGCCGCATTAATGCCAGCAATCAACCCCTGGGCGGCTGCCTCTTCGTAACCAGTAGTCCCATTGATTTGCCCCGCAAAGAAAAGCCCCGCGATCGTTTTTGTTTCCAATGTGGCCCCAATTTGACCACTGAGCACATAATCGTATTCGATCGCATAAGCGGGACGCATCACTTCGGCATTCTCTAGTCCAGGAATGGAACAGAGGAAGGCGAGCTGCACATCAAAAGGAAGGGAGGAGGAGACCCCATTGACATAGATCTCATTTGTTTTTAATCCCTCTGGCTCCAAAAAAATTTGGTGCCTCTCTTTATCGGCAAAGCGGACGATTTTGTCTTCAATGGAAGGGCAATACCGCGGCCCTATACTCTTAATTTTTCCTGAATAAAGGGGAGAGCGGTGGAGATTTTCTTCGATAATCTTTTTTGTCTGAGCCGAGGTATAGGTGATCCAGCAAGAGACTTGGGGAAGGCGTTCATAGGGTGTGTCATCGAAGGAAAATTGGATTTCATCCTCTGGTAGCTGTTCTTCTAGAGAGGAAAAGTCGATAGAACGTCGATTGATCCTCGGCGGTGTTCCTGTTTTAAGGCGGCCCAGTTGAAAACCGTGCTCAGCAAGGCTCTTTGAGATCCCTACCGCCGGCTTATCCCCTGCCCTTCCCCCCGAAAAATGGGTTTCCCCAATATGGAGGAGCCCTTGCATGAACGTACCTGCCGACAACACTACCGTTTTTGCGGGATAGTAGATCCCCTCTTGCGTCACTACGCCCACGACCCTTCCCTGTTCCACAAAGAAGGCTTCGGTAGTTCCTTGATGGAGGTGAAGGTTGGGGCAAAGCTCAAGGCGCCTTTTCATTTCAAGGGAGTAGGCTGCCTTATCGGCTTGGGCGCGGGGGGACCAGACAGCCGGTCCTTTGGAGGCATTGAGCATTCTAAATTGGATCCCCGATCGATCGGTGACAATCCCCATCTCCCCACCCAAAGCGTCGATCTCCCGGACCATATGCCCCTTGCCAACCCCCCCAATGGCAGGGTTACAGCTCATTTTGGCAATGGTGTCGAGATTCATCGTCAACAATAAGGTAGAAGCACCCGAGCGTGCCGCTGCAGAAGCTGCTTCACACCCAGCATGTCCTCCCCCAACGACAATGACATCATATTCTTTGGGGTAACGCCACATAGTAAAAATTTTTTAAAAACGATTGTTATAAGCATTCAGGGGCTTGAGCCCATCCTAAAATTAGGATTAGGGCCTCGTACAAGCAAGCAACCGGCTACCCCTGAATACCTATTTATTTTTGTGACGGTCGCGGCGTCGGCGTTTTTTCCGTTTGTGCTTAGCGATCTTGTATTTTCTTTTCTTCTTTACTGATGACATAGAACTCCGAACAAAACAGTAAAAGGATACGCGGTTTAATCAAAACCCTCAAGCAGTTTATCAAATTTTACCGCGGAGGGGAGCTGAGAGCATAAAAAAAAATTTATCAAATTAATAATAAATAAATATTTTAATAGTATAATATTAATTAGTTTAAAAGCAGAGGTTTAATGATGTCGATAGAAACGTTTAGAGAGAGAGTTCAACGGGGCTTTGAGACACTGGCAGAGTGTGGGGAAAAAATAATAAGGTTTAGTGCTAGTGGGGATGAGTTTGGTAACACAGAACTTGATCAGATTAGAGGGCGGGATCGGGCAGCAAAATTGGAACTGGTTAAGGCGGTCTCAATGATGGCCGTGGCTCTTATCATGGCTTTAGCTCCTCTCCATTTGGAGTGTGGAGGATGGATCTTGACGGGTCTCTTTGCTTTGGGAGGTTTTATCAGTATGAAAGAGGCGATCCTTCATACCTTCGCCCGTGCGAAGGAGAAAAAAGAGTATATAGTAGAGGATGAAAATCTAGCTGTTGCTCTTAATAGTGATTGGGCGCGCTACACTGTGTGTGATTGCGCGAGAGAAGTAGTCAAAAAATGGAGAGATTTTGTTAATCCCTCTCCCCCTGAAGAGGTCGAGGGATTGCTCATATCAAGCTAGTGCTAGAGACTCGCAAAGCTCTCTTCTGGGGATTCACTGTGTAGAGGAGTGTAATTACGGAACTGCACGAGTTCCT
Organism: uncultured Chlamydiales bacterium; assembly: GCA_963705695.1. Taxonomy (GTDB): domain Bacteria; phylum Chlamydiota; class Chlamydiia; order Chlamydiales; family JAAKFR01; genus CAVPKN01. The sequence continues at coordinate 41,145 of CAVPKN010000013.1, forward strand.
TGACGAACGTTAGGTTAACGCTCCCGACACTCCCATGTCTGTTTTTTCCCACGATCACTTCAGCCATCCCTGGCTTATCGTTGGGGTCGTAGTATTCCCTTCTGAGGAGAAAGATCACGATATCGGCATCTTGTTCAATAGAGCCGCTCTCTCGCAGATCGCTCATCATGGGGCGGTGGCCGGCGCGGTCTTCCACTTTGCGGGATAGCTGAGAGGCACAAATGATCGGAATATTGAGTTCCCGGGCCAAGGTTTTGAGCATCCGGGAGATCTCTGAGATCTCATTTTGGCGACTCTCCATTGTCCTTGAAGAACCGGAGCCAACAATGAGTTGTAAATAGTCGATCACTAAGAGGCGGATCCCATAGGTTTCTTTCATTCTTCGGGCGCGCGCGCGCAAATCGGTGATTTTAAGTCCCGGTTGATCGTCGATCACCATAGTCTGTTTTTGCATCTGTCCGATCGCTGCAACGATCCGTTGATACTCACTACCATTGAGATTTCCGGTTCTGATTTTGTCTGATTCGACCTCCGATTGGGAACAGATAATGCGGTGGAGGAGCTGTTCCGCAGTCATCTCGAGAGAGAAAATGCCTACGGGCATCTGGTTTTTGAAGCAAACATTCTCGGCAATGTTGATCGCGAGTGCCGTTTTTCCCATGGCGGGGCGCCCCGCAACAATCGTTAAGTTGGAATTATTTAATCCGTTGATCAGTTTATCTAAATCGAGATAGTGGGTAGGGATCCCCGTTATTTTTGGTTCATGAGGACCACGGACTCTGAATTCCTCCTGCCTCTCTTGTAATTCTTTAAGATAAGGAATTTGGCTTGTCGCCTTGACCCCACTTAATAGGTCGGTGATCAACGTTCCCAATCCGGGATTTGCACTTTGGCTAATTTTAAAGAAAAGCCCTTGTGCCTCATCGAGGGCAGCATGGACATCGGAAGGTTCATCGATTGCATTTTTTTCAACCAAGCGGGCCGCTTCGATCATCCGACGCAATACTGCTTTTGATTTTACAATCTCAGCATACTCCTCGATATAAGCTGACGTTCCTGCATATTGTGCAATCGTGGTGACATAGGCGGCTCCCCCAATCTTCTCTAGCTTCTCTATCCGCTTCAGCTCTTCGCAGACGAGATGGATATCGGCGGGCTTATCTTGTTTGTACGCCTCTTTTAACACATGGAAGAGAATTTGATGCTCGGTGTAATAAAAATCAGAGGCGTCGAGGGCATCGGCCGCGATATTAAGGCTATTCACACTCGTCAGCATACAGCCCAATACCATCATCTCCGACTCCTTTGAATTGGGAGCCGCTTTTACATTCGCATTCATGAACCTATCCCACTATTCGAAAAATGTAATTTTTAAAGGATTTTTTTGCAGATTTTAGAGCCGCTTCGAAGGGCATACTTTGGTAAGTAGCCCGAGAAGAGGCTCTAAAAGCTGCGGAAAAAGGCTTAAAAAGCACTTTTTGCCAATAATGTTTGAGAAGATTTTATTTCCACTGGACGAGTCAGATTATCCATTTCAAAAATGAGACCAATCTGCCATCCTACCTTATCGCGCCAAAAATAGAAATTCGGTTTTCCCCCTTTGCAGCAACTCCCGCCGGTTGATTCCATCGAGTAGGCTTGATAAAAGTTTTCGTAAACTTTTTTTTATAACTACAGAGAACACAGAGCGCACAGAGCCGGCCAAGCCCGCATACGCGGGCCTTGGTCGAGCGCTATCGTTTGTACGCGACTGCACACAAAAGATTAACTCTGTGTGCCCTGGGAGCTCTGTGGTAAAAAATTAACCGCATAAAATTGTCGGCGAGAATTGCTGGCCAATTCTGAATGAACGATGATAAAAAAAGATCTCTACTCTTATTTTTTTGATATTTTCTACCGTTGTATCATTTTATCGTTTCTGGATGGGAAGATGATGGTCGATTAAAAAGAGACTTGCCACCACCTTTAGTTGCACCCACTGCCAGAAATGAAGGTTGTGTAAAAAAAAGGGGGAAACTATTATTTTGCGCACTACGGAAAGATGGCTGAGCGGCTGAAGGCACGTCCCTGCTAAGGACGCATACCCCGTTAAGGGGTATCGAGGGTTCAAATCCCTCTCTTTCCGAGTTTCTCTACTCTAACGCTGTGTGCAACTTTTTTGCCACTCAGGAGCGGCTCCTGGAATGTTGGCCGATCCTGCCCGCCACCGGGCACTTCGTTTTGATCTGGCTTTGCCTGCTCCAGCACCCGGTCGATTCCATCGAGTACGCTTGATAGAAGTATTCGTAAACTTTTTTTATAACCACAGAGAACACAGAGCGCACAGAGCCGGCCAAGCCCACATACGCGGGCCCTGGCCGATCGCTATCTCTTGTACGCAGCTGCACACAAGCGATTAACTCTGTGTACTCTGTGTTCTCTGTGGTAAAAAAATAACCACGGAAAAAGATTTGAGTGTTTAATTCTTAAAATGCTCAGTAAAGAATTAGAGGCTCTCGTAAATTTGCTCGACAAAAGGGCGGTTAGGATGTCCATTTTACAAGGTCCAGGACACTGTCCAAATCCGTATGTCCGTAAGGTATTTTATCATGGTGTGGAGGTGGCTAGCGGAGAAAAATACGCTGAAGAGATCAGTATGGAGATGAGGAATGTGCTTGTTCTCTATTTGAATATTTCTCGCTCTAAGGTTTAACTCCCTCCGCAACGGAAACGCACTCCCAAAAGCAAAAACACACGATGTGCATGATCAAATTATTTTCAGCGTGAATGCAAGATCCACAATCCTCCTTAAATCATTCGAACCGTGTTTTTAAACAGCCGCTTAATCCTTTATAGTGAGAAGGAACTCGGCGTTGCTGTTGGTCTTTTTCAATCGGCCTAGAAGGAGATTCATGGCATCGAGAGGAGTAAGATCGGCAAGCAATAAGCGAAGGAGGAAGATTTTTTCCAGCTCGGAAGGGTGGAAGAGAAGTTCTTCTTTTCGGGTACCGCTTTTGATCAGGTCGATGGCAGGGTAGCAGCGGCGATCGGCAAGGCGGCGATCGAGGACGAGCTCCATGTTGCCTGTCCCTTTAAACTCCTCAAAGATCACCTCATCCATACGGGAGCCTGTTTCAACAAGCGCTGTCGCCAAAATCGTCAGGGAGCCGCCATGTTCAATATTGCGGGCCGCGCCAAAGAACCGTTTCGGTTTGTGGAGGGCGCTGGCGTCGACGCCACCTGTTAAGATTTTGCCAGAATGGGGCTGTACGGTGTTATAGGCGCGAGCGAGGCGGGTAATGGAATCGAGAAGGATGACAACGTCGTGACCATGCTCTACAAGCCTTCTTGCTTTTTCAATCACCATCTCGGCCACTTGAATATGCCGTTCCGGTTGTTCGTCAAAAGTAGAGGCGACAACCTCCCCTTTGACCAAGCGGATCATGTCAGTGACTTCTTCAGGCCGTTCATCGATTAAGAGCACGATGAGGTTGACTTCAGGGTGATTGACCGCAATAGAGTGGGCGATATTTTGCAAAATCACGGTTTTTCCGGCACGGGGAGGGGCGACGATCAATCCCCGCTGCCCTTTCCCGATCGGAGCCGTCAGATCGAGCACCCTCTCTGAAAGGCGCTCTTTTGAAGATTCCATCATGATCCGTTCATTGGGATAGAGAGGGGTCAAGTTTTCAAAAAGGACCCGCTCTTTTGCTTTATCGGGAAGAGTGCCATTAATCTTATCGACTTTTAAAAGAGCGAAATATTTTTCTTTCTCTTTAGGCGATCGGATAGTGCCTGTAATCGTATCCCCTTTCTTGAGATCAAAGCGGCGAATTTGAGCGGGCGAAACATAAATATCTTCTGCTGAAGGGAGATAGTTGTAAGTGGGGGAGCGGAGAAATCCAAACCCATCAGGTAGAACTTCCAAAACACCCTCTCCGATCAACATCTCATCGGGGCGTTCCGATTTCACTTTAACAATTTCAAAGACAATTTGTGATTTGGTTAGAGAGGCGGCATGCTTGATCCCGTAGAAACGGGCTTGGTTATTCAACTCTTCAATATTCATCCGCTGTAAGTCGGCAATTTTGGTAACGATTGCCGGCTCTTGCGCAGGAGGGGGTTGTTGTTGGATTTCTTCAGAAACCATTTTTTCAGGGGGTTTAAGTGTGGTTCGCTTTTTTTCGACAGGTTCTTCTGAAAGGGTTGAAGAATTTTCTTGGTTCATATTTTTTTATTTTTCCTCAAAGCAATGAATTAAATAGATATTGAACACGTTTGACGTAAGTGCGTCAAGCGTGCCTTTGTTCTCAATAATGAAATCGGCTTTTTTGATTTTTTCTTCGATAGGCATGAATCTTTGACTTCTAGTCGGTATTCCTCTTTATTACGAAACCTCTCCTTACAACTCGCTTCGTCGCTAACGACCAGGATGACCCCATCATAAAAAATCTCAAGTTTTGCCTCATATAGGAGAGGGACTTCGGCTATGAATACGGGGATTTTATTTTGAGAAACAGCTTCTGTAAGTGGCCTCTATAATCCTCTGGACTTCAGGGTGGATCCGCTTTTCTAATTCGCTGAGCAGGTACGGGTTGCTAAATACTATCCGAGCAATCTTATCTCTGCTTAACATGATCCCCCCACAATGTCACTTCCCAGAAAGCTGAACAATACTTTACCGACAGAGGTTGTGGGGAGCAAGAGTTGATGGGTGATCTCATCGGCGCTGATACGTAAGCGCCTAACTCCTCTAATAGATGGCAAACCGTCGTCTTGCCAGATGCAATCCCGCCTGTTATAGCGAATTTCTTTGATGCTTTCAAGCTTAACACTCAGCCCAATTTTTGCCAATAGAGAGATCTACAATCAGAGGGACTTTAAGATAAAGACTCCCTCCATTCCCCGTTTAACAAGTGTTTTTAGAGTCTCTAACTCCCCATCAGGAGCTTCAAAAACTAATTCGTCATGGATTTGAAGAATCATTTTTGACTCCATGCCCTGGCTCTTGATCGATTTATTCACTTCTAGCATGGCCATTTTGATGAGATCTGCAGCACTCCCTTGGAGGGGGTATTGATGGCCAATCTCTCCGCTGCGCTCCTCATGATGGCATTACTGCTATGAATCTCAGGAATATCACGGATCCTTCCGATCATCGTCTCCGATCTTCCAGTTTTGCGGGCGTTTTCTATGCACAAGTTAACAAAGTCTAAGACCTTGGGATACCGGACAAAATACGCTTCAATAAAATCAAATGCCTCTTTGACATCGATATTTAATTCTTGAGAGAGGCCGTAAGCCTGTTGGCCATAGATGATGCCGAAGTTGATCGCTTTCGCCTGAAACCGTTGAGTAGAGTTGACTTGTCGAAGTGGTATCCCAAAGACGAGCGACGCTGTGAACGCATGAATATCGTCCCCTTCTCTAAATGCCTTGAGGAGTTGGGGATCTTCGCTCAAATGAGCAAGGAGGCGGAGCTCCACTTGGGAATAGTCAGCTGCTAAGTAACTCCACCCTTTTTTTTGGGGACGAAAGGCCTCCCGTATTCTTCTACCTTGTGCCGTTCTCACGGGAATGTTTTGTAAATTGGGATCTTGACAAGCCAGACGCCCCGTTGCTGCAACAAATTGATTAAAGGTGGGATGGATCCGATGGGTATGAGGATTGATTTCCAGGAGGAGGGTTTCGAGATAAGTGGAGCGTAGCTTTTCTAAAGAACGGAAAGCGAGGATGAGAGCAGCTATCGGGTGGTTTTCAGCAAGTGCCTCAAGAACATCGGCATTTGTCGAAAGTCCCGTCGCTGTTTTTTTTAAGGGCTTGATCCCCATTTTTTCAAACAAAATGACCGACAGCTGTTTTGGAGAGCTAATATTAAATTCTTCGCCGGCTACAAGATAGATCTCTTTCTCTAAATGTTTAAGCTGCAGTGTCACTTCTTGTGCAAAAGAGGCAAGCACTCCTTTTTCAAGATACATCCCATTTCTCTCTACTTCAGCGAGCACCCAAGTCAACGGCAGTTCCAGCTTGTGCAAAAGGGGTTCGAGTTTCCTTTTTTTTGAGCTCCCCCTCAAGCTGTTTTCGAATTCTAAACGTATAATCGGCCTCCTCACAATAATAGCTGCAGAGGCGCTCCAGTGGGACCTGTTCGAGGGGAATTTCCTTTTTTCCAGTGCCAACGAGATCCTTAAAATGGGTTTTGATTTTGCTAAAATAGGTGATAGCAAGGTGCTCTAAGGTGTGTTGACGGCTTGAGGAATTGAGCAAGTAGGAAGCCAAAATCGTATCAAAACAGATAGAGGCAAGATGGATTCCCACATTTTCTAAGGCATGTATCGCTAGTTTTCCGTTATGAGTGAAAAAAGGGAGGGAGGGATTTTCAAATAGTGGTCTTAAAGAATCTAAAACAGATTGATTATTAAATAGGGCGTTCAGCGGGAGATAGAAAGCTTCCCCTTCCGCAAATGAGAAGGAGATACCGATGGGTCGTGCAAAAAGAGGGCGTGGGTTGCCAACGGCAAGAGCAAACGAGATCTCACTTGAATTGAGAATTTTATCGAGAAGCGTTTGGAATTGTTCCGGAGAATCGATCAATGAGTAGTTGGTTTTTTCTTCCCTCTGCAAGACAGAGTCGAGTTCCCGAGCAAGTGAGGCGAAACCCATATCAAGATAGAATGCCTTCAGATTGGGAGTGTCTGCGGTTTTTTTGGTGAAAAAGGTTTTTTCCTTGGGGAACTCAATATCGGTATGGATCGTTGCCAAACGCTTACTCATGCGGGCCACATCGGCCTCATTACGTAAGGTTTCTTGTTTTTTTTCCCCTTTCACTTGCTCGGGGTGGGTTAACAGATATTCCAGAGAACCAAATTCTTTAAGTAGAGAAACTGCCGTTTTTGGGCCGAACCCAGGGAGGCCCGGAATATTATCGGAACTATCTCCCATAATGGCTAAGAGATCGACGATGAGCTTTGGGGGTACGCCATACAGCTCCTCTACTTTCTGTGAATCGATGATTAAGTTATCTTTCCACGTATTGAGAATAAAAATATTGGGTTGAACGAGCTGGCAAAGATCTTTATCACTGGTGCAAAGGTAGACCTCTTCCCCCTGCTGCGCTGCCCACTTGGCAATGCTTCCCATCGTATCATCTGCCTCGACCCCGCCGATTTCAATATAGGGAATGCCGATCAATTCGCAAAATTCCTTTCCCCATTCGATTTGAGCAGGCAGGTCAGCATGGATTTTCACCCGATTCGCTTTGTACTTCTCATAGATATCTTGCCGCTGTTTTTTGTTATCAGGTCCGTCAAACACAGCCACAAGATGTTCGGGTGAAAATTCCTTGAAAAGTTTCAATACGGAGCGGATAAATCCGAAGAGAGCGTGTGTGGCTTCACCTCGCGCGTTTGTCATGGGGGGAAGCGCAAAGTACGCACGAAAAATATAGCCAGAGACATCGAGTATAAATAATCTATCTTTCACGGGATGAAAAGGTAACTAAAAGGATTGCCATGATGGCGGGGAAGGGGAAATTCATGCTTGATTTTCCCGGTAATTAAGGGGCTGCGCGAACCCTCTTTCATCAATTTTTTCCACCAGCTCTCCGTTTCAAAGCCAACGACTTGGTAGTGTGTTTCGATCCCTGCAGCCTTTGCCAATTCCCTCACAGCTTGCGCTCGGTTATATCCGTTCCCGTCGATCAGGCCGAGCGTTAAGGCCTCGTGAGCAGGAAAGACTTTAGCGCCGAGCTCTTTGACGATCACTTCTCTATTGATCTTCCGATCAGCGGAAACGATTGCTACAAATTCGTCGTAAAGAAAATGGATGATATTTTGGTAGTTCTGTTGCTCATCTGGCTTCCACGTCCTAAAGGGGTTAAGTTCATCTTTCCCCTTACCTGCGGAGAGAGTCAAAGCATTCACCCCGATTTTTTCCATGGCATCTGTCACGTTCATAAATGGGGGCCAAGAAACGACTCCGATCGATCCGACCAAGCTGACACTGGTTGCAAATACTTTATCCGCTGCACACGCAATGTAGTAACCGCCTGAAGCACAAAGTCCATCAATAAAAGCAAAGATCGGAATCCGATATTTCTCTTTGTACTCCTTCAACAGGTGGTAGATGACGTCCGAGTCGTTCGCATCGCCACCAGGGGAGTGAATGACCAGTAAAATTCCCTTAACACGCCCCTTTAGAGCATCTTCGTGAGTATCTAGTAAAATCTCTTCGATCTCTTTGCCCGTAAGCTTCCCTTTTCCAATCTCTCCATCAAGTTTAATTTGCAAAAGAACGGGAGTGCTCGAACTTAATTTCGTTCGGGAACCCTCTGCATCAGGAAGAACTTTGACTTTGGAAGGGAGGGATTCCTCTTCGACGATCGTAACAAGGGCGTAGTACCCAATTCCTACAGCCGCAATAGCCACAGCAATCCCAACGACTGCAAAAAAACTCACAAACAAAGCTCGCATCGAGCTTTTAAATATCGAATCTCGACTCTCTTTCATGGCGACACAATAAAACACCTTCCCTTTTTCTACACCTCAAAACAGCAGCCATGCACTTTTGGCTAGTATAAACCTCGTTGAATGAGCTCGCGCCCGAGCCCATGCCCGAATTTTTTTTGTAAATAATGCGACTTTCTTGCGATCAAAATAATTCATATTTTTTTTCGGGCCCGGGCACGGCGCGGACTCGTTCACGAAGAGGCTCTGTTTTTCAGAGGTTTTCAGTGAAAGTTTTTATTTTGGATAAAATTTGGGATTTTGAACGCTTTTTTTATTCAATATTTTGAGAATAATTTGATAATATTTAGAGAATATGGAATCACTATTTTGTTTTATTCAGGACCATGCTCAATACGCGCATTGGGTAGTCTTTGGTCTTCTGATGCTTGCAGGCTTAAATTTGCCGATCAGTGAAGATCTTTTAATCATCATTTCAGGTGTGTTGGCATGTACGGTAGTACCTGAAAATATATGGAAATTGTTTATAGGGGCTTTTTTAGGAGCCTATCTTTCCGATTGGGTTGTTTATTGGATGGGACGACAGTGGGGCTCCCATCTTTTCCGTATCCCATGGTTTAACCGCCTATTCCATCCGAAAAGATATAAGCAAATTGAGCTTTATTACGAACGGTATGGGATCTTAACCCTTCTTGTCGGTCGCTTCATCCCCTTTGGAATCAGAAACTGTTTATTTGCGGCTGCAGGGATGGGAAAAATGCGTTTTTGGAAGTTTTTGGTGTCAGATGGGATCGCATGTCTACTCTCAAATGCCTCACTCTTTACCCTTGCCTATTTTTGTGGAAAAAATTGCACTTATTTGGTGAAATATGTGAACGTTGTGATTTTTTCTTTATTTTTGATCGCTCTAATCGTATTTATTTGGTATAAAAAAAATAAAACAGCAACACTAAAAGCTAAATTAGATAATTAATGCTACTAAACTTTTCAAACGTTTTATCGCTTTCTCGTGCCGGCTTTGCTTTGGCTTTTTTGGGAGATAATGCATTCATCCGTCTGTTAGCCATTATTTTAGCAATGACAACCGATTTTCTCGATGGTTACATCGCCCGCAGGCAGCACACGACCACCCAATTCGGCGCTGTTTTAGATCCCATAATGGATAAATTTTTTGTATTTTTTGCCGGTGGCATTCTATTCATGGAAAAAAAACTGACCGCCTTTGAACTTGGGGCGCTTCTCTCTCGCGATGTCTCTATTTGCCTCTTCGGCCTTTTCTTAGGTATTGTTAGAGGCTGGAAAGGGTATGAATGCAAGTCCATCTGGTGGGGTAAAATAACTACAATTGCCCAATTCGGCGTTTTGATAGGGCTGACTTTCAGCGTCCCCTTCCCTCTTTACGTATATACTGTGTTCATGATGATGGCAGGTCTTGCCTTTATTGAACTTCTTGTCCGCTACCGTCGCACAACTTCATGAGTTCGTAATATTTTAAACACCAGCAAGTTCCTTGGCGGACTCAGCAACTGGAAGGGGAGGCGCTTCTGGCTGAATGGCGGCCATCGAGTTAAACTGTTTGCCGAGTGAAAGGACGGCCCCCAGCCAAAAAAAGATCGCAGCAAACAAAATCGTTGCCACAATGTGGGCACTGGCCGCGATGGTCGAGAAAAAGACAATGAGGCTGGCATGGATCAAGGAACCACCCGACTTGCCCAAACGGGAACCGACGCCATCGATGGCTGCTTTCCCTTTTCTTTTGTCTTCGCTACTCAAAGGGATAAAAGCCATCTCTTTGGTCGAATCAAAGAGGGTGAATTTCGATGCTCTAGAGAGGCAGTTTTGCATCGAGCCAAAGAAAACGACTAATGCGAGAGGAGATGTACCGACAATGGCCAAGGCAGTTGAGAGGCTTCTTTGCCCAAAGAAGAAGAAGAAAAAAGCGCAACATGTGATGAGCAAAATCACAGGAGTAAAGAGGGCTCCCGCTGTCCAACCAAATTTTCGGATCAGTTGCCCGGAAAACAAAAGAGATGCGAAAAATGAGATGATGCCGGTCACGGTTGTGATTTGGCTCATATAAGCATTGAAGGCATTCGGGTCGGGATAGAGCTGTCGGACCTGATCTTTCCAAATCACCTCGACAAGGTTGATTACAAGGTTGTAAGCCAAAACAATAATAGCAATAGAAAGGAGGTACTTAGAGCGGCGCAAAATAGCGAAGTTCTCCCTCATCGACATCGTAATTTTTTCTTTTTTGTCACCCATCCCCTCTGCAACTTCCTCTTTTGAGAGAACGTTTTGCGTTATATAGCGGAAGATAGTCAAGATAGCGATCCCCGATAGAATGACGACTGTGGTGAGGAGGATAATTGATTGATGCCATGGATTTTCAACAAATGTGATTTTTGAGCGGAGGAACGTTCCGGTGATAAAGACCGAGATCTGCCCTGAAGTCACCGCTGCAATATTGAGGCCTATGGCGATTAGGCCATAAAAACGTTTCGCCTCCTGAAGGCGGGTCACTTCATTGGCAAAGCCCCAAAAGAGCATCGACAAAATCGTCGAGCTCCAGAGCTCTGACATGATGTAAAAGCTACTGAAGGTCCAGTAGCGAAACATGGCAATGAATCCCTTAAAACCTACAGGGAGATGGGATTGCAACAGATTGGCTGTCTTATGGGGGTGAAGGTACGCTTGTAGGGGGTAGATACAGAAGGTGAATAGGGCAAAAAAGGCCAAAAAGATGCAGATCATCGCATAAAAAACGTTCTCCCTTTTCAATCGATTGTTGAGTCGACTATAGATAAATGTGAGAAGAAGAGCTCCCGGTACAATTCCCCACACTTTAATAAAAGGGAGGACCTCTGCGCCCGAATGCTCTGCTGTGACCAGTAGAGCATCTTTCATGTTCCGTAAGATGTTGTAGTTAAAGCCAATGAAGAAAGCCATGGCAAGGAGTGGAAGGAATTTGCGCAGCTCATAGGCATGGATAGGCCAAAAATAGCCTCTTAAAGGAGAAAAATCACTCCTACCACGTCCCATAATCCTCCAAAATAGGGCACTTACCTCTGCTAGAAGGCGTCCCCTAGCTTGAGGGGACCATTATAGGCAATGAGGCGATAAGACGCAAGAATAGTCGCATCTCATTGTAGGTTGTTTGTAAAATGGTTTTTTTGAAAATTGACGATAAAAAATGAATAGTATAAGATACTTAATTACTAAGTGTATTCTGTAAAGGTTTGTTTTGGCCAGTCGATTAACTTCTGTTTCAAGCTTGGAATGGGGACGTGCGGAGTATGCGCCTGTAAAAAAAAATCTTGGGGCTGTGGGCTGCGCCAATTGCTGTTTTGTAACGGCGTTGATTGCCCTTTTAGTCTTGGGCTGTTGCGCCGCTGAAGGTTCGCTTTCCCCTGTGGAAGCTGGGGGCGCTTTTATTGCCCTGGCCGCTCCCATTGCGATCACCTATGTATTACGGATTTGCTATAAAGATCCGCTGGAGCCGGTCCGATCCTCCCCCCGCTCTCAAAAATGGAATCAGGATAGTGCCATTAAGGCGGCTATCACGACGATGATCGTTGCTATAGGAGCCCTTGGCGTTGCGGGCATTATGAATGAGACGCTGATGGGGGGCGCCGTGTTGGGTGGTCTCGGGATGATCATTATTGTCGATATCGTCGTACAGTGTCATGCCCCTCGACAGCAACGCCGTAGGAGGGCTAATCCCTTTTCAGTAGAAGAGGAATGATATCTGAGGGATTTGTCAGGCACCGATCATTAAAAAGAAATTTTAGAAACGTTTTTAATTAACTAAGATCGAGATATTTTCGCGAACGAGCCCGCGCCCGAGCCCGAATTCAAGATAGCAATCGGGCACGGGCTCGTTCACGAAATAAAATTTATTTTTGACTAGCTGGAGCCTTGATAAAAGAAATTGTTTTAATGGTCGGTGCCCTGCAGCTTGTTTCTAAACAGGTTTCTTCTTAATTCTTTCTTTTATTTAACCTACTATGCTATACTCTAACTTTTCAAGAAAACTTCAAATAAGAAGGAGTCAATAAATATGTCTACTAATAGTGTAACATCACATCCAATGGATAGAGCAGAACTTGCTCCTGTTAAATACGATGCCATGCAAAAAAGTGGAGAATGTTTTACCCACCTTACTGGGATTGCCATCGTTATCATTGCCGCCTTAGCTGCCGCGGGGATGCTCGATGGAGTGACAGCAGGGGGAACTATTGTCGGTTTAGCTTCTGCCATGTTCATTGCCAACTGTGTCACATGTGTCTCTAAAGAACAAAGGCCCGCAACGATGGCTTCGGCATGCGTGAGATGGATGGCACACGTTGTTGCGATCGTTATCGGTTCCTTAGCAATTACTGGAGGGATGCCTCTTGACACTGCAGGTATTGTAATCGCTGCTACTGTGGGTGCTGCTATGATCATCCGTTGTGGTATTGATTGTTCGCCAAAATCACATTCTGATTGGGGTCAATGGGCCAGAGAGACCGTTGCACGGATGCGTAGCTCACAACCAACGTTGGTGAAGGTCCCAGCTGAGGGTAACTAAGCTGGCGTTGTTTACGTAATCAGTAAAAAATTCTATGCCAGGAAGAACCAACACCGTTTGGTTCTTCCTCTTCAAAATAAGAAGGAGTCAATAAACATGTCTACTATAAGATCGAATCCAATGGATAGAGCAGAACTTGCTCCTGTTAAATACGATGCCATGCAAAAAAGTGGAGAATGTTTTACCCACCTTACTGGGATTGCCATCGTTATCATTGCCGCCTTAGCTGCCGCGGGGATGCTCGATGGAGTGACAGCAGGGGGAACTATTGTCGGTTTAGCTTCTGCCATGTTCATTGCCAACTGTGTCACATGTGTCTCTAAAGAACAAAGGCCCGCAACGATGGCTTCGGCATGCGTGAGATGGATGGCACACGTTGTTGCGATCGTTATCGGTTCCTTAGCAATTACTGGAGGGATGCCTCTTGACACTGCAGGTATTGTAATCGCTGCTACTGTGGGTGCTGCTATGATCATCCGTTGTGGTATTGATTGTTCGCCAAAATCACATTCTGATTGGGGTCAATGGGCCAGAGAGACCGTTGCACGGATGCGTAGCTCACAACCAACGTTGGTGAAGGTCCCAGCTGAGGGTAACTAAGCTGGCGTTGTTTACGTAATCAGTAAAAAATTCTATGCCAGGAAGAACCAACACCGTTTGGTTCTTCCTCTTCAAAATAAGAAGGAGTCAATAAACATGTCTACTATAAGATCGAATCCAATGGATAGAGCAGAACTTGCTCCTGTTAAATACGATGACATACAAAAAAGTGGAGCATGTTTTACCCACCTTACTGGGATTGCCATCGTTATCATTGCCGCCTTAGCTGCCGCGGGGATGCCGATGAGTGACAGCAGGGGGAACTATTGTCGGTTTAGCTTCTGCCATGTTCATTGCCAACTGTGTCACGTGTGTTAAAAAACAAACCCAATGAAACAGCACTGTTTCGGCAAGCGTGAGATGGATGGCACACGTTGTTGCGATCGTTATCGGTTCCTTAGCAATTACTGGAGGGATGCCTCTTGATATTGCGGGTATTACAATCGCTGCTACTGTGGGTGCTGCTATGATCATCCGTATTGGTATTGATTGTTCGCCAAACTCAGGTTCTGATTGGGGTCAATGGGCTGGAGGATACCGCTTCACGGATGCGTAGCTCACGACGGGTACGCCAATTAAGCAGTAAGCTGGCATTGTTTACGTAATCAGTA
>CAVPKN010000014.1:0-89920 GCA_963705695.1 uncultured Chlamydiales bacterium
CTTTTGGTAAGTTGCCATCGTACACTGAGTTGCCGCACCGAATATCTCTACCCTGAATATCTAGCGAGCGAGCAGATTCAAACGCCAGATCCCGCGAGGGGCTGTTTCTATGGTCAGCAGCTCATTGTCCATTCACGTTCCCCCAAATCGTCTTGTCTCCACTCAACCACTTTGCGACTCTACATCCGCTATGGAGATCGCACTCTCGAGACAGTTGAAGTGACTCTGGAAAAATACCGAGGATGGCATATTCACCGCCTCATGAATGAAGAATATTGGAACCACGGAGGAATTCTCTCCTTCAAAGCGGAACTCCTTCAACAGGGGATCCCACTCGAACCTGGACCCACTCACTCTGGGTCGACCTCATTACACCTTGTCCCGATGATTAGGCGAGCTCTATTTATATTCCGGAGGGATTTTCGATTAGAGGATAATACCGGTCTCTTATTTGCCCTTAAAAATGCACAAGAAGTCATATTAGGCTTTATTTTCACTCCTGAGCAGATCATTGATAACCCTTATAGGAGTGCTCATTGCCTGCAGTTCATGATCGAGTCTTTAGAAGATTTAGAAGAACAAATCAGAGCTAGAGGGGGAAAGCTTTATCTTTTTTTCGGAATGCCTGAGCAAGTTGTCGAGCAGTGTATCGAAGAGCTGGAGATTGATGCTGTTGTGGTCAATCGAGATTACACCCCTTACAGCATCGAGCGCGACCTCAAGATCGATGTAGCCTGTAAGAAAACAGGGTGTCACTTTTTACTCCTTTGAGGATGCCCTACTCCATCCAGTCGATCAGACACTGAAATTGGATGGGAAACCCTATACTATTTTTACCCCCTTTTATCGCCATGCCATCAGATTGAACGTAGACTCTCCCAAGAAAAACCGTCATACGAATTTATATTCTTCCCCCATTCCGTCTGCTGAAAACGCTTCCCTCTATAATAAAATTCTCCCTCAAAGATCTCCGCAGCAACAAGGGGGGAAGAAAAGCCGCTCTGAAAATCTTAAAAAATATCAAACGATTCTCCAACTATCCTCACCTGCACGATTTTCCCACAGAAAATGGAACCACTCATCTCTCCCCACACCTCAAATTTACAACCTGCTCTCCTCGCGAAATCTACTATGCGATCGCCAAACATCTTGGTCCACAATCAGAACTCATTCTCTCCCTCGTGCCCTCTCACTGGAGAGATTTTTTCACCTCTATAGCCTTTTATTTCCCCCATGTCTTTGAAGGGGCCTTCAGGATGAACAATGCTCTCTCTTGGAGCAAAGACAAAAATAAATTCAAACGGTGGTGCGAAGGGGGTACTGGGTTCCCGATTGTCGATGCAGGGATGAGAGAGATGAATATCACTGGCTTCATGTTCAACCGTGTCAGAATGATCGCAGCAAGTTTTCTGATCAAAGACTTACACATCAATTGGCAATGGGGTGAAAAATATTTTGCCCAGCAACTCATCGACTACGATCCTGCTGTAGATGCAATTGGCAGTGGGTGGCCAGTACAGGCGCCGATGCCCAGCCCTATTTCCGCATCTTCAACCCCTGTACTCAAGCGCGTAAATTCGACCCCAACTGCACCAGCATCAAAAAGTGGATCCCCGAGTCTCCACTCCCTCCAAAAGTGATCCACGCGTGGTATCAAAATCACCACTGCTCAGTTTACCCTCCCCCCATGGTGGATCATTCCACAGAAGCCAAGCGTGCTATCCAATCTTACAAAACCTGAGTTTTGTTGCTCTTCCTCATCCTCAGGGCCTTTTTTGGCGCAAATCAACAGGGGATCCCACTCGTAACCTCACTCTGGTGCCAACCCTATGCACCCTATTCCGACTAAAAAAGAACCCCCTCTTTTATAGAGCTGTTCTAAAAAAGAACCCCTTCTTTTTTAGGTCTACCCATAAAAAGAACCCCCTCTTTTCTTGACATAAATGCCTTTTTGGATTATTATCATGATTATGAAAAGGGATTGTACTTTATTCTTAGAGGACTGGCTTCATTCTCAAGCTAGGAGGCCTTTGGTACTTCGAGGAGCCCGGCAAGTTGGAAAAACTTGGATCGTTAGAGACTTTGCTCATTTGCAACAGAAACGGTTGATTGAGCTCAACTTCGAGAGAAGGCCCGACCTAACAACCCAACTCCTTGAATGAACCCAAGGAAATTCTAATCAATATTGCGGCTTTTATTGGAGGAGAGATAGATCCCTTGAAAAGCATTTTGTTTTTGGATGAGATTCAAGAAGCTCCCCATCTTTTAGGGAAACTGAGGTGGTTCGCTGAAGAAATGCCTCAACTTCCTATTGTGGCCGCTGGTTCTTTATTAGACTTTGAGTTAGAGGAACACTGATTCAAGATGCCTGTGGGTAGAATAAGCTATTTGTATTTGGAACCCCTCTCTTTTGAAGAATATGTGGCTGCCACTGGAGTATCAGGACTATTAGATTACCTACAAAATTATGACTGGAATGTCAAAATTCCACTGGCGATACACACTCAGTTAATCAAGTTAATCAAAGAATATCTAGTCATTGGTGGGATGCCCGCAGCAATCTCCTCTTGGGTGACGAATAAATCGCCTGGCGCCGTCGAGCAAATTCATTATGATCGATTAACTACATATCGTGATGATTTTGCAAAATACCATGGCCGCCTCTCCGTTAACCACCTTGAAGATATCATGAACTCCGTCCCACTCCAGCTTGGGAATAAATTTAGCTACCGAAATGCAAACTCCGCTGTTAACACCGTCCCGCTAAAACAAGCTCTTGATTTGCTTTGTAAAGCCAGAGTATGCCATCGAATAGCTTCCACGTCCGCTAATGGACTGCCTTTGGGTGCAGAGATCAATGAAAAATTCTCGAAAATCATCTTGTTAAATTGTGGTCTTTGTAGCAGCTCTTTAGGACTTTCCCTACATCAATTAGCTTCGATATCTGAAATCTCCATGATCAATTCCGGTGGAATGGCAGAGCAGTTAGTAGGACAGTTACTGCGCACAATAACACCAGCCTACATTTCATCACCCCTTTTTTATTGGCAGCGTGAAAAAAAAGGGACTGCGGCTGAAGTCGACTATGTCATCCAACATGAGGATCAAATTATTCCCTTAGAAGTAAAGGCAGGCAAAACAGGAGCCCTGAAATCTCTTCATTAAATTATGAGCAAAAAAAGAGGACCTGCTATCAGAGTTAATTCTGATATCCCTAGCCTATCTCCAGTTCAAGTCAGGGACTACGAGGGGCGACTCATTGAATATCAATTATTATCCATCCATTTTATTTTTCGGGTCAGCTCCACCGATTGGTCGCAAGCGCAAGAAATTATATATAGCACTAAGGCAGCAATTCCCCGCCGACAATTTTATGCGGTTAATTTTTTACCGTAGAGCACACAGAGTGAATCGCTTGTGTGCAATCACGCACAAACGATAGCGCTCACCAAGGCCCGCATATGAGGGCTTGGCCGGTTCTGTGCGCTCTGTATTCTCTGTGATATAAAAAAAGTTTAGGAAAACTTTTATCAAGCCTACTCGATGGAATCGACCGGCGGGATTGCTGGCACTAAGGCTTTCTTTTTCTTTGTAGACGGAAGTGGGCTTCGAGGATGATCTCTTGAGTCGTTTCCCAGTCGAGGCAGGGGTCTGTGATTGAGCCCCCGTAACGCAAGGGGTGGGCGATCTCTTGAGTTCCCTCGTGGAGATGGCTCTCCAACATCATTCCCGCAATGTTGTGTTCATTAAAAAAGAGAATTTGATCGATCAACGCTTTAAAAACACTTTTCTGTTGGAGGAGATTTTTGCCGCAGTTGTCGTGGGAGCAGTCGATGATCATTTTGTCGATCATCGAGGCCTCTTTGCATTTTTTTGAGGTTGCTAGCTGGGTCTCGCGATGGTAATTGGGTCCACTGAGTCCTCCTCGCAATACGATATGGCAAAGAGGATTGCCGTGCGCTTCGATGCGGACCATCTGACCGTTGGGAGCAGGGCCCAGATAGACATGAGGAGTGGCTGCCGCCAAAATAGCATGGACCGCTTGGTCGATATTCCCATCCACGCTGTTTTTAAAACCAATGGGAAAGGGTAGTGTGGCAGCGAGTTGGCGATGGGGAGGGGAGCTGCATGTTCTGGCGCCGATACAACCCCACGTCAAATAGTCGGAATAGTAGTGGGAGGTGTTGATCTCTAGAAGCTCACATCCTACAGGGATCTCCATCTCTGTCAGTTCAAAAAGAAGCTGCCTGGTGTAGCGAATCCCACGTGCCAGATCGTAGGAACCATCGAGATCAGGATCGTGAAGCAAACCCTTCCACCCAATAATCGTCCGAGGTTTTTCAAAGTAGGCTCGCATGATTAAGAAAAAACTCTCCTCCACTTGTTCCGACAATAGGCGGAGCCTTTCCCCATACTCTCGTGCGGCTTGAAGGTCGTGGATGGAGCAGGGGCCAGCAATCAAAAGCAACCGACTATCTGAGCCATGTAAGATGGCCTCAACGCGTTCACGTGACTTTTTGATAAAGCGTGAATGACGGTGAGAAAGAGGGATTTCTTGATGCAATTCTGCAGGGGTTGGGAGTGTGTAGTCACATTGCAATGTCATGATTTTCTTGCCTCTATATATGAGCTTTTAAAAACTAGAACAATTTCTAGAATTTAGCAAGCTGTTGACGTCATCTCCATATTAACGATATAAACATACTGGTGTGATCCTTATGAAAGAGCTTAATTCTTGGTTCGGCATTATTGACCAATGGGTGTGGCAGCCTTTGTTTGTTCTTCTTGTGGGAACAGGGCTGTATATGACATTCAAGTTGAAGGGATTGCAGTTTAGAAAGCTCTGCTACTCCTTAAAGCTTGCTTTTACCCGCCATGACGAAGATGCTGAGGGAGATATTTCCCATTTTGAGGCCTTGATGACGGCGCTTGCCGCCACAATCGGGATCGGCAATATCGCAGGTGTTGCTACGGCCATTGCAATGGGTGGTTTGGGATCGCTGTTTTGGCTCTGGGTCACTTCCTTGATAGGGATGGCTACAAAATACAGTGAGGCGATTCTAGCGATCCGATTCCGAAAAGTAGACTCCCGTGGAGAGATGGCGGGAGGACCCATGTACTATATTGAACGGGGTCTTAATTGGAAATGGCTGGCGATCATGTTTGCCTTTTGTGGCTGTGTGACGACTCTATTTACGGGTAATATTGTCCAATCGAACTCGATCGCCTCTGCTCTCAATCACGTGTTTGGTGTCAATGTATGGTTAACAGGTCTTGTTTTAGCGATTTTAACCGGTCTCGTGTTACTTGGGGGAATCAAATCAATTGGGGGAGTCACCTCCTACCTCGTTCCCTTTATGGCCTTTTTTTATATTTTAGGGAGCCTTATCATCTTAATCATCCGCTACGATGCCATTCCAGGTGCCTTGGGATCGATCTTTTCCACAGCTTTTACGGGTCAGGCTGCCATGGGGGGATTTGCCGGATCGACGGTGATGCTTGCGATACAAATGGGGGTGGCAAGAGGGGTCTTTTCGAATGAATCGGGCCTTGGCACGGCTCCGATTGCCGCAGCTGCGGCTAAAACAGACCTTCCTGGAAGGCAAGCCTTGATTTCGATGACAGGGGCCTTTCTTTCTACAATTGTCTGTACGTTTACGGGATTGGCAATCGCTGTTACAAGTGTGTTGGGACAATACGGCCCCGACGGCAATGTTCTCAATGGAGTCCCTTTGACAATAGCCGCATTCGATACCGCTTTACCCTACATTGGTAGCCTCATTGTCGTTGTGGGGAGTATCCTTTTTGGGTATTCAACGATAGTGGGTTGGGCCTATTATGGGGAGAAATGTTGTGAATATCTGTTCGGAGCCAGAGCCGTTTTTTTCTACCGGTTTATTTTCACCTTTTTCGTGCTCATTGGTGTCGCGATTCCCATCGATATGGTTTGGTCCCTGGCCGATATTACCAACGCTTTCATGGCTCTCCCCAATCTCATCGGCATCCTGGCCCTCTCGGGCATTGTGATCCGCCAAACCGATCTCTTTTTTGAGAAAATTAAAAAAGAAAAAGCCTAATTCTAATCATCTCGATTTACAAAAAAATTATATTAACTTAATTTAGTATTTAAAATATTAGTATATAATATTATCTATAACCTTAAATACAGGAGGATAGTATGTATATTTCTAATAGAGATAGAGGGATAGATATAGTTAGAACTACTGGCGCTGCTATTGCAGCTGGTTCAGTCATTGCTGCAGCCGTCATGATCATTCTTCAGCAGATCGGTGGTTCTACCGAGATGATGCAAAATTGCGATTTTGGGCTTAAAATTGCCACAACTACATTTTTGTTTTCCACAGGTATTACTGTGCTTGCCACAGCCATCGCATGGCGGATTCTGGGTCAGCCTAATCGCGATCTCAGAATTAAATCTCTGATTGCATCGTTTGGCTTGGGCGTTTTAACCATTGGGGTATCAATGTCTCTCGTCTTTTTTGGCCAAGATAGCAGCATGGCCCACACCGCCTACGAAGTTGCCTTCTATACAGGAACGACGATGGCCGTAATTGGAGGTGGACTTGGTTTTACAGCTCTCACCTATTCGCTTTTTAAATTAATTAGCGAAAGAAATAGAAAACAGTATGAGCCTTTAATTCCAGAAGGTCAAGAAGATGATCAGATCTTAATTGACGATCAAGAATAAATGGGCTCATTGCACTTACTGAAGCATGAGATTTCATTCCGCAGACGTAGTCTGAGGCAGGGAAGCTATTCCTCTCTTAAGCTCAGACTGCGTCTTTTTTTCAAATTAAAATTTATATTAAATGATTATGTTTATAGGACCGTTTGGGCTTAAAGAAAAGATAACACTAGGAAGTATTGCTGCGGTAGGGGCTTTTTTATCGGGCGCGGCGGTGGCTGCTGTTGCAATGGCTTTAATGCAACACTTAAATGTCTCTGAGCTCGTCGTGCACAATTGCCAGTTTGGATTAAAGATTGTCGCTAGTGTGGGGATGGTTTCAGCGGGTGTCGCACTCCTTGCCATAGGGATTGCCGGTAGAATTCTAAACATCAAGAAAGAGTGCCAAAATAAAAGCCTTATTAGGGATATTATCATTATTAGCGTCGCCCTATTTGCTTTAATTGGTGCTTCAGCTGCTTCCATAGCTCTATTTACCCACAACCCCGCCACACTCCATTTTATTCATCTCATTCTCCAAGACGCTGCTATTGGGGCTGGAGGAATCATTGGAATTGTAGCGCTATTGGCTTTTGTAGAACTCATTCGGGAGAAAGGAATAGCCTCCGGGTCGCTCGAAAAGAAATACTACGGTTGGATGAAGGTTTATTAAAAAATAATAAAAAATTTATCGAAAATTAAAATGAATATTATATAATTTAGTTATAAAATATAAACCAAGAGAATATATTATGTCAGTGATTCAATTTATAAAAGATACAGATCGATCTAGAAAAGATGAAGGGATGCAAAATACAGCAGGTACGCTCGCATGTATTGCTGTAACCTCTGCCCTGGCTGTGGCCGTGATGGCTATTCTTGAGCAGATCGGTGGCTCAGCAGAGATGATGCAGCATTGCCAGTTCGGAATAAAAATCGCGGCATCTACGTTTTTGCTTTCAGCAGGTGGTGCTCTCATCGCTATGGCCCTTGCAAGTAAACTTCTCTGCCAAGGGTGTAGTGCAAGGATAGATGCAAGAATAAGGGCTTTAATTCTCGCGCTGGGATTGGGAATTGTGACTGTCGGTGTGGCGCTCTCTATAGCCTTATTTGGCCCAGACGGCAACACCATGCATATTGCTAACGAGGTAGTAACCCATAGCATTGAAGCCATTGTGGCTTTAATTGGCCTTTCAGTAACTATCAAGATAATTTGGGACAAGTTTCAGGTACAAAGGATACATCGGCAAAATCAGGAAATAATGGAGCGTGGGGAGGCTGATTAATCACGCAAAGAAAATATAGCTCCATAACCCGATCCTAAGGACCGGGTTATACCAATCTGGGAATATTCGCGGATTGGTATTAATCGCTTTTAATTCACAATGAGCTTCCTTGTTAAGGAAGCTTTTTTATTTTTATAATTGATCGCGAGCGCAGTCAGAAGCCCTGTAAAGCTAATGCCCAATAGACAAATGCCCACAATTATAAGTGCCTTGCATAACAATAATATTTGCTGCAGACTCTCCATAATACTTAGATATTTCGCGAGAGTTAGCCAGCCATACATCGTGTAAATAGAATCCCCATCCAATGAGTGAGAAATGTATCCGGGAAAAATCCCTCCTACTGTTTTTCCTGTGAGATAGGAAGAGATCTGTGTTGAGGTAGAATGGGAGAGGAGGTTTCCCGTTGCTAATAGGCCTATACTGAGGATAATGGCAATCACCACTACAATGACCCCCTTTTTAATAAAGGGTTTATTTTCCATTGCCCAATGGTAAAGCGAATATTCATTTCTTATAAGATCTGAGATCATTTTTCCCCTCCTGAGAAGCTGTTTTATCACCTATCAATCCTCTCTTCTGAAAGTAGGTTATAAAATAGCTTCTTAGATGCTTTCATTAAATTTTATATAAATATTATAATAAAAAAAATAATATGAAGTCAATATAAAAAATCGATTTTTTTGTAAAAAATCGATGATTTTAGAACAAAATATGTCTAAAATTTCTCACACAGATGATGTTTACGAGGCTATATGTGAACAAATTCTCGAAGGTACTTTGCCGCCAGGAGAAAAAATCCATATGGCCGAACTCGCGGCCTTTTTTGGGGTTGGATTGAGCCCTATAAGAGAAGCCCTATCAAGACTCACTGCCACACAACTGGTCATAGCAAAGTCCCAACGAGGTTTTATTGTGGCTCCGCTCTCGATTGAGGATTTGCATGATATTTATGCCACAAGAACTATTATTGAAAGCATCACGCTCAAACTATCCATAGAAAGGGGGGACACCGAATGGGAAGCTAATTTGTTGGCCTCCTTCCACCGTTTATCAAGGATTGAAAAGGAGGAAGCAATCGACAGCTCTGAAAAATACAGAGCATGGGAAAAATACCATCGTCAATTCAACTTAGCCTTAATCTCTGCTTGTGGGTTGAAACACCTTCTATACATTCAAACACAACTTTATCGGCAGACAGAACGGTATCGACGTATCTGGTTCCTTGCAGGCTTGCAAAAGAATAATGTCCTTCTATTCTCTCGTAAACAAAAGGGGATTATGGAGGCGGCTTTGGCGCGCGATACCAAGAGGGCCTTAGATTTACTGGAAAGCCATTTTGAACATGCGACAAATCTGATATCAAAATACATTGCTTCCACAGCTTAAACCCCGGGATCGTCTTGCCCATATTGCCCTTATTGGGGGGAGGGATAATTTTATAGATACCAAGAAAGGCCAAGGGTAATCGCATGGTCGGCAAACTTGATCTTCGTACTATCTGTGAGTGCTGCGGGACCTGTTGCATCGGAAGTGCCGGCAGTTGAGCCGCTCATTTTTAAAGAGCCGTAGTTAGTATATAGGTAGTCGGCACGAATGTGCCAGCCGCATCTAAGCGCTTGTTCAATTCCCCCGCCGGCTCGAAGAGTGGCTCGAGTGGAACGGGCTGATAATGGGATAGATAATGCCAGCGCATCGGGATATATTGTGGTGGCGTCTGAGCGAGCTTTGATCCGAGCTCCACTTGTTCCTATTGTGCCATAGATGAGGGTGCAGGGAGTGAGCAATAAGCCTGGTCGTGCCTGAATTCCAAACTGCCATGGATCTATCTCAGTATGTGTAACAACTGAATTAAGTGCAGTAACGTTTACAATGGAACCAATGGGTATAGAAAAAAAGTGGTCGTCTACTTTCGATCTCGAATAGGAGAAATATTGAGCAAAGACCTCTAAACCTGCATAAAAACGTTTATACTGCCTTCCATATCCAGCAAATAGATTCCCACGAAAATCTGTATGTGTAATGTGGGATGCAATTTGAATAGGCAGAACGTCATTGTATAGTGTACCCGATTCCCCGAAATTGACTATATCCCCTCTTGGACGACAATTTGTTAATGCGCCTCCAAGGCTTCCGGCAAGATACAATCCGCAAAAGTTATTGCAGCAGCATTGAGAACAGCGGGATGCATTTTTACAAAAACACGTGGGGTAGCAAGAAGAGAAGTAGTAAGTAAGGCCGAGGACAAGTTCATGGTTTCTCAGATTCACTTTTTTAGATTCACTCAAGAAGACAGATACAGTGCTAGCAGGTAGGGTGGCTGTGGTATTTCCCGCAAAAGAAATAGAACCATAATCGGTATAAACATAATCAAATCGGAGAGCGAGACGATTCGAAAGGAGCTGCTCTAACCCGCCCCCTAAACGTAAGTAACATCTATTCGTGCGCTTAGAGTCTGCAATAGGAATAGACCAGGGGGCGTTTGACATACGAAATCCAAAATTGAGAATCTCACTATTGAGTTTGACTTGAGTATAGTTGAAGCCAACCCGTCCATAAAGAAGCGTTCCAGGAGATAATAAAAGGCCAGGGCGTCCATCGATTCCACCACCCCAGGGACCTATTTTAATGTCACTACGATCGACTGTATTGAAAGAGCCCGGTTCATCGGTGAGAGTATTTAAATTTTCACGTGTGGCCTTAGTATGACTATTGGCATAGTGTACAAAACCCTCAATTCCCCCATAAAAAATCCCACAATGCCTACCATAACCTGCATAAAAAACCCCTGCACCACATCCTCCGAGAATATCTGTACTCAGGTCGGGGGAAGAAAAAATATTGTTTCCTGAACCCGTAATCACAAAAGAGGTGACATCACCCTGTTGCCTTCCTTTAGTTGCACTTATCCCTCCACCGGCACCGAGATACAATCCTTCGAATCCGATAAGCTTGTGAGTTAATAAAAAGATCACCAAAAGTAAAATGCAGCGCTTCATATACACCTTAATCTGAGTTTTGGGTTGATCTTACTCGCAATTAGAGGGCTTTTTTGAGCGCAAATTGCGATTTTTTGCGCCGATCATAGCCGCAGGCGCTATTTTCAAGCAAAAAAGCGCGATTTGCGCCAAAAAAGGCCCTGAGGATGAGGAAGATCAACCCAAAATTCAGGTTCCTTAGGGGTGGTTGATGCATTAGTATCTTACAAAAAATGGCGATAAATTCAAATGCAAAGAAAAGGATTTTTTTTGAACGGTCGATAAGCCGCAATCCTGGTCCTTAAGCAGGCGTCTCCGAAGTAAATAAGATTGCCTTAAATGGAACCGGTGTGGTTAGATAAAATTAATTTTAAATTATATAAAACTTAATAATAAATTTAAATAATTATTATATAATAGAGTGCATAAAATTAACCAGGAGTATAAGTATGGCTATTCAAGGATTTGGTAAAAGCATGGTTGAGGGAACGTGGTACGGTGCGGGAGCGGTCGTTGGGGGCTCTTTAGTCGCTATGGCGGTGATGGCGATATTGCAGCATCTTAATATTTCGACAGAGATTACCCAAAACGCAGAATTTGGCTTAAAAATTGCCGGCTCTGTATTTATGTTTTCTTCAGGTCTGGCTCTCCTTGCAAACGCGGTTGCTAACCGCATTTTAAATAAGGGTATGGAGACTGATAGTCTAAAACTTCAAATTAGAGATCTCGTTATAGGCATGGTCGCCTTGTTGATCTTGACGGGCGGTACAGCGGCAGCCATTTCGTGGTTTAGCCATGATCCCACAATGGTACATATTGCTCATGAGGTCGCACTTGATGCTGGTCTTGGAGCTGGAGGGATTGGGGGGCTTGCGGCATTTGTTTACGCTATTGCTTATCTGAAGGCAATCCGGGACAAATCAGTCGTGGAGAGTTTATAATTAAGCATCTTGGAGCTGTTTGAGTTTCTCCTCAATCGCTTCTAATCTTGCCTCAGCCTGGGCGTATGAGAGTTTTTGATTCTCAATCAGCTCAGGCTGAGCTTTTTAATGAAAGGCAGGGTTATTGAGCAGAGCAGAGAGCTTCTCTTTACTCTGCAAGAGTTTTTCCCGCTCTTTGACAAGACGTGTTTTCTCTTTATGCGCAAACTCAGCGGGGAGAGGAATCATAAATTTAAGGGTATCGATCACTCCAGTGGCACACAACCGAGAAGGAGAGGGGAGATCGCATACGATCTTATCGAGCCTGACAAGAGCGCGGAGGGTTTCAGGATTCTCCGAAAAATCCCCCACAATGTAGAGATCTGTTGCCATGGCAGGGGGGATCCCCATCTCAGCACGGATATTGCGAATGGTGTAGACTATCTGCTCTAACCGAGCAAACCTTTCCTCAATCTCTGGATGGATATCGGCTCTGTTGATGAGTTGGGGATAGGGAGCCACGATGCAAGCCGATGAGCGGAGAGAGGCGATCGTAGTTTTCGTGTAGAGATCGACATTCGTATTTTCTGTTAGATTGGGAAAGCGAGTTTTCACAAGTTGGAAAAGCTCTTCCGTGATAAAGGGGGCCATCGGATGAAGGAGTCTAATTAAGTTCGTCAGGACAATGACGAGGATTTTTTGCTTGTTTCTCCTCTCATGTGCCGTTCCTGCTTTTTGAAATAAGATCGGCTTTGCAATTTCGACATAATAGGCGCAAAATTGATTCCAGAAGAAATTGTAGGAAAGTTCTGCTGCTTGATCGAATCGGTAGTTGGTCAAATGATCGTTGATATTTTGATTCAAACGGTTCATGGCAGAGAGAATCCACCGGTCTTCCAATGCAAGGAGTGACTCCTCGATCCCTTTCGAAAGTTCCTCAGAATTTAATCCTTCCAGGTTCATGAACACGAAACGAGCGCCATTCCAGATTTTGTTGGCAAAATTTTTGAACTCCTCAAACCGACGCCGATCGAGGTCGATCTGTGGCGTTTGATTAGCGCAGGCGCACAAGGAGATCCGCACGGCATCGGTGCCATACTCGGCAATCATCTCCAGCGGGTCGATCACATTCCCTTTCGATTTCGACAGTTTCTCCCATTTTGATTGAACAGAAGGGGGGAGGGGCTTGCCGAGGTCGTATTCCCTTTTTTCCTCCCCTGTAATGTAGGCGATTTCCCCAGTTTTTTGTGTTTTCCAGTACGATTTGCCATAGATGAGGCCGTGTAAAAAAGTTTCTGGGAAAGGGATTCACCGATCGCATACTCTCCCATTAAAATCATTCTGGCAACCCAGAAGAAAAAGGATATCGTGCCCCGTCACTAAAACACTCAATGGATAAAATTTTTTAAGCTCTTCAGTAGGTTCGGGCCATCCTAATGTACTGAAGGGCCAGAGAGCCGACGAAAACCAATATCGAGAACATCGGGATCTTGCTCCCACAGCGATGGGTTTTCAGCCACTTCTCGGGGAAGGTCCTCTCCAGAATAGCAGAGCATTGTTTCGGGGTGGTCCTTCCGGTACCAGACGGGAATTCTGTGTCCCCACCACAACTGCCGGCTGATACACCAATCTCTCAGGTTATTGACCCAATGGAAATAAGTGGTTTCCCACAGTTTGGGTTCTATTTTGACTTTTTGATTTTCAACCGCCTCACGAAGCTTTCCGATAAACGGCTCCATCTTGACAAACCACTGTTTGGAAAAGGTAGGGCTCAATGACTGCCTTGGACCGGTAGGAGAGGCCAATGCGAAGGGTGTGCCTCTCCACTTTTTCCAAAAGTCCTAAGGCTTCCATCTCCTTAACGACGGCTATTCTCCCCTCCTCTCGACTCATCCCTTTGTAGGGACCCCCATTTTCATTGATGAAACCCTCTGGAGTGAAAATATTGATCATCGGCAGATGATGGTCGATGCCGATCCGATAATCATTGGGATCGTGTGCGGGAGTGATTTTGACCATTCCTGTTCCAAAAGCAGGGTCGACATGATGATCGGCGATCACTGGAATTTCCCTCCCTAAAATCGGGAGGCGCACCTTTTTTCCAATCAAATGAGAGTAGCGGCTATCTTTTGGAGAGACGGCAACCGCAGTATCACCGAGCATCGTTTCCGGCCTCGTCGTGGCAATGCGCACATAACCGGTGCCATCGACAAGGTGGTACTTAAAATACCAGAGGTGCCCCTCCCGCTCTTCATACTCGACCTCATCATCAGCCAAAGCGGTTTGAGTGATCGGATCCCAATTGACGAGATAACTCCCTTTATAGATTAAACCGTCATCAAAAAGCCTTTTGAAGATCGTTTTAACTGCCCGGTTACACCCCTCATCCATGGTGAAGCGGAGGCGGGACCAATCGCAGGAGCAGCCCAATTTGCGCAGTTGGGACAGAATTGTCTTTTCGCTTCTCTCCTTCCATTCCCAAACAAGCTTTAAAAACTCTTCTCGTCCATAATCGCTTCTTCGTTTCCCAACGGTGGCCATCAAATGCCGCTCTACAACCGTTTGGGTCGCAATCCCTGCATGGTCAGTGCCAGCAATCCAAAGAGCTTCATACCCCGACATCCGTTTCCATCGGATCAAAATATCTTGCAAGGTATTGACAAGGGCGTGTCCCATATGAAGCACACCCGTCACATTAGGGGGGGGGATAACGATGCTGTAGGGAGGTTTTTTTGAAAGAGGGTCAGCCCGAAAATAATGACCCTCTTCCCAAAATGTGTACCACTTCGCCTCGATCGCTTTCGCCTCATAGGCTTTCGGCAATTCAAATTCTTTTTCATCCTGCATAGCCGAATAAGATACGACACTTCCCCCTCCCCCATCAAGCTAAAATTAACAAAGCTCAGGACACTTCGTGAACGATATTGATTAAATAATTTGTTTAGCTAGGAAGGGTATACTCTTGTTTCTCGAGGTAGCGGTTATACGCTTCGAGCTCGGGGTTTTTGCTGCAATGGTAGTAAAGGGTGAGCTGTTGATAAAGCTTCCGCCTCTCCCAAAGAAAAGAGGTGGAGTACCAGGCAGGGGAGTCGGTGATTTTATTCGTGAGTTCATGGCCCAAAAGTGCCCACGATCGGGGAAATGGGGTATCGATCACTCCCGAAAAATGGATCGCCGCAATCTCTTCCCCCTCGGTTGCCAAAAGATAGCAGCCAAAGAGGGGATGGAGAAGAGTGCCCTCTTGGTTGATTAGCTCTAAAGGATAAGTATCAAAAATGCCTGAAGCCTGACTCCACCGATCTTTTTGAAGAAACCCCCATATGCGATAGGCATCTAGCGAGATCCGCTCTTCTCGCCCCAAGACTTTGTTTGAGAGAAGCGCTGCAATGGTTTCGATCATTTCTACTTGATCTGTATGGAGCGCGTATTGGAGCAGATAGGTGGCGATGCGAAACTCTCTTACGCCGATCTCCTCCCGTTTGAGTGAGGCAAAATAACGGGTGGCCTCTTGCAAGGAATGGGTATGACATCGAGATGCCGTTTCTAATAATTGAAGTAGTTCCTTCAGATCTTGCCCCACAGTCAAGGGAAGATCCTTTTTAAGTGCTTCCGCCTCTTGCATGATGTCTTGAGCGAGTTCATACGAGCCAAGCTCAAAAAGGGAGTAGATAATATCGCCTAAGGCGGCTATGTCCACATGTTGTAATTTAACCAACTCATGGTAGATTTCAATCAACAGATAGGGAGCCGCAAGCCAAAAAGCGAGGGGAGTGGCAAAACGGATGTCGTAGATTTTTTCTTTCCCTATCAGCGAGGGGTCGGCAGGACTTTCCAAGAAAAAAAGGGGTTCCCAATTCCCAATCAAATGGGTAAAGAGGCGCTTAAAGTCCCCACTTTGGACCACTTCGGGAAGTAGCCTTAATGCGATCAAAATGAGCTGGTAGGCAGCATGTCGATTACTTTGTGTCGCCTCGTGCATCCGATACATAATTTGTTCTTTGATGGCATTCACTAAGGGGTGGCGGCTATAGCGACGCAAACCGAGTTCTAAACACTTGATCTCTTCTCGATAATCTCGAAGCGCTTGATAAACCAACGCCTTTCCCAAATATTCTAAGGGCGCTCCTGGTGTTTGATGGAGTTTGGCAAATTCTTCAAGAGCAAGGATATAAAATTCCTCTGATTGCTTCTCTTTGCGTGCCAGTTTGGCTTGCTCAAGGAGCGTAATACCTGCCCGAAACATCGCTTCCCGCCCCTCAGCGTGCCCTGGAAAGGAGTAACCGATACGGCGGTACTCTGCAAGGGCTCTATTGTAATCTTTACTTGCTAAGAAGGCATCGGGGACCGAGAGACAGCTGATTTGCAAGTTCTGACTGCCGACTGAAACGGTGATCTCATCCATATTAAAGTCGGCATCTCTTGCTAAAATGCCGATATGTGTTCCAAAGAGAGGAAGGTAGCTTAAATAAGTAAGGCGGTGGACTTCATTGAGGATGAAGTGAATATTATTGTCGATTTTCTCCATGGTGAGCGTATGCCACACCCCCTTTTTCAAGAACAGCTCCGGTAGGTGCATCACTTGAACTGTATTTCGGAAGAGCTGCGCTCCTGGATTGATTTCAGAACCAATCCAAAGGCAATATCCTGCTACCGGATTCTCCCTTTCCGCCGCTTCTGGAACATTTAATAAAAGCCCAATTCCAGCACCTCTTTCTCCAATAAAAATGCGGGTCTCTAAACGGGTGTTTTCGGCAAAAGCGGCTTTTGAAACCATGATGCTTACCCACTCTGCGGCTTCGGTGCTCCGTGTGATCGCAATGTGTTTTGAGATCATCACATTTTCTTGAAATTCCCAATCCTTTTTTTGGGAGATATTCATCCGTTCTGCTTCAAACCATTCCGACCTTCCCTCCATATGGCTCATCAAGTCGTGAATTAAGGCCTCAACGGAGATGTAGCGTTTGTTCGGATCAGGGTCGAGGCATTTTTTGACAATGCGGGAGAGGCGGGGAGGGACATCTCTATAAGGTGCCGCTTCTGCAGGATCGATCAATTTTTCATGTTTATAGCTTTTACGGAATTCCTTAATGGAAAAGCGGCTGAAGGGGAGCTGCAACGTCAATATTTGATAGAGGATCACGCCCAAGGAATAAATATCGGTCTTCACTGTTGCAGGCTCACCCAGCGCCCTCTCAGGCGCCATAAAAGCGACTGTTCCTACAAGTTTGCCTGGACGGGTGAGATGGTAGGGCACCTCTGCCTCTTCGATCTCCTCCGTTTCTTGCTGCGGCTCAGAAACCAGATGGGCGAGCCCCCAATCGAAAACGATCACTTCACCAAAGGTTCCTACCAAAATGTTTTCCGGCTTGATGTCGCGGTGCAAAATTCCTTTAGAATGTGCATAACTAACTGTTTGACAGACGATTTTAAATATTGGTAGGAGGGCCGGTATGGAAGCGGGCGTTTTTAATTTTTGAAATTTTTGGTGGGCATTTTTTAAAAGTTGGCGCAGTGTCCCTCCTTCGATGTAAGGCATGGTGTAGTACGCCTCATCTCCATGGTGATGGATAGAGTAGATAGAGATAATCCCTGGATGGGTCAATTGGGCTGTCAGTTTAGCCTCTCTCAAAAATCGATTTTTCAGAGCCTCATGTTTTTTAAGATCAGGCCGGATCCGCTTGATAGCCACTTGTCTTTCACATTCTGGATCATAAGCAAGCAAGACTTCCCCCATTCCCCCCTTGCCAATGGTTTTGAGGCAGAGATATTTCCCAATCTTTTCTAACCCTTCCGCATTCTCCATAAATAGTACTGTGTCGTTTACTGCCATTTTAGTTCAAACTGATTTATGAACTGGCAAGAAGAAATGTTTATTTGTTAAAATAGTTGAATTTATTAACTAATAAAAATATAATGCTTTTTAAATTATTCGGTTATATTGTGAATCATATTAAAATTTATCGCGCTATAAATGAAGTTGAAAATACCTTATCACGTTGGGCTGCTGTTCCTGTTTTGGGAACCATTCCTGGGCTTATAAAAGCAATCATGGGGGTCGTGCAGATCGTATTCGGAGCTCTATTGTGCATCAAGGAAATGGTCGATTATTTCATGGGAAGAAATAAAAATTTGATTTGCCATGGGTGGACCCATATTCAACATGGATGTGGAAATGTTGCAGGGGGGTTAGCCTCTTCTGTGCCAGCGGTGGGCACGATTCTTTACTTTGTGAAGCACTGGATTACGCTTTACAACGTATATAACTCTTTTGTCACAGGCCATGAAAATAAGTTCATGCCCTACGAAGAGCTGGTCAAAGAAGATCTAAAGATTGGATTTTTAGGCTTTGAGAGCCAGACTGAGGAAGATTATGCGTGGCATCGCGGTTATCCCCTCATAGATATCTCTGAACTTTATAATTATCATGAAACACACGACCCCGATGCAGATAAACTGAAAACAACGAACGCAACTCTGAATCAACGGCTCATTCAGCAGGGAGGGCGGGCTAATCTGACCCTAGATGCCATCCAACAACTTGCCCAAACTGTTCTCGATGAATATAAATTATCCCATCCACCTAAACCAGAACAGCAAATTAATCACGCTCTTGATTTTGAATGGGACATTACTGTAGGTTTACCTTCTAATACGCAATGAGCTGTTGTCGATCGATTTCGATGACCTCTTCTTTTTCTTTCTTATGCAGGGCTAGAATTTCTGCGGTTATTTCGGTAATAAATTTTCTAAAATCTTCATCTTGTATCAGTTTTAAGACTTCAATGCGGACGCACATATCTGCTGTTGGATTAATGTGGGCTTCTTCTTTTTCCCAGGATAAGATTGTAGGGTGAGTGACTCCCAATTTTTTTGCGAAATCGGTGGTAGAGAGTCTTAAAAATTTGCGTATGAAGCGTAATTGATTCCCTGTTAAAGGAGTGGCTTTGAAAATAAGGTGTTTTAAGACGCTGATTTCCAACCTGTGCATATCAATATCTATGATCTCTTCTCCCATAACCATTTTAATGGGAACCTCAACGAGGGTGATAGGAAATCCAAAATCTTCATACACTATGGTTCTCGTGTGCGTCATAAATCCTCTTTTATATTTAAATTTACAACCGTAATAATGACGACATTGCTTTCATTTAAAGTCACTATAATTCTTATATCAACATTTTCTAGCGTATTGCCTCTGATAGAATACTTCCAGTTTTTAAAAGCCTCATCAAAAGCATCTTTTGCCTCTTCTCTACGACCAGTCTCCAACACGAATAGTACATCTTGAAAGGAAACCTTCCTCTTGTCTATTCGCTCGAACGCATGAAGAGATTGCCTATACCGCCGCTTTATTAAACAATCTTTGATTTTTAGTTCAATTTCTCTATCTTTAGGCGGCTTTTCCGTTTTTTTCATTATGCTTGCTGATTATATTGTAAAATTTCTACAATTTATTGGCAATAATTATATATAAAAGATAAGGATTTTGTAGATTTCCTTCAAGTTATTAGATGGATGGGGGCTAAGGGGGGAGCTGGAGGTATTGGGCGGTGAGGGAGCGGGGGTCTTGGGCGACGGCTTCGGGGGTGCCGGTGCAGAGAATTTCGCCGCCGTGGATACCGGCTCCGGGGCCGAGGTCGATCAGATGATCGGCGTTTCGGATCATATCGAGGTTATGTTCGATGATCACCATGGTATTTCCTTTATCAACCAATCTTTGAAGCACTGAGAGGAGTTTTTT
Organism: uncultured Chlamydiales bacterium; assembly: GCA_963705695.1. Taxonomy (GTDB): domain Bacteria; phylum Chlamydiota; class Chlamydiia; order Chlamydiales; family JAAKFR01; genus CAVPKN01. The sequence goes on from CAVPKN010000014.1 coordinate 19,611, forward strand.
AATGTCATCAGGATGGAGGCCAGTCGTGGGTTCATCGAGAAGATAAAGGGTCTTTCCTGAGGCGCGCCGAGACAGCTCCCGGCTCAATTTCATCCGCTGCGCCTCTCCTCCCGACAGGGAGACCATCTCTTGCCCCAGCATGAGATAGCCCAGGCCAACTGAGATCAGTGTCTCTAAGATCCTCTTTGCTTCAGGAAGGATTGCAAATTGAATCAGAGCCTCTTCAACAGTCATTGCCAAAATGTTTCCAAAGTTTTTTCCCTCATATTCGACCAAGAGACTTACAGGATTGAGACGAAGTCCGCTGCACTGGTCACATTTGACTTTCACCGGAGGGAGAAAGAGCATCTCCACCTTTTTATAGCCAAGCCCCCAACAATGGGTACACATCCCTTTTCTGTGATTGTAACTAAAATGGCGGGGTTGGAGTCCCGGACTCGCGCGGCAGCTAATGAGGCATAAAATTCCCGTATAACCGGGAGGAGTTCGACATAGGTGCCCACGTCGGAGCGGACGGTATGGCCGATCGGATTTTGATCGATGATGATCATTTTGTCGAAAGGATCCAGAGTGGGGAGCAGTTTTTCTACGGTGGGTTTGATCACCTTGTGGAGGAGCGTCGAATTTCCCGATCCCGAGATACCTGTGAGACACGTTAATACGCCTAATGGGAGCTCAACAGTAAGGTTTTTGAGATTGTTTTGGTTCGCACCTGCTATGGTTAAGTTTTCGCGCGGTTTCCGCCTGTGTTTTGGAATTTCAATTTTCTCCCTTCCAGAAAGATACGCCCCTGTCAAAGAATGGTGGTTGTGGAGAATTTGATCGTAGGTGCCTTGGGCGGTAATATGTCCCCCATGGATTCCTGCGCCTGGACCAAAATCGATGATCCAATCTGCGGTCGCAATGGTTTGTGGATCGTGTTCGACGATCAAAAGCGTATTGCCAAGGTCGATCAGGCGATGGAGAGCCTGGTTGAGGCGGTTGTTATCGTGAGGGTGAAGACCGATCGTTGGTTCATCAAGAACATAGAGGACACCATTTAAATGGCTCCCTAATTGCCTAGCAAGACGGATTCTTTGTGCTTCCCCATTGCTTAATGTGGGGGCGGAGCGCTCTAAAGTTAAATATTCAAGCCCCACTTCCAGCAAAAAGTGGAGGCGATCTTTTAGTTGTTTAACACATGTTCAAGAAGCTTTTCCTCCCTTGCAGTCAAGGGGAGCTTGGTGAGAAATGTGTAGGCATTTTCTATAGGAAGTTGACATAGAGCGGGAAGGGTATAATCGTTGAGGCGGACATGACGTGCTAGTGGCTGGAGGCGGGTCCCTTTGCATGAAAAGCATTCTACCTCATTTAATAAGGGGAGGAGAGTTTCCCTGACGTGAGCGTGCGCAACTCGTCCAGCTTTTGCTAAAATTGCTTGTAGGCCAAGCCACCGGAAGCGGTACCCACTCTTTGAAACGATCCATTTCTCCTCATCGGAGCCATTAAAGAGGAGTTTCAGTTGAGATTCGGTGAGCTCGGAGAGGGAATTGTGGGGATCGATCCCCTCTTTTTTTCTTAAAAACAATTCGAATTCGGGGAGGTTGGTCGTCGTCCACAGATAGCGGAGTAGCCCAAGCACACTCAATTGCATCACTTCACGGCTCCGGGCTAAATCGGCGCCATATTGATAACCAAGCCCAAGACAGTCAAGGCACATCCCTTCAGGGCTATTAAAGAGGATGGGGCGTAATAGGAAGGTATGATTTTCCTGTTTTTTCGACTGCGAAAGCCAGATTGAACAACACATCTTCACCCTCTCGAGCCACGACAATCTTCCCTCCACCCATGTGCGCGGCATTTTCGATGGCCTCAAAAAGACGTTTTTGATTCTCAGGGGCGACTTTAATGCGGTCGATCACGAGATCGAGTTCATTTTTTCTTCTTTTATCAAAGACAATCGGTTGATCGATCTCATACATTTCCCCATTGAGGCGGATTCTAATAAAGCCCTGCCTGCGCAGTCTAGCCAACACATCTTCAAATTTCTCGTTTTTTTGCAATTGAATGGGAGCCAAAAGAGTTAATTTTCTCCCCTTGGGGATAGGTCAAGATCCGATCGACCACATATTCTTGAGTGATTGCTTTGATCTCTTCTTAGTCTCAGGGCAGTAAGCAGACTCCAGCATGGGCAAAAAGGATGCGTAAATAGTCGTAAATTTCGGTCAGGGTGCCTACTGTGGATCGGGGATTGCCAGAAGTTCTTTCTGTTCGATGGCTATGGCAGGAGAAAGTCCATCGATCTGACTTTAATTTAGGCTTTGGCATCTGCTGGACAAACTGTCTCGCATAAGGAGAAAGTGATTCAATATAGCGCCTTTGTCCCTCGGCATAGACGGTTTCAAAGGCAAAGGAGCTTTTCCCAGAACCAGAAGGACCTGTCAAATACGTGATTTTTCCTCGAGGAATTGAGATCGATATGTTTTAGGTTATTTTGCTCCGCTCCCTGAATGGAGATCGATTCAATCACAGACCTTTCTCCTTCTTTTTTTTAGCGAGCTTCCTTTTGGAGGTAAAGTGCATGTCGAACGCTTCGCCTGTCGGCGACTTAACTTTGCCATTTTTTCGGGTGTCCCGATGGCGATAATCTCTCCCCCCATTATCTCCCCCTTCCGGGCCAAGATCGATGATCCAATCGGCCGTTTTGACAACATCCATATTGTGTTCGATCACCAAAACTGTATTGCCTCGGGCAACCAACTGATGGAGCACATTCAGAAGAGCCTCGATATCGTGGAAATGTAGTCCAGTCGTGGGCTCATCGAGAATATAAAGCGTTTTCCCTGATTGGGGACGTACCAATTCTTTAGCCAGTTTGATTCTTTGGGCTTCCCCTCCAGAAAGGGTTGTGGAGGGTTGTCCCAATTTGATATATCCCATGCCCACTTCACAAACAGATCTCTAATTTTCGCTTCAGTGAGGGAATATTAGCAAAGAAAACGAGAGCCTCTAGAGCACTCATTTCAAGGATATCGTGGATATTTTTCCCCTTGTAGAAGATGGAGAGGGTCTCGTGATCAAATCGTTTGCTTTGGCAGAGATGGCAAGGAATCCATTGATCTTCGAAAAGTCCATATCGATCCGAATCATTCCCATCCCATGGCATTGGCTGCAGGAACCGTCTCTCACATTAAAGCTAAAACGACCCGGTGTATACCCATGAGCCACGCTTTCGGCAGAGTGCTGAAAAGAAGTCGGATTTCATCAAAAATCTTAATATAGGTAGCCGGATTGGAGCGGGGCGTTCGCCCAATAGGCGATTGGTCGATCGAGATCACTTTGTCGATCGATTCTATTCCCGTGATTCTTTGATATTCACCGACCGCATGTTCAGCGCCATGAAAAATATTGGCTAGAGCGGGGTATAGGGTATCGGTAATCAGAGAGGATTTCCCCGACCCGGAAACCCCTGTCACAGCAATCATGAGGCCAATCGGAAATGTCGACATCGACGTTCTTCAGATTGTGGTGGCGCGCTCCTGTAATGTGTAGATATGCCTCCTTTCGCCTTTTCCTTCTTTTCTTTGGGGATTGCGATTCCCTTTTTCCACTCAAATAGGCGCCTGTAATCGATTCGGGATGTTCCAGTAGCTCTTCAGTAGAGCCATTGACAAAATATGCCCCCCTGCAGTACCAGGGCCTGGTCCAAAATCGACAATCCGATCGGCTTCCCAAATCGTCTCCTCATCATGTTCCACGACGATGACGGTATTACCGACGTCGCGTAGGTGCTTCAGGGTGGTGATTAATTTATGATTATCACTCGGGTGAAGGCCGATCGAAGGCTCATCCAAAACATAGAGTCACACCAACGAGACCACTCCCCACTTGAGAGGCGAGACGGACCCTCTGCGCTTCTCCCCCAGAAAGGGTAGGTGCGGTCCGTCTAAGGTTAAATAATGTAGTCCTACGTCAAGAAGAAATTTCAGCCTTCTGATGATTTCCTTTAACAGCTCATCAGCAATCAATCTCTCTGTAGCCTCAAGGGGTAGGTCTTGGAAAAAAATTAAAGCTCTTGCCACGTCTAAACGACAAATTCATGGATTTTTAGCCGGCTAATACGTAGCAGCTGGATAGGGACGGAGACGGGAACCTAAGCATTCGTTACAGATCCCCTGGTGCATTAAGGATTCCATTTTTTTCTTGTAGTTGTCGCTTTTAGCCTCAGTATAGCGGTGTTGCGCCTCTTGCAAGACCCCCCGCCAATGGATATAATCGGTCCAAGAAATGGGGCGGGTGGGATGGACAAAGTGCATTTGTATCCATTTTTTCTCCGCGCCATAGAGGAAGATCTGTTTTGCCTTCTCTGAAAGCTTTTTCCAAGGCGTTTTCACATCAAAGGAATAGATCTCGGCCAGATTATTATAAATATTTCCATATCGAACCGTCTGATAGGAGCTGGCAATGGAGCACAATCTTCTGCAATGCTTTTTTCCGGATCGATCATCAATTCAGATCGAATTCTTGAGTATGCCGAGGCCATTACACCGTAGACACATTCCTGTAGGGCTGTTGAAAGAAAAATCGTGAGGTTCCAATGAGGAGTAGGAGAGTCCCGATTTCGGCGAATAGGCATGTGTAGAAAAGAGGAGTTCCTCGTTGTGTTCGAGGTCATAGCAACTCATCGCCCCTTTTCCAATATCGAGAGCGGCTATCACCGCTTCCGCAATGCGGGAGTGGTTTTCCGTTGAGATCGTGAGCCGATCAATCACAACGTCGATGTCGTGGGTCCTGTTTTTATCTAAAGCGATTCCTTCGCTGATATCCATGAGGGCGCCATCGACCCTCATCCGCGTGTACCCTTTGCGCAAAAAAAGTTGAAAATCATCCTTAAATTCCCCTTTTTTCCTCGCGCCAACGGGGCCAGAAGGAGAATCTTGCGCGATTCAGGAAGAGTTTGTATTTTTTTGATAATTCTTTCTTTACTTTGAGGTAGAACAGCTTCTCCACTGACGGGGCAATGGGGGATCCCGATCCGCGCATAAAGGACACGCATGTAATCGTAGATCTCTGTCATCGTCCCAATCGTTGATCGGGGATTTTTTCCAGCTGTCTTCTGTTCGATCGAAATCGTAGGGGAGAGGCCTGAAACAGACTCTACATTAGGTTTGGCCAGATCGCCCAAATATCTCCTGGCAAATGTAGAAAGCGATTCTATATAGCGGCGTTGCCCCTCAATATAAATGGTATCAAAGGCAAGTGAAGATTTTCCTGAACCCGACACACCCGTAAAAACAATAAATTCATTGGTTTGTAGGTTTAAGTCGACCCCCTTTAAGTTGTGGACTTTTACGTTTTTAAGAATAATCGGATGTTTTAAGCTCATGGCACCAGAATATTACCAAATCATGGCTAGTGCTGGCAATAATACCATCGATTAACTACGATTATGAACCTATCCCATTATTGGCAAAAAGTGCTTTTTAAGTCTTTTTCCGCATCTTTTAGAGCCGCTTCTCGGTCTACTTACCAAAGTATGCCCTTCGAAGCGGCTCTAAAATCTGCAAAAAAATCCTTTAAAAATCACATTTTTCGAATAATGGGATAGGTTCATATACCATGTTGACCCGAACAAAGATCGTTTGCACCATCGGACCTGCGGTGGCTACTCTCGAGAAAATTGAAGCTCTTATTGCCGCTGGGATGAACGTCGCACGTCTCAATTTTAGCCACGGTAACTACGAAGAGCATGCCCAAATTATTCATTTGTTGAAAGTCTCTCGGGAGAAACTGAATGTCCCCTTAGCCATCATGCTCGATACTAGGGACCGGAAATCCGTCTGGGGAAATTGAAGGATGGGTCTCTCACTCTGAAAGAGGGGGATCAATTTTGGTTTGTGAAGGAGGAGATAAGGGGATAAGGAGAAAATGACCCTCACCCCCACGGTAGCCCTCGATGTTCTTTTGAAAAGAAATGTTTGTCCTTCTGGATAATGGCTATATCATCACCCATGTGATCGACATCGATGATAGGGGGGTCAAGGTCGAAGTGGATCATGGAGGCACCATCAAATCGACGCGGGGAGTCAATATACCCAGCGCCGAAGTGGAACTGCCTCCGATGACTGAGAAGGATGAAGCGGATATCCGGTTTGGATGTGAACACGATGTCGATTGGATTGCCGCCTCTTTTATCCGTTCTGCGGAACACGTTCTTGCGATCAAAAAAGTATTAGAAGATCAAAACAGACCCGATATCGCCGTCATTGCAAAAATTGAGAATCGATTGGGGGTGCAAAATTTTGACAGCATTGTGCAGGTGGCGGATGGCATTATGGTGGCACGAGGGGATTTAGGGGTTGAGCTCCCTCTAACGCAAGTCCCTCGTTTGCAAAAAATGATGATCCGCAAAAGCTTTTTGGCAGCAAAGCCATGTGTGACAGCGACTCAAATGCTCGAATCGATGATAGTCAATCCGCGCCCCACACGTGCAGAGACATCCGATGTCGCTAATGCCATTTATGACAGCACGGCTGCGGTGATGTTATCAGGTGAGACGGCGATTGGTAGCTATCCCATTCAGGCGGTCAAGGTCATGAAAGGGATCATTGAAGAAGCGGAATCCGATTTCAGCTACTATGAATTTTTTAAACAAGCGACCCATCGCGCTTTCCCCGATGTTCCCTCTGCAGTGGCAGGGGCAAGCCTCAACACCGCCTATAATGCGAACGCAAAGGCAATCTTGCCTTCACAACAAGTGGCTCTACAGCGCGCCTTCTCTCCCGTCTTCGCCCCGAAATGCCGATCATTGCGATGACTCCCAACCCCAAAGTCTATCATCAGCTCGCCCTCATGTGGGGGGTGATCCCGATCTTGTGCCATGAGTCCCATAATATTGAAGAGGCGAAGAAAAAAATCAGTGAATATGCCTTGGCAAAAGGATTGATCCAATATGGGGACTTGGTGGTGATTACTGCAGGCACCCCCTTTGGCCGGCCCGGAACAACCAATATGATGATTGTCGATAGTATTGGAGATGTTTTGGTGCGGGGGAGTGAGGGGTTTGGTGCAAAAGTGCATGGGAAAGTGATCCTCCATCCCTCTCCGGAAAGCCCTGATTACACCGTACGTGGTCACATCATCGTGATCAATACCTGCGATGAAAGCTATCTCCCCCTTCTCAAAAATGCAACTGGAGTGATCCTCCAAAATCACATCGACGACCATGACTCGGAGAGGTCATCTCAAAAAGACAGCCAAAATGCTTCAACTTCCCATTCTCATCCGTGCAGAAGGAGCAAGCGACACCCTCCGTGAACCGGCAGCTCATCACGCTCGACCCCCCTCAAGCCCTCGTCTACAAAGGCCTCATCTAGTGCTCTGTAACAAAAGTCGCATATCGCATAATCTCAATTCTGAGTCGTGAGGAGATGGGGAATCATGGCGGACATTTTGGCATATAATTTTTTTCCAACTGCTTCCTCTTTTTGAACAAGGGATCTCCAGAACGTCGGATCTTTAGAAAAATCTTCCTCCAGCCATGCACTATTAGGCAATTGATTGCGATCACCAGTCACAAAAAGGGAATAGAGTTTTTTGATCTCTTGCTTTTCCCTCGCTTGCTTCAAAGCAGCGAGGTGTCTTGTACAACGAATTGCCCTTTTTTCTACCAATAGTTCATAAAACGGCGTCAATTCCCCCAATTCATGATGAGAGGATCTCCTTTCTTGCTGCTTTGCCAGGAGTCTGAGGTTCCGCTCAAGGATAAAATATTTTGCAAAAATAGAGAGTTCCTTGTTTTTTTGAAGGGGAGTAATGCCACATTTTTGCATGGCTCGAGCCACTAGGTCTTGAGCTGCACTCCATCTCTGCTCTGATTGACTTAAGCTCCATAATTGATTTTGAAAATCGATCTCTTTAAGTCTCAGCTGTATTTCTTGAAGAAGGGGATCTGTCAAGTAGGGCAGTCTTGCTTCGGCAAATCGCTTTAAAATTGAGGCCTTCACGATTTTATAAATCCCCATCCCATCGATTGACGTTTCACCTAACTGTTTGCGTAACGTGTAACGCAAAACCGCCATTAAACACTGTGCTGAGCATGTGGGTGATATTTGAGCGATCTCATAGTCAAAAGGATCGGTTGACGGGAAAGAATTTTTCCCCGTTTGGCAAAATCAAAGAATAGTTGATATAGAGGCTCAATTGTATTATTTTTTTGAGTCTCAACAAATTGCTTTAGTTCATCATTTGAAATGCTCGATGTTGGAATCTCTTCTGCACCGATAAATGTCTGGATGCGAAATTGATCGGGCCCCACTGGATGGTACTCAGAAATTCCATTACCCGTATTTTAGATCTTCAGGAGTCATACGTTGGACAATCTCTCCGACCATTTCCTCATCGCCATTAAGGATCAGGTATTGGATTAAAGAGGTGCCGTTGGGTGTGATATAAAGGGGGGCTGACCTCTCTCTCAAGGCAAAGGGAGAGTAATTTTCTTAGGAATGGATCGGATGAGCGTGTCAAGTGCAGCGCAAGGATGGATCTATCGATCTCCTCTTGTTGATCGAACTGTTGTACAGCAAGCCGGATCCGCTCTCGAGCCTGCTCTGGCACCACTGCATCGCTATTTTTCGCATAAAAAAGCAGTTCTGCCCTAGATTCAGATGTAAATAGATTGTGAATTACAGGTAATAACTTCTCTGCAGAAGGGAGCGCGAATAAGAGCTCTTTAATAGAGGAAATTCTCTCCTGAAGACAAAAATGGTTATAAGCGCTTTCCTTTTGGGCAAGAAAGACTTTCAATTCCCCAAGTGCTTTTTTGATGACATCCGATTGTGCATGGGGAAGTTCACTCAATTGCTTTTGTAGAGTAGAGATGCAAGATGTTAACAATGTTGTATGGGTTATGGTATGCATAAGATATAAAATTTGAAGTCAAGTTTATTATAAAATAAGACTATTAAGAATTGATAAATTCAATCAGAGATTTCACTCTCGAGAAAAGTTAGATTTAGGTACTAACGGGATTTGACGATGCCGAGGATTTGTTCTTCGGAGAGTTTGGTCTCGATTAATTCGACCAAAGCGCCATTGTCTTCGATGAAGGCGACGGTGAAGCCGGGGAGTGATTCATAGGGTCCCCAAATGGGTGTTTTTCCTTTTAATTCCCCTTTGAGGTCATCGACTTTAAAGGCGATATGGGGCAGTTTGAGCAGCAGAGGGTGATAGAACTCTGCAGCGCCCTCTGCAAAACGGACCCATTCGATTTTGTATTCACTCGTATCGTAGCCAGAGACATAGATTTTGAGATGAGGAACAAATTTTCCCCCTCTTGCTTTTCTGTCGTGGGTATGCCTAAATGATGGTATTCTTTCATAAATTTAGTTTAACAGGAATAGCCTTTTAATAAAACAGTGCCCTCCTGATCGATATCAAAATCATTACTAATCAATAATATTGGATTCATTTTAGCCACTTTTGCGACGGAATTAAAATTGAGTGGAATCAAGGGGTTGGCAAGGTGATTCTTCAAGCGATCTCTATGTTGCTGCAAAACTTGAGAAATAAAAGGAAACCCAATGGTAATGGCTTGGGATAGGCGCTGCTCCTTTGAGGGGCCTAAGTGGTTATGATTCAGCAAATTTACTAAGAGGGCAGGGATATAGGTCGGGGTCCGCTCTTCTGGTGAAATGGTTTCGATATCAAATTGAGTGAGGATCCGTTCGTAATCGTTTTTATCTAGTTTAAAGATAGTTTTCTTTAAAATGCGCCCTTCTTCTACATCAAATAATCGCAACTGAGCTCCCATACGAGCCAGTACCCGATCGACTTTGTCATTGGGATCTAAACCAAGCCAAGTCGCACGTGTTTTTAGATAAGCGTCATACGCGTCAAATTCCCCCTTCTTCAGATCAGAAAGCAGGCGCACAGCCTCGTCCATCGCTTGTGTCGTGCGATGGATCGATTCTGTATATACTAGTGAGGAGTTAGAGTTGACATGGCCTAAAGCGCCGGCGATATCTGGCTTGTGCATAAAGAGATCAAATTCAAGCGCAATCGGATCGCAACGGGGAATCTGACTCTGTTTTAAATGTTGAAACATAGCCGGACCCCCTTCAAGATGTGTAATGTGTCCATAATGAGCTAAATTCGCGACTTTGATCAGCAGTGTTTGGGCCGTGGCATTCAGTTGTGAAAACGAGGGGGAAAGTTGAGGGTAGTGATTAAGGATTTGCATGGCTTCTCCAAAGAAATCATCATGGTCGGGAGCATGAATACCATAGGTATGAAACACCTGGCGCGCCTGCGCACTTTTTCCCATATCCCCTAACACTAAGGCTGTAGTCATCGCCCGTGCCATGTCGATTTCCGATAAGCCGTGCCATCGTGATTGAAGTAAACCCTTCCCTTGGGCATGTAATTCTCGAAAACTTTCCACTTTAAGACGGACGCTGCTCTCCTGCGCTGCGGAGAATCTCTGGTAGGCATGATCGCTCCCATCAAGGATTAATTTGAGTGAATGCAGTGACAGGAGGGTGCGATCAAATTCAATAAATTTTTTTCCAAACATCAGCTCTGAGTAGATATTTGGGCAGGTCGCATCTCCTTCCTCCGTTTTCCGCACTTTTTCATCAGCGAGCCACACGATTTCAGGATGCTCCTCAAGGCATTGCTCCACCCACTCCCTTCCCTCACTCTTTGCCAAAACAACAGTAAAATTCATAAAATCAATTTACATTAATTATTTAATATGATATAATGCCTTATGTCTTCAAAATCAGGCGAGTTAACCTCACATTATCCATTAAATTTTGACAAATGGCAAATAGAGAATTCGCGCTGTTGGGTGCGCCCTCTTTGTGGGCGATGGCGATCATTGGCCTCATTGGGACAGGGTTTGGGTTTATGCAACTCGGAAGCCATTTAGATCTGTGGTCTATCGCACCGGTTCCGGAATATTCGATTGGATACAGTTGTCTGATAGTGGGCATCGGCCTGAATTGCTCTATGGTCGGAGTTGTTCTTTTAAGAAGGCCGGCTTCAAAAAGATATATCTACCTGGACACCCAGGATGGCGGATATATTGGAAAGCGCTCTCAACGTTCTTGTCTTCCTCCTTATTATAAAGAATTGAGCATGAAAGATGGCTCTCCTATTCGATTGAGAAGTGATGATTATTTTGTCCGGTTAGGAAGATGCGGCTTAGATCTGGCCACATTTCCCGATCCCTTGTTTTTGCCAAATGATCTTTTAAAAGGTAAGAAAGATGGTGAAACCATCGAATTAAAATTTCGGGGGCAACTTTTCTCATTTGTCATCGATCAAGCAAAGAATATTTCCTCTTTAGGTGAAGTTTCTTTTACAGAAGCATTAACCTCACAATTAGTCTATGTACAGGAGCATTGCGCTCTAGATCATCCCTTCTTTGACAAAGGAAATCTCTTATGGTTCTGCGCACCTACTGAGAAGGGAAAAATCTTTCACATGACCAACAACCAGAAGACGGGTGGTATTGATCTTACACCTTCTCGTTCCCATCAATGGCATCAAGGGATCGATCTCAACAAGGTAGAAAAAATTGAGGCAAAAGTATCTGATTCTGGAAAACTCATCCTAGCCATTCCCTTTGCAATGTTTACACTCGATGATATCACCGTGACCATCAATGAACACCACTACCTCGTTTTCCACGGCAGGACTAAAAAAAATTCCCCTCTAAAAGCCCTCGAGGGGCTTGGCCCTATTACAATACAAAATACTTCGGTGGATCCCCCGAAGAGTGGAAAGACTTAATTGCCGGAAAAAAAGAATCCCTTTGTTGGATCCATTGGGATGAATTCGCCCCCTGCACACTGAATCAAATGGCGCGCAAGCTGAAAGCTGCTCAAATTCGCTTTGTAAGGAACCAGTTGCTCCTCTCAATCTAAAACTTCTTTATAGGCATCGACAATCTTCCACCCTTTTTTCTCTAATTGCCGTTTAAAATTGTCATGGTTTCCTTGTAGATGTACAGCCCCAAGAGCGTAGTATCTCCTTCTTTGAGAAGAGGCCTCCTTGAGATCTTTATCCACATCTTCTACCATGGATCGTTCTCTATAAACGAGCTCTTTGACCCCTATTTCTGTAAGTTTCATATCGGCTCCCTTAGGAGTTGGAACCCCATGATATATATTTTCATGTCCACATATCCAGTTACTTATCATGACTTCATTTTTTTTCTGGAGAGCGTTTTTTTTCTGTAATATTAATTGCTCGAGCAGTTCTACAAGGGCGCTTCCTGAAATGGCCAGATCGCGATATTCCTTTTCCAGGTTTTCTTTGCTGCTGATCGCCTGAAAAAATAAGCGTAAATTTGTTTTCAATTTTTCAATTTTTGGAATATGGGGGGCATAAGCAAGCAATTCAGAGCTTTTTTGGCCCAAAATCGGTGTTTGCTACCGCACGAGTAAGAAATTCATAGCTTTTGTATAGGTGTTCTATACAGGAATGAGATCCCGGTTTTCTATTAAAGCCTGAGTGGCTAGTTCTAGGCTTTGGTTAGATTTATAAATAAATATAGAGGAAAGAAACATTTTCAAAATAGTAACATACTGTTTTTCAAAAGCAATTGATTGTTCGGCAGCTAAACGAGATTGTTGGGTCTCCAAACTTTTGAAAGCAAGACCCAATGACTTGGCTTTATAGAACAATACATTTTCCTCAATACCTAAAGGGTCGCTCTCTAACTTGGCAAAAACTGCTGAGCCTATCTCTTTGAGCTCACTTTCCTCTAGCTCTGCAAAAAAATGTTCCTTTCTCCATGCTTCAAAAAAAGCCTCCTCTGTTCTGTCAATTTCGAAGGCAATAGAGGCACTTTTGGACAAACGCTAAATATTTTAGGATGCAAGGTAAGATTGTTGAGTTGAGGCACAAAATGGATGGTTGAGCACAAATATCCGATGGTTTCGTCCTGCTTATTTTTAATTTTATAAAGATGACCTTTGGCATATTGTGGGAAAGGGGAGGTTGGATCAATGGCTGGCGAAGAGGTGGTTTGAATAGGCTGGGCCATGTTTGTTTGCTCCTGTTTTTAACGACATGTAATAATAACAAATTTAGCAATTCTAACAAATTAGTAAATAGTTATCAAAATATAAAGTTAATACTTTGTTTTATGCCTGTAACTCGTTTGAATCCCATTGTCCTTTAACGTGCACATACATTTCAAAGGGGAGCAAAGTCGTCTAATATTTTATTTTATACAAACATTTCTAGAATACATTGCAAGTGAGGCTGCAGAAAGATTTGCAAAGGGGTTGAAACAAAAATTGAGCTTTTTACTGGTTAGGGCCTTTTCCGTTTGAGGCTTGTTTTTGCTCGGGAAAATAGTTATAGGTGAAGGAGCGGCAGCCAAATGTTTTAGCAAGAAATCGGTAAGGTGAATGGTATGGAAGAGGAGCAGCAGCTGGTACAATACTCTGAAGAACAAATACGGGAAGCTTTGAATTCACACTGGCACGCATCGGCAATTGGGGATGTAAAGGCCGAACACGCTATTTATGATGACGATGCCATCTGTGATTATCCCCAATCAGGTGAGCGAATCTTCGGGCGGGCTAATTTGCAGGCCTTGCGGAGCCATCACCCGGGCAAGCCATCAGGTTTCAACATCAAACGCATTCTCGGAAAAGGGGATCTCTGGATCACAGAATACATCATTACCTACCAGGGGCAACCGACTCACACAGTGAGCATTATGGAATTCCGCAACGGTAAGGTTGTGCACGAGACACAGTATTTCGCAGATCCCTTTGAAGCGCCTGCCTGGAGACGTCAATGGGTTGAAGAGCCCGGTTCTGAAGAGCGTCGGGATTCTACTTCGAATTTACAGTGACGGGATGTTTTTGAGGTTTCCTGGATTTTTTAAAGAATGGTTTTTTAGGGCTATTGTGAGCTGGTTTCATTTGTTTTGGAGGGTGATTATTTTGATTCTTGCCTCTCGAAAAAGCTTTAGCTTTATTACTGCGCCTATTTTGCGCAGGTTGAGACGCAATAGAAGGGTCTGGTTCATAACCAACTTGTATTAACCTAGGGATTTCTTGTTTTAACAAACGTTCGATATCTGAAAGGAGTCGGTGCTCATCAACGCAAACAAGGGAACAGGCAAACCCTTTATTTCCCGCACGTCCTGTGCGCCCAATTCGATGGATGTAATCCTCGGCAGTTTCTGGTAGATCAAAGTTAACTACATATTGCAGCTGTTCGATATCAAGTCCTCGAGATGCCACATCAGTTGCTACGAGCACACGTACTAAACCCTTTTTAAACCTGTGGAGAGCTTTGGCGCGGGCAAATTGACTTTTATTTCCATGAATCCCTTCAGCTGCAATTTTACCATCAGTTAATTGTTTAGCAAGTCGATCCGCCCCCCGTTTGGTACGGACAAATACTAAAACTTGCTCCCAATCTTGTGAGGAGATCAAAAAGGAAAGAAGTTCACATTTCCGTTTTTTGTCGACAGGATAAACGACATGTGAAATGAGTTCATTAGCCGTGCCTGAACGTGCAGCTTCAATTGTTTGAGGAGACTTTAGAAGCTCGTGTGCGAGTTTTTTTATCTCCGCTGATAAAGTGGCCGAAAATAAAAGGTTTTGCCGATTGACGGGTAGCAAAGCAATAATTTTCTTAATATCGAAAATGAAGCCCATATCCATCATGCGGTCTGCTTCATCAATGACAAGAATTTCCACATGGGAGAGATCGATGATTCTTTGCGAGATGAGATCTAAAAGTCTACCTGGAGTGGCAACGAGAATGTCAGCACCACTTCGTAACTTTTTAATTTGAGCATGGATGCTTACTCCTCCAAAAACCGCTTGAGCTCTTAAGGGGAGATATTTTCCATAGATACTCACATTTTCAGCTACCTGTGCAGCAAGTTCTCGAGTGGGAGTTAAAATGAGTCCACGTATTCTCGGTCTGTTGTGCATGCTTTTTTTGAGCATCAACAACTGAAGAAGGGGAAGTGTGAAGCCTGCGGTTTTTCCAGTGCCTGTTTGTGCACTTGCCAGGATATCGCCTCCTTTAAGTATGTGAGGGATGACTAGGGTTTGAATAGATGTAGCATCCTTATAGCCTTTTTCATCAAGTACTTGAAGGATTTCATTTTGAAGGCCGAGATTTTGGAATGACATTGTTTCCTTTTGATCGATTTGAAAAATTTTAACCTATAGGCCACAAAAAAAGCTACATAAACTTCTGGTCATCATTTAGAAAGGGTACTTAGTGTGCTTATAAACATCAAAAGTAGCATCTGAATGTTTTGAATGCTGAGCTCATTGGGAATATTCCCAAATTCCTCTACCTTTTTTAGAGTCAATGACATAAAATTCCCAAAAAACAACAAATCCCTATCAATGAGCAAAATTAATTATTTTCCCACTCTACCCCTTGAGCTTATACAGCGCATCCTTTGTAATGCAGGTTGGGATGAGACAGATCACGTTAGGACCGAGAGGGTTTGTAGGCTTTTTTATCAGATCATCAGCCCAC
The DNA here is from genome assembly GCA_963705695.1 of uncultured Chlamydiales bacterium. Taxonomy (GTDB): domain Bacteria; phylum Chlamydiota; class Chlamydiia; order Chlamydiales; family JAAKFR01; genus CAVPKN01. Next base: position 35,124 of record CAVPKN010000014.1, read on the forward strand.
ATTAGGTTGAGATCACTAAACAATGGCAGATCTACCCCCACCTTTCTAAAAGATGGATATTATTTCCCCCTCGTGATCAGGACCGCTCTTATAAAGCCGCGTGTATAGAATCTGCCATTTTTTATTGCCAGGCAGTGTGGCTTTTTTTCCCATTTTTTCCACAACTTAACCTTGAAACACCAGTCAATCCGTTCGAAATGAGAAAGTTAATTAAAGAGAAATTTTTTTCTCTAACACAGCGTAGAGCTGCATTGGACGTACCTCAAGGGGATGAGAAAGCCTTATTTGAGGCAGAATCTGACGCAGAGCTAACGAAATTCAATGAAATAACAGAGAATATGACTTGCGATTTGAGTTATTGGGAATTCCATGAAAGAAAAGAAGGGGAAGCGTATGTCGATTCAAAACTAGTACTCCGTCAATTTAATCCAACTTGTGATTTGATAGAAAAAAACTATGGGAAAGATTCGTTGCAACAAATACAACTCTATCGGATGTTATGTGATGCAGACTTACGGATGGGTGTCTTTAGCAATTTAAAATGGTTCCGTTCTCTTTCTGATTCCGATGCTGTAGTTGTCTATCGTTTTGACGCGATTCAAGATCCTGATATAGAGCATGCCTTACATTGTCTATCGTTTACTGACATATTTAACTCATACAAACCAGATATCAATCAGCTCTCTTTTCCACCTTATGTATGTGATTTGTTTCGCAGAATGTCAGATATAGAATTTGAAAAGATTTTACAGCACTTTATCACACATTTCAATCAATTTGTAGTGTCATGGAAGAAGCCCGCTTACACTTTTTTATTTAAAACAAAAGAACAATTTCAGATTGGGCAGGAAGCATTTATACTCTACATATGGTTACTTAGATGGCCGAATGCCAGGTTTGAGGGGTTGACCATTAGATCCTTTCAAGAGGATATTTTAGAATTTACTCCCCATTTGGCTACTATAAGTAATAAAGGAGAGGAAATAGATCGATTCAATTATGCAGCTTTACGGACCAGATTGTCTCGACAATCTATACAGCACGAGAAGCTACAGCGGGAGTTTATAGAAGATTTGCAGAAGGAGGTCGAAAAAATCCTTGAGGGCGATTACGACGAGGAGATCGAGGAGATCGTAAAAGAGGAAGGGATTGGTACTGTTCTTGGGAGAGTCACATCAACCTTGGTTGAATGCTACAAACGTAAGGAGGAATTTCTATGTGATGATCACTTGATCTATCGTGTTTTTAGGTGTTTTCGGGAAATACCGTGTGACGAATTAGATCTCCTTCACAATATAGTAGAGCCTCTATTTCAATGGACCCATCTTCCAAGTCTTGATCTTACACTCTACGTCATCTTTACTCGCTCATCCGTAGTTTTTTAGTAAAAAAACTCCGGATGTAGGATTCGGCTCGGTAGCCGGGGCTCGCTGCCAAGGCAACGCTACGCCCTTCGAATCCTAGCGCGAGTAAACCGATTTACTCGCTCATCCGTAGTTTTTTAGTAAAAAAACTCCGGATGTAGGATTCGGCTCGGTAGCCGGGGCTCGCTGCCAAGGCAACGCTACGCCCTTCGAATCCTAGCGCGAGTAAACCGATTTACTCGCTCATCCGTAGTTTTTTAGTAAAAAAACTCCGGATGTAGGATTCGGCTCGGTAGCCGGGGCTCGCTGCCAAGGCAACGCTACGCCCTTCGAATCCTAGCGCGAGTAAACCGATTTACTCGCTCATCCGTAGTTTTTTAGTAAAAAAAACTCCGGATGTAGGATTCGAACCTACGACCAATGGATTAACAGTCCACTGCTCTACCACTGAGCTAATCCGGAATAGAAGGGGAATCTTACGGATAGCCGAAATTTAATGCAATGTTTCCTTGAAGCGGTGGGCACTCCGCATGATTCGAGCCTCCCTCTCGAGAAAAATCACCAATTATTAGTCGCAGGCATATTGTCCAGCTCAGTATAGAGTATCTTTATAATCTTTTTATTAAAATAATAATTGTAATTTAATTAATAAAATAGTATAATTTTTTTTTAAATTTAACGAGAGGGGTAGTATGTCTTCAGAATTCATTAGTAATATTGCAAACGTAGATTATAGTTTATTGGGTCTTGTAAATAAAATGCCATTAGAGGATATGGAGTCTTTCGAGGTCAAAGAGGATGGTAAATTTAAAGCGACGTTTAAAGAGGAACATACAGCTAAATTGGGTCATGACAACCCCGCATGGAAAAAGGCATTCGAAGGGATGACTTTGAAGGTGAGTAAGACAGTGACAGGGGTATTTAAGCCTCAGGAAAAATCGATTCGATTTGATCAAAAATGCGTGGTGGCTCAGACGGCAATTGCTGATATTTCCCTGAGAGAAGTTAAAGTAGAAGGAGAAATGCTAAAAATCGCCGGTAAGTGGGGAATTCTGCCTGAAAAACAAGCGGCTGTTAAGGCTGATGATGTTATGTTTACCAAAGTCAATTGGAATTAATAGGCAGTTCGCCAAAACTAAATAAATAAATCGAGAAAAGCCCCCTCAATTGAGGGGGCTTTTTGATTAATAATCCATGCCGCCATGCATTGGAGCTGCGGGCTTCTCTTGAGGAATTTCTGTGATAATTGCCTCGGTAGTGAGAAGGAGCGCGGCAATCGAGGCTGCGCTTTCAAGTGCAAGTCGGGTGACCTTCATAGGATCCAGGATGCCGCTTGCAAACATGTCGACGTACTCTTCGTTAAGAGCGTCATATCCATGATTTGCAGGAAGGCTGGCCACTTTTTGGAAGACAATCGCTCCCTCTAAGCCAGCGTTTTCGGCAATCTGTTTTAAAGGAGCTGCAAGGGATTTGGTGACAATGATGGCGCCAATTTTTTCATCCCCTTCTAAGCTTTTTGCCAGTTTTTCTACAGCAGGGATGCAACGCACAAGTGCGGTTCCACCACCAGGAAGGATCCCCTCTTCAACCGCTGCAGCAGTGGCATGTTGAGCATCATCGACTCGGTCTTTCTTCTCTTTCATCTCTACCTCAGTGGCTGCACCTACGCGGATGACAGCTACGCCGCCAGAAAGCTTTGCCAGTCTCTCTTGCAATTTCTCTTTATCATAATCTGAGGTGCTTTCATCGATTTGCCGCTTAATTTGAGCGCATCGCTTCTCAATTTCAGCTTTTGAACCTGCCCCCTCGATAAGGGTAGTGTCCTCTTTTTTGACGACCGCTTTTTTAACACGACCCAACATTTGATGCGTTGTGTTTTCCAATTTCATGCCCAGTTCTTCGCTGATGAACTGTCCATTCGTTAAAACGGCGATATCTTGAAGAAGGGCCTTGCGGCGATCACCAAAACCTGGGGCCTTAACAGCGCACACTTTGAGGCCTGCTCTGAGTCGGTTGACTACTAGAGTTGCAAGCGCTTCTCCTTCGACGTCTTCTGCTATAACAAGAAGGGGCTTTCCCGATTCTGCAACGGCTTGCAAAATGGGGAGGAATTCCTTCATGCCGGAAATTTTCTTTTCATAAATTAAAACGTACGCATCTTCGAGGATTGCTTCTTGCGTCTCTGGGTTTGTCATGAAATAGGCAGAGAGGTAGCCGCGATCAAAATTCATCCCTTCGACCACTTCTAATGTTGTCTCAAATCCTTTTGCCTCTTCGACCGTAATGGTGCCATTTTTACCCACTTTCTCCATGGCTTTAGCGATGATTTGACCGATTTCATCGTCGTTGTTAGCTGAAATCGTCGCCACTTGAGCGATCTCTTTTTGATGTGCGACAGGTCGGGCCATTTTTTTCAGCTCTTCGACAACCGTTTTGACCCCTTTTTCGATCCCACGCTTGAGATCCATAGGATTCGCCCCTGCAGTCACGTTGCGTAGACCCTCTGCGTAGATGGCTTCAGCTAAAACGGTAGCTGTCGTTGTACCGTCGCCTGCTCGATCTGCAGTCTTACTTGCAACTTCCTTAACCATCTGGGCGCCCATGTTTTCATGGCGATCTGCCAGTTCAATTTCCTTTGCAACGGTGACACCGTCTTTAGTCACAGTGGGAGCGCCGTACGATTTATCGATGATGACATTACGCCCCTTTGGACCCAAAGTCGTTTTGACCGCTTCAGCAAGAGTTTTGACCCCTTTTAGGATCTTCTGTCTTGCCTCTTCTTGATACTTAATATCTTTTGCTGCCATAGCAAAAATACTCCTTATGATTTAGTAGGTGGTCACAGGGATCTCGCGCTTCAAAATCAGCTTCTTAGGCGCATCTATTTTTCAAAAATACTCGCTGATAGCGCCTTTTCGGATATGAGCTCGCCTTTTTGAAAGATATCTGCGCCTAACAATCTAGATTTTAAGGCTGCGGTTACCACCGTGACCACTTACATGATTTAATAAATTAGTCCACGATCGCAATAATGTCGTCGGCTCGGAGAATGATCAGTTCCTCCCCCTCAATAGTGATCTCCTGACCCGAATATTTTTCCATCAAGATCTTATCTCCGACTTGGACAGGAAAGGGGATTGCCTTGCCGTTTTTATCTTTTTTTCCTGTTCCGATAGCAACAACAGTGGCTGTCTCTTGTTTTTTCTTTGCTGTGTCGGGGAGGATAATTCCCCCTTTCATCTTCTCTTCAGGCTCAAGGCGTTTTACCAAAACGCGATTACCTAACGGTTTCAATTTTGTTTGTACCGCTTGATCTGTCATATCTGTGCACTCCTCAAGAAAAAATTAAAATTGGATCGGCCCATTGGCTTTATCGATCCGGTTTTTTTGAAAAATCACGATAGCAAAAAGGGGAATTTCAACACAATGGAAAATTTAGCACTTTTTGTAATGGAGTGCCAGTTTAAGTGGCAAATTGGGCATTAAAGAGGTTGCCTGCTCAAGAGGCAAGTTGTGAAATCTCAGTGACCAGGGAGTCAAATTTTCGGATCGCTGTTTCTACGGGCTCTGGGGTTGACATATCGATCCCAGCTAATTTGAGGAGGTCAATGGGGAATAGGGAGCCCCCACCTTTTAAAAAGGTCAGATATTGATTGCAGGCGTGACTATCACCATGGAGTACTTTTTCAGCTAAGCTTAAGCAGCGCTGATCCCGGTCGCGTATTGATAGACGTAAAAATTATAATAAAAGTGGGGGATACGGGACCATTCAATGGCGATTTCAGTATCGACATGCTTTTGAGGGCCAAAATACTCTTTATTGAGTTTGTAATAAATCTCTTTGAGCAAGGCGGGGGTGAGGGGAGATCTTTTTCCACAAGTTCATGGATTGTCAATTCAAACTCGGCAAAGAGGGTCTGGCGGAAAAGGGTGGCACGAATATCCTCAATTTTTTCATTGATCAGAAACAACCGCTCCTCTTTTTTGCTTCTCTTTTTTAAAAGGAGGTTCATCAACAGTTCCTCATTAAACGTCGAAGCGACCTCGGCCACAAAAATAGGGTAGCGACTATAGGGGTAGGGTTGACTTTGGTTACTTAAATACGAGTGCATGCTGTGCCCTGCCTCATGGGCGAGAGTGAAGACATCGCGTAAAATGCCCCGATAATTCATCAAAATGTAGGGATAACTATCGAAACATCCACTTGAATAGGCTCCTGAGCGCTTGTTTTTATTTTCAAAACGATCGACCCACCGTTGTTCTTTTAGCCCTTTTCTTAAAATATTTTGGTATTCCTGCCCAAGGGGTGCTGTCGATTCGATCACACACTCTTCGGCCATGGGGTAATCCATCGTAATTTCAACCTTTGGAACTAATGGCACATACATGTCGTAAAGATGGATCTCACTTAATTGGAGTAATTTTTTTAGATTCTCGATGTAGCGGTGGAGGGCAGGGAGTCCCTTTCTGACAGTATCGATCAAAGCACGATAAACCGATTGCTCGATTTTTTTAAAAAAGGGCTGCATCTAAGCTAGAGGGGAAATGGCGGCTTTTGGCATTGAACACGTGCGTTTGAATCTCTCCATAGAGAAGCTCTGCTAAGGTGTTTTCGAAGCCAAGATATTTCTCATGCATTCCTTTAAAGGCATTTTCTCGCAGCACACGATCGGGAGAGCGAGAGATAAAGCTGGTAAAGAGCGTGAGTCAGTTCTAGCTCTCTCCCTGTCTGGTCACACACCTTCCCGAGCTTCAGGTCGGCATTGTTGAGAGCTGAGAATGCTTTGGGAGCTGTTTGCATCGTTTTGCCCGCCATGGCAAGCAGCTCTTCTTTATCAGCCGTCAACGTATGGGGGCGCATCCGGAAAATTTTTTCGAGGTGGTAGCGGTATTCGGCAAGGATCGGTGAGCGGAGATACTGTTCCACACACTCATTGGGAAGCTCTAGAATTTCAGGCTCGATCCATGCACATTCTTGTTGGAAGTCGTAAAGTAGGGCAGAGATCCGCTGAAAGGCCTCTTTGTAACGATCGATAGTGATCTCTTCATCATGGCGCAGATGGGCATAGGTATAGAGCTTGTCCAATTTTCTGGAGAGGTCAAAAGAGGTGTCGAGTGCACCCTTGAGAATCTCGATATTTTCTTTGAGTCGACCTCGCCCCTGTTGGAGTTCGGGCCAGTGGGGAGAAGTATGGGCGCCGCGCGTCGATTCAAAATCGGCTTTCCAGGCTTCAAAAGAGGGGTAAAGGGCCTCTATATTCCATTGATCTGATACGGGGATCTCTCCTCGTACCTTGGTGGCTTCGGCAGACATAAATAAATAATTTTAATAGTGTATGTAAAACTTGTTTCGAGCGAGTTCAATCAACGTGGCGATGGCTTCTTCTGCGTCCTCACCGATGGCTTCAATCTCAATCCGTGCTCCTCGCGCTGCAGCCAGTGTCAAGATACCGAGAAGGGATTTGGCATTCACGACGAGATCTTGGTGAATGAGGTTGATCTGTGCTTTAAATGAAGTGGCGCACTTCACAAGCTCTGTGGAGGGTCGGGTGTGCAGTCCCTTATCATTAAGCACAATGAAAAAACCCTTTACTGGGGTCGTTCTCACTTTTGCGATCATTCCCTCCTTTGGGCCAGAGAGATTTCTTTTTTGTTTAGCTACGGTATTCATTGAGATATTTGGATTCCTATTGTTTATATTTCACACAATCTAATGGATCGACTCTAATCAAACAATATTTTTATTCGCTCCTACCTATTCTGCATAAGCGATCGTTTTTTCTAAGAGATCACGGGTGCAGTAAATGGGTACTTTGTGCAGCAGGGCCAGGGTAATACAATCGGAGGGGCGGGCATCGATCTCTACAAATATGCAGCAAATCACCGATTTGCTGCTCGAGAAATAGACGTGCAAAATAAATTGTATCTTGCAAATCATTGATCACCACTTGCTTGACCCTGATTTCTAAGCCACGGAAAATGGAATTAATAAGGTCATGTGTATAGGGGCGTGGTTTCTCTGTAGATGCCAGATAGAGCTGGAGAGCTTTGCCACTTGCCGGATCGGTGTAGATGGCAAATTTTTTCTCCTCATTGCCTAGTACGACACAGGTATAGGCACGTGACTGCATCACCTTTTCAAATTTTATCGGAATCAGCTCAACTGTTTCATCCATAGACTACCTTTTTCATCGTGCCATCATGATATCCAATCAGCACTTCTAAGGGGAGATTCAAAAAAAAACCCGTTTCCACGACCCCTGGTATTTGGATCAGCTTCTCGTGATCCTCTTCCGGAACAGTGAAGATTTTAGGATACGAGAGATCGTAAATCCAGTTTCCATTATCCGTAATATAGGGGGATCCATCATTTTTCAAGCGCAATTTACCCAAGTACCCTAATTTCTGAATCTTTTCGACTGTAGCACAGAAGCCAAAAGGGATGATTTCAAGAGGAAGACCAAAGCGACCTAAGTGCTCGACCAATTTACTCTCATCAACAAGAATGACAAGGCGTCGGCTTGAGGTCGCCAAGATTTTCTCTCTCACCAAAGCCCCCCCTCCCCCTTTGATCATGCGACCATGAAGATCGATCTCATCAGCTCCATCAACAGTTAAATCCAAAGTCGTAAATGAGTCTATAGAGAGGGTCGGTATTCCACCTGCTTGTGCTTGCTCCATCGATTTTGTGGAGGAGGAGACGGCAGAGAAGTTGATTCCACTTCTTCTTCTTTCAATTAAGCTTTCAATGAAGCAAGCGGCGGTAGAGCCTGTTCCAAGGCCAATATTCATTCCCTCCTTGACAATTTGAGCGGCTTCAGTTCCTAAGGTTTTTTTAATTTCAACTTGAGTCAGCTGTTTCATAAACCTTGATATAATGGAAAGCCAATCTCTAGGTCAAAAGAAAAAACCTATTTGTGTGGCAGCGGCGGCTGGGAGGAGCCCGGAGGGTTTTGGGAAATGCGACCTTTAAGTTTTTCAAGACCAACCACTTTTTTCTCAAGTGTTGGGATCTCTTCCTTGAATTCCTGGAGAATGCGTTGTCCAATGGCATTGATCTCTTCATTAAGTTTGTTCTTGAGATCTTGGATATCAGGATTTTTAGCTTCCCGTATCACCGTTCTATCTTTAAGTGGTTTATGATCGGAACCGGCTCGAAGAGCTCTTGTTTCAATGGCTTTGGAAGCAAGATCTTTGAGTTCATTTTCGGACTCGGCTTTATGACGCTCCTTGGCTCTCTTCTCCAGTTCATCCTGCCGCTCCCAGTATTTCTTTACCATTTCTTCATAGTTTTCGGGATATTCTTTAACCTGGTCTGGCCTCTCGCAATTGACTGATATCTGAAGACTCTTCCGAGGGACTTCGCTTGTCATAAAATTAGGCTCCTTTACCTCTGTACTACTAACTCACTATGATAGCAAATTTCATTTTTCTAAAGAAACAGACGAGAAAAACTCAATGAAAAATATTGTTGACACTCTTGAAGAACGGGGTTTTATTGAAGCAAAGACAGGGGAGGAGATCCGTAAACTCGTAGAAAAACCCGTTGCCCTCTATGTAGGCTTTGATCCCACCTCAGACAGTCTGCACTTAGGGAATCTTGTGGGGATTATCGCTCTGGCCTGGTTCCAACGGTTTGGGCACCATCCCATTGCGCTCGTAGGAGGAGCTACTGGGATGATCGGTGACCCTTCTGGCAAAAGCGTCGAGAGAAACTTGCTCGATGCTACTACGCTACAACATAATATCGAAGGGATTCGTAGATCTTTAAAGGCTGTTTTGCAAACAGAGGTCACGATTGTGAATAACATTGAGTGGTTTCAAAATGTGGGATTTATCAATTTTCTCCGCGATGTGGAAAGCACTTCCGCCTCTCTTCAATGTTGGCTAAGGAGAGTGTCAAAGCGCGGTTGGCTTCTGCAGAAGGGATCAGTTTTACTGAGTTTAGTTATCAATTGCTGCAAGCGTACGATTTTCTCCATCTGTTTGACACCTACAAGGTCATTCTCCAAGTAGGAGGAAGTGATCAGTGGGGGAATATCACTGCAGGGACTGAGCTGGTGCGGAAGACCCGCGGCGCCGATGTCCATGGCTTGACTTTTCCCCTTCTTACCCGAAGCGATGGGAAGAAATTTGGAAAATCAGAGGAGGGAGCTGTGTGGTTAAATAGCGATAAGCTACCTCCTTACGATTTTTATCAGTACCTATTCCGGATCCCCGATGCCGACATTCCAAAAATGTTCCGGATGTTGACCTTTTTGGAAATGGAGGAGATCGAAACCATTGAAGCAGAGATGGAGCGGAGCGATTATGTTCCTAATTCTGCCCAGAAAAGATTGGCTGAGGAAGTGACCCGAATCGTCCATGGAGAAAAGGGAGTTGAAGAGGCGCGCCGTGTCACAGAAGCAGCGCAGCCGGGAAGCCGCACTGCTCTCAATAGAGAAACTCTTCTCGCTTTGGCGAAGGAAATTCCCACTCCCACATTGCCTAGAAGCCAAATTTTAGGGGTCAAACTATCTGAAGTTCTCGTGCAGCTTAATTTCCTTTCCAGTAAATCAGAGGCGCGCCGATTGATCGCGGGAGGAGGACTCTATTTAAACAACGAGAAAATAGACAATGAGAATCTGGTCATTGAAGAGCAACATGTGGTTGAAGGAGAGTTTCTTCTTGTTGGAATTGGCAAGAAAAAGAAAGTGCTTCTCCGCATACGGTAGACATTTATTGCGAGAGGAAAGGAAAAAAAATGGCTCTATTTGAAAAATTCGCTTGAACCGAAAGATAGGATAGTTATTATACGGTTATGATTTTAAGACAGTTTCAAACTCATAATGGATCAAATAGGAGGCATCTTTAATGGGAACGATGACAAAGAAGAAGTTGATAACGACAATTTCTCAAGATCAAGGAATTCACCCGAATCATGTTAGAGCTGTGATTCAAAATTTTCTGGATAAAATGACTGATGCGCTGGCAAATGGTGACCGTTTAGAATTTCGTGATTTTGGTGTTCTCCAAGTCGTTGAGAGAAAACCAAAAATCGGACGTAATCCTAAAAATGCGTCGGTACCTATCCATATCCCTGCCCGCAGAGCTGTCAAATTCACCCCTGGCAAAAAAATGCGTCGACTCATAGAGGGTGGAAAAGAGATCGTTATGGAGATCGATGACCATGACGATGATATGGATGAGTAAAATTTAAGAAAGATGATATGTTAACCCTCGCATCTGTTGCCGAGGGTTTTTTTTATGAACTCATTAGAAGCAATATTTACATCGCTTCAATCCTCACTTGTGGAGGGAACTGCATTTGAAGCTCTGCGCGAGTTGGGATATCATCCACTCATTGAAGAGCATGAGCTTCTCTTAGCTGGGTATGCGCTTTTAGCAGAAAGGCACGCGCTCTGCGTCCCTCTACCTCCCTTTAAGCCACTACCGAGTGGTGCACTTCCCTTATATGAATATGGATTTTTCCCCTGGAAGTCGTTACCCTATCCAAGGGAACACGCTCTGTTGGGTGCTCTTTTAGCTCAGTTCAAAAATGGGGAAATGAAACGGATAGCGAAAGAGATGATCCCATTTCAGGAAGCCACTGTAGATCATCGAGGCAAATCTTTAACTGCTATCTTCTCACAAGAGGGGAGTGCATTTGATTTAGATCAAGCCAACCATGATTTCTTTCAAACAGTTGATCATACCCCTTTATCGCGAGCCGATTTTTTTGATTCTACATTGGGTATCGTCGCACAAAAAAGGGAGAATGCAACCGTTCTCTGCTTTGGATCGGGGTGTAAGAGTGGGATGGGAATTTTTTTGCACAACGATGGGGGTGTAATTAACTTTGGGCCTCAGCTGCTGCCAATTGGAGATTGTAGCGGATTTGGACTGGCAGGGAGAGGGGAAAACATCTCTTTGACCTTGGCAGAAGAGCATTTTGCTCTCTCATACCGGTGCCGCATGGCGGGTCTCAGTCAGAGAGTAGCCGGTCTTTTTCCCCTACGAGATTCTGGATTTAGTGGCTTTTGGATCGACGCCAAATTGGAAGGGGGGCCCGAAAGGATGAAAATTGAATGTGAGATAGAGGGCATTTCTTCTATTGACAAACTCGCTTTTTCTTTTTTCGGCAAAGCAAAGACATGTGTTGTCGCACGCACCCATCAGCTCTCTCCCAAATCTCTCGATCGTTATGCGGGCCCTCCTCAAATTGTCACTTTAGGAGATGTGGAAATTGAAGCCCAAGAGGGTCTTAATCAGATGGAATTAATTCCTCTAGCCGCCGATAGTAGCTATTGGGGCGCTGATTTTCTCATTGCCTTTAGACCCCAACAACCCAAGTTCTCCTTCCTATTGAAAAAAAAGCAAAACAAAAAATTTGACTTGAGTTAAGGGCGTTACAAGGCCCAGGAAGCTAGTACAATTTTTGAATTCGCATAAATTTTCACAAAGTCTATATGAATTCAAAAATATCGTTCTAGCTTCGTGGGGCCTCACCTCGATTTATGTGAGGCTTGATTTTTATCAAATGAGAGGGTATTCTCGAACCTATCCCAAAAGTAAGCGCTGAATTGTATGATCTTGTCGTGATCTTCGTAAGACCGCTCGTCGGCTATATTATCTCCAATATTGTCCTCTCGCGGTCACGCTGACGCTTTACGAAGCTCTTCGATACAATTCTTACTTTTGGCATAGGTTCTTTTTTAAAATTGGGGAAATTATGGATTTTTTGCCGCACGAAGGAAATAGTTGAATACGAGAAAGCAATTCAACAATTCCGTGAGCAAAATGATAAAAATCCGATCCTTTCCATTGCCGAGCTTCTAGATCTTGAGCAGCGCCTCGACAAGCTCAAGGAAGTGTATTCCTCACTCACCCCTTGGCAGCGTGTGCAGATCTGCCGCCATCCCAACCGCCCCCATAGCATCGATTTCATTCAAAACATGTGTGAGGAGTATATCGAACTCTGCGGAGATCGTACCTATAGTGATGACCGTGCGGTGATCGGAGGGCTGGCTAAAATAGAAGGGGAAAAATTCGTGATTGTCGGGCAGGAGAAGGGGAATGATACTGAGAGTCGTTTAAAGCGTAATTTCGGCATGCTCCATCCCGAAGGATTTAGAAAAGCACTTCGCCTTGCACAGATGGGAGATAAATTCCAACTTCCTATTATATTTTTATTGGATACTCCAGGGGCCTATCCTGGCTTGAGTGCTGAAGAGAGGGGGCAAGGGTGGGCCATTGCCCTCAATTTAAGAGAGCTGTTCCGTATTGGCACTCCGATTATTGTCTTAATCATTGGAGAGGGATGTTCTGGTGGTGCCTTGGGGATGGGAATCGGTGATACAATTGGTATGTTAGAACACTCTTATTATTCAGTCATTTCCCCTGAGGGGTGCGCCTCTATTCTTTGGAAGAATGCGGCAAAAAATAGTGAGGCAGCCGCAAAACTCAAAATGCAAGCGGAAGATTTGATCGCATTTGATATCATTGATAAAGTGATCAAAGAACCTTTGGGTGGTGCTCACTATAACCCTCAAGAGATCTACGCTCGTGTCAAACAATTTATTGTAGATGAATGGAAGGTGCTAAGAGAGTATCCCTCCAATACCCTTCTTGAAAGGCGATATCAAAAATTCCGCCACATGGGCTCCTACGAAGAACGATGCTAATAACCTGAGTTTTACGCCATGCGCAACTTTTTTGCCACTCAGGAGCGGCTGCGGCTTTGCCATATCAATCCTCCCTCGTCGGACATAGCACAAGGCTATGCCCTTCTCATTCGGAGCATTGCATTTTGATCTGGCTTTTCCTCGCTCACTCCTGAGTGGCAAAAAAGTTGCACATGGCGTAAGTTTTTGGTTGCCCTTCCTCATCCTCAGGGCCTTTTTTGGCGCAAATCGCGCTTTTTTGCTTGAAAATAGCGCCTGCGGCTATGATCAGCGTAAAAAGTCGCAATTTGCGTTCAAAAAAAGCCCTCTGATTATGTGGAAGATCAACCCAAAACTAATTTTTTTAATGGATTCGGATTACTTACATGAAATTCTTGCTCAAAGCCGCCTTATTAAATCGTAAGCATTTCTCCCTTCTTTTCTTCACCGTCATCGCCATGTTTATGCTCACATTGGGGTCTCAAATGGAGATGTTCTCATTAGGAGTGGTCGCTAAGACAGGGCCTGATCTCTTCCTCCTTTTTGGTAAAGAGGAGAGTGGTAAATTGGAAGGGGTGAGTGAGCTTTCTTTGTCAACGGTTGCTGAAAAATGGGATACCATTGCTCAAAGAAACGATGGGGTCATGACACCTCAAGCCGCCAATGCTTACATGAGCGCACGGGGGGGAACATCGATCATTCAAAAAGTGGCTAATTTTTTAGATGAAACTTTCCATATCCATACGAACCTGACCCGACTTGCTTTTATCTTGGTCTTCGTCGCTTTATTTAAGGCGATCGCTCTCTTTTTCCATCGGTATTGCACCCAAGTCGTTGCCATCAGAGTCAGTCGCGACTTACGTCTGGCCTACTTTGAACATATCCAGTCTCTTCCAATGACTTTCTACCATGAATACGATATTGGTTCCCTATCAGCTCGCGTCACCTGTGACGCCAGCGTCGTGGCACAAGCGCTCAATTCGATGCTGATCAATTATATCCAAACCCCTTTCGCCGTTGTATCGACATTGGCAGCGTGTATCTACATTTCGTGGAAACTCTCCATGCTGATCTTTATTGGTTTTCCGGTCATTGTAATACCGATTATCTGGATTGCTCGAAAAATTAAAAAAATCGCGCAACTCATGCAACGGAATCAAGAGGGGTTTGCCATGACCCTCCTCGATTTTCTCTCAGGGATTATGACAGTTAAAAGCTTCGCTATGGAGGATTTTTCTCTCAAAAAATACCAGGAGCAGAATAATAGGATGGCGTGCTTGGAAGAAAAAAGTGCCCGTTACGGCCTTGCGGCACGGCCCATTTTACACAGCGTTGCCTCTATTTTTTTCGCGGTCGTTATTTTATCGGGCCTCTATACTTAGTCTCGGCCCTGCCGAACTCTTAGTTTTCTGTGGCCTCCTCTATGTCTTCTATGAGCCAATAAAAAAATTTGCTGAGGAGAACAACAATGTCTTTCGTGGCATTGCAGCTGCGGAACGGATGTATGAGGTTCTCGATCGGATCTCTCCCATGACCGATGCTCCGAACGCCGTTGAGATGAGAAATTTGGAAAATGGGATTGAATTTAGAAATGTCTCCTTTCGCTATCGTGATGAATGGGTTTTGAAAGATCTCAGTTTCACCATAAAAAAAGGGGAAACAGTGGCCCTAGTAGGGCCCACGGGAGCTGGGAAATCAACCATTGCCAAACTTTTGCCCCGCCTCTACGACATACAAGAGGGTGAGATTCTCATTGATGGGAGATCGATCAAGGGGTACACTCAACGCTCTTTGCGGGAGCAAATCGCCTTTGTCCCCCAGAAACCCTTTCTCTTCTTCGATACGATCAAAGAAAACATCTCCTTTGGACGCGCATTTACAGAAGAACAAATCGTCGTGGCTGCCCGCAATGCCCATGCCGAAGAATTTATCGTTAAACTTCCTGGCCAGTATCACTTTAAATTAGAGGAATCGGGAAAAAATCTTTCCGGAGGGCAGCAACAGCGGCTCGCGATCGCCCGAGCGCTTGTCAAAAATGCCCCGATCCTTTTAATGGATGAGGCGACCTCCTCGCTCGATGCTGTTAGCGAGGGGAAAATTAAAGACGCTATCATTGAACTCCACGGCAAACTCACCCAAATTATCATTGCTCACCGGTTTAGCACGATCGAACACGCCGATAGAATTATCTATCTGGAACATGGCTGCAAGGTCGCCGAGGGAACGCGCGACGAGCTTCTCAAAATCTGCCCTAACTTCCGCCTCATGTGGGAAATGATGTACTCTCAATCCGCCTCCCTCCCCAAAGAAGAACTCACCCTGGTTCTCAGTTAATAACCTGAGTTTTACGCCATGTGCTATCGCTTGCTTTGCCCTCTGCCCATGGGCTGTAGTTTGGAGTTTTGTTTATTGAGCGAGCTTTAGCGAGCCAATCAATGTGCGTAAATTCGAAGGATCTGGAGGCGATTTAGCCACAAAATGATAATGATTGGAAAACACGGCCCAGGCATGCAGTTCCCTGTCAAATAAACAAGAGAGTGGTAAAAGGTTAGCATGCAGAAACTTCAGACTTTCCTGAGATTGAAAAAATGACTTTTCAGATAAGTCCCTGCGGTGACCATGTATATCGATTGTCCTCGTAAAAAATGGAGGTGGTGCATGAGGCGAGTGTGTCATATATCTTAGGGCGGCGCAAAGCGCACGCACTCCAAAGGAGCTCGCTTGCGCTCGCTCAATAACAAAATGTCCAAAGTTCAGGAGAGGAGAGGGGGAGCCCTCTCCTCAAAGTGGGTATTGATTAAAGGGGAATCGAGTCGCCAAAAGAGGCTACTTTTTCATCTACCTGTTCGAGGGAGCAATATTCAGAGGTCACGTCTTTATCTCTTGGCCGCATTCTCATGATATGAGCCCGACCATCGCCCTCATGATGGATTACGCGGTGGAAAGATTTCGTTGCACCATCTGCACGCCTGCTAAGGGCATTCTTAAATGCTACTTGCGCATTATTCTGTCGATTAAATCCATTGCGGCCATCGCTACAAGCAACTTCAGCTTTTGCTTTATCAAAGAAAAACTGCCACTCCATCGTGCGATCAGCCCTACAGAAGAGAACCGCCTCCGTGTGGTGATCTTTCGGAGAAATGCTCCATACCTCTCCTGCAAGTATTCTTTGCTCCCTATTGCGAAGCTGTGCTTCAGACCAATCCCCAGGTGCCATTGCCATACGCTCAAAGCCAGCAGCATTTGGGCATCGACCCTGATCAAGATGCGCTTTTGTGTAAATGTTACCATCTTCAGCATTCTTTAGGCGATCCGCAATGCTCGAAGATGGATAATGCTTATAACTATTTTTTTCCTCTTCATTTTTGTATGCCGTCATGTAGAGATCTTGTCCTCCGGTTTCAGAGGAGGGAATCTCATAGAAGTAGACGTCTTTGAAGGGATAAGAGAACTTCGTCAAAAGGAGTACTTGGTATGAGGTGTATTCGGAAGATAAGTTTCATCTATCAAGTTCGCTTCACCTCTTATTGCTCCGATAGGTACGCACTTACCGAGTTTGGCTCTAATAAATGCCGTACGAGCTGCGCTTGACTCAAAAAACTTAGCATCTGTTTTTGTTTCTGTTTTACCATCTACAGGAAGATTATAGATCACCGTATAAACTATCTTTTGATCTTCTTTTTGGAGTTTTTTCTTTATAGGTAAGTTAAGAGAGGTAAACGAGTTATTATTTTTGCGAATCGGGGTCTATTCTCCATTATACACTTCTTGAGCTTTTTTAGAGAGTAACCGAAAACCAGTAGATTCGTTATACTCCGCTACATCAACGTATGTTTTAATATCATAGTAACCCATAAACCTTATATGCTCTTCCCGGTCCTCAGCTGAATAAAAGGCTCTATAGTTCAATCGATCAGAGAGAGAAGGCGTGAGTACGACATAGACCTGTCTGCCCTCAATTTCAAGATCAACTTTGGCGCACATGCGATCTTTGTTCAGAAGAGGCTTGAATTGAGTATTTATCTCACTATGCTCACCAAACAGTTTTTGCTGCAGCTCCGCCCTGAAAAATGAGTTTTATTGTTTATGAGGTTCGAGATCTCTCTCTCCCTTGCGTCAGATGTTCTGAAGACTCGAGTTAATTTATCACCCTCAATATTGTTGTAGTGGAGGATGTGGATTCTTTTGCCATCTGTAGTGATCTGCTCTTCAGTCCAGTATTCATCATCTTCGCATGGAAAATCTAACGAGATCTGATGCTCGGTTCTGAGCATACGATTCGCTTTCTCGACACTCATTTCCTCTGGATTTATGCTTTTAAAGCCTTTACTAAATATCTCTTGCCAAACTACGTCATCCCTTTCAACTCTCTGACTTATAGCAGGCATATTTCGTTCCGTGTCCGTCGTGATAAAGGAAGACGTAAGCATTACCTGTCTTACACTCAATTGGACTCAGAGAGGCCAGATCTCCTTTCGCACGTACCATGTCTCGAGCTACTGCGACATCGGCTCTTGGGATTTGGCGTTAATAACGTCTAACACCTCTCTCGTCTATGAATTCAACACAATTCCTCTGCCTGATCTTCGTTACCGATTCTACATTATCGAAATATTTGATCTGTGTCTCATTATTAACTGTCCATCTTAGGGTGTAAATCGGTTCTGCGTCTTCCATTGCCACATTTTTAGAGATGTAAAACCCATTTCCTGTGCCCTCTGCCCTACCTCTTCCATTTTTGTGGGATCGGCGTTTTCTCTCACATATTTAACGGAATAGGAGTGGCTTTTCTTGAAAAGTCCCGCAGCATCGCTCCATCGATTGGTGAACATCCCTTTCTGTTGCATAAAGTGGTCTCGCTCTTCACGCGTTGCAAAGTACCTTGTTGTGGGACCCGCTTTTGATGAGAGTGTGTATACGATAGCATAGAGGTCTCGTCGTGTGCTTGGCAGTTGCGGTTTAAATAGCCAGTACTGCCTTTTGCCGACCTCTCCCTTAACCGTGACCCGTTCTGCCGCTGCTACTGCTTCCTCTGCTTCTTTAGCATTGATAAAACCAGAGTAATGTAGTGCAAGCAGCTGACTAATTTGCCCTGCTTTAGGATATCTCAGTTCGATATTTGGATGGCCAGGATCGCCGCAATTGGCAACAATAACCTCAATCCTGACGACAGGTTTGCCATCAATTTTTTCACCATTGGCGGTTAATGTTTCGATAATATAGTGGCCCGATCGAAGAGGAGCCTCCTTCCAAGCGCGAGCCCTTGTCACAAAATCGACTCCGAACTGGTCTTTCATGAAAGCTTCTTCGTGATCATGTCTTTTTTGGTACAGTTTTTCCGCATTGACATAATCTTCCCGTTTCTTTTGCTCAATAAAGTAACTGGCGTCTTCAGGCGTTTTAAAGCTATAAATAAGAGTCTCTTTGTGCGTGTCTCCTTTTACCAACACAGTGTAGGCAGCGGGTTTATAAGGATCATGTTCAGTAGCAGGTACAGAGTCTTGTGGCACGTACCAGAAAGAGTTGCAAGGCATCTCTTTAAATTGGCTCGATGAGTGGACTCTATCCCAAATGCCAAGGTTTTTCAGTTCTTTTTCATTGTATTTCTGATTGAGATAGGAGCGCGTTAATGAAACCATTAAGACGGTGCTAGAAAGAAGAACCAAAACTGAGCTCGCTAAAACGAGGTTGGCCATTTCTGGAGAGAGGAGAGAAGCGATATCGTTTGCATATCCGAATTGTTGAGCAGTGATTACAAGGACTGCCCATATAACGATTAAAGAAGAGATGGCTTCAATGGCTGTAAGCGTGATCTCTTTCAGACGGGCGCACCCATCAGATTTATTGAATTTTGTCCAGCAACTGATAGAAGATGTGTCAGTTGCAGGAGGTAGCGAGGTAGGTCTAGAAGTCATGGATTGCTCCCTTTTTATAAAATGAAATAATCAAGGAGTGGATTATATAGATAGAGCATTAATTTTTCATTAAGAAAAAAATAAAATAATTTCTAGAGACCAAGAGGAGAGGCTTATTTTTGGTCATTAAAAATTTAGGTTTGCTTCTCTAAAGCAGCAATCACTGTTTCGGCCAGTTTTTCGGCCAGTTCGGATCGGTGTTTTCGGATCAGTTCCCTTCCTTCTGCAGAAGTAAAGTCGGAAACGATCTTCCACATCTGACATTTAATATTTAAATGACTGCATGCAGAAGCGATACCGTATCCCTCCATGTCTACGAGGTCCCATAAAGGACTTAAGCGGAGGCGGTGATAAGGGTGGTGGATGGGGAAGTCGGATGTCACCAATCTTCCACTTTGGTCAGCAGCTTTGCCATTCAAAGAAAGTGGGGGGAGTGTTGTGGAGAGGCATTCGAGTGAGCGTTCGTCGAGTGTTCCTTCGATAATCGGTGTGTACTTTCCAATATAGGAGATAGGAACGATTTGACCCACAGGATAGCCTTCTTTAAGAGCTCCTGCAAAACCGATGTTCCACACTTCATCACAAGCTGGATCAGATGATGGACCATGTTGCGCGACCGCCATGTGGGCGCCAAAGACGCCGACATTACTGATTACGATTTTCCCTTGATCAAAGAGGTAGCAAGAGGGGATAACCCCTCTGAACCAACTGTGAACTTTCATTCCTTCAATTGGGGTCGCAGCGAGCCGCTCAATCAGAGTTTGTGCCTCTTTGATCTGGGCGCAAACAATTAAAATTTGCTTTTTGCTAGGGCTCATTTTCTGATCGCCATTTAATTACGCAAGAGGTCTACCACCCAAAGCCAATTTTTGTAGCTGCCGCAGCCGATCAACGTCTCGATTGCCTCAATTCCTCGTTGTGAGAGAGAGGCAGTTTCAGTTGTGACATAGGTGTCAACATGTTTCCAGATGATTTCTGGGTCTTTTTCTTGGCTATATTGCAACATAAAATTGATTTGTTCGCCACGGTGGTTTGCCGCATGTTGTAGGGAGTGGCGCAGTGTGTCGACAACCTTATTTTTTATCGAGGGGGGGAGGTTGCGGGCAATGACCAATCCACCAAGGGGCAGCGGAGCTTGGCTCTTCAGATGCCACAGCTCTCCCAGGTCGGCAATCTCTACCAAACCTTCCTTTTGGTAGGTGAAACGAGATTCGTGAATCACCAGTCCACAATCGACAATTCCGTTTTTAATTTGTGAGGGAATGGTGTGATAGGGTAGAAAACATTTTTCTTTTGGAGAGGGGAGAAGGCGATTGAGCAACAGGTGCGCTGTCGTTTCGTTTCCCGGGATAGCCACTGATTTGTGGGGCAGTTGATCGGTGGCAAAATAGCTTGTAGCAACCAGTTTGGGGCCACATCGATGACCTAGCGCCACACCGACTGGAAGGAGCTCGTAGTGATCGATGATTTTCGCAAAGCACGGGAAAGAGACTTTGATCAGAGGAAATTGTTGCGCCATTGCCCAACGGTTGAGCTGATCGATGTCGGCATAATAGGGTTCAATGGAAAGGTCTGTAGAGATATGACCTTCAATCCATCCGTGGAACAAATAAGTGTCATTGGGACAAGGGGAGAGGGCTACTTTCACAAGATGCCGATTTTTTCCAAAGAGGCCTTTAAAATCGCATTTTCAGGTTTCTCAAAGGCTCCTTGCGCTTTAAGCCATTTGAAATATTCTGGTGGGACTTCGCTGAGCTTTTTCCCCTGATGTTTGCCAAAGGGCATGACTTCTGGAAGCGTTTGTTCCGAGGAGCTTGCTGTCAGAAGCTCAAGGACTGTTTCTAGAGATAAATCATCGATCATGATTGAAAATAGCTCATGTAACACATAGACGTCATCCAATGCTCTATGTGCTTGATTTTCTGCAATGCCGTAGGTTTGGCGCAAAAATTGTAGGCTATGGCGAGGCAGATCGGGACGGTATTTGCGGGCCCATTTGAGGGAATCGATCATCGGCCACTCTGGCCATTGCAGCTCGTGCCTTTTCCCTTCATGATGCAAGAAGTGTTTGTCAAAGCTGTCGTTGTTGTGTGCAATGAGAACGCAGGGGCCACTGCAGAAGTCAATAAAGGCTTTCCCAACCTCAGCAAAGGAGGGGGCATTAGCCACCATTTCATTGGTAATTCCATGGATTGCCACGACATCATCGGGGATGGGTATGCCAGGAGCCACGAGGTATTGAAACGTTTTTTGATGGAGTGGATCGTAGGCCGCGATTTCGACGATGCGGTCCTTTTCAGGACTAATGCCCGTGGTTTCAGTGTCGTAATAAATGGGTCTTCGCATCAAAGCCACTTTTTTACCTCCCTACTTTTGGTAGGGGAAAGGAGGATTTTTCATGCGTCAGATGGGGATTATTGGTAATCGGAAGGGTCGAAATGGTTCTGTCAGTTGGCATTTTATAGAGACATCCTGTCAAAGAAAAAAGCAATAGAACGGATATAAATAATGAGCTTTTTCAAATGAGTGCATCCTTTTTTTAAAGGATCATAACTGAAACGGAAGCAAAGAGACAAAGGTAAAAAAAGTTTTTATCAATGAGAACGTTTCGGAGAACGCATTTTCTAGAACAGGAATAAAAAAACCGACGGCTACGATTAGCGAGATGAGACCCAGTAGATTCAGGAGAGGATAGCCCACCCAAAAAATAGGGAAGAAACGGGAAATCACCATAAAAAGGGCCAACAAGGGGAGGGTATACATGAGAGAGAACAGAGACCACGAGATGGCCGTTTTAAATAAAAGCTTCACTGTTTGCATGAGGGCCTCAAACAGAGCTGGATCTAAAGGGGAACCATTTAGAGGGAATGAATCAATACTACCATATAATAGGCGCAAAATAGGGTGGTGGAGATCGAGGGCAAAGGAAAAGAACAAATAGGGCTAAGGAGTAAAATCGGGAGAGAATAGGTTGCGAGGCATTAGAGGCTGGATCAAAAAGCTCCGTAGCTGAAAAACCGATAAGGGTGCCGACAAATTGTCCGGCAAATGCAGCTCCTTCAAAAAGGAGAGAGAGGAAAAAACCCAGCAAGTAGCCCAAACACAATTCTTTCCCTGCGAACATCAATAGTGGAATGGTTTCTACAATGGTCACAGGATGGGAAACAGCGGAGAGGGGTGGGGCAAGGAGCAAAGCAGTAGCACACGCCACACCGAAACAAATAGCTGGAGAGACACCCCGCGCTCTGAATAAAGGGGAGAGGAGAAAAAATCCATTAAGGCGCAAGAGCAGTAAGACATATAGCGTGGCAGTGTTCGTATCAAACATGGCGGAGTGAAAAAATAATCTCATCCCACTGATAGATCAAAAGCTCATGGGTGAATTTAGTCAAAATCTTCATAATCCAAGGGAAAAAAAGGGTCAGAGCAACCGCCACAATAATCATTTTAGGCACAAAGGAGAGGGTCATTTCTGGGATATTGATCCAGGTTTGAAATAAGGAGATCAGTATTCCGATGGCAGGAGGGCGAGCAGTAAAAAAGGGGAGGCGATCTCAATGGCTGTCCATAAGGTTTGGCGGAGGAGATAAACAATCTGCTCAGGGCTCATGAACGATCCCACACTCTGAAAGCAGGTTTTTGCGTGGCCAAAAGATAAAAAAATAGAGGGATCTTCTATTCAAGATCCCTCTTTTCCGTGGCGCGATTAATAGCTGCTAGAGCTATTTGGGTTGCTGGTGGAATAGCTGTTGGAGCTGTTTGGATTAGTGTTTGAGTAGTTGTTTGGATTAGTGTTTGAGTAGTTGTTAGGATTGGTGCTTGAGTAGTTGCTAGAACTGTTAGGATTGGTGGTGGAAAAGCTGCTCGAGCTGTTTGGATTGCTGTTTGAGTAGTTGCTGCTGGAGCTACTTGCATTAGGTTGAACAGTGAGCTGGTTATTTACATCGGTTACACCATCCATTTTTCGCACTTTTTGCTCAACAGAGTTTTTATCATCTTGTGAAGGGACTGTTCCCGTCAGTGTGACAACGCCATTATTGACAGAAGCATTGACGTTATTGTACTTGCTGGAAAAGGAGCTCTGAAGAGAGTCCTTAATTTGAGAAGACAATGTTTGGTCGCTGCTATTCATATTGCTTCCGCTCGCCATATTAGAGCTGCCTTGAGCGCTGTTGCTCGATCCGTAAGAGCTGCCGTAAGTTGAGCTACCATAATTCGACCCTTGTGGCATCTGAGATTGTCCCTGCATACCAGGCATCATCTGAGGGGATTGCCCTTGCATCCCTTGTTGAGGCATCATCTGAGAAGATTGCCCCTGCATCCCTTGTTGAGGCATCATCTGCCCTTGCCCTTGGGAAGAAGAATAATATTGTGATGAGCTCGATGGTGAATAGCCATAACCTTGACTTTGCTGGTAACGGCCGCTGCTTGAACATCCACCCATCCCATCAGAATTATCTGCATGGAGGAATGAAGCGCAGCTGGCTACAACGAAAATTGCCAAAAATTTTTTCATAATCTCACCTCTTAATTTAGAGTTGATCTAATATTGATATAAAATAAAGTGCTTCAAAGTGTTAGTGGTTTTTATATCTTCATTGTACTAAAAAATTATTTGAATTAAAATGAAAATCTAATTTATCGAGCTGTTTAATATGAATGATTTACGCTCTTCTCGTAATTTAGTTTTTTACAATCTTAACATTTCTTAAGCGTAACTCCGCACGACCTGTTCGACAATGAGCTGCCACCCGTCGACAATGATGAAGAGTAAAATTTTAAAGGGGAAGGAGATCGTCACAGGGGGAAGGAGGACCATCCCCATCGACATTAAGATTGAAGCCACGACCATATCGATAATCAAAAAGGGAAGAAAAAGAAGAAATCCAAGCATAAATGCGGTCCTCAATTCAGAGAGAACAAAGGCAGGAACGACACAATACCAGGGAATCTCCTCCTTCTTTTCCTCACTAGGGAAGGGAACTTTTCCCATTTCTAAGAACAGGGAAAGATCTTTCTCACGCGTATTGTAGAGCATAAATGTGCGCAAAGGGGGCCACCCTTTTTCAAGGAGCAAGCCGGGTAGTTGCCCAGGATCCTTTTTCTCGGATTTAATGTAGGGAAGAAAGACCTCTTCATGGATCTGCGCTAAAATGGGATGCATGATGTAACCTGTTAGAATCAGAGAGAGGCCAACGAGGATTTGAGTGGAGGGGACAGAAGTGTTAAGGGCCTGTCTAAGAAAGGTGAGGATGATCGAAATGCGTGTGAAGGAAGTCATCAGGATCACAACAAATGGGATCACTCCAATGAAAAGTGCCGTTGCGATCCATGAAACATCAGGCATTTTTTTGCATCTTTTGCTTGTTGATCTTTTTAGCCATTAATTCTCGGAATGAGATCCGTGGCTTTTTTTCCTCCTGTCTGGATTCAAGGGCGTTTCCGATATCGAATGATTCGGGAAATTCAGAAATGCGATGGACGCCAGCTGGAGATTCAGAGATCACAATTCCTTTGCCGAGGATATCGACCAGATAAATTGTGGCTTTGGCACTTAAGGGGCGTCTCTCCAAAATTCTGATCCCATTTGCTTGGTTTAACGATTTAACGCGGGAGCGCATCATTTTTTTTAACACCCAGATACTTAAGAATATCAATGCGATAACGAAAGCGAGGGTATAAAGCATATTGACAAACTCATGCCAGTAATTATAAGTTTGTGCCGGGTTTTGGCTCTCTGCGGAAAGGGGGTGTTCAGGAGTGGTTGTTTCCCCCTCAAGAGCTCCACCATAGAGAGGCGTTAACAGGAAAATAAAAAAAAGAAGAATTTGAAGCATGAATCTATCCCACTATTTGAAAAATGTGATTTTTAAAGGATTTTTTTGCAGATTTTAGAGCCGCTTCGAAGGGCAGGCTTTGGTAAGTAGGCCGAGAAGCGGCTCTAAAAGATGTTGAAAAAGACTTAAAAAGCACTTTGTGCCAATAGTGGGATAGGTTCATAAAATACGATTTGGTTAATAGTTGCTGAATCATAGATTATGTGCAAATTTTAGTGATAGGGTAGGTTCATGGAAGGGATTATCAAAATAGAGGATTATAAAATCCACTGCATCATAGGTTCTCATGCCTACGAGAGAGAGGTGGAGCAAGAGATCTCTCTTGATATTGAAATGGGGCTTGACATTACAGAATGTGTACAAACTGATTCAATCACCGATACGATTGATTATACAGCTGTTGTTGCAGTCTGCAGCGACCTCGCAAAAAATCGAAGATACCACCTACTTGAAACCTTCGCTTTTGAAGCGATCCATGCGTTAAAAGACGCCTTTTCTCCTTTGTGGATTAAGGTAAAAGTGAGGAAAAAAAGAGCGGTCTTCCTGGCCAAAGCCGTTGTCGTTGAATTAGTACTAGAATGAGGAGAGCACCTATTCTCGTCACCGGCGCAGCCCGGGGTCTTGGGGCAGAGATCTGCCATACTTTGGCCCTTCAGGGGCATGACCTCATTATCCATTATAGAAAGCGTCGTGAAGAGGCAAAAAAAGTAAAAGAGAGGTGTGTCGCAGCCAAAGCGGAAATTTCTCTCATTGAAGGAGATTTTTCTAAACAACGTTCTTTGGAAAAATTTATCAGACGGTGCCAAGAGAGATTTCCTCAACTTAAAGGGATTGTTCACAATGTGGGTGAATATCTCGTCGCGCCTAGTTTTCAAACCACTCCAGATCAATGGCTCTCTCTCTTTCAAGTCAATTTTTTTGCCCCTGTATTTATAACCCAAGCACTTCTCCCTCAGTTGCGCGCTCAGAAAGGATCGGTGGTCAATATTGGAGTGACTGGTTTATCGAGCGGTAGGGGTTTTTGTCAGGTCACTGCGTACGCTGCGACCAAAGCTGCACTCTGTTTTTATACCCGCTCTCTTGCAAAGGAATTAGCCAAAGATGAGATCAAAGTGAACATGGTTTCCCCGGGGGCT
This sequence comes from uncultured Chlamydiales bacterium, assembly GCA_963705695.1. Classification (GTDB taxonomy): domain Bacteria; phylum Chlamydiota; class Chlamydiia; order Chlamydiales; family JAAKFR01; genus CAVPKN01. The sequence continues at coordinate 61,018 of CAVPKN010000014.1, forward strand.
ATGGAAAATACCATCGATAAAACAGAGCCAAACACCTCCTTAAAACAAGTCGCCAACGTGGTAGCCCTCCTTTTCGATCCTAACTTCTCCCAAATTACCGGCCAAAACATCGAAGTCGCCTCCGGCTTTGGCCTCTAAGAATCTATCCCAAAAGTAAGCGCGAGATGAACTGTATGATATTGTCGATGAGCCTCATAAAGCGTAAGCGGGACCACAAGGAGGGCAATATTGGAAATTATATAGCCGACGAGGGGTCTTATGAGGATCGCGACAAGATCATGCAGGGCATCCGCGGGTACTTTTGGGATAGGTTCAAAGGATCGCGATTCTTTTCGCTGTTCATACTTCTTGGCGGAGAAGTTCGGGGCCGACGCCCATGGCGTGGAGACCTTTGTCGACGTAGAGAATCACGCCTGTAATTGCCGAGGCAAGATCGGAGAGCAAAAAGGCGGCGGCATTGCCAACCTCTTTTGCTTGAATTGCCTCTTTTAAAGGAGCGCCCTCCTCTCCATAAGCGATCATCTTGTCGATAAATCCGATCGCCTTAGCAGCGCGGCTTTTCCATGCTCCTGCAGAAATGGCGTTGACACGTATCCCCCATTTCCTCCCTGCCTCAAAGGCGAGTGTGCGGGTGTCACTTTCTAAAGCGGCCTTTGCTGAACTCATCCCACCGCCATAACCAGGAACCGCCCTCTCAGAAGCTAAGTATGTTAACGAAAGGGTCGCGCCGTGAGGTGCCATCATCGGTCCAAAGTGACTCAAAAGGCTTATAAATGAATAAGTCGAGGAACTTAAAGCTGATAAATAACCTTCTCTTGAAGTTTCTAACAGAGGCTTTTTCACTTCAGGAGCATTAGCAAGAGAGTGGATCAAATAATCAATCTGGCCAAAATCGTTTTTAATAGCAGCTGCTACCTCAGAAATGGTGTACCCACCTACGTCCTTATACCGTTTATTTTCCTTCACTTCTTGTGGAACGGATTCGGCATTGTCATAGAGAGCATCTAAGGGGTAGATTTTTGCGAATGTGAGCATCGAACCATCACTTAACTTCCGTGATTCATCGAATTTGCCCGATTCTAAAGCGGTCGTGAAAATCTTTAAAATCGGCGTCCAGGTGCCCACGATAATCTCGGCTCCAGCCTCTGCCAGTGCCTTGGCAATGGCCCAGCCAAACCCTTGATCATCACCGATCCCAGCCACAAAAGCTTTTTTTCCCTTCATGTCAATTTTTAACATACGAGTACTCCCAAACAAAAGAACACGATATACTTCCCCCACAATGTTTTAAAATAAAAAAATAAACCTCGCTTTACGTCATCTTTTTAACTACCACAGAGCACACAGAGAGGGACTTCGTCGCATAGATCTTAATCGCCAGCTTCTCTGTGAGCTCTGTGGTAGTTATGTGTATGCTTGATCCAAACAAGAGCTACAGTCGATCAGATTTTCCTGCTTCTTTAGTGTGTTGAATAAAAAGTCGGAAGGGGAAGGAGAGATAAAAGAGAGAGGTTGCTGCGTCAGTGGATGGGAAAATTGGAGAGAGGAGGCATGGAGGAGCGGACGGAAGATGCCGGGATGTTTATTACGACTACCGTAAATGGGATCACCTACAATGGGGTGGCCGATTGAGGAGAGATGGACACGGATTTGATGCGTTCTTCCTGTGAAGGGGCGGCAGAGTAGGAGGGAATGGGGTCCCCGCTTTTCAATGAGAAGCCACTCTGTTTGGGACCACACCCCTTCGCGAGACATTCCCCACACAACCCCCCCTTCTCGTTTTTTCTTAGCTGCCATGTTGCCAGATATGCTCCCTTTTTCCTGAGTAACTCCTTCAACAATGGCTAAATATTCTTTTTGAATGGTTCGTTGCCGAAATTGCTCCTTGAGTGCATGCTGAGCCGCTTCACTCCTAGCCAGAAGGAATAAGCCAGAAGTATCTCGATCGAGACGGTGAACGAGTGTTCCGTTGAGACAATGTGCGATCTGCTCCGAAGTCATGAATGGCGACTTTTCATAAAGAATGATAGCTTCATCTTGAAAGAGAATGCGGTCTGGGTCGATCTTGAATTTTGTTTTTTCTACGATGTGGATCGAGATGAGATCCCCTTTCTGGAGCAAAGTGGAACCAAAGCGCTCCATCCGATTGTTAACAAAGCACCGGTTATGCTCGATTGCCCATCTCACCTGCTCTGTGGTATAACATCCTGAAAATTTTCTTTTAACTTCGGTGAGAAGTCGACCGGATTGGTTAGCTCTCCAACTTTTCATCGTCCAAAAATATAAAACATCTATGGTAGTATAGCTATTTCACACGATAAAGACAATGAGCAGGGGATGAAGATTTTAATTGTCAAAACGTCAAGTCTCGGCGATATCATCCACACCTTTGGGGCTGTGGATTATCTCAAAAATCGATTTCCCCATGCTCAAATCGATTGGGTGGTTGAATTGCCTTTTGCAGAATTGGTTAAAGCGCACCCCCATATCGATCGCGTCATGGCGATTGAGAGCAAAAAATGGCGCCGCTCTCCTTTCAAGCAGGGTCATTATCAGCAAGTGCGTGCCTTCCGAAAACAATTGCGGGAAATCCATTACGATCTTCTTTTCGATTTGCAAGGGAATCTAAAGTCGGGGTTAATCACTAGTTTTTCCCGTGCAAAAGAAAAAATTGGATTTGGTTGGCGATCTCTCCCTGAATGGCCTAATGGATTATTTACGACGAGCAAAATCAATCCCCCAGAGGGTAAAAATATCAGAGAAGATTACCTAGCTCTTATCCAACGATTTTTTCGGGATGAAGCTCCCTATACGGTGAGGCCATTTTCTTTGAAATTGGATCCGATCCAACTGCAGAAATTAGAAACTCTCATGCCAACAGGGGAGCTACCCACTCTCGTCTGCCCCTCTTCAGCATGGCCAAATAAGTGTTTAGAAGAAAAAACGTTGGTCAAAGTCCTTCGCCGTTTGAAGCAAGATCCATATTGGTTTGTGTGGGGATCCCCTGCCGAGCGAGAAATCGCTCTTCGCCTCTCCTCTTTTTTCCCCGGCAGCTCCGTATTGGAGCGCCTCTCGCTCCCTCTTTTACAACACGTCATGGGGCGATGTAAATTGGTGGTCGCTATGGATTCTCTCCCTCTCCATCTATGTGGTACAACAACGACACCCTCCCTGAGTTTTTTTGGTCCTTCCTCTGCGTTAAAGTATAGGCCCTTGGGTGATAGGCATCGGGCGATTCAGGGAGATTGCCCCTACGGAATTACGTTTGAGAAGAGATGTCCAAAATTACGTACCTGTGCCACTGGTTCATGCCTGAAGGTCGCTGAAAACGTCGAAGGGCGTGCCGAAGCAGCAGTAGGAGCGTGCCTTAAGCTCAACTCGGGTTGAAAATTTAGAAAAATCGAGAGCATGAACTTTGGGATGGGGGAAGTGTATGTGGTTTGTTTTCTTGAACTGTTGCCACTCCTGTACAAGTTTATTGACTTTTGCTTTCTCTCGTGCAAGCGCCTTTTCTCTCAAACATCCCATATGGGTCGAAGGGGTCCCCTCTTGGTAGAAAGTGATACTCCGTTTCAGAGGTTTATATCTTTTATAAAGGCTTTTTAACTCTAGATTGGTTTTGCGATTAACGAATCCATATATGTACAGGTTGGAGAAGTGTTTGCCATAAGTCTCGGCAAGTTGATCAAAGGGGAGTTTTCTTAAATCGTTCGAGATATCGTCTGCTTTAAATGGGTCGTGGTAAGGAGTCAAATCGATCCGATTGTTGCTGACATACATTAGAGGTCCAAAGAAAAGATAGGCGAGTGCTCGGCCGATGAGCGCAAGAGGATCGACATACCATCTGTAATTTCCAGAAGAGATCCCACAGGTCGGAAATTTCAAATAGGTTAAGGCGCCCAACACGCCGATAATAAATGGGGAAACGAGAACCACCTGTGTGGGGATCGAGGTGTAGGCGATAATGTAGTAAAAGGAGGTTCCCAATGCCGCCAAATTAAGAAGTGCAATGATGCTTATAACAAACTTTTTAATGATAAGATCTTTGATGCAAGCGTGGGAACACCGTTGCCATCGCGTTGTAGGATCTAAACGGGTATCCGTTGTAATCGACCGGGACTGGGCCATTCAATTGCCCTTTGTTATAGTTTATTAAAAAGGAACTAATTATATCATATAATCAGCGAGAAGTCGATGTTATTTTCAACTAGTTCAATAGCTTTTTCTACTTTTGTAACATCTTCTTTTAAAATTTTCGCCGTAAAGGAAGTGATCATTCTCATCGCATCGTAGCTGGTATAGGCCGCATAGAGACTTGGGATTGCGGCCTGTTTTAATTTTTCGATCAGTGTCGCGGAGGGGGGGTAGCGTCCGGTTAAAATGAGGCCATGTTCCGGTTCATGGCCTTGGTGTTGCCGCTCGGCGATCACGGCAAGGATAATATCTTCCCGTGTTGCAGGGGTAACAATGAGCTGGTCGTTAAAAATCCGTTCTGTAAACGTTTCTAACGAGGTCGCTACCAGTCGGATTGATTGGAAATGGCGGTAGTGAAACTCTCCCCCCGAGAGAAGTTTTGCTTTAAAAAGAGTTTCAAAATCGTTCATCGTTGGCGTACTTAAAAATTGATTATAGGGTATGCAGCCGATAAGAGGAATCTGCCACCGATCTAATGCTTTTTTCATATACGACTGCACCATCTCCCTTTTCTCCTCAATCACTCTATTGAGAATCACACCGCAAATGGTGACGCCTAACTGGTCACACAACGCCTTATTGAGTGCCAATTCATCAAACGCACTACCGAGCCCTCCTCTGGCAATGATGACAAGATCGAGGCCTAGCGAGGCGGCCACTGTCGCATTATTTAAATTTGTAATCGACCCAACGCCAACATGACCTGTACCCTCAACAATCATAAAATCATTTTGAGAGGAGATTTTCTCATATGCGCGTTCAATTTTTGTTTTTAGGTTCTCAAGGTTGATTTTTCCATCCAAAAAATCTCTAGTAAATCCACGAGGAAAAATGACCGGACTCATATCTGCATAGTTTGAGGAAAGATGGAAATATTCTTTAAATAGAACAACATCTTTATCCACTAGAAGGTTCGGATTGATTTTTGCGTGCTGCTGCCCTACCGGCTTCATAAAGCCCAATTTAGGAAATTTTTTCTTTAAAGCAGCGATCAATCCCAAACAAATAGTGGTTTTACCCACATTTTGTCCCGTTGCTGCTACGAAAATTCCTCTTCTTGCCATATTTTGCTGCTTTGATCCATAAGAGGGTGTCTAAATGACTGAGACGGTACCAAAACGGTGATAAATTTTCCAATAACACACCTCAAAGATTGGTTTTTAGCAAACCGCCGCTCTCTTCCGTGGCGTCGTGATCCGACGCCCTATAAAGTGTGGGTGTCGGAGATCATGCTCCAGCAGACGCAAGTGGCCGTAGTTATTCCCTATTTTGAGCGGTGGATGGAGGAGTTTCCCAATATTGAACGTTTAGCGCAAACTCCTCTTGAGAAAATTCTCAAATGTTGGGAGGGCCTGGGGTATTATTCCCGTGCGCGCAATCTATTGAAGGGGGCGATCTACGTCATGGATCATTATCAGGGAATCATCCCCTCATCAAAAGAGCAGCTAGCCAAGATTCCAGGAATTGGGCCCTATACGTTGGGTGCCATTCTCAGTTTTGCCTTTCATCAAAAGGAGGCAGCCGTAGATGGGAATGTGCTTCGGGTTTTGAGCCGCTTTTGCGGATATCTAGATCGGGTGGATACCACTGAAGGAAGGAATAAGTTGCACTGTGTTGCGCAGAATATTCTACCGGAAAAAGAGCCCTGGATTATAGCAGAAGGGGTTATTGAATTAGGGGCTCTCGTCTGCACAAAAATGCCAAAGTGCATGGAATGCCCCCTACAAGAGGGATGTTACGCCTTTAAACATCATCTTCAACACACGCTCCCCAGAAAAAATAAATCGGTTGCAATTACCCACCTCACGCGCCATGTGGCTGTCATCTCCCATCAGGAAAAATTTCTGATCGAGAAAAGAGAGGAGGGGAATCTCATGGGCGATCTTTACGAATATCCTTATTTTGATGGAGAGTATAAAGCGCGAGATCTTACCCCGCTTTTTGAAAATAAGCTGGCTCTGAAATTACAGTATATAAAGCCCCTTCCCGTTCAATACCACTCTTTTACCCGTTTTCGCGCCACACTTATCCCTCATCTTTTCACGGTTATTGAGGGAGGGGATCATCATGTGTGGCGATCAAATCGGGAACTTACAGCACTCCCTTTCTCCTCAGGTCATAAACGGATATTGGCAGATTTATTAAAATGAGAATATTGCATACCGAAGCATCACCAGGTTGGGGAGGGCAAGAGCTGCGCATTCTGTATGAGCTGGAATCGATGAGAAAACGGGGACACCATCTCCTTTTAGCCGTTCAGAAAGGGGGAGGACTTGTTGTGCCTGCCAAGGCTGCTGGCTTTAAAGTGATCGAGGTGTGCTACAGTAAAGCAAGGGTATTACCCATTATCTGGCAACTCTGGCGTCTAGTTAGAGAAGAGGGGATTGAAATCATCAATACCCATTCTTCCCTCGATGCGTGGCTTGGGGGGATCGTTGGTAAACTGTGTGGAAAGAAGGTGATTAGGACCCGGCATCTTTCAACGCCGATCCGGAAAGGGCTCAACAGTCACCTGCTCTATAACTGGCTAGCTGATAGCGTTGCGACAACCTGTGAAGAGGCCGCTGAACGGATACGGAGACAAGCACATCTTTCGGTGACGCGATGCCGCTCTGTTCCGACCGGCATCGATCCTGAACAGATTCATTATAATCAAGAGGAGGTGGCTGCCTTTCGGGCACAAATGGGTGTCAGGGCAAATGAATATTTGGCCGGGACACTCTGCATTTTACGCGGGTGGAAGGGAATTTCCGATCTGCTTCAAGCTGCAAAATTATTAGAGCATATCGATTCTTTAAAATGGGTGATCGTAGGTTCTGGAGGGAGTGAGGAGCATTTTCGACAGGAGTGGAGAAGACTGGGCCTTGCGGACAGAGTCATTTTTACAGGACCTCTCTTTCCCCCCTATACCGCCCTGATGGCCATGGATATTTTTTTGTTGCTCAGCCAAGCTCATGAAGGGGTGAGTCAAGCCACCCTTCAAGCCGCTTGGCTCGAAAAGCCCCTAATCACGACCTCCGTTGGAGGTCTTAAAGAAGTGTGCTTGGATGGTGTAACAGGGTTCCTTGTGCCTCAATGTGACCCGACTCAAGTCGCCCATGCTGTGACCAAACTCATCGCTGATTCCTCATTGAGAAAAGAAATGGGGAAAAAGGGGAAGGAGCTCGTTCGTGATAAATTTCTTCTTTCCTACACGCTCGATCAGATGGAAAAAATGTACACGCAGTGAAACAAGCCCAGTTAAACGCGTGCATGTGTTTTTTTGAGGTGGCTCCTCACAATATCGACACAAATTGCCCTTAAAAATAGCTGTTCAAAGTGGAATTTTTTCCCCATTGCGTTGATTAAGGTATGGGTATGATCTTTGATTTTAGGAGCAATATGGGGAATGACTAGATCTGCAACCTTATTGTAAATTTTCGACTCACCCACAGAAATATACCCTTTCACATCTAACGCACTCTTTGTAATGAAATTAAGGTCTTCTAAAATTTCACTTGCCGTCTCATTTGTCCTGATCAAGTTGTTAATAACTTTAAAAGCTTCTTCGCCAGCCTTTTGATTGTTGTCATTTGATTTTTCAACAAGGGTATGGGTTTTTTTTATGATCCCCTCGATCTCACTCCAATGTCCTACTCTTTGCTTGGCGAGTTCTTCTACAGCTGGTTGAGGGAGTAACATTTTTTGTTTTTTTTGCTGAACTTCGGTCAATTGCACTCTTCGTAGATATTGAAATTCATAAAGTGCCACAAAAATGGGGGAGCGACCAAAAAAGGAGGGGTAAAATTTCTCGTAAAGCTCCTCCCTATTTGCGGGTAACAAGGGAGCAAAGTGGGTTCTAAAATGCTTATCTTCATTATATTTCATGATTTGTTGATAGAGTGCCTCGATCTGGTCATTGAGGCGTTTTTTTTCTGTGGATACCGCCTCTTCGGTGGGAAAAGCCTTATTGGGTCTTAAGTCGTGATGCTGTCTCAATAAAAGGCGCAGCTCGTTAAATTGTTTTTCAAGAGTTTCTAGAAATCGGGAATATTCCTGCAGATATTCTTCCCTCTCTTTAAGATCTTGAAAGTGCTTGTGGACGGCTAGGTCCTGATTCACATGCTCATATTTCCGCCACGATGCTAGAAGCGCTTTTAAAAGCGCTTTTTGTTCTTGTCGTTCTTCTCCATTGGAATGAAATTGGAGTTTCTTTAGATCCTCCACCATCCCTTTGATCTTGCTCAACTTCAAATCAGGTTGGATTTTGACGACACATTTTTCAAATTTTTGCGCGGCTATTAAAGAATTCTCTATCGCCTCTATTTTTTCCATTTCCTCAGCAATCTCGACAAACTGAGGGCGTAACTTGTTTATTCCATTTATCACAAGTGCATAAACATTGTGAAGATCTCCACACACATCCTTGTAGCAGTTTTTAAATTCCGCACTTTGCAGCTGTAGGGAGATATGTTTTAAATAACTTTCTATCACTCCAGTTGTTTTGCCCAATTGCTCTTTTAATATCTGAGCCGTTTCGCAGTTATTGAGTCGTTCAAACTGATCATGCAGCTCTTTATTAAATTTCTTAAGCTCTTGATGTTCTTTATGAATATATTCCCTAGTGGCTTGATGGTTCTCGATACTATCATTTTTTAAACGATTTTCCAGAGTTGCTTTGACGGCGGTGCAAGAAAGTTGCTCTTGCAAGTTATTGAGAGTGGCATTGAGGGTGCTATTTTTCTCTCTCGCTTCTCTCAACTTAGCTCTTCTCTTTTTCTCAGGCATGTATTCAAACGTCTGCTCAGCAACCTCAAAAATCGTTTGCAAGATTTTCTCAGCCTGCTCCTCCCTATCCTCAAGAATCGCTGATAAAGAGGCCTCTGTGATATTGGTCATGGCATCAATAATAATAGTATCTATCGGATTAGAGTCCCCTTTGGTAGCCTCAGATAAAATATTGAGAATTTCTATCGCCAGATTGGTTAATCTTTTTTCGATGTTTTTGAGTTTCCTTTTGATCCCATTACAAGCCTCGATATCAATAAAGCGGAGTAGGCTAGAGCTGTGATTTTCAATGGCAAGATGGAGCTGTTCGGAGATCAACATTGTTTTTTTTGCTTCCGACTCGATCTGCGTCGACGAAACATTGCTTTTAGAAGTAAGGTCCCCTTTTAGACTCCGCAAACGGGTAATCTTCTGCTGGACGAGGGTTAATTTCTCAACCATTAATTTTTTGAGAGCCAGTTGTCCATGGTTGAGAGACTTGGTTCCTTTGGTGAGTACTTTTTGGATGATATTTGTATCATTAAGCGCCTGCTGGACAAGCATCTTACGCAATGAATGAATCACCCATTCAGCAAAGGTAGAGAAGATGGGAATACGTTTTCCCTGAACACGAATCTCCGGTTTGGGGACGAAATTCTGGACAATATAGTCGCCGAAAATTTTAAGGAGCTGTTCTTTAGTAAAGGCTTCATCTTTACGACCAAACATTCTCATGCTCTCTTCAAGAAAGTCATCAAACGATCCTGCTTCCCTAGATCCTCCAGGCTTGAGAAATCGTTCCCTTGCCAATTCGATCCGGCCATAATAGTTGGAAAGGGCCTTGAGTTTTTTTTGTAGTAATTTTGAGAGTTTGTCCTCACTCTTTAGAAGCGTACGCAAATAGGAGATCACTTGATGGAGTGTTCCGAAATCATAGGCTCGACAAGAGTCGCAATGAGGCGAAAAGCGATTTGAAAAATAAATCGCTTCAATCCCCCTTTCGCCATTTTATCGAGAAAAGCCTTCTCTACATCTTCCTTTTTTAGGAATTGATTATAAATCTCGGGGTTGTGTTTAAGACCGAAGATCGTATGGATCCCCAGCATCGCCGCAAGATGGGTAGCTTCCTGGACAAAGCGATCGACAGCTTGATCCGTTTTTTTCACCGCCCTTGAGAGTTTTCTCCGATCCAATTTTTCTATCTTTTGTGAGGCAGCCACTCGGGGACTATTTGGAGAATCGGCGGTTGAAATCGTCTCAATCTCATATTTGCCACGAAACGCCTCCCATTCCTCTTGAGATCGAAAAAGAGCAATATCGGGGCTAACGCCATTTTTGCCAGGCTCTAATTCTTCTCTACTTTTTGAGCCAGCTCTTGGTTTCCAGAATCTTTAGGGAGAGCATTCACACCACCTACGATAATATGGTATTTATTGAGAGTTTGCCCGATCTCCTTAGCGATCTCCTGGAGGCTCTGATTTTCTTCTTTTGCTTTTTTTAAATTTTTTAATGCTTCTTGCTGAAAGGAGCGATCAGTTTCATCCAAATCACGCCCGATTGATTGTTCCAATACCTGCTCTAAAATCAAAACGGTGACTGTTGTAATGCCCTCTTTTAAAAGATCAGTAACATAGTTGAAGAGAAAATTTCCATGACGTGGGCCAGTCGTTCTGGAAGGGGATGTTGGGGGGCTAGCAGTTGTAGAGGTTGTTGCTGTTGAAGTCGATGAGGTCGTAGCCGTTGTTGTGGTCGTCAACGTCTCTGTTGTTGTGGTGGTGGCAGTTACGTTATTCGTTGTCGTCGCCGCCGTTTTGTTTCCCTCTTTATTGAATGCTCCTGCGATGACTCCCCGCGTGGCTGCCGCAAAAAAGGACTCTGGATTTTTGAGAACATCCTTAACAGCCTCGCATGTCTCTTTAACGTCTTTCATGACTATCTTAGCTTCATCGCAAGCCTCTGCAGTCTTTTTAGCTGCTTCGGAAGCATTCGATGCCATATTCCATGCAGAGCCTTTCTTTGTAGGCTTTCCATCGGAAGACTCCTCCTGTGCAGTACCCCAATAATTAAACCAGCCGCTTGTGTTAGTCGCATCGCCGGGTTTAGCAGTCATAATTATCCAAAAAATTCATTTTTAATAACATTTATACCATATATTTTTAAAATTCTCAACTAAATAAATTTATGTGCCCATGTTTGGGATTATGGCGATTCGAGCAAAAAAAATACCAAATTCAACTCTTACATTAAAGGGAAAAATGGAATATAATAGTTGATGCCGGGGACCTTGCGGAAGGAGGAGGTCTGAACCAGGTCAGAATCGGAAGGTAGCAGCCTTAAGGATTGACCTTTTGCCGTAAGTACTCTCCGGTTTTTTTCTCTTTTTCCTATTTGTCCCACTATTCGAAAAAAGTGCTTTTTAAGTCTTTTCCCGCATCTTTTAGAGCCGCTTCTCGGCCTACTTACCAAAGTATGTCCTTCGAAGCGGCTCTAAAATCTGCAAAAAAACCCTTTAAAAATCACACTTTTCTAATAGTGGGATAGGTTCTTGTTTTCAATCAGCATGAAATCTATACTGTGATTCACGATTAAATCGATAACTTATTTTTTGAGGAGCGGTATGAGATCTCTCTTTTTCGTATTATCAGCAGTTTTAATTTTAATTTGCGGGTGCGCCCGACATTGCAGCGACACGACTCTTTATCAACTCTCGGGACGGCAGAAGCCAATTGTGGCAGTGCTTCCAGTGATCGACCATACAGCACAGGGGGAATTATCCTGGGATCTTTCGAGAGAGTTTACCGACGAAATTAGAAAAAGGGTTTACGATTCTAAAACAATTTATCTGTTAAAGGAGGGGGGGAGTCTTGAGATGGCAGAGCAGCTCAGTGTGCCTAATCCCCAAGCTTTAGCCAAAAGTTCCGTCGATGATCTTGGCTCAGCGCAATTTGTGATTGTTACGGAGCTGCTTGAGCAGCAAGAGATCCCATTTAGTTCGGCTAAAAAGTCAAAACACCTCCGTCCTGAGGTGGGAGCTATCCTTTCACTAGGGGTTAGAGTTCGCGTCATCGATGTGCGTCATGGATCACCCAAGATCATTCTGCAAGAGGTTTTAGAGGATGAGTTTGTCGTTGCCAAAGAGCATATGCAAAATGATTATGCTAAAACCCCATGGGGAACCGACGCTTTTGGACGCACCCCGATGGGTGTTGCCCACAATCGCCTTGTTAAGGAATTAGTTTCCCGAACGGAAGCTTACATAGAAGCTTCCCGATAATCGAATGGACATACACTCTATTGTGGGAGAGGAGGTGAAGAGTGGGAATCTCTTATTTTCCCTCCTCCTTACTGTGATTACGTTTTGGATCGCAAAAAAAAAGGGTTTTTTTCATCTCCCCCAATCGGAAAAAAAGGGCCCTGAAAAAAGTGGGCCTGAAAAAAAAGGGACGGATCAGATCCCTGTTACCTTTCCCTACGTTCTGGGGGTTTTTTCCCTCTTCCTCTTTTTTGCCTTCTTTTTCCTCCCCCTTGTTTTTGCCATTGTGATGATGTTCGTGAAAAGGGGAGTCCATTCAAATGCACTCATTTGGGAGTGGGTGGGTCACTCTGATTTTTCTGCTGATTTTATTTGGTGTTCTATGGCCTTCCTTTTTTTAATTCCGTCACGAGTGCGCCATTATATTTTTTGGGGGGAGGTTGGGGCCAATTCTCGCCGTTTCTGGAAAGGGTGCGGTATGGGCGTATTGGCTTGGATTGTGAGCTGGCCTTTTATTTTGTGTGTCAGCATTGTCGCAAGCTGGATCTCATTGAAGTTATGGGGCTCTGAAAAAGTTGAGCAGGAAGCGGTGCACCGTCTGAAAATGACAATAGGGGACTCTCGATTATTTCCCCTAATGGTTATCGCTGTTTCCCTTTTAGTTCCTTTTATGGAGGAGATCTTGTTCCGCGGCTTTTTGCAAAATTTTCTCAAACGGCGTCTGGGGAGAGTATGGGCGATCGGATTGACGGCGTTTCTATTTGCTCTAGCCCATTTCACCCGCAGCCAAGGGTATAGCAATGTCCAACTGATCGCCTCTCTCTTCACCTTCGCCCTCTTTTTAGGGTTTATCTATGAAAGAGAGCGTACCATTTGGGCCTCCGTGGCCCTCCATGCCTCCTTCAACTCATTTACAATCCTAGTCATTATTATCAATGCAATGCATTGATCCTTTTTCGGAGCTATTGTCACATTTCCTGTGGAAAAAACTTAAAATTTCTATCGCTGCTTTGTATATGGACAATCAAGCCCAGTAATTCTCGCCGGTCGATTCCATCGAGTAGGCTTGATTAAAGTTTTCGTAAACTTTTTTTATAACCACAGAGAAGAGCGCACAGAGCCGGCCAAGCCGTGGTAAAAATTAACCGCATAAAATTGTCGGCGGGATTGCTGAATCAAGCCCTAAATGATAGAAACGATAGAACGATAATTTGTGCGCAATACAATGAAATTGCACATTTTTTAAATCAATATCTTCTTAATCAGAAGATGGATATACTATTTTGCTTTGAGGTGCATTTTATGTCTGTTGTTGATCTGCAAAAACAGTATTTTGAGCAGTGGAAAAATTCTGATTTGAACCATATTGAGACTCACCTTAAGCAATTCTCAGGTTGGGCGGTCAAACAAAACTATCAGCGGCTCTTGCCCGATTATGCAACAACCTACTCACTCAGCGCCAAACTCTCTCGAATATTAGCCGTAGCCTTGGCTGTAATTCCCGTACTTATGGCTGCTTTATTCGTAGTCAATCAATATTGTAATCTTTCATATCTCTTTCAACAGATCAATTACACAAACCTGGCAATCGGCTGTTCCGTGACTGTTGTGCTTTTCACGGGCGCATCGTTTATTATCCATCGAGCCCGTACAAAGCGGGATGAGCTTTTAGCTCAAAAAGAGGTTATCTACAAAATCGATGAAACGAAAAAAACGTGTTTATTAGAGGAGATTCCAGATGATCCGGATGATCCGGAGATAAGGATCACCAAAGTCAAAACGGTAGGGAAGGAGTGGCCACACAGGGGTGCGCTCACTGGGATGGAAAACAATCTGGAAAGAGTGGTCGTAAATTATAATGAGAGAGTCATATCGGATGCGTATCTCGACAAATCGACACTTAAAAATGGGAAGGGGAAGGCTTTTGTGTATTATGGGAAAGACCCTACGCTTCATTATCTCCAATGTGTCGTCGTCGGTTTTTTAGCACCTATCTATTTGATTGGAGTTGTCGTTTACAATGCCTTCCGGGCTATTATCGTTCCATTTTACGTGTTGGTGCAATGCGCACGCGATGCGTGTCGTGAAAAACCTCTCTTTCCTAAAGAGCGCAAATTCGAGCTTCTCGATGTAGCGATCGAGTTTTATAAATCGATTTTGGGCATTGTCCAAGCCATTTTCTATACATTAGCCTATTTTATGGCAGTGATCTATTCGATGATCAATCCGATGGGAGGGCGTATTCTTTGTGGACACATTGAACGGGATTGGAATGGGGGGACAACGACGGCTGAGGGATTTTGGGTGCTCAGAGGGCAGCAAAAATTTTGGCAATTTGAGGGTGGGGGAGGACCCCTTGGTCTCGGACGGAATGGTTATTTTTTAACTGGCTGCTGTCAACCGATAGCGGTGGCTGATGTCAATGAAAACAAAATAACTAGTTTTTATATTTCCGCCCTTACCGATCCCGCAAAGCTTGTCTATACCGATTTTGTAAAACCCGTGCGTTATGAAATCTTCACTCAAACTCAAATCCCACACGCTTATGCCCAATACCAAGCTCTCCTCCAATTGCAGCAAATGAAGGGGAAAAGTCAGGAAGTTCAAAACCCTGATGATTCCAGAAAATGTGGCCTACCTCCTCCTGATTTTTCAGGTTCAACCTCCGATTGGTTATTTCGTCAAAATAAAGCAAAAACATAAGTTGCCCATGAAAGATAAAAAATAACAGGATTGGCCTTCGGCTGGCAAGATCCCCAGGGCACCGACCATTAAAAAACTTCTTTTAATTGTCGGAATGTGGCCTCTGGTTCCACCCAGTCAAAAATAAATTTTATTTCGTGAACGAGCCCGAGCCCGATCGCTACCTTGAATTCGGGCACGGGCTCGGGCTCGTTCACGAAAATGCCTTGATCTTAGGCAATTAATCCTGTTATTTTATTGACTCATTGATAAAAGTGCCTCCTCGATTTCATAGGGCTGGCGCTAAAAGCGGATTTGGCCGTTCACATGGAGGCCGTTTTCATCGCTAAACCGTCCCTCAACGGTCACACTTGCTTTTTCGCAGTCGACTAGGGAGAGACCCACAGCATACCCCCAGCGTTTCCCGTTCTTTGCATTAAATAGAATGAGATCGGGTATCGCAGCAATGCCTGGGAGCTCATGATCGAAATTCAGTTTTGCACGACTCCATTTGACTGCAATGTAAGGGATAAGAAAATTGATCCGGTGGGCAATTCCTGCCCCTATCTGCCACTCCCGGTAGTGGGCCTCGATTCTTTTATCGGGATAAACACTGTCTGTAGAGGCAAAGGTCACTCTGCGGACATGAGGGTTTGTCGAGAAATATTGCCCTTCGATTCCAAAGGTCGTGCAGCCACATTCCCATATGGTGATATGGGTGCCTAGGCTCCACGAAAAATGGGTCGAGGTCTCGATTGCAAGGCGACCCCCATTACCGCTGCTACTTCCAAAGGAGAGAGCATTTGTATCGATAGAGAGAGATGTTGCTCCTAAAGTCGTAAAAAAATCGAAACGATCCCATACATTTCCGGTGATAACGCCACTGTTAGTTTTAAGTCTGGTATGTTCAATCGTGGAATGATGATTTTTATGATCGATATTTAAATGTCTGTTGAAAACATAATCGCCCCAAAAACCAGCGCGGAAACTCAATGCATCGCACCATCTTAAGTGTGGATCGCGGGAATCGGCGCAATGCCCCTCCCAAATCAGGCCATCACAGAGAAGATTGGCTGCAGAGGGATTTCCTACCGGTAGAGCATAAACCGTTTTATAAAGGAAAAAAAACATTAACGATAGGCAGCGCCGCCCCATTCACACCTCTTTTTCATTAGATCTTTCGATCCCAATCTTGTATAATAGTGAGATATTTTTCAAACTCGGCTTTGTACATTTTTTTTGCCTCGCGCTTTCCAAACAATGTATAAAACCGCGTAAATGCGTATTGATGTGATTAATAAGAGCTATTTATTGAACAGTTTTGGAATTTCCGACACCGGCATGGTACGGGAACAAAATGAAGATGCCTGGGCTACCTATCCCGAACAAGGGCTTTTTCTTTTGGCTGATGGAATGGGAGGGCATTCCGCTGGAGAAGTCGCCGCTAAAGAAGCGATCGATCATTTTGCGATGCTTTATCAAAGTTGGAGTTTGGCCAAACGGATCACCCCATCGGCGGCCAAAGCATTTTTCGAGCAAGCTATTGCTAAAGTAAATCTGAGGATCTATCAAGAGGGGCAGCAAGATGAAGACTTAAAAGGGATGGGTACAACGCTCTGTGTACTTTATCTCCACAACGAGATCTCTTTGGTTGCCCATGTGGGCGATAGCCGGATCTATAGAATGCGTTCCCTTAAGTTGGAGCCACTGACCGAGGATCACTCCCTGGTCAATGAAATGGTGGCGATTGGAGCGATGAAGGGGGAAGCCAGTGATTTATTCCCCTATAAGCATATATTGACCCGGGCCATTGGAACCCATCCTCAGGTTGAACCCACCATCAACACGATCGATGTGGAGCCAGGCGATCTTTTTATGCTCTGTTCCGACGGATTGAGTAACTATGTTTCTGATGAGCAAATCGCGACCGTGTTGCGACAAAGGGAGACCCTTGCTGATAAAGGTGAAGTGTTGGTCGCTTACGCCAATGAACAGGGTGGGGCAGATAATGTCTCCGTTGTGTTAGTGGAAGTCAGCAGGGCAGATGGGGATCTATCTCGATAATAACGCCACAACAGCAATCGATCCTGAAGTGATCGAGGCAATGCTTGCTGTCTTCAAAGAGTGGGGCAATCCCTCGAGCATCCATCGTTATGGCCAGCGGGCAAAGGGGATCCTCTATGAGGCGACCCATGCATGTGCTCAATTTTTTGGTGTGGCCCCTGATGAGATTTTTTTTAACTCTGGGGCAACTGAGGGACTGAATTTTTTGATCCGTAGCCTTCCCGCCAATTCTCATATCGTCACGTCGACACTCGAGCATGCTGCTGTTTTAGAGCCTTTAAAAAATTTAGGAGGCCAGGTCACTTATCTGGAGCCTATTCTAGGAAAAGGGGCGATCTCTTGTGAGCAGGTCAGGAGAGCTCTTCGGGAGAACACCTCTGCCATCATTTTAACTGCGGCCAATAACGAGACAGGGATCATCACATCGGAACTAAATGAGATTGCGTTTTTTGCAGAGCAAGCAGAAATTCCTCTTATTCTCGATGGTGTCGCTTATCTAGGTAAAGGGATGGGTGCATTGCCGAGAGGCGTAGTCGGGGCCTGTTTCAGTGGTCACAAAATCCATGGCCCCCCTGGAATCGGCCTTACGCTGATCCGGAAAGGATTTAAAGCAAAGCCGTTTATCTTCGGTGGGTCGCAACAGAGAGGGTTCCGGGCAGGGACAGAAAATCTTCCTGCTATTGTGGGATTAGCAAAGGCATTATCACAAGTCGCTAAAAGGGAAACGCATTGGGTTGCGCAGATGAGCGAGCAAAGAGATCTCTTTGAACGTGGGCTTTTAGAACATCTTCCCGAGATCCACATCCATGGAAAAGGGGAAAAACGGCTGTGCAACACGAGCAACATTGCTTTTCTTGGTCTCGATGGGGAAACGCTTTTGATGAGGCTTGATTTGGCAGGTCTTGCAGCTTCCCATGGCTCAGCTTGCTCTTCAGGAGCCTTAGAATCTTCCCGCATCCTTCTCAGTATGGGAATCCCACCCAAAATAGCACGTAGCTCCCTCCGCTTCTCCCTCAGCCGCAATACCACCCACGAAGAGATCTCCCAAAGCATCGCTCTCATCACCCAAACCGTCACCCTCCTCAAGATTTTGTGATCATATATAAGGTCGCTCACGGCCCTCTGCAGGCCGCTGCTGCTTAAATCTTTAGTTCAAAAAACGGCCAAACTTTAGGAACGAGCACTCGTTCACGAAATAGATTAATCTTAAATATGACTTCTAACGGTTGATTGTATTTGGGGGATTGCGTATGTAAGGGTAAAAGGGGAGCAAAGATGGGTACGGCGGTAGCAGAGATCGATGTATATACAGCTTTAGAGGAGCTTGCTTTGGATTTGCGTTCGACATGGAACCACCGTGCCGATGAAATATGGCGGCAGCTTGATCCCGAAGTTTGGGAATTGACACACAATCCTTGGACCATTCTACAAACCACTTCCCGGGAAAATTTGGCAGCAAAACTAATGGATAGTCAGTTCAGCTCTTTGGTGAATGGCTTGATAGCAGCACGACAAGAAGAGCAAAATATCCCGACTTGGTTTGAAAAAACGCATCCAAATACACCTTTGAAGGCTGTAGCCTACTTTAGCATGGAATTCATGTTGAGCGAAGCACTTCCTATTTACTCAGGAGGGCTTGGAAATGTGGCGGGTGATCAGTTGAAGGCTGCCAGTGATCTTGGTGTGCCGGTGATTGCCATCGGATTGCTCTACAGCCAAGGGTATTTCCGCCAAGTGATCGATAAGTATGGGCAGCAGCAGGAACTCTTTCCCTATAATGATCCCGGGCAGTTGCCGATCAGGCCAAAAAGGTTACCGAATGGAGAGTGGCTCCGGATCAAGGTAGAACTGCCAGGTTGGGCGTTGTGGCTACGCACATGGGAAGTCAAAGTCGGTCGCACCTGGCTCTATTTATTAGACAGCAACGATGTGGCTAATTACCCCGTTCACAGAGGGATCACGAGTGAACTCTATGGAGGGGATCAAGAGCTGCGGCTCAAGCAAGAAATCGTGCTAGGTATCTGTGGATGGCGCCTTTTAGATGCACTCGGAATCCATCCTGAAATTTGCCATCTCAATGAGGGGCATGCTGCGTTTGCCGTTTTAGATAGGGCTGCATGTTTTATGAAGAAAACAAAACAATCTTTCGAGGTGGCTTTAGCTGCAACGCGCACAGGTAATCTATTTACAACCCATACGGCCGTTCCGGCCGGGTTTGATCGCTATCCCCCCGATCTCATCACCCGTTATTTAGGAAGATATGCTCAGAATCATTTGGGGATCTCTCCCGATCAATTGCTTGCGTTGGGTCAAACGGATGGCAATAAAGAGTTCAATATGGCCTATTTAGCAATCCGAGGAAGTGGTTCTATCAATGGCGTCAGTCAGCTCCATGGCGAGGTCAGCCGTCATTTGTTCAAGGATCTCTTTCCCCGCTTTCCGGAAAATGAAATTCCCGTGGGATATGTGACAAATGGGATTCATGTGCCGAGTTGGGACTCTTCGGACTCCGATGCGTTATGGACCCGAGCGTGTGGTAAGCGACGATGGCTTGAAAAAACGGAGGATCTTGAGAAGAAGATGAGTGCGACCTCCGATAGTGATATTTGGGAGATGCGGAACCGTTCTCGAAAGGAGTTGATTAATTATGCCCGCCATCGACTCGTTCGGCAGTTAGAGGCTCGAGGCGCACAACCTGAAGATATGGAGCATGCAAAAAACTACCTCAATCCCGATGTCCTTACTTTAGGATTTGCACGCCGCTTTGCCGCTTACAAAAGACCAGATCTTTTGCTAGTTGATGAAGAGAGGTTGTTGCGCATTTTAACCAATTGGGATCGCCCTGTTCAGCTCATCATTGCGGGTAAGGCACACCCCGCCGATCAGGAGGGACATTTCCTAATAAAGAAGTGGATGGACTTTATCAATCGACAGGAAGTACGCCCCCACGTTGTATTCTTAAGCGATTACGATATGAGTCTCACAGAACATTTGATTCAAGGCGTTGACTTATGGCTAAATACCCCCCGTAGGCCCTGGGAGGCAAGCGGGACAAGCGGAATGAAAGTGCTTGTCAATGGGGATTGAATTGCTCTGAGTTAGATGGCTGGTGGGCAGAGGCGTATACTCCTGAAATGGGTTGGGCTCTTGGAGATCGGCAGGAGCACCACGGTGATGTGAATTGGGATCATACTGAAGCGGAGAGACTCTACAATCTCCTAGAAGGGGAGATTACGCAAACATTTTATACCCGAGATGAGCGGAAGATACCCGTGGCATGGGTGGGAAAGATTCGTGCGAGTATGTCAAAATTAACCCCACACTTCTCTACGAATCGGGTGGTAAGACAGTATACCGAACAATTTTATCTCCCAGCGGCTGAGTCGTATTCCCAACGGGCTGCCGATGGAGGCGCTTTAGCAAAAAAAATAGCGGAGTGGCAGCTCTCTTTGAAACAGCATTGGGATCAATTGCAATTTGGGGAAATCAAGGTAGAAACCGGTCCGAAAAGCCATCAGTTTGAAGTGCAGGTTTATCTTAACAATCTCGATAGGAATGGGATCAAGGTCCAACTTTATTCTCTTAATCAGGTCAAAGAGATGGACTATATGGGAGAAATTCCCTATGTACACAATGGGCATAAGTACCGGGCGGAGGTGCCACTTGAGGAGCCACCCTCCAACTACACCCCTAGAATCGTTCCCTATTTCCCTGGGGTGGCTACACCCTTAGAATCTAATCAAATCTTATGGCAGAGGTAAGAGATGGAAAATAAGCCCCCTTGCTCGAAAAAACGCCGCCTCGCTTCTCGTGGATCCGAAGCCTCTTAATGATGCTTATTACGAAAATACCCCAGACCCTTCTCATGAGGCCGAACGGGTTGCGTTTGGCACATCAGGACACCGCGGTTCTTCGTTCCTAAATAGTTTCAATGAGGCACATATTTTGCCATTACCAAGCCATTTGTTTATACCGTGCAAAATTGGGGATCGATGGTCCTTTGTTTTTGGGGATGGACACGCACGCTCTCTCTTGGCCTGCTCTGAAAAGCGCCCTTCAGAGTGCTGGCAGCAAATCACGTGAAAGTTTTATTAGCTGAAAAAGAGGAGTTTACACCTACTCCGGCCATTTCCCATGCCATTTGCACCTATAATCGGGGAAGAAACAATCACTACGCCGATGGAATTGTGATCACTCCTCCCACAATCCACCCTGTGAAGGGGGATTTAAATACAATCCTCCTCATGGCGGTCCAGCTGAGCCCCAAATTACAGATTGGATCGAAACGAAAGCGAATGAGTTTCTTGAAAAAGGGCTTTCAGGTATCTCTAAAATCAGTTTTGATCAGGCGCTTAATGCCTCCACCACAAAAAGGCATAATTATCTTGAGGCCTATGTCAAAGATCTGAGCAACATCATCGATCTGCGCGCCATCGCAGATTCTAAAATCCATATCGGAGTCGATCCCTTAGGTGGCGCTGGCGTCCATTATTGGAAGCCAATTGCTGAAACCTACGGCCTCCATCTCACGATAGTCAACGAGGAGGTAGATCCTACGTTCCGCTTCATGAGTGTGGATTGCGATGGAAAAATTCGGATGGATCCCTCTTCCTCCTATGCGCATGCAAGGGTTGCTAGCTCTTAAAGAGCGTTTCGATGTCGCTTTTGCGTGCGACACCGATCATGACCGACATGGCATTGTGACAAAAATTACGGTCTTCTCCCTTCTAATCACTACCTCTCTGCGGCGATTTTCTATCTCTTTCACGAATCGTCCCCACTGGCCACACAAAGGGGCTGTGGGAAAAACCGTGGTTAGTAGTCAAATGATCGATCGGGTCGTTGCAAAATTGGACGAGAAGCACTTATGAAGTGCCTGTGGGTTTCAAATGGTTTGTAGAAGGGTCTTACAAATGGACTCTGTGCTTTGCAGGGGAGGAGAGCGCCGGTGGGACCTTCACCCGTTTTGATGGCTCAGTGTGGACAACCGATAAGGACGGAATCATCCTGGCTTTGCTTGCTGCTGAGATGACCGCCGAATTGAAAAAAGACCCCGGAGAGATCTATCAAGAACTCACAAAAGAATTTGGAGTCAGTTTTTTCGATCGTCTGGAAGCCAAAGCAACCTCCCAGCAAAAAGAGATCCTCAAACACCTCTCTCCCTCGAACGTCAACTCCAAAGAACTCGCTGGAGAAAACATCACCTCCATCCTCGTCATCACCGGGAACGGCGCCCCCATCGGTGGCCTAAAAGTCGTCGCGGAGCAGGGATGGTTTGCCGCGCGCCCCTCCGGTACCGAAGGGATCTACAAAATCTACGGAGAGAGCTTTCGCAACCCAAACCACCTCAATCAGATCTTACAAGAGGCGGAAACCATTGTCACCGACGCCCTATCGCAATCCTCCTCCAAAAATCCATGACATTCCCCGCCTTTTATTAACTCACCTTACGCAGCCACTGATCCATGTAAGGACGCAAAGGCAATTAGCTAGTAGAGCTCGAATTCCTCATTCTACAATCGCCAGAATTGAAAAGGGTATTACCGGCCCAAATGAGGAAACAATAAAAAAATTTTTTTTGGCAATGGAATGCGATATTGCCTATGTTCCTATCCCACGTTTTGAAAGCATCGAATTATTCTTAAGAGAAAAGGCCAGAAAAATTGCTGAAAAACGTGTACGTTATGTTGAGGGCACAATGGCTTTGGAACAACAAAAGCCAGAAAAGAAATGGCGAGACTTATTACTGGAGAACGAAATTGAATCAATTCTAAGTTCTCCTGGGCAATTATGGGACGATGATGTCCATCACGCCTAGAAACTTTTCAGATACAACTCCCTTAGATGATTATTCAGGTTTGAAAGTAACGTAGGTTTATAATCATGCCCAGTTAGATGCAGTTGAGGCCGATAATATTCGATTGGCTGCTGACAAATATTTGGAAAAAAAGCCTTACCTTTTTCCTAAATGGTTTTCAATTTTGCATATTAATCAAGTTCATAAAGCTATGTTTGGCCATGTATGGACATGGGCGGGAAAGTATCGCCAAACTACAAAGACCGTATGGTGTTAAGAGCTTTTG
Organism: uncultured Chlamydiales bacterium; assembly: GCA_963705695.1. Classification (GTDB taxonomy): domain Bacteria; phylum Chlamydiota; class Chlamydiia; order Chlamydiales; family JAAKFR01; genus CAVPKN01. The sequence goes on from CAVPKN010000014.1 coordinate 84,040, forward strand.
GGTATGAGCCAATTGTTTGGCCTAATCTTTCGGAAAATGGTGAAAAACGAAGCATGTATATTCATGCATTAAAGAATGCTGATAATGGCGACTTCTCCGCATTAGTTCACTTTTTAACAAGGCATCGCGCCTAATGAGAGAGTCATTTCAAGTTAAAACGGCCATCGCGATAGGAAAAGACTCTTTGTTTAATGCTTAAGGGAGGAGAGGTCGATGACAAAGCGGTATTTGACGTCGTTTTTGAGCATCCGTTCGTAGGCTTCGTTGATTTTTTGGATCGGAATCAATTCGATGTCGGATAGGATATTGTGTTTCGCACAGAAATTGAGCATCTCTTGAGTTTCTTTAAGGCCGCCAATGAGGGAGCCCGTCAAGACAAGCCGCTTCGAAATCAATTGAGCGGCATCGAGGCTGGGATGGGGATTCGCAGGGAGGCCCACTAAACACATGATCCCATCTCGTTTCAGAAGATTCATGTACATGTCGAGCGTATGGGAAACAGAGACGGTGTTAATAATGAAATCGAGGCTATTGTTGTATTTTTTGATCTCCTGTTCATGCTTTGAGATCACCACTTCATTAGCTCCCAGCCGCTTGGCATCGTGATCTTTACTCTCCGAAGAGGTAAATACCACAACGTGCGCACCCATGGCATGAGCAATTTTAATGGCCATATGTCCCAAACCCCCAATGCCGACGACCCCAACGCGATCCCCTTTTCCAATCTTCCAGTGGCGTAAGGGGGAGTAGGTTGTAATTCCCGCGCACAAAAGGGGGCTTACTCCTGATAGATCTTTCTCTTTATATTCTTTAGGAATGCGGAGGACAAATTTCTCGTTGACAACGATATTGTTTGAATACCCTCCATAAGTAACGCTACCATCCACTTTATCTTTGCTGTTATAGGTATACAGAGGTCCTCCTTTCGCAAAATTGCTCCAGATGATCTTTGCAACTGCTGCATTCTTGGCCGACACCCACCATACAACCCACTGCTCACGAGTTCCCCCATTTAAAAGACTTGACCTGACTGCCGACTTGCGTCACACGCCCCACAATTTCATGGCCTGGCACAAGGGGGTAAATTGTGTTTTTCCACTCATTTTTGACTTCATGGAGATCGGAATGGCACACGCCGCAGTAGAGAATATCAATATTAACATCAGTGGGCCGCAGGTCTCGCCGTTCGAATTCAAATGAAATAAGAGGGGAGCTTTCTCCAAAAGCGGCGTAACCATGTGTTTTTGTCTTGATCATCTTTATCTCCTCGTAAGTAATATAAACATAATTTAAGACAGAGCGGTTTTTAAGTCACGCTCTACAACAGTCAATAGGACTCATTCATAAACCCTGCTCATTTTGGGATTGCCATCACGCCGTGCTACTTTGTTCTTTATTTAATAAGAATCCTCCTGTATATTCGTTGCAAGACGTTATTAAAGGAGAGTTTATGGCAAGCTGTTTGGCTCATCTTTCATCACTTGTTCGCAATCCAACGATTGCCGATTTCGAACAAAAAGCTATTGCGGATAATATGGGGCCGCATAAGGCGAGCGGATATGTCATTCATATAGAAGTGCATTCTCTCCATTGGGATTCAAAGCGCAAAATCACGCTAACAGCTGTAGCCGCCATTTCTTTATTGACCGTGATCACAGGAGGAGCTATCTCTGGCTCTTTTGGCAGTTTTTTGTTTGGTGTAGGAGCAATTGTTCTCATTATCGATCTTGCAGTTGTCTATTACCATAGAAGTAAACATGCAGCCTATGAAGAAGTCGTTGCTCAAGAACTTCTTAAATATAACAACGGCAATATATGGTGCTACGACCCCACTGCTTTATTTGAGTTGGCACAGAGTAAAGACCGTAAGAGTATTGGTGAGACGGGGCGACTATGGTTTCAACAGCAGCGCATGGCTCATGAACGTCTTGATGAAAATACCTATGTTATTCACTATTACCAAACCAGGCCACTTCTTGATGCAGATTATGAGAGAGTGGAAAACCGTAGGCCTCCTCACGCTTAACTGCTCCCCAAAGTTCTATCGTTCGTATCGTTAAATCGTTTATATCGTTGCTTTGTGTGTGCATAATCATGCGCTTAACGATAAAACGATACGAACGATATGAACGATAATTTCTGCGCAGTATTATGGGAATGGCTCGGAAGAGATTAGCCTTTATTTAATCTTGATGTTTTGCTATCCTTTCAGGGTAAATAAGGAGTCTTTATGTCATCATGTACTACCCATTTTTCAAATCTTGTAAGGAATCCCGTCCTGGCCGATTTTGAGCAGAACGCTCTTAGGGATAGTGATTATAAATTTGCAAGATCTACAACTATTCACGTGAAGTGCCACTCCGAACACTGGACTACAAGTCGTAAAATTACAGGTGTGGTCTTAGCGGTGATTGCTCTACTATTGATGGTGGGCGGTGGGACCCTTTTCGGCACTTTCGGTAGTTTTGTGAGTGGTGTAGGAGGGCTCGTCCTCATTGTGGATTTAGCCATGCTCTATTACTACCGACGTATGCATGCTGGCTATGAAAACTCTGTTGCCAGTCAGCTGAAGCGTGATTTTTACAACAAGCAAAACAAATGGACCTATAATTTTGAAAATCTTTTAACGACGGTACTTCGATATGTAGAAAGCAAGCGGGTATGCAGATACGGTATTGGTTGCCAGAGTCACTTCAAGCCTTTGAACATAGAGATGAAAATAATTACTATATCCATTTTTATTCGAAAAAGAGTCTTTTACTCGCTGATCATCAGAGAATTGAAAAGCAAACGACAAAAGCTTAGAACTCTGGCACGGTGGTCGCGGACGCTATTACTCATATGTTTTGCTTGACCTTGCCCCATCTTTTAGAAACCCTTTATATCGTTGCTTTGTGTGTCCATAATAACGATATGAACGATAATTTCTGCGCAGTACTACAGGAATTGCTGGCTCGGAAGAGGTTAGTCTTTATTTAATCTTGATGTTGTGCTTCCCTTTTTGTTAAAGGTAAATAAGGAATCGTTATGTCATCATGTATTGCCCATTTTTCAAATCTTGTACAGAATCCCATCCTGGCCGATTTTGAGAAAAGGGCATTCCTATTTTATTGGGGGAGACTCCCGCATAATAGTACAACCTCACGAGATAGCCTTGTTCACATCAAGTGCCACTCCGAACATTGGACCACAAGTCGTAAAATTACAGGTGTGGTCTTAGCGGTGATTGCTCTACTATTGATGGTGGGGGTGGAGTCCTTTCCGGCTCTTTGGGTAGTTTTGTGAGTGGTGTAGGAGGGCTCATCCTCATTGTGGATTTAGCAATGCTCTATTACTACCGACGTAAGCATGCTGACTATGAAAACTCTGTTGCCACTGCGCTGAAGCGTGATTTTTACGACGCCCTGAAAGATGAATGGATCTATAATTTTGAAGATCTTTTAAAAGTGGGTGCGAATGAACATCCTAAACAGGTAGGACATTATAAACGTCGATGGTTTGTAAATTCTCTTCCAGCACTTGAGCAAGCTCAAGAGAGGCGATTTTTTTTCTTCCTCAGTGTTTCAGTGCCTCCATTTCCTCAGTGCTCGTCAATATCTATTGAAGACGTATCCCATTAAGTTCAAGCAAAACTTATGGGTAATAGGATGCGCAAACGGGCTCGTTCACGATGGGATAGGTTTTACTCTGACAGGAGAGTGCGGATTTTGTGTTTGAGCGGGATATGCTCGACCATTTTTTCTACGGATGGGGTGAAGCGGTAGGTCCAATTGGTATCGAGGAGAGTGCCGGGTCGATTGATCCGCTCGTTTTGTGGGTTATGGGAGACCAATTCGGGAAAAAGGGCAAGATACTCTTGGAGCAAGTTGATATGGAAGAGGCTAGAGGAGTGGTGAGAGTCTCTCAGGATCTTTTCATGGTGTGGGAGTGAAAGGAAAGGTTGGTAGGGCCACTTCTTAAATTCGGCGAAAAGCCTGGCTTCTTTGGGAAAGTGACGCCACCATAGCTGCAATGTGTCTGAGTCGTGAGTGGAGACACAAGTCATCGTCATCGGTTCGTATTCGTCTACAGGGATAAATCCACCATCCCCCTCCCACCTTCTCTCCCATCTCATCATTTTAGTGCCGCAAATACCGAGGCGGTAGAGGCAATGTTTCACTTCTGGGGGAACAAGTCCTAGATCCTCTCCAATTGGTAAAATAGGGGCTGCTTTAAGCATCATTTCCATGATTTTTTGCCCCTGAGGGATCCACTGTTCAGCATGAGAAGGGAGGAAGTTTCCCGCTTTTGCTGGTTTGCCATATGGAATGGCCCAGATGCGGAAAAACCCGACGACATGATCGATCCGATAAAGATGGTAGAGACGGGAGGCAATCCGGAGGCGCTCTCTCCACCATTTATAGTTTTCCCTCTCGAGCTCCTCCCAGTCATAAATGGGAAAACCCCAATACTGCCCCTCTTTTGCATACAGATCTGGGGGTGCACCCGCCGCAAGATGAAGGAGAAAAAGATGGCGCTGGTTCCAAACATCAGCACTGTCGCGACTGATAAGGATGGGAATGTCTCCCTTGAGATAGACCCCATTGGCTTCGGCGCTTTTTTTGACCCTCTCCATTTGGGCGTGGCACAAATATTGAAGAAAAAAGTGGAACTCTGAAGCTTGCCGATGCTCTTGAAGGAGGTCGTTATAGCTTTGGCTCGAGGGACTTTTATAAAGGGTGGGCCACTCCTCCCAATGTTGCCATAACATCTCCTCTTTCAAAATTTTGAATAGAGCATAACTTTGCAACCACGGATTTTCCGACACAAATTGCAGATAGGACTCACTTGCTGACAGTTCGGGAAATAGATGTGTAAAGTACTCTTTGAGAAATGACATTTTCAGTTCCCGAATGACGTGGTATTTTACCCGAGTCGTGCGGGTCCAGCTGCGCATTTTTTCTAATTTCTCTCGGTATTCAGGAACGCGCTGAATTTCGGGAAGATCGCTCAAACTCAAATAAATAGGATTTAAAGCGTAAGCCGAAAGAGCGTTGTAGGGACTTGTATCGAGGCCACTATCATTAAGGGGGAGAAGTTGGATGATATCCATTCCAATCTCCTTACACCATGAAATGAGGGGGATAAGGTCTAGAAATTCCCCAATGCCGGAGCTTTTTTCGGAATGGAGGGAGGATAGGTGAAGGCAAAATCCATGATGGTCCCTCACGCCGATTTTCTCCCATTGAGAAGAGGCGGGGGTTTGCAAAAGGACGCCTTCGATTTTTTTTCTTTCTGTTTCCTCTTTCATGGTCTTAATCCAAAAGTGCCGCTGCTTCGAATCTCCTCTTCAGCAATACGTGGGACATCCCCAGTAGACAAAGCCTCTTTCCAGACGAGCGCATGTTCTCGGAAGCGTTGCAAAAAGTGGTAGAGTTTTTCTCCGGTTAAAGTGGCAAGCTCTAAATATTGGAATAGAATCAGGGTGTCGTTTTTTTCGCTGAAGGCTAAGATGCCGCAAGGCAATTTAGCCGCGCCATTAGCTCGCAACGCTTGGGTAAACATTTTGTTTCTATAGGCGCCCGGAGTCAATCTTCCTAGTTGGGAGCCGATTAAAATTTTATCCGCGTTCGAATCAAGATCGATTTGAATGACGAGCTCTTCTGGAAGAAAGGAGAGTGAACACGATTGACGTGCATCGGGGTGCAATTCGCAATTCATAATGAGAGCTAATTGTCGGATCAGACCTTCAAAGGGGTTCACGGTGATTTCTCCTCTTCTTCTTCTTCCTCTTCAAGTTCTCCACGTTTCCATAATGATCATTAAAAGATCTTGCCGATGCCGCAAGTTACGATAAAGGCGGGGGGATAAGCCACGGATTGCATCTCGATATTGCATCAAC
>CAVPKN010000015.1:0-80821 GCA_963705695.1 uncultured Chlamydiales bacterium
GGGAGACAACTTAGCTTTGGTACTTGCTGCAAATACTTTAGCCAAGATGAACCTGAAGCTGAGATCTATAAACGCGATGAACCTCAATTGCATACAGAAAACCCCACTGTCCAAAATATCGGCCATGCAACACTTCTATTTCAAATGGGAAAAATGAACGTACTGACCGATCCCATTTTTGGAGGATTGAACACTGTTTTTTATCCCAGACAAACGGAACCTGGCCTTACAGCCGACGAATTACCGCCTATCGACGTCATTCTAATCTCTCATAACCATCGAGACCATTGTGATATAGATTCATTGAAACAACTTGTCCCTCATCAGCCTATTCTTCTGGTTCCTAAAGGAGATTTTAATCGATTTAGAGATTTGGGATTCACAAATGTTCAAGAGCATGAATGGTGGATGACAACAACGATCTCCTGTAATGGTGAAACGGTCGATTTTCATTCTGTTCCAGCACGTCACTGGTCAGGGACAGGTGCATGTGATGTTCAAGAATCTCTCATGTGTAGCTGGGTATTTAAACGGCAGAGGAATTGAAGTAGCCATTTATTTTAGAGGCGACACCGCTAGTATTCCGACTACGACCATGCAAGAGATCGTGCAATTTACACGGGCTCCTATCATGGCTAATTTTGAGCCAGGAGGACCTAATCATCGACGCCGTTGGATGGAGTCGACCCACCAATCTGTACTCGACTCTATGGTTTCCTGTTTTGAAGTTAACGACCATCCTGAACAATGCATGACCTATCTCATGCACCATAATGCGTATGAATTAGGCACGGATCGCTTCAATGAGGCCATTATTATTAAAGATCAAATTATCACATTTTTGAATGGATCACTGTCGACAGAAGATGACACTTTCCATGCCCTGCCAGAATTTGTTCAAAATGAACTACAAGGGGGGGTATTGGATCGTATCAAAGAGATTGGGATACGCAAATTTATAAATCATATCAATCAATACTTTGTATCACCTAAAATTGGAGAGCGTCTTGAGTTGAGGCTCAATCGGTCCGCTGAGGCTGCTCAATTACTTTAGAAGCTTCTCACGTAAAACATAAGGGTCTAGATCAATATCATTGCCCCAGGCCAGCGTATGTGTTCTGGCATCGACGCGCACTTCATTAAAATATTCAATAGACTCCCAGACAGAAAAAATACCCTGTCCCACCAGGTGGCTTAGGTCAACCTCACCTTCAAGACCGTCCTCAAAACGGATCCAGACATGGTAATTTGGCTTTGCCTTGCAGGCGACTATTTTGGCTTTCTTAAAATCCATACCTCTACATTTATTCGAGAGGAGGGATTTTTTGTAGTTTTTTGTTGTTTGCAGCATAGTTCCAATCTTCCATGAGTTGATCTTGATGAATTTGAGCCCATTCCATGACCAAACTCAAAGCTCGAGGGGGCAGTTTTCCTTTAAGTATCCCCAATGGAGAAATTTGTATCAAAGCCTCATATTCCCCATATCTTGCATGAAAATGCGGGGGTGCATGGTCACTATAAAACATTAAAATCAGAATACCAAAAAACTCGGAAATCGTGGGCATGTTTCAATGTCCAATGAAAAGGCACTATGATAGGGGAGACTTCTGATTTACTCCATCAATTTTAGATTTTTAACTGACAATCAGCTTTTCAAAAGAAGCACAGATTGGTGCTAAGAATCTTGTCAGCTGTGTTGGCCTTTCCCCAGTGGCAGTAAGCAAACGATCGACATATGTGAAACAGTCATTTGTAAAAGGTTCAAAAGATAAAAAACCGGAGATGGAATGATATGATGTTTCTAGCTGTTGATGTGTCTGCCAAATGCGCTCAATTGTCCCCCCTGTGGCTTGACGTAATTCGAGCTGGGTCCATTGGTTTACTGGAACATCGCGCGGGGTGGGCGACCATTCGCATTTTCGATCCCCTGGCAGCCTCAGTAAAGCATGATGACCGATGTTGATAAGATTTAACCATTTAGCCTCTCGAGTCACGACCTGAAAAAACTGAGGTTTTGTCATATAATCAACGAAAGCGTCATACCCCTTATTTTCAGCTAGCCAGACAACATATGCTTTGTGATGGCCCTGGTCGATCGCTATCGCTTGTGCGCGACTGCATGCAACCGATTAACTCTGTGTGCTCTGTGTTCTCTGTGGTAAAAAAATAACCGCATAAAATTGTCGGCGGGAATTGCTGGCTGAGATACTCGCTCCTGGTATTATATTCATGAAAGTGGTATTTTTAAGCCCAAATTTTGATATATATATAAATTGTTGTGCCAACTGTCTTACGAATAGGGCCCTATCGTTTCTATTTCTATAGCCATGAACCCAATGAACCTCCTCATATCCATGTTGATAGAGATGATTCATCTGCAAAATTCTGGCTACAAAAAGTAGACTTGGCAGACAACATCGGATTTGCAAAAAAAGAGCTGAATGAACTACATCAAATAGTTAATCAGAATCAACAATATTTATTGGATCAATGGAATGAGTACTTTGGCACCTAAGATGGATGAGCGAGTAGATGCAGTCTACTTTACCAGGGATTCTTTGGTCGTTGATTTGAGAGATGGACGCTCAATTTCTGTGCCTCTTGCTTGGTATCCAAGGCTTCAAAAAGCCACCATAAAACAAAGATCTTCATGGGAAATTTGTGGAGGAGGCTATGGCATTCATTGGCCAGAAATAGATGAAGACTTAAATACTGAAGGCCTGCTACGTGGTGCTCCCGCCCCAAGCCCCAAACTCAAAAGCACCACCAAGCCAAAACGTTCAATGCAACGGCGAAGCACTAGAGCTAAGAGATTTTCTTAAAAAGAATCTTGGCAAAAGCCCCATTGTTTATATGGTTCCTTTCTCGATTCCCAAGTGATTAGCTTGTTAAAATTTTAAGATCAAGATGTGGAATAAGTTTGATTTTCTTCCAATCCCAAGTTCTAAACGCGTCCACCCACCCCCAATTGGTTGGACAGTCCTTGTACCCAACCATGGTAGAAAATGGCTCACGGGTTTCCGTGAGCATTTTTTTTCCTTTCAAGCTTTTGTCACATCATGGAGTAATGAGTAAATGGCTCCCTCATGAATCAATGCGTTCAACCAGCGCCTAAGGGAGCGTTCCGTGACTCCATTTCCGAGTTTTTTAATTAAATCGGGCAAACCTATAGGCTCTGATTTCTAGACCAAGCTGTCTCAATACGGCCATTTTATTGTCTCGGAGACTCACTCTGTTCCTCCATTTTACTAAGATACGGCCATTTTTCAAGAGTTTTTGGCCTTATTCGGACCATTTTGGCCGTATTTACGTAGTTTTTGGCCGTATTTCTGGGGGCTTTAGAAGAAGAGTTGGCCATTGAGGTAGAAGGCGGCTTCATCGCCAAAGCGCCCCTCAACGGTGATGACAGAGTGTTGGCAATCAAAGGGAGCCCATGAGACACCCACGGCACCTCCTAGGTCCTTACTATTTTTTAAATCGACCAGTGTGGCCACAATGCCCTCCTGCGCGATCAAATTCTGATTGTTAAAGCCCCAAAAAGCGCGTGCCCATTTGATGGCAATGTAGGGAACAAAATAATAGCTATAGCGATAGGAGATCCCCGCTCCGAATTGCCATTCGGTGTATCTCCTTCTCTGTTCGTCCGGATTACCACTGATATTGGCTCGTAAGAACCACACTTTGGTACCCGGTTTGGAGGTGAAATATTGTCCCATGATCCCAAGCGAAAGGCATTCGTATTCCCAGAGTGTCGCACGCCCCCCGATACTCCAGGAAAAAGTGGTCGTGGTTTCAAGTTCAAATCGAGGGGGGCGGTTAGTCACATTGAATGACACTAAGCTTGTATTTAAAGAAAGCTTAGTGGCACCCCAGGTGGTAAAAAGCTCTACGATCTCCCAACCGGTAAGCGCCAAATAGCCTGCATTTGTAGTGATCCGACTATAATCGATATGCCTATCTTTCGTTTTCAAATGGCGATTGAAGACAAAATCACCATAATAGCCGACGATGAAATTCACATGATCAAATCGACTTCTCCCCCATTCTCTACGACACCCGTTATTAAAAAATAGGCTTGCCTCAGAGGGGTTCCCCACGGGTAATGCGGAGAGTATGGCGGAATACAATAAAGCAGCTATGAGGAGGGTTTTTTTCATAGTTTATTTCTCAAAATCGCATTTGACCATTCACGTAGAGCGCTTTTTCATCTGAAAAACGGGCTTCAACCGTCACAGCGACTGAGTCACAAGCTTTGGGATAGAAAGTCAAACCGATAACATATCCCAAGGGCACATGACTATGCATATTGAAGAAAAAGGTGTTGGTATTGCTCTCTACAATAATATTTTTGCCATTTGCTAATTTCCAGCGAGCGTCGGAATATTTCACGGCTACATAAGGGATAAAAAAGGGATTGCAGCGATAGGAAATGCCTAAACCTGTTTGCCACTCCCTATAATGAGTGATCAGACTGTTATCAAAATAGGCTGAAGCTCCAGCGGCAATATAGGCTCTTTTGATATTGGGCTTGGTAGAAAAATATTGCCCCTCAATACCGAGAGAGACACGTTTATAGCACCACAGAGTCGCTCTTCCTCCAACGCTCCAAGAAAAGGCCGTTCCCGATTCCAGCTCAAAAAGGGCCGTATCCCCAGCATTGTTAAACGAGATTAAACTCGTATTTAAAGAGATTCGCGTCGTGCCAAGAGTTGCAAACAGGTCTACGCGCTCTTTAAAATTAAGGACCAGATATCCCGCATTTGTAAAAATTTTTGTCCAATCGACATTTTTGCCTGGATTAGTGCGCATGTGGCGATTGAAAACATAATCGCCATAAAAACCAATACCGTAACTTGCAAAAGGTAGGGCACATACTCTTGTTTTATTGTGGAATAGGCTTGCCTCCCCCGGATTACCTACAGGAAGGGCCTCCACTTTGCTCATTAACAGAAAGACACAGCAAATCAATAACCGTTTCATCACACCTCACACTCCCCTGCATACATCAATAATGGTATAACGATTTTTCTGCCTCAAAAATTTGCACATGGCGTAAAACTCAGGTTACTAAAGAGAGGGAGTCAGATGTGTGTGGATGAAAGAGATGCGTTCCTCAACGCTGTTCTTTGGAAGTTCTATGAGTTGAAAGTCACATTCCTCGTAGACTGCGATAATCCCTTTATAAATTTCAACTGCTTCGCCAAAGGTTTGCTTTCTTTCATTATCATTACAGAAAATTGCTTCCCAAGGAGGCGTGATAAAAACTTTTTTATTGTATAGCATTTTTTGTACTGCCAGACGCAGATCGGGAGAACTTGCCATTTTGGTGCGCCTATCGTAGGCAATAAGGTCGAAAACTCCCCGGTCAAAAAAGGTGATCAGTGCGTGATTTTTTAGCGCTCTGTCATACGATTCAAGAGCATGAGCGAGCATTCTCTCTCTGAATTTTTCAATATTATTCCAGGGCAAGGCATCGCCCCCGCTACCCATTTGCTCTTGAATGACCAAGCGCGCACTCTCTTCAATACAGCAATACCCTTTTTCTTTAAGGGCATTGATCAGTGTTGTCTTCCCTGCGCCGGGTCCTCCGGTAATGATATAAAATTGCTCATGTAACATAAAAAAAACGACGAATAATCGACCTCTTGCGTAATGTAATGACGTCATACAATGGCCCTTTTTATTCCTCTTTTTTCTGATCCTTTTTTGCCTACTCAATTTGAGTGTGTCAAAACAGGGTCAGAAAAAACAGAAACAAAAACTACTCATTTTCTGATCGCCATTTAATTACGCAAGAAGTCTAATATTACCTAAAATAGAATTTTACTCAAGTGACTTACAAATAATTTTAATACAAAAAAATTATTGACAATTTGGACCGTTTTAAACATTATATTTATAGCCGAATTGAGGGTTAGCAAACTTGAATAAAAAATTAATTTTTATATTTATATTGTTTCTCTGCACTCATGGCGCTTTAATTGCAGAGGATCTTTCCGGGTTCTGGTATACCTATGACACTAAAAACCATAGACCTACATCTGTGATCGCCGTCTATCCTTACTGCGGAAAATACTACGGCAGAATTGTTGCCACTTATAATGAACAAGGTGTTGTGGAGGAGACAATTGCTCATCCAAAATCAAGGGCACCGGGGATGATGGGGAATCCGTACTATTGTGGACTCGATATCATTTGCGTCTCCTCTTGCGATGTGAAAGGGAAACATATTGGACAGGTTATCGATCCACAACATGGGAAAGTATATAAAGCAAAACTGTGGAAGGAGAAGGGCAATCTCATTTTACGGGGAGAACTCATGATGTTTGGGCGAAATGAAACTCTATACCCTTTTCCAAACCAGAATTTTAACTCACGCTTTGAAAAGCCAGATCTCCACTCTTTTGTTCCTCACAGCTGCCGAACAAAATAATTTCGGCGCTATCCAATGGTCGGGCATTGCCAGCAATTCACGCCGACAATTTTATGCGGTTATTTTTTTACCACAGAGAACACAGAGCACACAGAGTTAATCGGTTGCGTGCAGTCGCGCACCAGCGATAGCGATCGACCAGGGCCCGTGTATGCGGGCTTGGTCGGCTCTGTGCGCTCTGTGTTCTCTGTGATATAAAAAAAGTTTACGAAAACCTTTATCAAGCGTACTCGATGGAATCGACCGGCGGAATTGCTGGAGCATTGCTAGGGCAAGCGTTTGCTGTAGTAAGCTAATGCGCATTTGACGATGAGTATAATGGAAAAAAAGATTGCCAACCCGTACATAACGTGAGAAAGGAGAGCTGCATTGACCCCCCCTCCTCCACATGCGGGACCTTGTGCAGAGGCAAAAATACCAACAGCCAAGGCCCCAAGGACAAATACCGTAAGAGCGGCGTCACCCCACTTTGAATGAATACAAGAGGCAAGTAAATGACATTCTGAATGGTTTGATTTTGTGCTAGAAAAACAAGGAAAATATGCCATTTTTTTGCCTCAAAATAACATTGGTATCGTATAAAAAAACCATGCCGAAGTCAACATTGGAATTCTACATCACCTCGGCTGCTAACGCAGCTAATTCGGAGCGCTCCGTTTTCCCCATAAAGATGTGACCAAATAATTTTTCTTCTTTGAATTTTCCAACTGTGTAAGTCAGCCCATTGGAATTTTTATCTAGATAAGGATTATCAATTTGTGTAGGGTCACCAGTCAGTATCACTTTGGTCTCCTTTCCTGCTCTAGAAATGATCGTTTTCATTTCATGAGGTGTCAGGTTTTGGGCCTCATCGATGATCATAAATATTTTAGGCAAAGAGCGCCCTCTAATGTAGGTCACGGCCTCCATTTCGAGCTTGTTGCTTTCTGTCACCCATCTCAAGGTCTCATTCGGTTCATCTCCCATAGAGGCACACAAAAATTCCAGATTATCATAAATTGGCTGCATCCAATGGATGAGCTTCTCCTCTTTTAAACCGGGGAGATAACCTATATCGCGTCCCAAAGGCACAATAGGCCTGCTGACTAATATTCTTCTGTAGACTCCCTCATCAAACACTTTACGCAAAGCTGCGGCCAAAGCCAATAGGGTCTTTCCTGTACCCGCAGGACCCACTAAAGTGATCAATTTCACATCATCTCGAAGTAGCAAATCGAGTGCGCATCTTTGTTCGATATTTAGGGGTGTGATCCCCCAAATGTCTGGCGGAAGTTGCAGCAGGGAGGAGATCGATTTAGTTTTTACATCGTATTTCCCTATTGCTGATGAGTGTAGCTCCGAAATCATGAGGCAATATTCATTGGGCAAGAACGCTCCATGCTCTCCTCCATTGAGCTGTACTCTTCCATCTTTAAAAAAGAGATCGATCGTGCGCTTATCCACATTAATTTTACGGTAACCCTTGAAAAGGGTATCGTAGTTGAATTTTTGATTTTCATAATCTTCCGACTCGATCCCCATCGCCTCAGCTTTGACCCTCATCGCCAAGTCTTTCGAGACTAAAACGACATTCTCCCCCTTTTCAAAAAGATAATAGGCAGACATCAGGATTCGATAGGCATTACTTGCGATCGAAAGCGCAAAATTGGGGTTATAATCGGTCTTAATCATCATTTGAATTCGGATCCGACCCCCGGTCGGCAATATAACCCCCTGATGAAAATCACCACTTCCCGATCGCTTTAAGTTGTCAAAATTGCGAAACACATCCCTGGCTGTTTTTGCCCTTTCATCTCGAAATCTCTTCATTGTATCTAACTCTTCGAGAACAGCTAAGGGAACAATGACCTCATTATCACCAAAAGCCGTTAAAGCGGTGGGGTCGTGGAGTAAAACATTGGTATCGATAACAAATGATTTTCTTGCCATATTTGTACTTTATGGCATCAGTTTCGAAACTGCAACGAAAGAAAGTTAGCAGTCAATTGCATCGAGCGCTAAAAATGGATTGCTAAAAATCGACGAAACAGATACACTAGAGTAGAATTAAAAAAACAGGGACTTTGGATAGGTTGAAGAAGAGCTGGGAATGTGGCTTTTTGACCGTTCATGAGTCCTGGACCTTTTTCATTCTCTTGACGGAGGAGTGTTATGAAAGTAAAAATCGATGAAAAATTGATTTGTATCCCACCTTATATCTCAACAACATGGGATCAAATCACATTTCTACAATCAGAAGAGGATCCAGAAGCACAGCTCTTTACTCTTATTATTCATATGCCTGAGGGGAGATCGGTTCGAATTCCAAAGCTCGACGCCTCGTTAATCGATATCGCCTTCTCGGCTCACATGAACTTTCTGGAGCGTAACGGTTCGTTTCCTAAATCGAAAGGAGAGGGGGATGGAAGGAGCATGAATGGATTGCTCCAACAATTGATTGGACTTTCTCCTGAACAGCTGGCCAATATACCGATCCGCTTCGGCATAGCAGGTATTGAGGGAATGCCAGGCATGGAGGTCTTGCAGCACAATGTGTCGCATGCCAACACTGCCGATTTGCCCTCGGAAATGCTCGAAAAGATCTCTTCCGTTATTAAAATGATGACGAATGATGATGTGAACGGATTTCCTAAACCAGAGCCCCATTGTAACTGTCCCCACTGCCAAGTCGCTAGGGCGATCCATCAACCTGGAAAAAAACGGGATCCCTCAGAACTTGATCAACCTGTGTCGGAGGAAGATCTGAAGTTCCGCGATTGGGAAATTGTCAAAAAAGGGGAGATGCTCTATGTCGTGACAAATCCACTCAATCCACGCGAGCACTACAGTGTCTATTTGGGTACCCCTGTCGGCTGCACATGTGGCGAAAATCATTGTGAGCACATTAAAGCTGTATTGTATAGCTAGTGCTTTTCGCTTGCGAAAATTCGCAAGGAAGCTTTAAAAACGTGTGTAAAACTCGCTCCAGGAGAATCGATCTATGTTAAAAAAGCACACGTTGCAGCTCTGCTGTTTGTTGTTGGTCGCTTCGACACAATTGTGCGCAGAGAATGAACTCGTACCGATAGCTGTACAAGAAAACGGGACGCCAATTTCACCTACGTCTTCAACCCCAATAAACCCTCCTGTAACAACACCCGTTGTTCTCCACACCCCACTTCCCACAACACCGTTTGAGCCCTTCACTGGTATCATTTCGGGGTCAAAAGTGAGGATGAGGACACAACCCTCTTTAGAGGGGCATGTAGTGAGGGAGACGACACGGGGAGATCTGTTTGCTGTTATGGGAGAAACGCAAGATTACTATGCTATTTTGCCTCCAAAAGGGAGCAAAGGGTACGTTTTTCGCACCTTTATTCTCGATGGCAAAGTGGAAGGTGAACGTGTGAATGTCCGCTTGTCTCCTGACACTGAAGCGGCAGTTGTGGCTCAATTGAACCGAGGAGACTCGGTTGAAACTACAGTGAGCTCAACCAATAACAAATGGTTGGAGATCGATCTTCCTCCTACTAGCCGATTCTATATCGCAAAAGAATACCTAGAAAAAAAAGGGGGAATTGAGCTCATTGCCTCGTTTGAGAAAAAAAAGGTAGAGGCAGGTCACCATCTCAGTGCTGCTTCCCTATTTGCTCAATCTGAAATCCAAAAGCCATTCGAGCAGATCGATTTTGATCGGATCATTTCTCTTTCGAAAAGATCACTAACGATTATCAAGAATTGCCAGCTCTTGTGGAGCAAGCCAAAAGCATTATGACTTTGATGCAGGACCTCTTCATCCAGAAGAAAATCGCGTTCCTTGAAGGGAAGTCGGAAGGGCGTGGTTCCGTCTTTGATGACGATCAGATGGAGAAGTTGGCCAAACTAAGCTCTGTGGGCAAAAAGGAAGAAAAGATCGATGTTCAAGACGTCGCTTCTGCTGCTTCCGATACAATGGGTTTAACCTCGACACTGAGCGATGAACAGATCACTGATAAAATGTTGGCATGGCAACCTCTTGAGGAGTCGATGTACCACCTTTGGGTAGCGACTCATGGAGAAAAAAGCATCGATGAGTTTTATACTGAAGAGCAGCAAGGGGCTACAACGCTTTCAGGCATTGTTGAACCTTACAATCGTCCTGTGAAAAATCGACCAGGTGATTTTATCCTTAAAATGGACAATCTTCCGATCGCTTTTCTTTACAGCACACGTGTGAATCTAGAGAAATTAGTAGGGAAAAAGTTCAATCTTCTTGCGGCACCTCGTCCTAATCACCATTTTGCATTCCCTGCGTATTTCGTACTCGATTTAGAGTAATATAAAAAATGGCCCCACAAGCACTGTGGGGCATTCCATGCCATTTATGTAAAACCCATGCCATTATCCCGCCTCTTTTCCGCTGCATTTATGGGATTAGATCTCCGCTTGATCGAAGTTGAGGTCGATTTAACAAGCCATCAGACAGGTTCGTTTCGCATCGTCGGATTACCCGACGCTGCCGTCAAAGAGTCGAAAGATCGGGTGACACATGTTCTCAAAAATAATGGTTTTGCCATCGATAATTTTAGCTGTATGGTCCACCTTGCTCCTGCAGACATCAGAAAGATAGGCGCTTTTTCTATGATCTGCCGATCGCTTTGGGTATTTTGCAAGGATTAGGTGCCTTTCCTACCTCTGAGCTGGCTCACTACTTGATTGCGGGGGAATTGGGCTTGCACCCGGGGAACTTCCAGCCTATCCGGGAGCCTTATCTTCGAGTCTTTTGGCCAAAAAATTGGGCAAAAGAGGGGTGATCGTGCCGGCGGGCAATGCCTCTGAAGCAAGCTTGGATCCAGAGATTGAGTTGATGGCGATCCACCATTTGAAGGAAGCGATCACTTTTTTTAAAACAGGCTCTTATACTCCCTA
This sequence comes from uncultured Chlamydiales bacterium, assembly GCA_963705695.1. Classification (GTDB taxonomy): domain Bacteria; phylum Chlamydiota; class Chlamydiia; order Chlamydiales; family JAAKFR01; genus CAVPKN01. The sequence goes on from CAVPKN010000015.1 coordinate 11,321, forward strand.
ACATATCCCCTATGCCATCCTTTAAACCAGAATTCTCCCCATTTGACATGAAAGAGTCAAGGGGCAGGCTCATGTCAAAAGAGCTCTTGTGAGATCGCAGCTGTACAGGGCAGCACAATTTTTTATCCCCCTTTTCGGGCCCTCCTGGCACAGGTAAAACCATGCTAGCAAAGGCTTTTATCGGCCTTTTGCCACCACTGACCTATGAAGAAGCTTTAGAAATCACGCAAATTCACTCCTTATAGGGTTTTGGGCAGGGTTTGATCACCTCGCGCCCTTTCCGATCCCCACACCATACGATCAGTCACGTAGGTATGGTAGGAGGGGGGAGTTATCCGAAGCCTGGCGAAATTTCATTGGCGCACCGGGGAGTCCTGTTCTCGATGGACTCCCCGAATTTTCACGAGCCACTTTAGAAGCTCTCAGACAGCCACTCGAAGATAAAAAAATCAATGTAAGCCGATCTGGAGGTAAAAGTTGTTTTCCCACGGACCTTATCTTCATCGCAGCTATGAATCCGTGTCCCTGCAGATTATAGTGGTCACCCGAAGAAAATATGTCGCAGAACCCCATACAAATTGCTCGCTACAGGCAAAAGATTTCGGGCCATTCTCGATCGAATGGACCTACACCTCAGCGTTCCTCCTATCGATTACTCTGACCTGGTAAAGAATCAAAGTGAAGAATCTTCTGAAACAGATCCGTGTGCGGGTCATTAAAGGGCAAGAATTACTCAAAAATAGAACCCCCCCGGCAGCTCACGAACTCAATACCGCCTGCCAAAATCTGTTGAGGGAGGCTGTCGATGTGCTCGCCCTCTCCCCCCGGGCCCACCAGCGTGTCATTAAAATTGCTCACACCATTTCCGCTTTAAGCCACCGAGATTCTATCTCTGAAGAACATCTCGCCGAAGCCCTTTCCTACCGGTAATCACCCACGCAGCCCTACCGACTACGAGAAGTCAGATTCGCTACCAAATATAGAAAATCACAGAGAAAAAAGTGGAGACACGTCTATCTTTTAATCGACTTTATATACCCACACACAGAAACGATAAAATGATACAACGATAAAAACGATGAAAGTATCAAAAAAATAAAAGAAGAGCTCTTTTTTTGTCATCGTTCATATCGTTCTCATCGTTGCGGAGTCATGATTTGTCAATTAAATAATAAATTTGCCATGATCTTTGGTTACACCCGCTAGATATTCTTCTGTTGCGCGATAAGTTTCAATTAATCTATTAAACGAATGATACAATCAGTGGAGAGCTTATGGTTTTTGGCCCCGGTGAACTTCCTCGCCATTACTTAGATCCTGCCTTTTTTGAAAAACACCCTCTCGGGCTGACTCCTGAACGGACTAAACAATTTCAAGAGCTTGTGAAAGATTTGGTCGATCAATTTCAGCATAGCGTGGAAGCGACAAGTGATGATTTAAAAACTGCTCTCCAGCGAGGAGATCTTTCTGGGCAGAAGATGCAGCAGAAAATCAAAATGGCACAAAAGCAGATCGATGATCGGCTTGAAGAACTCATGGATCATGTGCGCTCCCATTTAGAAGAACAGACTGGCGCAGACCGTTCCCACATGAGCAATTTGTCGCAGATATGAGGGACCCATTACCCCTTTTACAGATCTTAGAGAGAAACTCAGTGAATATCCCCCAGCTTAAAGAGAGACTCCCACCCCGCTCGGTCTATGAGCTTCCCCCTGCTGCCTCCAAAAAAGGAGCCGTCAAGGGAGCTGCTCCCCCCGGCTCCACCCTCAGGCCCGGCGCCTATACAACAGTATATCAACGCTGTAAAACAATGGGCAACCATGTTTCCCTCCAGAGAGGACCCCATCGTGACTTGTCAATAAGTTGAACGCCCTACTGCAATCTCTGCAAAATAAAAGCCCAAAACCAACTGTTGATGACGTTGTTGCAGCATTAAATAAACTGATCTCCTCATACCACAGTGGGAGCTCCGATTTCTACATGAGCGCAAATGTAAGTAAAGGCCAACTAGGCACCTTGGATGCCTTATTTAATTCCCTTCCACGCTTTCAATACCCCACTGAGACTCAAATGGATCAATATTACGCCATGAATGCATCATACGCCAGTTCTTCTGGGTTTTATCAACAAATTCATGACGTACTCATCAAATTAGGAAGCAGTGATGATAACTTGGGTAAGTTAAAGCAATGGGAGCAATGGTTCATGGATCAAGATGCTTATAAAAAAGCATCTCCTACCGAACAAAACAGTTTTAAAGAAATTTTCGGGCTTAATCCCCCTCCTGATCCCCTAAAAGGGACATATGATATGTTGACACAGTGGGCTGCGGGTATAAACAAGAACTCCCCTATCTACAAAATCATCGAACAAATTTTAGCGATGATCACCCCCTTAGGAAAATACAAATCGTTGGATGAGGCGGCCGCTGCAATAAATAAGGCCCTCTTTGAATCCGACCCTAAACACGATATTTTCTGGCGCACTGGCGTGGATGTTAATGATCTTAAACAGCTCAGTGCCTATTTCTTGTTGAAGCTCCCCGAGCCACAGCCTACTCAAATGGATCAAAAATATAACCTCTTTTACAGCAGTGGGCAAACGATCCAAGTTTAAAACCAAATGATAAAGCATTGGCACAGAAATTACTTGCTGAAATGGAGGATCTGGGAAGCTCCGATGATGGCCTTGCCTCTTTAAAGTCGTGGGCGAAGTTCAATGTCTGACCCGTCCCAGATCTTTCAAAATGCCAATCAACCGGCTCAGCAGAAATTCTGCGATCTAGTGGGTATCCCTATGCCGGCTAATCCATTAGATCAATATTATAATAATATCTCCAACTGGGAAAAAACCGTTCCTCCAGGCTCTCCTGCTTACCAAATGGCTGAGCTATTCAAAACGGCCGTCAGAAATCTGGAAGGGGTAAGACCCCCTAAGACGAGTATCAATGATTTGATCGCTGCGATCCAAAGCCAGATTTTTCAAGCAGATCCAACCCACGATATCTACATGCGCTACCCAGGATTAACCTCAGATCAGATGCAAAGTTTATGCAATCAAATTTCAAATGGGTCCACGATTCTTAGTTCCCCCTCAATCACCCAGATGGATCAAAATTATGCGACTTTAACAAATTGGTTGAGAGATAAAAGTATTAAACCAGAGGATGCGGCATTATATAAGGCCTTACTCGATCAAATTTACTCACGCGGTAGCTCAGATAAGGGGCTTTCCGATGTGAAGAGCTGGGCGCAGAATTTCACTTCAACCGATACCTATCTCAATGCTGGGATAGATGCTCAAAAGAATTTCTGCCAGCTGATGGGTTTCCCTGTCTTCCAATCCTTTAGAGCAATATTACACGAAAGTCACCAACTGGGAGACGGAGAATCACTACACCCCAGGGACCCCGCAATATGCGATTGCTGAGCAGATCAAAGCAATTATCCGCGAGGCAGAAGCAAAAAGACCTGCACAAAAATTAAACGCTCTGATCGATGCCATTCACACGCAACTCTATCAGGCCGATAAGACACACGATATTTACATGCTTAATGTGGGACTCTCTCTCGATCAAATGAAGGATTTATGCAGTCGCATTTCAGATGGAAAAACAACTCTTGACGTCCCACCATACACAACGATGGATCAAAAATATAGCGATGCCGAGATATGGCTTAAACAACAACACATTTCTCCGAATAATCCTGCTTTGGCACAAGCGCTTGTCAACGAAATCTACACGCTGGGAAGTGGAGAAAACGAAGTGGCTGGTTTGAAGACATGGGCGCAAAATTTTCTAACGAGTTCGACGTTTAAAAACGCCTTCCCCGATGCTGAAAACACATTTTGTAACATTGTGGGGATCGCACCACCCCCTCTTACAGGCTTAGCATTTTGGGATAATGAAATCAGCCAATACTACAACACACGGAACAACGACTACCAAACTTTGTTAAGCGAATTAGGAATACCCCCAAACCCACTTCCAACGGATCCCGCTGGATGGCGCAGATTGACACGAATGGCTAAGCAATTGGAAGAGAGAATGGAACAAGCTGGAAACTCAAAGCAAGCGTGGGATGCATTGGCCATTACTTGGGGTCTGAAACCGAGCAACGATATCCATGTGCTCATGCAAGAAGCACAGGCGCGACTGACTGGGTATGAAAGAGCGATGGATGGAGCAAGTGATCAAGCAGCGGTTAATTTATTAGGGGAAGCATTAAAGGAGATTAGAAATTTAGAGAGCAAAGGAGGCTCCCTTGCTCAGCTGGCACAGTGGGCCAATAGCATCAATTTAAGCAATTTCCCTGATTTGCCCCCTGAAGATCTCCAAGAGTTTGAAAAATTGAAAAAATTATAAGATCTGCGAAAGGAAAAAACATGAAATTATTGAGATGGCTGCTGTTTTCACTATCCTTCATCCCACTATGGGCTGAGGAATTTGATCTCATTCCTCCTCCTGTGTGCCACAATATCTGGTGGGCTGATGTGGAGTTTTTGTACTGGCGGGCGTTTGAGGGAGAGATCGATTTTGCCGATAAATTCAATTCGATGATCGGCACCCTACCTGCCGATGAGCAACTATTAAAATTCCGCTTCAAGCCTGGCGTTCGTGTTAAGGCGGGTTATGTCAATACAAACTGCCTTTGGGATGCGACCTTCAACTACACGTTTTATACAAGTAAGCCTCACAACTCAGTAACCGGCACCCTATTCCCCTCCTTAAACTTTTTTGGCAGCCCCAGTGGGGGAATTACGACTGTCACCTCTGCCCAAATGGATTGGAATTTGAAATTTCAATACGCCGATCTCGATTTAGGGAGACCCATTTGGTGGGGCGATCGATTTGCTCTTCATCCCCATATTGGTGTCAGAGGCGCCTCTATTCAACAACACGGTAATGTAAAATATAGCGGTGGGAGCCTTACAACGGGCTCTTTTCTCATCCATCTAAAGAATAATTTCCGAGGGATCGGCTTCAAAACGGGGTTAGATGGGCATTACCAATTATGTTCTTGCCTATCGCTATTTAGCGATGTTTCCGCTGCCCTTCTGTGGGGACATTTTCATCTGCAGCAGATTCAAAATCAATTGGGTGTTAATCAAGTCAATTTATCGACCTGTTTCCACCAACCCACCCCTTGCGCACAAGCTGCTTTAGGGGTTGCATGGCAGAAAACTCTCAGTAGGTGGTGTTCCCTTTCGTCCTCAGTGCCGCAGTGGAGGGGCAATATTGGTGGCGGCAAAACCACGTGGAGCGTTTCACAGATTCAGATTCCTCGATCCATGTGGAAACTGTACAAGATCTTGCGCTTTTTGGCTTAACGCTTAAAGGTTCGCTATATTTTTAACCTGAGTTTTACGCCAAAAAAGCCCTCTGATTATGAGGAAGAACTCAGGTTTTAGTAGCTCATGTGGTCGAGTCTGACTTTTCCTCTGAAGAGGCGGTAGATGTAGTATCCGTAGCCGAACACAAAGGGAAGGCCTATGGCAACAATAATAGTCAAAACTTTTAAGGTTTTTACCGAGGCGGCGGCCGACATGATTGAAATGCTGTTTATCTTCGGGTCTATACTGGAGCGAATCACGTCGGGAAACGTCCCAATCGCAAAAAGGACTAAGAGAAGCGCGATATTGAGACACGAGGAGATAAAAGCCAATCCATAGCTTTTTCGATGGATCTCTCGTGGGATATTGGCAATCACGAACATATTGGCAAGGACAATCAGAAATAGGAAAGGGCGGTCCCTGATGTGGGCAACCATATGGCTTCGGTAAATCAGAGTGACCATCGTTACAATCGCGTAGGTCATGATAAAAAAAATCAGAGCCGGGGTGATCCAATTTTGGAGCTGATTTTGCAATTTTCCTTCTGTCTTCATCACCAAATAGATCGTCCCATGTAGGGTGAAAAGTGAAAGAGTCAAAATCCCTACAAGCAAAGGGTAGGGACGGAAAAAAGTCTGCATGATGGTGCCGACATAGAGGTGATCGTGATCCAGCGGGATTCCCTCGATTAAATTACCCAGTACCATTCCCACAGCAAGAGCGATCGAAATGCTAGCTAAGAAGAATAGCGTGTCCCACATCGATCGCCACCAAGCCATATGTGTTTTGCTCCTAAATTCAATGGCGACAGCTCTAAACACGAGAGCAAAAATAAAAAAGAGAGAGGGGAATAAAAGGAGGAGAGGAGGGTAGCATAAGCAAAAGGAAATCCAGCAAAGAGGGCCCCTATGGTGACCACGAGCCATACTTCATTTCCATCCCATACCGGTCCAATCGCATTGAGAAAAACTCTCCTTTCCTCATCTTCACGGGCAAAAAGATGGAGCGCCCCCACCCCAAGATCAAACCCATCCAACATCGCATAACAAATGATGGCGGCGATGATGACGATATACCAAAAAACGGCAAAACCATAAGCCAAGTTATCCATACTTCAGTTCCTCATAGGGATTGCGGTACTCCTCTGTCTCCCCTTCCTCAGGCCCTTGTTTGATTTTCTTATCAAGGAGGTAGATAAATAGGGCGAAGATGAGGGAGTAAATCACGGCTGAGAGGATGATCGAAAAAATAACCTGTTCAGGAATTAGATTTTGGGAGACTCCTTCCTCTGTTTTTAATAAGCCGTAGACTGCCCAGGGCTGCCTCCCCATTTCAGCACTGTACCAACCCAGTTGATTTCCAATTTCAGGAAAGAGGACGGAAATGACTAGAAAACGGAGACACCATCTCCACGTTTGAATTTTTTTCTTTTTCCATGCGAGAAGCCCGCCTATTACACCCAAACACATCAATACCCACATCACGATCATCCCGTGATAGGTTTGAAATACAATGGGGACCTTAGGCCAAAGTTCCTGAGGGTATTGATCTAAACCAGATACAGGCTCTCTAAAATTGTGGTAAACTAAAAACGAGAGCAATCCCGGAACCGAAATTCCCTCAACTTTTTTCTTTTGTGAATCAACGTATCCTAAAAGCCACATGTTAGTTGCAGGCTCTGTTTGATAAACTCCCTCAAATGCCGCCAATTTGATCGGCTGATTGCGGGCAACACCACGAGCGGTTGAATCCCCCGAAATGCCTTGTAAAAAAACGGCAATGGCTGCGACGACCAAAGCGATTTTAAAACACCTCATTGCAAAATCGGTGTGCCGCCCCTTCAGTAAATAGTACGCACTGACACTCAAAACTAAAAAAGCGCCAGCCAACCATGCTCCGAGAAGCACATGACAGATGCGATCAAGTGAGGAGGGATTATTGAGCACAGTCCAAAAATTGCTCAGGATTGCATGGCGCTCAACCCCCTCACCTACGATTTTGTGTCCTGCAGGGGTTTGCATCCAGGAATTGGCAATGACAATCCACAATCCGCTGAAATGCGCTCCAAATGTCACCATGATGGTGGCAAAAAAATGCATCTTGGGTCCAACGCGGTCCCAGCCAAAGAGAAGGATCGCAAGAAATCCTGATTCTAGGAAAAAGGCAAAGATCCCCTCCGCTCCCAAAATGCTTCCGAATATGTCGCCGACAAAGCGGGAAAACTGAGACCAGTTAGTGCCAAAAGAAAACACCTGCACCAGACCCGTTCCCACGCCGACTGCGAAAATGAGAGCGAAGATTTTGACCCAAAAACGGGTCATTCTTTCGTAAACGGGGTTCTTTGTCCACAAGTACGCCCCCTCCATAATGATTAAAATAATCCCCAATCCAATACTCAGGGGGGGGAAAAGGTAATGGAATGAAATATTCAACGCAAATTGGATCCGGGATAAAACAACAACATCCATCTCAGTAAATATTCCCCAAAAAATCAGCCACTCTCGCAAACGTTCATATAGTTTGAAGATTTTTTTATTTATTTCGTGAACGTAAACGAGCCCCAGCCGCGAGCCCGATAATTTAAAATCGAGACATTTCTGTGAGCATGGCTACTATACGTAATAATAACTCTCTATATTTTAGTAATTGTTCTTCATTTATGATCTGAAAATGACTCATTTATTTTCGGGCTCGGGCCCGGGCTCGTTTACATTCACGGAAATATTACACCCAAAATGGTTTTTAAAACCAAAAATCTTCAAAAGTATAGCCTTGCGCGAGCACCTGCAATGAATCGAAAATAAAAATATGAAGAGAACATGAAAAAAAAGCAACTCATGGGGATTCTCAACTGCACGCCTGATTCTTTTTATAGCCAAGGAAGATTTACCGATCCTCAAGCGGCCATCGAATATGGTCTCCGCCTTTTTGAAGAGGGGGCTGATATTGTCGATGTGGGGGGAGAATCGACACGACCAGGGGGGTGCCACGTGAGTGAGGCAGAGGAGATCCGTCGAACGGTACCAGTCATTAAAGGATTAAGGCGCAAAACCGACAAGGCGATTTCAATCGACACTTATAAACCACAAGTGGCTGCGGCCGCCCTAGAGGCGGGGGCTGACTGGATCAATGATATTTCAGCCCTCTCACATCCCCACATGCGGAGCTTGGTGCTTTCCTATCGAGTCACCTGTTGCATTATGCACATGTATGGTGAACCCCAGACTACCTATGAGCCTCAGCTTCCAAGAGATGTTGTAGACGATGTCACTCTATTTCTTAAACAAAGAGCAGAGGAGCTCATCTCCTTGGGAATATCACCCTCACAAATCGTCGTAGATCCAGGCATTGGCGGGGGAGCTTTTGGTAAAACTGAAGAGGAGTGTTTGGAATTGCTCAAACGGATTGGTCACTATGCAGCCCTCGGATTTCCTGTCTTGATCGCCTTATCTCGAAAATCTTTTATCCAAAAAATTCTTAAAAAACCCCCATCAGAAATATTGTCAACAACTGTTGCTCTCAATACAATTGCTCTATTGGAAGGAGCGTCCACCTTGCGCGTCCATGATGTCAAGGAACATAGAGATGTGCTGACACTTATGGAGCGAATGGCTAGCCAATCATGACATTCTTACACCATCTGATCCCCTTTATTGAGATCATCATCATTTGGGTGATGATCAGTTATTTATTGAAATTTTTTTGGGGCACTCGAGCGATGGATGTCGTTTTTGGATTCCTCGCTTTTCTTTTGATTTTTTTCTTCGCCAATTGGCTTAATTTTCCGGTTCTCGAAAAAATCATGTTCGATGTGGTCAACGTGGCTGTCCTTGCTGTCTTGATTATTTTTCAACCTGAGCTAAGGCTTGCTCTCTCTAAAGTGCGGATCAAAGGGAGAAAATTTCGGGAGGTTCATGAATTTGATCTATTTCTTGAAGGGCTTGCTAATTCCGTCTATCGCCTCTCTGAAAAGCAAATCGGGGCGCTTATCGTATTGGAAAACCAAGACTCTTATGAAGAATATTCGAGTTCTGCTGTGCAAATGAACGCTGCTTTCTCCTCAGAGCTGCTGGAAAGTATTTTTATGACAACCACCCCTCTGCACGATGGTGCCGTCGTGATCCGAGGAACAACAATTGTCGCTGCGGGAACCATTCTTCCACTAGCCCATGAGACGGCGCAATTGGCCAAATCAATGGGAACACGGCATCGGGCCGCTTTAGGAGCAAGCCAAAAAACCGACGCTCTCATTATCGTTATCTCTGAAGAGACAGGGAAAGTTTCAATTGCCCGAGATGGCATTTTGACAAGAGGGGTAAAGATCGATCGCTTCCGAGGCATTGTGCGCAGCGTCTTTACACCTCCAGAGCTGGGTAAAAAGTTTAAATTGGCGGGGCGTTGGAACCAATGAACCTATCCCACTATTGGCAAAAAGTGCTTTTTAAGTCTTTTTCCACATCTTTTAGAGCCACTTCTCGGCCTACGTATCATAGTATGCCCTTCGAAGCGGCTCTAAAATCTGCAAAAAAATCCTTTAAAAATCACATTTTTCGAATAGTGGAATAGATTCATGAGATGGTTGCAAGTGATCCTCGAACGACTTTTTATCAGAAATTGGCCCCGAAAAGTTGTGGCCCTGTTGACCGCCTTATTTATTTGGTTCCTGGTGAATCAAACGTTGACAATCAGCAGCACCATCAATGAGGTTCCCGTAAGGATCATCAATTTACCCCCAGATAAAACGATTTTTGGGTTACTTCCGAACGGCCTTCTCAACAAAAGAATCTCAGTCACCATTACTGGAAATAAATCGTTTGTTGAAGATTTAAAAGCCGACGACATCGAGGTTGTGCTCAATGCAGATGGGCATAAAGAGAGCTGGATCGCTATCATTGGAAAACGAAATCTCGTCAGCCTCAACCCAACGATTGATGTGCAAAAGAATGTGACTGAAGTCACTACCAATGATCTTTTTGTTAAGTTGAGTCGATTAATCTCAGAAGATATTCCCCTGACAATCACAAAACCCATTGGCGATCCTCCAAAAGGGTACCAATTTCTTGATATTTGGCCTAAATACCTTTTTCAACGGGTGAGTGGACCTGAGGAACAAGTCAAAGAGTTGAAGCAAAAGCAGCTCGAATTAACGTTCAATCTTAACCGAATCTCTCAAAATGAGCTCGACACGCTTTTCGAAAGCCAAAAAAAGATGAGATTGCCTTTCTGATTCCAGAAGCGTGGCAAAAAGTTGCTATTCCGTTTAAAGATAATGCGTTGGAACCGTTAAACGACCCTCGTGCTGACTTATTGAGGATCGATTTTCTTAAACAGGAACTGATCCCGCTAGGCATTGAATTACCCATTTCGGTTTTTTTCCCCTTAAAATTTGGCGAAACAATCAACCCACAAACCTACTCCTTAGCTACAAATGAGTTCGTAACTGATAAAAATGGGATCAAAACATTGACCATTCCTCTCTATGTAAGGGATGTGAGTCATCTTTTCTTAGAGGTGGTGCGGGACCATCTTCTTTTAATCATTGCAGCAGCACCAAAAAATATGCAGGAATATTTACTGTGGTCGGTAGAGGTAATCGATCAAAAAGCGTTGGAAGATGCCTTTGTCGCAGCCTCAATGCGTCAAGAGAAATATATCATTGAGGAGAGCTATACAAAATACAGTCAACAAGCTATCCGCGATCGGTTTAGAGGCTATTTGCGAAAATTAGTTTTCTTCAATAAGGATGGAAAACCACTACAACTTCAAGCACAACTGCAAACAAATGTTATAAATATTGAAATAGTATCCTATCGATGAACCTAGTTCGCCATTGGCAAAAAAAATCCCTTAAATATCACATTTTTCGAACCGTGGGTGAGTGCTCGTGAAAAAAATTGTTTTTTTGAAAGCAAGAGTCGGTTTTCAAGGCGGTTTAGAAAAATATACCCGTTTTTTAATGGATGCTTTTGTGAAAAAAGGAAATGAGGTGACCCTCCTGACCACAGGATCCCTCCTCCCATCGAAAACGTTAATACCGTTCAGTCGCCCAAATTCTAAATTTACTCTCTACCACCTCCTCCGTTTTGATCACCATTGCAAGCAATGGCTTCGCAAAAATTCTCAAGACGTCGTTTTCGGCATGGAGCGGACGACCGATCAAACACACTACCGCGCCGGCAATGGTGTGCACGCCGTCTTTCTTAAAAGACGGGAGATGGTCGATTCTCCTTGGAAACGAGGGATGACAGCAATTAATCCTCTCCATAAAACACTTCTTCAGAAAGAACGGAAGGCCTTTGAATCACCACACTTAAAGATTCTTTTCACCAATTCCTATATGGTGCGAGAGGAGATCTGTAGTCATTATCAAACAGATTCTCGGAAAATTCAGGTCATCCACAATGGCGTGGAGTGGAAAGCATGGGAGAGCCATTTTGAAGAGAGCCTGACACGAACACCTGGACCCTACCAATTCCTCTTTGTAGGGAATGGGTATAAAAGAAAAGGACTCCACTTTCTTCTTCATGGTCTGGCGCGTCTAAAAAGGGAAGATTTTATTCTTACTGTTGTAGGAAAAGAGAAAGACCCCGCCTATTTCATGGCTCTGGCAGAAAAATTACAACTGTCACAGAAAGTGCGTTTCTTGGGACCTCAAAAAAAAATGATCCCCTTTTATCAAGCAGCCGATGCACTCGTTCTTCCTTCTATCTACGATCCTTTTGCCAATGTCACAGTAGAGGCTTTAGCGATGGGTCTTTATGTTGTCACCTCCCATTACAATGGCGGCTCTGAAGTTCTTAAAAATAATTCTGGAACTATCATTGAGGAACTGACCTCTCCAGAGAGTATGGCTCTCTCTTTAGAAAAAGCTCTTGATAGGCCAAAAAATCGAGCCGACGCTTTAAATATACGGATGGCAATCAAAGAGTTGGACTTTTCTATTCAATTAGATAAAATCGTACAAGCCACTTTAGAACCTATCTCACTATTCGAATAGTGAGATAGGTTCTAATCTAATACCAATCCGGGAAAATAATTCTATGAAGTGGTAATGCGACAGATTTGAATGGTTGCTTCGAAGCGGCTCTAAAATATGCAAAAAAATCCTTTAAAAATCACATTTTTCGAATAGTGGGATAGGTTCTTATGCAGTTTTTGTTTTATTGTACCTGTAGGGCTTGCGGCTTTTTGCTCTCTTTGCTGTCGTACCGGAGTTTGCATCGACTCGGCATGTTCTTTGGATCTTGCGCCTACTACCTCCTCCCTTCTTTTAGAAAAAAAGCGCTGACTAATTTATCGATCGCTTTTGGGAAAACGAAAAGTGAGGCAGAGAGAAGACAAATCGCCATACTTTCCTTTCAGAACCTCATGATTACGTGCCTTGAATTTTTCCGCTTCAAAAGAAGTCGGGGAAACTCAATGAAATTGTGACTTTGGAAATGAGTCGTGAAATCGAGGAAATACTCAAGCACCATGGGGCTATTTTTCTCTCAGCACATCAATCGAACTGGGAGATCGCCTTCATCGCGATGACAGAATATTATCCCGGGATCGCCATTGGTCGGCCGATCAAAAACAAATGGCTTTATCGATGGCTCTTGTCCATCAGGGAAATGAATGGGGGGAAAATTGTTCTGCCAAAAAATGCGATCCGCGTGAGCATGAGATCCCTTTTAAAGGGAACATTTTTAGGAATCGTAGGTGACCAAGCCTATCCAGACAGTCCTTATAGCTACCCTCTTTTTGGCACAAGGGCATGGACGGCTTCGACACCCGCATTACTGGCTTATAAAACGGGATGCCCCTTAATCCCTATTACGACTTCACGGGAACACGGCCATTATTTTACGAGAAGCCTTCCCCCAATATGGCCCAATCAAACGCAACCACTCCGAGAAGAGGTCAATCGGATGATGGATGAGGCCATGAAGGGATTAGAAAAGAGTATCGGAGAAAAACCGGAACAATGGATGTGGATCCACGACCGTTGGAAACAAGGGGGCAATCATATCAAAAGAAAATACCGATATGGTTTTATTTTGATCATTTTTCCTAAAGACCCTCGCCCCTATTTAGAAATTTTGCCCCTCTTCAAACAGATCTACCCTCGTAGTTTTCTCACTTTTTATGTGCCGAAGGGAACCTCTCTGGATTCCACAATCATCAAAGATTGCGAGATCAGAGAGTATGAAAAGGAGAATGATCTCTTTGTCCGCGATTGGCGTTTTCAATTGGTGCTCGATTTTTATAACTGTTCCAAATTAAGAAGGCATTTTTTAAAATTAGGAGCATTTCAAGTTCTTTCCCTTAATGATATGACCCCCGAGCTCCCCTTGGAAGAGAAGATCAAACAGAAACTGGTGAAAGCCGGATGCCTCACAACCGTTTCTTCTTAGAATCAATACTGCAAGTCGGAGATCAAACGCCTATTTGTGGAGAAGAGGCTCACCACCTGCTCCATGTCATGAGAAAAAAACGGGGGGAACAGATTGAATTGATCAATGGCAAAAACCAATTGGCTCGCGCTGAGATTGTCGCATGCAGCAAACACGAGATCGCTGTCGAAATCTTGACTGTGGAAGAAAAAAAACCTCCACCTTTCGCCACAATCTTATGTCAAGCCCTCCCTCGTTTCAACAGGCTTGAAACGATTGTTGAAAAGGGGACGGAGCTCGGAATGAGTGAACTCTGGCTTTTCCCATCGCAACTCAGTGAAAAAAAAGAACTCTCTGCACAACACATGAAGCGGATCCACGCAATCTTGATTGCTGCTTTGAAACAATCGGGACGGCTCGATCTCCCAAAGGTTGTTCTCAACCCACCACTCACACAGTGGCAATTACCCTTGCTACCTTCTTTTTTTGGCGATCTTTCTAGTAGAGCACCCCATCTTGTTCATGCCCGCGGCACAAGCACCGATCTCCTTTTTTTCAATGGCCCAGAAGCTGGCTTCACTTCTGAAGAGGAACACTACTTTAAAAACCTTCATGTTCAAGGCGTTTCCCTACATAAAAATATTTTACGCGTCGATACAGCCGCCATTGTCGCCCTCACCCTCCTCTCTCTCCATTAAACTCACCTTGCTAACACTCCCGCTGTAAGTGCTGGGCTAGCGTTAAATAGTGGAGTGAAGTATTGTCTCATTTGCGATGAAAGATAGCCGTTTCTTTGAAGAGATTCTCCCCTTTACGCGACTTCTTGAACAGCATCGTTTCTGTCTACCCAATACGACCTGCGAAAAGGGGATCCGCTTCTTTGCAACGAGTGCAGCCTCATTTCGCGCAAAATATACCCATTTCCATTTAGCAAAAATTTTGAATGCGTTTTCTGTCTTCGAGAAAAAAATAGAAGCTGCTGATAATAAAGAAGATAAATCCACTCAAGAGGTCCACTTTCGCATTTTAAAAACGGTCACATCTGAAAATGGCTCCTTAGGAATCGCTGTCGTTTTGAAGCTCAGCACAGCGGCAGAATTTCTCTCAAAAGAACGGTTGCTCCAAGCCATCCTTCATATTGTTCCTGGTGTTGCCTGTACACCTAATACCACCTACTATTTCCGCGATGAACTTTCCGGTATTCTCTTCCTGTACCAAGAAATCGAGAAAAAAAGAGGGAGAGGCTTCACACCTTTTGACAAACTGCAACTCAAAAAAAATCTATCGAAAGAATTAGTGGAGAGTATTGAATCTTACTCCCCTTCCCTCTTTCTTATCCGCAATGAAGAGGAAATATTTCGCAACATCATTCATATGGGGAGAGAACTGACTGCATCCGAGGATTTGCCTCAGGTGATGATCTCTTTTCAAGAACAGACCCGAAAAGGGTTCTTACGTTTCTCCGTCGTTGTGGTTCGACTCGTCACAAACCGCTCCCCCTCCTTGAGGGAATTAAGCCGCAACCTCCCCGAAACAATTTCCTGTATTCCCGAACTGACGACACAAATCGGGACTCTAGATAAGGAGTACACTAAGCAAGCAAGTATCTTGACTTTTGAAATCGATGGCGTCCTCTTTTCCCGAAAAAAAAGCGCCATCGATTTGAGAGAAGCCCGCTCTTTTGTTGCTAAAATGCTCGAATGGATGATCGGAGAGTTTAGGGACTATAATGGGGGATTACTTTCGAAACAGAATCAATTATTTGTTGAAATGGAACACCTCCTTAGCGAGGAAAATGTTTTTTTTCTTAAATCGATCTTCTACTCCCTCTCCCCTACTCACTTTCAATCTTTTATTTTACCTGAAGCCATCAGAGCGTGTTGCTCGCTCTTTCTCGATGCAAAAAAAGAGAGTTTGCCATCGATAAATGGGAGTATGTACCGGTATTGCCAAAGTGAAAAAACGTTCTCTGTCAATTTGATTCGCACCTCTAGCAACGATCTCAACAATGCTTTGATCAAGGAGGCGGCCAACTTAAATGCGCCCATCCATCAATTCGGTTATGCCTCGCAATGTATTCATGGCGAGAATTTTCTCTGGTTCATCTATCAATATCCAAATGACAATGAATGGTTTACACCTATCATTCAACTGATTGAGAATTTTCAAGCTTTGCCTAAACAGAATAAGAAATTTTTGAGAATCAATTTTCAAGATGGCGATCCTCTTTCATTAAATCCCCATAATGGTCTCGATCTGCGTTGCCGCTCTATACAAAAAGCCCTTTTCGAAGGATTGACCCGCATTGGGCCTCATGGTGAAATTCAGCTCGCAGCCGCTCAAAGTGTCTCCATTTCCGAGGATCAAAAAAGCTATCTCTTTACATTGCGTAAACTACATTGGTCCAATGGGGACGAAGTCACTGCTTACCAATTTGAAAAAACGTGGAAAAAGGCGATTAAATCCTCTTCATGCTTAAGACCCGATCTTTTTTTTGTGATCCACAATGCGCGTCGTGCCAAACATGGGATGGAAGAGATTTCTGAGATCGGTGTGACAGCGTTAGATAAAAGAACATTGAAAATCTCACTAGAATACCAAGCCCCTTATTTTCTGCAGTTGCTAGCGCACCCCCTTTTTTTTGCTCTCCATGAAGAATATGGGGAACCTTATATCTTCAATGGACCCTTCACACTCCATTCATGGAATAGAGATCTTCGGCTCACTCTGATTAAAAATCCCTATTATTGGGATTTTGAAAATGTAAAGTTAGATGAGGTCGATATTGCCATGATTCGGGATCCAGAAGTGGCTATCCAAAAGTATGACAAAGGGGAACTCGATTGGATTGGAGGTCCTTTCAGTCTTCTCTCTCCAGCAGCTTGTTACGCTAGAGCTGATCAATTACAACAAGTGAGCACTCCTGGTGTGTCTTGGCTATATTGCAACTTAGACCATCCTCTTCTTGCCTCTCCCTATATCAGACAAGCCCTCTCTCTTGCTCTCGACAGAGAAAAAATCTGCGAGAAGGCATTTAGCCAATCCCCCCTCAAAACTCATCTTCCCCGCAAGCTATCGCAACTTCAAGAGCACGAGCTTTATGCATCACCAGATGAGAGAAAAGCCCTAGAATTGTTTGAACTGGGATTCAAGGAGAAAAAAATTTTCGGCACCAGACCCCCTCGTTTGACTCTGTTTCATTCCCACATTGCAGGTCAAAAGGAAGTGGCTCAAGAGGTGCAAAAGCAGTGGCAAAATCTCTTCCATCTTCAGATCACGACGGTTGAAGAGCCTTGGAATACCTTTTCTCAACAATTAGATAACCGTTTGATCCATTTTGGTTCCTGTTACCGCCACCCCTTTTACAATGATCCCCGATACTATTTTGATATTTTCTACGAATCCACCAATATTCATAATGCCTTTGGATGGCACGATGAGACCTTTGAAAAGGCCATCAATGGTGTTCGCCATTTTCCTGATGATCTTAATTATTTAAAGCAAGCAGAACACACCCTGTTGCACCAAATGCCCGTTATCCCTATACACAGTGTCAACTATCATTATCTTGCAAAAGAAAAGGTAAAAGGTATTTATTTTTGCCATTCGGGTGACGTTGATTTAAAATGGATCTATTTTTCCTAGTACTCGACGATTGACCCGCAACGAAAAAAATTCGCAAAGTATGAATGAGGAGGATCGATGAGAAAATGTGGTTTATTAATCTCCATAATGCTGCTGATTGCAGGGTGTAGTCAAGCACCGGAAAAGAAAAGCGTCTCTCCCATCTTGCGCATTAATTTTCAAGATGGCGATTTACCCTCCACACACCCCCATGTCGGCATCGACTACCGGATCCGTTCTTTGCAAGCTGCGTTATTTGAAGGACTCATCCGCCTGGATGGAAATGGAAACGCGCAACCTGCAGCCGCAAAAGAAATAGCTATTTCAGAGTGCCAAACAATCTATACCTTTAAACTGCGTGATGCCGTCTGGTCCAATGGTGAGCCTGTTCGCGCCCCTCATTTTGTAGAGGCTTGGAAGAAAGCGATCGCAAAAAGTTCCAACTGCCGACGTCCCGATCTTTTTTACGTCATCAAAAATGGAGAAAAAATAAAAAAAGGGGAGCTCGATCTCGATAGCTTCGGTATCCGTGCACTTGACGATAGAAGTGTGGAAGTGCGTTTGGAACACCCAGCGCCCTATTTTTTAGAACTCATTTCCAACCCAATCTTCTCCCCACTCTTTGATGAGAGTGAAGAGCCCACGGTTTTTAATGGACCCTTTGTGATCGATCAATGGAAACACGATCGCTTGATCTCTTTGAAAAAAAACCCTCTCTATTGGGATGCCCAAGCGGTGGCTCTAGAAGGAATTGATATTTTTGTTGTCACCGATCCCCTCACCGCCGTGCAGCTGTTTGAAAAAAATGAACTCGATTGGATTGGAAGCCCTTTTAGCTGCCTACCTGCCGATATGATCCCTTCACTGGAGAAGAAAGGATTACTCAAAAAGAAAGACGTAGCGCGCATTTACTGGCTCTACTGCAATGTGGAGGCTCCCCCCTTTAACAACGCTGCAATTCGAAAGGCTCTCAGCTTCTCCTTAGATCGAAAAGCCATTGTAGAGCACGTATTGCTTGGGCAAACCCCTGCAAAAGCTCCTTTGCCTGAAAGCCTCACATTATTGTGTGGCACCAATATTCCATTAGAAGGAAATAGAGAAAGAGCTCGCGAATTATTAGCGGAAGGGATGGCACAGTTAGGTTTTACAAAAGAGACTCTTCCACCTATCGTTCTCTCACATAGCCATATCACAGGCCAAAGGCAGCTTGCCGAGATCATTCAAAGCAACTGGCATGATGTTTTGGGTTTAGATGTTCGCCTTGAAGGATCGGAATGGAATTTATTTTTCAGCGCTCTGACCCACGGACAGTATCAAGTCGGAGGATGTATCAAAAGTGCTCTCTTCAGCGACCCCATCTATCACCTTAAGCTTCTTCAAGACAAAGAGCCACTCCTATAATTTATGCCGATGGGAAGATAAGACCTATCAAGACCTTCTGCAGAGCGCTCGGCTCACTTGTAACCAAGCAGAAAGAACGGAGCTATTAAAAAATGCTGAAGCGACTTTGGTGGAACAAATGCCGGTCATCCCCATCTACAGTGAAACATATCTTTACATCATGCGACCTCATGTAAAAAATATTGTGATTCATGATTTGGGTCATGTCGATTTTAAATGGAGTCGAATCGATTGCACAGTGCCTTAAAAGAGAAAGTTCAGGCAAAACTTGCTCAATTTCCAAGCTTGTTTGACAAACGCCTTTTAAACGGTTTTGACAAGATCAGCGCCAATGCGCCCACAAATTTCTTAACACATCGCTCCTTTCGCCATCTCAAAACCATTTTGATCACACAATTTTTCTTGCAGCATAAAATGGAGCAGGCTTTAGAGAGAAAAGAGGAGCAAAAACCCCTTTTTATTAAACTTTTTCAACAAAGCACTCGACTCTGTTGCGCCATCTCCTATCATTCCTGTTACGGATTTAGTCAGCGATCAGCTGCTCAGCCATTTCCATACCCTGTTACCGGGAATTCAAAAAGTCGCTAAATCATGGTTTATGTGGTTTCATCCCGAATTTTCTTATCAATTTTGCTATTTTGAAGTCGATAAAATGAGGGGGGGACGCTTGTGCAAAAAGGATCTCAAACATTTAGAAAAGGCGTTTACAACAGCTTTTGGCAGTCCCTCCGCTAACGGCCGCTCTTTTTTGGCCCTATAACACAGAGGAGTCTTTTAGACAGGTTCAACTCCTCAAACGGGAAATGGAGCATCACGATGATCTCCCTCATATCTCCATTCTCTTTCAAGAGCAAACTCCTATTGCCCTGAATTTTTAATCCACTACGCCCGCCCTCAGACTGTCACACCTATTGAAGAAGCTATCCGCGCCCTTCCCCGCTCTTTTGACTATTTTTTTCGATTTAAAAAGCGATTTTCTCTCCCTTTTCCGATAGAGGCTGGAGCCTTCTCTATTAAGGTGCCTTCTTCTATATATGTGGTTCGAGGTTCGATCAATCTACTTTATGCAAGAAGATATATTGCTAAATACCTAGAAACCATATTTGGACCTTTTCGTGACTATAATGGGGGGCTTTTTGAAAAGCAGCAGTCCCATTTTGAAAATTTACGCGTCAGTTTGAGCAGCAAAATCCCACTCTTCGATCTTTTTGCCGAAAAAATCTTCTATGCGCTCTATCCCGTTGAAGCACGTCTTGCCCTTTCTACGGCCGATGCGGAAAGCCTTTTCACCGCCTTTTCCGAGATCCTGCAAAAAAAGGAAGATTTCTTCATCACGCAAACTGGGGAAAATATGATCGTGGTGAAAAACGGAAATAGCACGGGATGGCTTGCCGAGTTTGAAGAGAGCGCTCAGACCATTTCGGCGCACGCTTATTTGAGCTTAGGCACTGCCGATTATTTTTGCTGCATAGGGCCACAAATTGTCAAAACAGTAGCAGCGCTTCTGACCAAAAAACAAATTGTTACCCAAAAATCCAAACTTCTTAGATTGAGTTTACAAGAGGGGGCTCCCCCCTCTTTAAATCCCCACCTTTCGTCTGGAGATATGCGTTGCCGTATGCTTTCTAAGCTCCTTTTCGAGGGCCTTATGCGTCTCAATAAGGAGGGGGAACCAGAACCGGCAGGTGCCATCCATTATTTTGTCTCTCCCAATGGTACTCACTATGTGTTTAAACTGCGCCCTTGCTTTTGGTCGAACGGTGATAAAGTCACTGCCATAGATTATGTTGTCAGTTGGCAAAGGGCGCTACGCGATCATGTCAGTCACCCCGAACAACTTTTTACCATCAAAAATGGTCGCCCCTATAAGGAGTTGATGTGTGAGGGAGATAAACTAGGGATCCGCGCACAAGATGCCTCCACGCTAGAGATTGAATTAGAGCGCCCAGACCCTCTGTTTCTGCATAAGCTTGCTCTTCCTTTTTCTTCCCCCTTTTGGGCTCGATGAGAGAGCCAAAATGGTTTAATGGGCCCTACCATATTCGGAGCCAATCTTCTGAAGGGCTTTTGCTGGAAAAAAATCCTTATTTCTGGGGCAAAGAGCGCTCTTTTTTTGAACAGATCGAAATCAATTGGATAGATGACCCTGCAGGGATCTATCAAGCTTTTCGAGAAGGCAAAATAGATTGGATAGGCGATCCCTTAAGCTCTCTCTCCCCTCCTTCGATGGAGACCCTTGACAAAGAAGGGGAATTAATCAAAAGAGAGGTGACTCGCCGTTTCGTACTACATTATAATACGCAGCTTTTTCACCTCTCCTGTGCAAAAATCAGACAAGCTCTCAGCGCCGCCATTAACCGAGAGGAGATTTCCAAACTCTTTCCCTATAGCCGCCCCCTTTCTGATACACACATATTCCATACCCAAAACCCAAAGGTACTGTTTGAAGATGGCCTTGAGGAGTTGGGGATCACGCGGGAGCAATTTCCTATCTTGACATTTAGCTATTCTCATCACACTGAGAGAAAACAACTCGGCCTTTATCTGAAAAAAAAATGGGAGGAGGTCCTTGGTGTGACCGTCGCACTTGATCAAATTGAGTGGAACCTCTTCCGCACAAAGCTGGAGCGAGGGGAATTTGAAATCATACCTACCATTCACGAAACCTTAGATCGAGCACCTCTAGAATTTCTCGACCGTTTTGAAGGCTCAACGTCTTGGAATTTTTCGCAGTGGAGATGTGAAAGTTATCGGGAGATTCTCACTCAAGCCCACACAGCCCTTACGTCTGACGCCAAGTTAGGCTCCTTAGCTAGAGCAGAGCATATTTTAAATGAAGAGATGCCATTTACACCTCTCTTTAAATGCACCCATCTTTTTGCTCATTCCACCGGCCTATGCGATTATTTTTTAGATTCCGAAGGTTGTATCGATTTTTCCCAAGCCCACTTTACTCACTGAGCTATTCTCAATCGCGCGCACGGAAATATTATTAAAATGGGAAGGCTCTGATTAAATTGAGTAGAAGAATTTTCTTGAGATAGGTAATCTTTTTTTTTCAACAAGGTAACGGAAAAGTGCGACATGAGAAAAATAGTAGTTTTTTTGATTTTACTCTTAGGATTGCTCGGCTGTCAAAAAACACCCGAGAAGAGAGAATATAAATTGAGGGTCAATTTTCAGGAAGGAGACCTCCCTTCTCTTCATCCTCACGACCTCGTCATCTATCTAAGAGGCCTCTCAATCTCAAAATCACTCTTTGAGCCTCTGACTCGAATCAATGAAGAAGGGAAAATTGATTTAGCTGGGGCCGAAAAAATTGAGCTCTCGGATGATCAACTCCACTACACATTCATCTTGCGAGCCAACACATGGTCTGATGGCACCGCTGTCACAGCCTCCCATTATGAAAAAGCATGGAAAGCAGCTTTAGCTCCCACGTCGACTTGTTCTCGAGCTGATCTTCTATATCCCATTAAAAATGCTGAAGAAGCCAAAAAGGGGAAAGTGTCTGTCGATGCCATTGGTGTCAAAGCAGTGGATGACCGCACCTTAAAAGTAGACCTTGCTTTTCCCTCCCCCCACTTTTTAGAACTCATGGCGCAGGCGATCTCTTTCCCTCTCCTTGACGCTGAATCTAAAGAATTAAAAGCTTTTAATGGCCCGTTTGTTGTCGATATGTGGAAGAAAGGAGATATGCTCAGCTTGAAGCCCAACCCCCACTACTGGGATCGGGAACATATCCAATTAGATCGCATTGAGATCACATTTATCGAAGATATCAACACGGCCTATTCTCTCTTTGAAAAGGAGGAGCTCGATTGGATGGGAGTTCCCTTTTGTCCCCTCTCTGCCGAATTGATCCAAAACGAAAAAACGAAAGATCAAATAAAATCACACCCTATTGGCCGCTCCTTTTGGATTTTTCTCAACACCGAATCTCCCTCTTTAGCATCCCCTTCAATCAGAAAAGCCTTAAGCTTAGCTATCGATAGGAAAGCGATCACCGAGCATGTGTTGATTGGCGGAGAGCCTTCGTTAAAACCACTCTCTCTACAACTCCTTCCCACCAAGCCATGCCACATGATTGAGGAGAATTGCGATCAAGCCAATCAAGAATTTGAAAAAGGATTGGCCGAGCTGGGTTTGACACGGGACAATTTTCCTCCTTTAGAAGTTAGCTACTCCCAACAATCGATGCGCAAGCAACTCGCAGAGTATTTACAAGAAGTTTGGCATAAGACTTTAAATATCAATGTCAGGCTCAAAAGTGTAGAATGGAATGTGTTGCGCAGCAATTTGGAGAAGGGGCTTTTCAACATCAGTATGGCCTATGAAGGGGCCTATTATAAAGATCCCGTGGAATTGCTAGAAAGGTACACAGCCGATATCCCCTCCAATTTTTCCCAATGGATCCACCAACCCTTTATCCAAAAGGTAAAGGAAGCTAAATATCAAACAGATAGGGAGACACGTTTCCGTCTTCTGAGTGAAGCAGAGGACATTTTACTCGATCAAATGCCTATTATTCCTATTTTGTAGCGACCGCGTCCTTTTTCTCCATTCTCCCCAAAATCAGCGGATTCGTCATTGATTCCATTGGCGCCCTTGATCTTAGCCGCGTTACCCTCCAATGAAATAAAGCGTCCCCTGCAAGAGATCTATCGAAGGCCAAGGCAAATGCCTTGGCCTCTGTTGCATTCTAAACGCCTTTTCTTAACGTTCAGAATATGGATGGACTAATCGCTCACTATTTCCATGTCATGATAGCACCAGCAATGACCTCCATGGGAAGCACTGCCTCTTTGGAAATTGACACAAGGCCTGTGCCGATTTGCCCTTTTACTTTAAAGTTTGTATCTTTCATCGAGACCTCAGTTAAGCTGACCGTCACATTCGCTAGGAGACTAGCAAATAAGCCTTTCCCCTCAGCTTTGTAAGAAACTGATAAGCACCCTGGATCGAAAAGCAGCTTTTGATTTGCTGCGTCCATTCTGCCCTGACACCACATTACTTGTTTTAAACGTAGCCACGGCAAACGCGTTCTGCCATTGGTCTACCGTATGGGTCGCTGAACCATTATGAGCTTCAGCATAAAAAATCTGGAATTTTCCACTGCCATCAGTTTGATAACCAGTAGCATCCCTAGGAAGCTTCCTACAGCCATAGACAATAAAGGGTCAACAGCATTTAGATCATTATAAAAATTATTAATTGGCGAATTTGCCATATTACTATCCTCCGATAGATTGGTTATTAAGAATATAATTATTATAATAAATAAATATTAATCTATTATTAATTTTTATTTTATTTGTTATTTATTCGTTTAATTTTTAAAAAAAAGGGATTAGAAACCCAAAACTCAGGTTTCTAGCGAGTAGGGCTGAAGGCAGGTGCGACAATAATGACTCAAAAGAGCCATTTTGGTCAGGCATTAGTTTTGCAAATGTCGCTCATGGGCCAGTAACCATTTTTTCCGCTCTACGCCCCCTGCGTAGCCACTCCATCCTCCATCTGCCGCAATGACTCGATGGCAAGGGATAATAATGGCCAGCCGATTGGCTCCATTGGCTTGAGCTACAGCTCGAAAGGCTTTAGGGCGGCCCATTGATTTAGCAATATCGGAATAGGAACACCTCTTCCCAAATGGGATCGTTTTAAGCTCTTCCCAAACTAGGGATTGAAACGGGGTGCCCCCTGTTGCAACGGCTGTTTTAAAATGATTTTAAACGTCCCTGGAAGTAGAGAGTCAATTCCTCTCTGATTGATTCGATTGAAGCGCTCATCCCAGAAAGTATCTCTACGGGTTTCTGCTGTTTAAGAGCCTCCATTTGCTGCCCAAGGGATTTTCTATCTCCAAATTCCAATAAATAGAGAGTGTTTTCATCTCCAATCGCGATCATTGGGCCCAAAGGGGTATCAATTGTGCTTAATTTGAGTACCACATTCATCTCATTGTAATATTTTATTTTAATGCGCTATTCTAACAAGAAGCCACCAAAAGCACAAATGAATCTCCAAAATAAAGATTTCCAGACTATGTCAGCCCGCAATCGGGATCATATGGCCAACGAAAGAACATTTCTTGCGTGGGTCAGGACGTGTATCGGAATTATGGCTTTTGGTTTTGTGATCGAAAAATTCTCGTTCTTTCTCAAACAAATTGCCCTGCTTTTAGGCAAGGGGGAGATCACACAAAAAAACGAGTTGGTGCCGCAGAGATTTGCTGCCCTTTTTGGCATTTGTTTAGTAGCAATAGGCACAATTCTCTGCGTACTCGCCCTCTTAAAATATAAAAAGCACGAACGGCAGATCGATCGAGACCTCTTTCAGACCTCCCCTATCCTTGCCACCTCGCTAACCATCCTTTTGGTTGTGGGTGGCATCTTTCTGATCACCTATCTGATCATTGAGGTCTAAAACCTTACACGATCACGTTTCCATCTTTCTTCATTACGTATTGTTGCTGTTGTTCAGGCGTTAGCTTTTTGCGTAGAGAAACTACGGTCGTGAGAGCCATTCCAGATCCTATTCCAAGAAAGACCATAAATTTAGCAGTAGCCACCCAAAAACGGACATTTGACCAAGCGCAATTGCCAAAACCTACCCCTACGCCAAGCATGAAAGTGGTACCCGCTAACCAATGTTAAGAAGGCCATTCCGCCATAAAAAAATTTATTACTTGCATCCAACTCCTTATGCCCGCTTTCGGTTAACTGATAATGTTTATAATCATTATGCGCCTGAAGAAGACTTACATTAGTACTCATATTAATTATCCTGTTTTACTTAGCGCCAAAATTATATAATATTGCTAGTTAATACGAATAGATAATTAATTCATCTTAACGACATTGTTTTTTTGCTT
Source organism: uncultured Chlamydiales bacterium (assembly GCA_963705695.1). Taxonomy (GTDB): domain Bacteria; phylum Chlamydiota; class Chlamydiia; order Chlamydiales; family JAAKFR01; genus CAVPKN01. The sequence goes on from CAVPKN010000015.1 coordinate 36,926, forward strand.
ACTATTTCTCCTATATAATAGCCAATTAATGAAAGTAAAATATTTAAAATCTCTTGTGAAAAAGGGATCTCAATCCATTTAAAACCAAGAAAACCAATGCCTCCAAAAAGAATGGCAAGCAGGGCCGATAGAGCGTTACCTTGCCGCTTAAATAGGGCAAACATAATGGGGACAAATAAGCAGCTGACAGAGAGTTCGTAACTTTGGATCAGAAGAGAGATCACACTCTGAAAACGGAAGGAAAAGAAGATAGCCGCAACAGCGATGGCTGCAGAAACAATCTGCGAGAGGCGGATCGATTCCGCTTCATAAAATCGAAATCCTGAGATGGTTGGAGCCGATCGCATTTCAAGGAGTCTGCGGTAGAAATGATCGCACATAAAATCGCAACGCTGATGCAGGTCATTAAAAGGGGGATTGATCGCTTGAATCGCCGTCATTAAAACACTACCCCCTTCAGGAATGGGAAGATTGCTACTTTTGGCAAGAACGCCAAAGTAAATGGGAACGAGGCTAACGAGGAACGTGCCCGCCGCTGCCCATAAGGTCGCTTTCGAAACCGTCTTTGCTGAGCTTCCGGCGAGACAGCGCTGCCCCATATCTTGTTCAATGGCCATAAACAAAAGAGGCATCAAAAGCCAACCCGATAATTTCGGAATGCTCGATACAAAATCACTGCTATTAAGTCCACCAGCGATGAGTTCAGTGACCGGCATCTCTGTGGAATAGAGCGCATAGCCAAAGCCAGCAAGGAAGACGCCAATAAAAAAGAGCGCCTGAATCATATCGGTGGCGACCACTGCCTTTAATCCGCCCAACGAAGTGTAGAGAATGACCACTCCCCAAAATAGGATAAACCAAATCTTACTCTCTACCCCAAGACTCACCATAAATTTATTAGATGCAATAATTTGAGCAACGAGCACCATAAATAGAGAGACAATAGAAAGAAGGGAGGCCACCCTTTTTAGGAAGGGGGAGCGATAGGCAACCTCAAAAATCTGCGCCACGGTTGACACCTGGAAAGTCGCTAACTTCCTACCTAGGCCCAGTCCCAGTAATGCCAATCCCAGAGAGACTCCTAGTGGATAGAGAACAACTCCCCAACCAAAACGGTACGCCTCTTCAGCGGAACCTAAAATTAAGCCTCCCCCTACTTGAGTGGCCAAAAAAGTCATCATCAGGGGGAAAAAGCCGATGTTTCTACCGGCAAGGTAGTAATCTTTTTGGCTCTTCAAATTGGCTGTCGATTTCCCACCTACGTATAGACAAATCCCCTGTAGAGCAAAAAGAACTAAAATAAATAGTGTTAAGTTCATAACGATCACATTGTAAAATATTTCAAAATTAAATTATCTCTTGTAAACAAGAGGGCAGGCGGCAATTAAAATATTAAGAATGGAGATGATGGTGGTGGGAATGATGATGGAGAGAGGGTGAAGCGAGTTGTTGGTTTCGCAATGAGCAAGGCAAAAAAATGACCTTCATGGTAATTCCTCTTTATCGTTTGTGAAACAATAATGAGCACATTATAAAACAACAATCCATTAATGGCTAGCACGAATAGAGAAAGTTTCTCTTAGCTACTGAATTTGTTTGAGTTAAATCAAAGACGGCCCCAAAATAATGGCAAAAAATGGGGTCATTATGTCGCTAGAACAAGTATTCGGCTTTAAAGGGAATCTTTTCGCATTGCCCGAGGAATTGCAAGATAAAGAGAGCCTTTTGAATCGCTTACCAGAAGATTTTTTAACTAAATGTTTGAAAATGATAGATTTTAACTCTCTACTGGCTCTTTCTGTTACGAGCAAAATGTCTTATTTAGGAACCTCTCTTCCTATTTTTTGGGAAAACTATGCGACCAAATACCAATTGACAATGAAGAGCCCACCCTCACGGGAAGAGTGCTTTTTCAATGCACTCATTTTTAAATTCTTAAAGCTCGAAAAACACCTCGGCCCACGGCTTTCCCATAAGATTGCTGAACTCCCTCTGTGGCGCCAAGAAATAAAATTAGACGCAACCCTTCCACAACAATTTTCACTTCAAACAGTGAGTCATCACAACTGTGATCTTAAGAGGGAGATCCCTTTTGGCGATCTCTCTTTGATGGCAGTTCATGCTTATGCCAAAGGGATTATCGATGGCGATCTCTGTTTGATTCTGATCCCGAAAAATCGGTGGATGGCAAGGATCGTCCGTTTCAATCGCTCATTTAATTCTAACTCCTCGAAATATGAAGTTTTATTTTGGGAATACACTTTTCAAGGTTTTAAAACCACGGCCGGTATCAATGCCACAGAATCCCGTCTGGAGAAAAGAAGTGAAATGGAGTTCTATTGGAGCAGTCTAAAAGCGACCCTTTACCATATTTTCGAGATCAAATATACGCCAGTCAATGAGCATGAAAACCAAATGAAAGCTCAATTAAAACTCACTGACCAACACTATTTTAAAACCGGCGATCAAACTCTCGCCATTAACTAAATGGCCGCCGTGCTGGCTGCGTCAAACGTATTCTGTGTTCGTATTGTTGTAGATGTATTTCGCAAATTGATATTTTAAGTAGTTAATCTTTTTTCCTAGCACAGATGTATACTGAACTTTAAGTTCAGTTCTGATCGCTTCGGTGCACCCATATTCCCAGGCATATTTCCCCTCCGAGTCTTGACAATAGGGGGACGCGTGAGCACACTGTAGCAGTGTCACCATCGCTTTGTTTGTCCGCGCCGCATAGAAGAGGGGCTCTAAATTGCCCACCTTGCCTGAACGGTGATTAGGATTGAAACCAGCATTGACCAAAGCCTCAACAATCTCATATTGTTCATCCTGAATGGCTTCAATAAAGGCATCGATGATTTTTGTAGAGACGATCCGCTCCATGGCAGTGAGGGGATCGTTGACATAGCGCGTCGAGTCGAAGTTAATCAAAAGTAGTTTTTTGTAATCAAGCAATACCTTCACTTGTGCCACCATCTTATTCTGAATGACAAAGCACAATACCTCTTCACCATGGGGAAGAGTGCCTCCCCTTTGGTTGACGCATTTTAGAAAAGAGGCAAGAAGGTGAGGTTGATTACGCTGGACGAGAGCTTGAAGGGGCGTATTGCCTTGTTCATCGCGCGCCAGGGGATTTGCCCCGCGCTCTAAAAGAGTAACAACTACTTCTTGATCTCCTTGCGCAATGGCGACGTGCAGTGGTGAGGGTTTCCCCGCATCGATATCTAGATGGAGTTCCTCGATGAGATAAGTGATCAACCGGCGATTGCCCCCCTCAATTGCGCTCTGCAGCAGCCCAGGAACATCGGAAATTTCCCCTTCTTTTTGCTTTAACTCCTTCATCAAGAAATGAAAGACCGAGAGCTGCCCACTTTTAGCCGCGCAACAGAGTGGTGATGGAATCCCGATCGTGACATCGGCTCCTTCGGCAATCAACCGTTTCACCAAAAATAAATTCCCCTGACTGGCGGCGAGCGAAGGGGGGTGAGATGGCCCCTATTTTCAAGCTTCACGTTGGCCCCTTTATCTAGCAGCAACTCAGCCACACTTTCATGTTGGGACCCAACAGCCTCATGTAAAGGGGTATTCCCCTCACAATCTTGAGCATTCAGATCGGCACCTCGACCGATTAACGTAGAGGCAATCGCGTGGCAACCATGAGCCGCAGCTTCATGCAGAAGGGTTTTTTCCGTTTTCTGATCATGTTCTCGATGATCGTCTGGCTTCCATTGTTGGAACAATTTTTGCTCCTGGTTGTTCCTTGCCCTTTCAAGCTGCCATACAAAGTGCTTCCCTATCCTTAATTTAAATAGCTGTGTGCAGATTTCATTATAGAGACTCTGAGTCTCCCCCCATGTTTTCTGCATATTCCCAAATCCAAAAATTTTGGGTGCGAACAGCCCCATAGCCGTCTGACTTTGGTTTTGAACTTTATGATCAAAGCGTTGGTAGAGAGCGCTACATGCTGTTTGAATCTCCTCAATCTCATTCTCCTGAACCCTCTCCTGAAAGCTCCGATCTTGCAAAATGGCATACACTTTTTGCAGTGTCTCATAAGCTGATCCCATCTCTTTCGGCTTTGAGAAAAAACGGAGTATAGAAAATTGTTGATTTTTCCACACAAAATCATAATAAATTATATTCATATAAGCTAAATCCTATTACTATTCTCAAACATTTTACTCCCTAAATTATTAAACATAAACAAATTAATAAGTTTCAAAATTTCCTTTTTCTCTACCCTTTTTGTCTTTATAATGATACGTTAAGAGAAAGTCTCGGGCAGAGCTCGGAAGTACTATGCTATTAAAATCAGCTACTAAAATTTTGAAAGAGCACCAAAAAGAGCTAGCAAAACAGGGAGCGCGCACCCTTGCCATTTTTGGTTCAGTTGCAAGAAAAGAAGGTGGAGCTAAGAGCGATGTAGATATTCTGATTGATTTTGACTCCAAAAGAGGATTATTTGCTTTTGTAAATCTAAAAAACTATTTAGAAAGTATTCTTGATTGTAAAGTTGATTTGGTAACTAAAAGTGCTTTACACCCAGCTTTAAGATCACAAATATTGCATGAAGCAAAATATGTCTTCTAGAAATTGTCATTTTCGAATTCAAGATATTTTGAAAGCGATTCAAAAAATAGAAAATTACATTGAAGGTATGACGGCTGGCAATTCAAAAAAAATGAACTTGTTATCGATGCCGTCGTTCGAAATTTAGAAATCATTGGTGAGGCAAGCAAAAATATTGCGCTAGCTACAAGACGTTTTTATCCCGATATTCCGTGGGAACAGATGGCTGGCATGCGCAATATTTTAATCCACGAATATTTTGGCATCGACGTTGCAACTGTATGGCATACTGCAAAAACTCACTTACCATTTCTTAAAGAACAACTAGAATCTATTTTGATTGAACAGTAGCCATAAAAAGACTTTTTTGAGGGTGTTTTTAAGAAGACGGGGCCATTGACAAGTGGTCAAATGGGTGCTATCATCCCTGCAAGAGTTTTGTTTTTTCTATGACCGCCCCAAGTTTGTCCAAAGACTTCCGTTACGTTGTGCAAAATCCTCAATTTGTGGTTGAAATATTTAGCGACGAGCGAAAACTGGCTGTCACTGGCGGCGGGTTATTAGGTATAAGGATTGTCCGCGGGGTTCCTGCGACCGATTTGCAAGATCACTCCCCTTCGCTTTCATCGGAGCTCGCACAATTACCTAAGGCCCGATCAATATCATCATTAGTTGTATCTTGAACATGAATGCTTAGGGTGTTCCATTCATCATTTTCAAGGATGGTAAGAGCGCCAAACATGGCCTTACCTGGATGATCTAAAGTTTTTGGAATCAGATGTGCCGTTTGCCCTTCAAGAGTGTAGCAACATAGAGATAACACATAAGCTGTGATCTTCAGAGTGAGTTGTTCACATTTGAAACAGCTTGTTTGTTTCAAGTTTTGCCGCTGGAAACTTCCCATACCAAAGGAATAGGAGTACACTTGCTGATAAACTTCGCAGCGTTGATTTTGACATTCTGCCATTATGCTAAGGCCACCATGAAATGAACCCGCGGGATTGATATAGGGGGTATAAAGTCTGAAGTCAGTGTAAAGATGGAGCTCGCTGATACTGTCAAGCCGCTGGCACCGGATAGCAGCGGACTGTGAGCTGCATAATGTTGAGCTCTCCGTATTCTTTATACGGTATGGAGCCGTCACCATCCCAATCACTTTTCCAGCATGAAAAACAGGGGTGCCTACATTGTGTCCAATCATGCTTGCCATACAATGAAAATCATTGAGTGGGTTACTCAACTCAAATCCTGTTGTATACTTAGCAGGATAGCGGATGATGCTAAACTGGAAATCAGCCGCAAATCCCAATATATTTATGTCTGCTCCAGTGTGCAGATTAATCTTCTGATCTTCAAGTGACAGAATTGACCCATTTGAAACTGGCCGATCTAATGCCAATAAAATCCAATCGTCGTCTAGAGTATCCTCTAAATATAGAAAATTCCCATTCTGATCCTTCAATTCTCTGATAGGGCAGCCACTTTTGTCAATGACATGATCGATATTATAGCTCTGTTTTCCCACAAAGCCATTCTCATTATTAAACACCACGACAAACTTCTCTTTAAAATCCCCTTGTAGCACTCTCATATTTTGTGGCGAGCATAGTGGATGAGACACGGTGAGAAGAGCATTTTGAGTGACTAAAAATCCTCTAGCTAATACGTCTTGGGAAGTCAATGTGGAGACCATTTGATTAACTTTTGTCTCGGTGCCGCCAGCGATCTCTCCCCATTTTTCTCGTAAAACTATCGTACCGATGCTTGCTAGCCCTTGATTCTGATCATATCCTACACTGGGATTGAAAATTGCCATAATTGCCCCCTAACAGGCTAAGGATTAAGATTTAGTCAAAATGCTACTCGTTTGTTGTAGAAATCACAAGATTTTTATTTTCAAAGAGAAGCAACTGTCAAAAGGGTGGAAAAAAATTGGAAACTGTGTTAAAATATTTTCTTTAGCATACAGAAGGAGGTTTGTATGAGTCATGTTTCTGGTGTGAGTGGATATGAATATCAGCCTACTAAATCTTATGGAAGTCAGCAAGATGAACGGATTACAGATGCCATTGCGCAGATGGAGGGCTTTATCCAAAGTCTGAAGAGCGATAGCCATGGCGATCTCTCTGGCGATCCCTACTCATATGCCTTTGTGGGCAAATATTTAATGGAATTGCGGGATGATCGCAACATTGATCCGGAAATTAGCAAAGAAGCAGGCGCTTTGTATGATCAGCTCAGTAATTCTCAAGTATTTCAGCCACTAGGTGCGCATGTCTATGTCCGAGACGCTGCAGATGCTCAAAGTATCTTAAATGGTATCGAGGCATTGGCGAAATTGTAGTCGCACTCCATTCGGCATCGCAAAAGGCTTCGAAAAACCACAGCGTATTCTCAAAAAGCCTCCACTGGATGCTTTTTCTCGAACTATGTTTCTAACCTATTGAGCGCGTAGCGCCCACTGGCAGGCAGGATTAACTAACTCATTGAATAAAAGATAATATCTTCGTTGCTTTGTAGCTCCATAGTGTTAAAACAGCCCCAGGCACAGGTGGGCAGCGCGTAGCGCCCACTGGCAGGCAGGATTAACTAACTCATTGAATAAAAGATAATATCTTTGTTGCTTTGTAGCTCCATTGCATGAAAATAGCCATAGGCAGTGGTGGGCCCGCACGAAGTGTGACCGACTTGCTTGCTCTCTTCCGAAAACCAAAAAGCTTAGAGAAAAAAGGAAGCGCTGGCGCGCAGGAAATTTATTTAGGATTCCACCTGGGTTTTGCTGCCTGCGGCATCGCAAAACCCTTCGAATCCTACACGTGAGCCGACCGTTCGGCTCACTCTCTTCCAAAACCAAAAAGCTTAGAGAAAAAAGGAAGCGCTGGCGCGCAGGAAATTTATTTAGGATTCCACCTGGGTTTTGCTGCCTGCGGCATCGCAAAACCCTTCGAATCCTACACGTGAGCCGACCGTTCGGCTCACTCTCTTCCAAAACCAAAAAGCTTAGAGAAAAAAGGAAGCGCTGGCGCGCAGGAAATTTATTCAGGATTCCACCTGGGTTTTGCTGCCTGCGGCATCGCAAAACCCTTCGAATCCTACACGTGAGCCGACCGTTCGGCTCACTCTCTTCCGAAAACACAAAGCCCAGCCTGAAGGCTGGGCTTTGTGTTTTCGGAAGAGGTAGGATTCGAACCCACGGTCCCCGCGAAGGGACTCCTGTTTTCAAGACAGGTGCATCGGCCGCTCTGCCACTCTTCCATTTAGAATTGTCGTAAGAACCTGAGGTCATCTTCCATAAAAAGGCGTATATCTTCAATGCCAAAACGGAGCATTGTCAATCGCTGTATCCCCATCCCCCAGGCGTAGCCGAATATTCCTCGGGATCAATGCCACCCGACTTCAAAACCTCTGGATGGATCATCCCCGCTCCACATACCTCTAACCAGCCACTCTGCTTACAGACAGAACACCCCTTCGAATGGCAAATAAAGCACTCAATATCTACCTCCATCCCGGGTTCCACAAAGGGAAAATAACTGGGGCGATACCGCATTTTGATCTCATTTTGCCGCAATAATTTTTTAAAGAGCTCCTCCAAAGTAGAGAGAAGATCGGCAAAATTGATCCCTTTATCGATGTAGACCCCCTCAATTTGATGAAACAGCACATGGGAACGGGCAGAGACATCTTCGTTTCTATAACACTTGCCAGGTGCGATCATACGAATGGGTGGCGCAGCTGCCTCCATAATCCGGACCTGGGTATTCGATGTGTGGGTCCGAAGCAACAGATCATGACTGATATAAAAGGTATCGTGCATGTCACGTGCAGGATGGTCTTTTGCAAAATTCAGAGCCTCGAAATTGTAGTAGTCACTCTCAATATCGGGTCCATATTGGACAGAAAACCCCATTCCGACAAGAATGTTGATCGCTTCGTCGAGCATCCGCAGATTGACATGCCTATTCCCTAAAAACCGAGCTCTCCCGGGAACGTAATATCTATCGTTTCAGTTGCTAATTGCCGTTTTAGCTCCTCCTCTTCACACAACTCCAAAGCACGATCGAGCTGTTGTGTGACAGATTCTTTAAGATCATTGATCAGGCGACCGAGCTGAGGCCGCTGATCTACTGAACACTCTTTTAGAGCCTGCATGAGGCTTTGAATCGATCCTTTTTTCCCCAAATATTTGACTTTTAAAGCTTCGATCTCTTTGCTACTGCGGCTGATCCGCAGAGCTTCAGCCACTTCCCGCTGGATGCTATCGATCTGAGCTTCCATTTTCATCATCTTGAAAAAAGAATCTATTTATTTGCTTAAAGCTTTCTTGGCCATTTCTGCCAAAGAGCTAAATCCTTCAGGATCATGGATTGCCATCTCAGCCAACATCTTGCGATTTAAATCGCAGCCACTTTTTTTCAATCCACAGACCAATTTACTGTACGAGAGACCATTGATTTTGGCACCTACCCCCACACGGGTAATCCATAAACTGCGAAACTCTCGTTTTTTTTGTTTCCGGTGGCGATAACTGAATGATAGAGCACTCATGACGGCGTTTGCCGATTGCCTGATATGATTTTTACGATCGCCCCAAAATCCCTTGGCACGCTTTAAAATTTTTTTGCGGCGACGTCGGGAAGCGGGCGCACAGGTTGCCCTAACCATAATTTACTCCTTTTTTGACTTTTAGACATCTTGCGTAATTACATTTGCTTGCTAAAATTACCCTTTTTGGCATCTTTTTTGTAAAATTTTTCGATCGTATGTTCACATACGATTTTTTCAAGCAAAGCTAATTACGCAAGCTATCTATTTTTAAACACACATTTTACGCTTGTACATCTTCAATTGAGAGGGATCTACAAGTGCAGGTCTTGCCAAATTGCGCTTCCTTAAAGAGGACTTTTTGGATAATTTGTGGCGCCGGCCTGGGTGGCGGCGTAATAATTGTCCACTGCCTGTTAATTTAAAGCGAGAGGCATGTGATTTATTTGTCTTCATCTTTGGCATCTATTTTCTCCTTTTTGACAGTCGCTTTGGCTTTGGTTCCCCCTTTTACAGGCGCTGGTGCCAATACGCCCAATAAGCTACGCCCCATCAATTTTGGGGGCGATTCCACTAACGCGATATCTTCCAAACCCTTACAAAACGTCTGCACTATCTTTTGACCTAATTCTGGGTGGGCCATCTCCCTTCCCCGAAACATGCAGGTAACCTTGACTTTATTCCCTTTCTCAATAAACTGACGAGCTTGTTTTAATTTAGTCTGCAAATCGTGCTCATCAATATTCGGTTTGAGCTTGATCTCTTTAACCTTTACCTGGTGCTGCGCCTTCTTTCCTCTTTTTCTCGCTTCGTTTGATCGTAACGGTATTTTCCATAGTCGATAATTTTACACACCGGCGGCTGTGCGCTGGGAGCGATTTCAACGAGATCGAGATTCACCTCTTGCGCCTTCATCAAGGCCTCTTTGATCGGCAAAATACCGACCTGATCGCCCTCAGGACCGATCACTCGCACCTTTGGAGCACGAATCTGTTTATTGATCCTCAAATTCAAAGTTTTATCACTCCTTTTGCTCTACACAATTCATGTCACGCTGATAGCAAATAAAAATATGATACATCTAGAGTATGTTCACAAAATCAAAGATCTTAAATACTTCCTGGATGAAATGCAAGGAGGAAATCTCAATGGGATATAGCTGACTCGAACAGCTGACCTCCACGATGTCAACGTGGCGCTCTAACCAACTGAGCTAATACCCCGAACTGGTACTCGAGATCGAATTTTCTCCCTTTTTAACCGCGAGGCTTTGATGCGGTCAAAAAGGGAGAAAATTCGATCGTCGGGCACTAGGTCAAGGGGGCGAAATGTAACAAAGTGAGCTATTTATTGAAAAGCGGAAAACAATAAGGGGTTTCTAAAATTACCCTGTTTTGGGGATGCCTTATATGCCTTTATCGCTTTTGTCCTTTCCGACTTAGTGAGTTTTGGATTGAGTAGTTCCAAAAATTGTGGGGGAATGGCTGAGTGATTCCTTAATATTTCAAATGCTGTATTCCCATTACTGTCAACAATCGATACATCGGCTCCTGCCTCCAAAAGACAAAGAATTGTATCACTCCTATGCGATGTTATGACAGAATTTAAAATCTGCTTACAAACTACAAGAAGGGGAGTATTACCCTTTTTATCGATTTCATCAACTGAAGCCCCTTGTTGTAATATAAATTTGGCCATAAGAGGCACCTTTTTATCATCAACGATGCAGAGAATGAATTTATGCAAGGGGGTGGCTCCCTGTTTATTTTTTTTATCGATATCGGCCCCATGTTTAATTAATAATTTAACACATGCAAGGGTGTGCGCCTCATGGAGGGGAGTCTCTCCATAATCATCGGTTTCATTTATTCCTGCTCCATTATCTATGAGAAGTTTGACCGCATTAAGCTGCTGTCCTGGGGTAAAAAACCACGTTCCAACAACCTTGTGAAGGGGGGTGCTTCCGTGGCTACCCTTAACGTTGACATTATAACCATTTTTCAAAGCAAGCTTTATGAGTTCAATATTTTCTTGTTCAATAAATCGGTGAAGATAGCTCTCGCCTTGCCATTTATCATTAATGAAAAATTGCGATAGATCAATGGCCTTGTTTTTTAGTTGATATCCGGCGATCATCAGAGACATTCCCACCAGAATCAATACTATTCCACTGATTTGCATAGGTAGAGAATAGGACGTGAGACTAGGTATCAACACACCTGCCGCTACTAACAAACCTAGGGAAAGCAATATGGCCCCCACCACTAAAAGTAGCTTAGGGAGGGGTTCGCTCTGAGGGGAAAAATAAAGTGGGTGCTGCGAGGAAGGAGGAGTAGTTGCTTCTAACGCCATGGCTTAGGATTTTAAATCACTTGTATAAAAAAATCAATGAAACAACATTTAATGTGTGCCCATAACTATTGGAAAAATAGAGTACGCCCTGGAGATCTCGTGATTGATGCTACGGTTGGCAATGGACAGGATACCCTTTTTTTGGCCACTCTCCTCAAGGGAGAAGGGGTATTAATCGGCTACGACATCCAACAAGAAGCTCTCAACCAAGCCCAACTCCATTTATACAACTTACCCACTCACGAAAGGCAAAATATTATTTTAAAATGCCAGTCACACGCTGAGTTCGAGGAGCAAAAGGCTCACCTAATCGTTTATAATCTAGGCTATCTCCCAGGAGGAGATAAAAAAATCACGACACGTGTCGAAACCACTGTGCAGAGCATCAAAAAAGCGCTCCTCATCGCGGAAGCGATTTCAATCACCTGCTACCCTGGTCATGAAGAGGGAAGGAGAGAGCAATCTGCCCTTTTAGATCTTGTACAAGCCCTCCCCTCAAATCAATGGAATGCCTGCTTCCATCAATGGCTTAACCGCCCTCTTTCGCCAACATTGCTGTGGCTGCAAGCCGTGCCTGATGCATGATAAAGAAGGTGCCGCACACTAAAAGAATTTCCTGATTGTGCTTAGCCTCTAAAAAGGCTTTTTCGAAGGCATTTTTAATAGATGGATTCCCCACGCGCAACAGACGCACATGATCGTTGTAGGTCAACTCCACATTGACGGCGTATTGCTTGATCACTTGCAGCGACTCCGCAATCGCTTTATCTGCCGAAAAACCAGCTAAAACCCGAATTTTTTGGTGTGGAAATGTTTTCTCCAGCCTTTCAAAAGTCCTTTTTAGCCCATCGGGATTATGGGCCACATCTAAAATAACAATGGGGGAAGTGGAGGGGAGGATTTCAAATCGGCAAGGAGGGACCGCCTGCAGTCCTATTTCTATCGATTTTCTTTCTAAAGGAAACGGAAGCAAATGAAGCGCATCTTGAGCAATCGCCCGATTCTCCTCCTCATAGTGAGCAAATGTGCCTTGGACTTGAAAAATGGGGCTTTTTACACTTTTGGCTACCTCTTCTATGATATGGAGCGGTTTGATATGGGGGCCGATCAATACGGGGATCCCCGGTTTAATAATACCGGCCTTCTCAAAGGCTATCGCTTCCAATGTATCCCCCAAATAGTGCATATGATCCAGTTCAATCGAAGTGATGACAGATAAGACAGGAGTTACAATATTGGTCGCATCCAGACGTCCCCCCATGCCGACCTCAAGTACGGCACAGTCCACTTTTTCCTCCGCAAAATAACAAAATGCAAAAAGGGTTAGGAGCTCAAAGTAGGAGAGGTGAACAGGGGAAATTTCAACAATTTTTTTTAACCAATGATCTGCGGCAGTTGATGAGATCGGCTGGCCATTGATTTGAATTCTTTCATGGAAGGAGTGGATATGGGGGAGAGGTATAAAGCCCCACTTTCTTCCCATTGGCTGCTAAGGCGTGAGCGATTTTAGTTGTCACTGAACCTTTGCCGTTAGTGCCCCCCACTTGAATCGAAGGGAATTGCTTACTTGGAAATCCTAACAGGCGATCACATTCCACCATCCGTTCTAAGCCTAATTTCATCGAACGAACTTCCAGAGCATCTTGTAAAATGGGGTGCACATCACGTTCCATACGGAACCATTTTAACATTTCCTTTAAATAAACAAAATAAGTTTATGAGACTTAAGAACCTATCCCAAATATCTCTTCTGAAAGCAGGTTTTAGGACAGCTTCTAAGAATTAGAAAGAAAATGGTTATAGAGACGATCAAAAGTCTCTTTTCCCACCCAGGAAGCCCCTAGTACGCTGTTGGGTTTGGTCGCCCCATGGTAATCTGAGCCACCCGTAATCAGCCAATTTCTTTGTTTGGCAAGGTCGATCCATTTTTTTTCTTGCCCAGGGGCAAAGCGCGCGTAGTAACACTCAAGACCATCAAAAGGCATCTTTAAAAGAGCGCGAATCAGAGTAGAGCGTTTGAGGAGATGGGGGTGTGCCAAAACGGCTTTTCCCCCACCTCGATGGATCACGTCGATCGTTTCTTCAACGGTGACGGTCTCCCCCTTTTCATAGGCCTTCCTCCCCTCCCCAAGAAAGAGGTCAAAGGCTTCTTGGATAGAACGAACAACTCCTTTTTTATAGAGAGCATTGGCAATGTGCGGCCTTCCCCAACTCCCCTTCACTTGCTCGGTGATTTCCGAAAGATCAAGGGAAATACCCAGCCCCTTTAGTTTTTCCACGATCCTTAAATTACGCTCCTCCCGCCTTCTTTTATGGCGGGCGCATAGAGTGTGTATACTCTCACTTTTTAAGGAAAAGGCATACCCTAAAACGTGAACAGGTTCTCCCCCATGTAGGGCTGAAAGCTCCACTCCTGGTAAAATAGCAATGGGAGCTTGTTGCGTGAGAAGGGGCGTTTCCGTATAGGCTGCAAGTGTATCGTGATCGGTGATGGAAAGACCTTTCAGTTGGTGTTTCTGAGCCAATGCGACAAGCTCACTAGGGGTGTCGGTACCATCTGAAAATGTGGAGTGGCAATGCAAATCATATCTCTCTTCAAACATGAACCTATCTCACTATTCGAAAAATGTGATTTTTAAAGGATTTTTTTGCAGATTTTAGAGCTGTTTCGAAGGACATAAAAAACACTTTTTGCCAATAGACCTCTTGCATAATTAAATGGCGATCAGAAAATGAGCAGTTTTTGTTCCTATTTTTTCTGACCCTTTTTTGACATACTCAAATTGAGTAGGCGAAAAAGTGTCAGAAAAAGAGGAATAAAAAGGGTCATTTTATGAACCTATCCCGATAATCACCGCGGCTGATCTTTAAAATCTTGACGTGATCTTTGTAAAAACTCTCGTCGGCTATATAATTTCCAATATTGCCATCCGACTCGGTTGACCTCGTCAACTCTCGGACAACCCATCAAAAACCCGGCACCGGCGGCTTTTATTGAGGAAAGTTGTCCTCCCGTTTTCGCTTCGCTTTACAAATCTCACTGCCAATCTTTTAAATCTCATCTCGCGCTGTTTATCGGGATAGGTTCATGACGTCATTTAATTATGCAAGAGGTCTAATAATGGGATAGGTTCATAGGGAATATAGCGGATCTCCTCTTCAAGTCTGATATTTTGTTCCCGGTAGACCCGCTCCTTAATCACCCTCATTAATTCAAGCACATCTTGAGCCCTCGCTCCTCCCCGATTGACAATAAAATTCGCATGTAATGCCGATACCGCTGCACCCCCGATTTCACACCCCTTCAAACCACAGAGATCGATCAGTTTACCAGCGGCAATCCCTTCAGGATTTCTGAAGGCACACCCCGCCGATTTTTCCCCATATGGCTGCGTTTTAAGGCGGTATTCAAGAAGCTCTTTTTGAGTTTTTTTAGCCTCAGAAGAGCGCTCCAACTGAAAAACACCTTCCACAATGGCCCCTTTCCATTTCTGAAAAGGACTTTCACGGTAGCTAAAGAAGAGTTCCTCTTTTTTGAAGCGGAGCAATTCCCCTTGCTCATTTAAATAACTGACTTCGGTCAAAAATTGAGACGTGTCGTGTCCATTAGCACCCGCATTCATGTAGATCGCTCCACCGACTGTGGCCGGAATACCGGAAGCGAATTCCAGGCCGCGCCATCCCTGCTTGGCAGCCGCACTCCCCAATCTCGGAAAGCTATACCCGCTTCCGGCACAAAATTTTCCCTCTTGATGGTTTAAATAATCGATCCGATTCAAAATGACCAATCCATCAAAGCCACGGTCATCAAAGAGGGAATTTGAGCCTTTACCAAGGATAAAAGTGGGGATGGCATGTCGATGGGTGAAAGCGAGCATCTGTTGCATCGACTCCATGTCAGACACTGTGGCAAAATAGCGGGCTGGCCCACCAATTCCAAACGTTGAATACTCACTGAGTGGTATTGCTTTCTGATAGGGAAAAGGGAGATTCATGCTCTAACTCAGGTAACGAATCGAGAACGGCATTTACAAAAGCAGCCCCTTCGGCCGTGCTAAACTTTCTAGTGATCCGATAGGCTTCTGAAATGACAATTTTTCTCGAAATTTCTTTTTCAACACGCAATTCATAGAGTGCAAGTCTTAATGCATTTTTTTCTACCGTCTTGATCCTGTCAAGCGCATATTCTTTCGTATGGGAGGCAATGAGAGGATCCAAATGTTGACACTCTCTCCAAACAGCTGAGGCCTTTTGATAAGCAGCACGGATCTGTTTTCTTGAAATGGATAGCTCCTGCATCAAAAAAGGGATGAGTTCTTCCTCTGCTCCCCCATTTCCATCAAATGAGAAAAGCAATTGAAACACAATCTCACGAAATTTTTGAGGCGAAAATTCCATTCATGGATTCTAAAGCTTTTAATACTTAAAGTAAAGAAGTTAACGGAGGATTGCTTCAACTAGAAATTCTTCTTCGAGAAGGAGATCGAAACCTTCTGTAGATAACTGTCCGGGGCATTGAAGATAAACACGGCGGAGACGAGATTTTTCATCAAAGTAGAGAGCAAAGACGAGCCATCCCTTATTGAAGTAATAGGAGAAAAGAGAGCACGACTTAAATGTTTCCTTTTTTAGAGCCGATTCAAAGGTGGATTCAGCGAGAGTCCGTCCCATGTATTTACGCAGTTTGGCGGGGCGTTGATGGGCGGAGGAGAGGGTGGTTAAAAATTCCTGAAAATTAAGTGTATTGGGGAGATCCATTCCCAGATCGTGAGCCACATCTTCTGGCAGGGATACTGGGTAGCGAAAACGGCTGAGCAAACGGTTCAAACTCTCGAGTAGATGCATCTTTACCTCACTATTTTCTTTGGATATCAAGGGAGTATAATTTAGTCCAGGTAATTTTGCAAATCGGAGCCCCTCCTTACAGATCGGTCAAAGTCACTGTAACAGTATGATTTTCAGGACTATAAATTCCGCTTGATGGAAAAATATATAGCATATGGAGGCCCGCAATCTCAGAGAGATCCAGTACTAAATCAACAGGCTCGATCGAAACCCTCTCTCAGCCCTAGGACCTTGATGGGAAGAGGCTGAAATAAAAAGGACCTCTCCGTCATCTAATTCGACATCCAAATAGACGGTCATTTTTTTTAAAATCTCACACTGTATATCTCTATGGATCGATGACTCACTTGAGATATTTTTCGCTTGGAAGGCCTCAAACGGAATGAATACCTCGTGGCTGTTTTGGGCCATTGCCGTTGATAATAGCAACGCAAATAGACTAAATTTTTTTAACAAGGGTGCCATTTTGCATTTAATCGCCTATATGCCATAGTGCCGTTTTTAGCGCCTATGAAGAAAGTTTGCTCCTCCTATGCCTCATTCCCACATGCACAGCAATGGCGGCATTAAGCGTTCCCTCCACTCTAACTCATGAGAGAAGGGCTTTTCCAAGCACGCGGATCTATCAAGGGGTCATTCCGATCATGAATGAAGGAGAGGACCCAATCATTGCGAAAATTTCACTCTGTGATTACTCATACCACTTCCACGAAGGGACCCATTTTGAAGAGCCGGGCACTCACTCACGCTCTAACGCCCCCTGGATTTCGCTCACTCCTTCACGGATCACGCTGGCACCGGAGACGACTGCTCAGATTCACTACGAAGTGGCAGTGCCGCAAGAAGAGCAATTACAAGGCACTTACTGGTGTATCATTGATCGAGCCGGAAGAAAACTCTCTACAAATCCCTTGCAATGAGAATGCCTTAGGAGTGCAAACCCTCGTTCGGTATGGCGTCCAATTAATCACCCAGATCGGGATACAGGAGAATATGAACTCAAACTGGTCCACCACCAGATCGAGGAAGAGGAGGGAAGGGTCATTGCCTCATTCGATGTTAAAAACAGTGGCACCCGCCTTTTGGAACCGCAGCTCATGGTCGACTGCTATGATAGCAATGGCCAACATGTTTCCCATCGATTAGGAGGGAAGCTTCGCATTCTACCGACCTGTTCGGTCACATATGAGATCGATTTCACCCCTCTTCAAGCGGGGAATATACGCCGTTATTACTCTTGATAGCGGCGAGCGAGGCCTTTTCCTCTCAGAATGCACCCTTGAGATTTAGTTAACCTCCCCTCAAAAACTCAGGTCAATACTGTGCTACCACCAATAGACACCACAAGGGTAAGGGTAGGGACCACAGGGATAGGGGAACCACATGGAGGAGGATAGGCACAGTAGGGATACCCATAAGGACACCCATATCCATACCATCCACCAATATTAATATTCCAATTCACACGGGCAATTTGATCGTTCTCCATAACAGAATCAGCCGCACTCAATGAAACAGGTAAAATCGACAACGCGGCTAAAGATAAACTTAAAATAATTTTTTTGAACATCATCATCCCCCTAAAAGAGAGTATTATTCATTTAAGTTCATTATAATCATTTTTTTAAATAAGTGTCACGCTTCTCCTTTCACAACTGAAAATGACCGTAAATTCTACTGAGGTGGAATGGGGAGAACCCCTTTACCCCATAAATTCTAGTGGGGTGGTCATGGACAAAATGGAGCGATTTCCCAACCGCCGCCAATGGCTTTAAAGAGAATGACAAGATCGATGAGAACGCCTGTTTGGCTGTTGAGACGATCTTGTGCAATGCTATTGAGTTGCCGCTCACTGTCCAGGAGATCTGTGAGGCTGACTAATCCTTTGATATACCTCTCATTGCTGAGAAAGACGATCTCTTGGTTGTGTGCGATGGCCGCTGTCAGCTGCTCCCATGTTTTAGAATCCTCTGAGTAAGCCACAATGGCCGATTCACTTTCCCGCAAGGCCCTTAAAACAATCTGTTCGTAGTGAAAAAGAGCCTCTACAGCTTGTGCTTCAGCAATACGGAGATTGCCCCGCAAACTCCCTCCATGATAGATAGGAACATTGATATCTCCACCGATTGCCCATGTAAGACTTTGAGCTTGAAACAGATTGCTGAGACTTAACGATTGGAATCCGATGTCGCCATTGAGTGTGAATGAAGGGAAGAAGGACGCGACTGCAACTCCAATGTTTGCGGTAGCAGCCGCTAGCTGCCGCTCGGCATAGCGGATATCGGGGCGCCGCCTAATCAGATCGGATCGGAGACCCACAGCGATTTCATGAGAAGGGAGGGGCATTAAAGGGTAACGGGGTAAAAGTTCACACAGTAGCGTTTCAGGCAAGGCGCCCGTCAGAACGGAAATCGCGTAGATCATTTGATAGATTTGGGAATAGATCCCAGGAAGGAGGGCCACATTAAGCGCAATCTCTGATTTGATTCTTTCTAAATCGAGTCGATTGGTGTAGCCCACTTCCAGCCTCTTGGCAATAATTTCGGCTGTTTTTTCCAATAATGACACATATTCTTCGACCAAAGCACCTTGCTGCTGAAGGCTACGCAATTCAATATAGTCTAAAGCTACCTCTGCCATGATCGTAACAAGAAGATCGTTGCGATTCTCAATGGCGCTTCCCACTTTTGCGTCAGCTGCTTCGACTGCGCGTCTTGTTTTACCAAAAATGTCGATCTCCCACGAGGCATCGATCAAAGCGTTATAGAGATTTTGGATTTGGGGCACTTGGAGTTGAAAGGGCAATCCAGTATTTATATTGGTCTGACCCATGCTGATGGCGAATATAGGACCATTTTTACTGAAATAGGTGCGGGTGTAGTTCAAGTCAGCGTTGATTTGAGGAAAAAGGGGAGCCGCTGTCACCTGCCGCACTGCACGTGCCTGACAGATCGCAGCTTCGGCAGCTAAAATGTCTTGATTGTTGGAGACAGCTTGCGCGATGTAGCAATCGAGGAAGGGATCGTCAAATAGAGTCCACCACTCAATACAGGGTTCCTCGAGTGGAGACAGGGGCCCCGGATCGTAGCTCCAACACTCGGGTACCGGAGTTGGAGGAGGCTCATAATTGGGCCCCAGGAGGCAACTCGACAGAGAGAGGGTCAAAAGTGAGAATAAAAATAGGGGGAACTTTGTGATCGAGAAATCTCTTCATTCCAATCTCCTGCGAAAGAGTAAGCTTGCAGCCGTCAATGTGACCACGGCAATCGGAACGAGGGGCCAGAGAGCACGCAACACCAACACGCGTTCATATTTTTAAGGAAAATTCCTTTTGAAATAAACAACATGTATTTAAGTGGGATTATTGAAGTCACAGGCTGAAGCCAGGTGGGCATGTTTTCGATCGGTGTGGCAAAGCCGGAGAGAATGACAGAGGGGACCATAATCACAAAAGTGCCAAGCATGGCTTGCTGTTGAGTTGCGGCTATTGAGGAGATAAAAAGTCCTACACCCGCAATGGAGGAGATAAAGAGAATCAAGCTCAACAAAAAAATAGGAAAAGAGCCAACAAAGGGCACTTGAAAGATAAAAACCCCTACTACTAACAAAAGCAACCCCTCAAATACCCCTACAATAATGCCAGGAATGATTTTGCCGACTAATATTTCAAATGGCACAAGAGGGGAAACTAAAAGTTGATCAAAATTGCCCAATTCCCGCTCTCGAGCCACTGAGATCGAGGTGACAATCAAGCAGGTCAGCATAGCAAGGACAGCAACCAGGGAGGGGATGTTGTACCAATAGTAGAGTAAATTGGGGTTAAACCAATTACGCTGAATCAATTCTGCGTTTTGCTGATAAAAGTGCGTCTGAGCGGCGATCTCAACATTGTATTGATTGATGATCGAGTTGGCATATCCCACCACGATTTGTGCCGTGTTAGATTTTCTCCCATCTAAAATCAATTGGGCCACAGCGGGCTTATTACTGTTGAGATTGCGGGAAAATTGCTCATCAAGCGAGAGCACCATGACTCCCTTCTGCTGATCGATAAACGGCTTAATTTGTTCGACGGCTTGTAAATGAATGACACGAGTAAACATGGGAGAGCCTTTAAATCGCTCAACCAATTCAAACGACTCCTTTCCATTGTCCCGATTGAGGATTCCGATCGGCACATTTTTAACATCCAAGGTAGCTGCAAAGGTAAAAATGAGTAGCTGGATCACAGGCGGCGTCAGCAAAGAAGGTGGGTCTTACGATCCCTCCATATCCCGATGAGTTCCTTACGAATCAGAGATAAAATCCGATGGAGCATCAATCAAGCCTCTTTACCGTTTTATGGGCTGCAATGGTGAAGAAAACGGTGCCAACGATGAGGAGGGGAAAAATACTTCTCAAAATCAGAGACCATACATCGCCGACCAAAAACAGTGTTTGGAGGGAGCGGACAAAATAGCGTGCCGGTATCACATAGGTCAACATGCGGATCGGGAAGGGCATCGTATCGATTTCAAATAAAAAACCGGAAAGGATGTAGGCGGGTAAAAATCCGGTGATGATTGAAATTTGGTAGGCGACCAGTTGGTTTCTTGCGAGTGTTGAAATCATAAAGCCAAGCGCAAGCGCACAATAAAGAAAGACGGCCGACACAATAGCAAGAAGCCATATCGATCCTCTAAAGGGGACAGAAAAACCAATGACAGTTACCAAAAAACAGATCGCCATAGAGATCATACCGAGAACAAAGTAAGGCACCAATTTCCCAAGAATAAGCTCTCCTCTCGTGATATTGGTTGAGATGAGTGCCTCCATCGTGCCCCTTTCCCACTCCCTTGCCACCACAAGGGCGGTCAACAAAGTACCTATCAATGTCATGATAATGGCTAAGGAACCAGGAAGTAAAAAATAGCGACTCTCCAACTGCTCATTGTACCAAAATCGTGTAGCAGGGGTGATTTGAGCACTCTCTTCTAGAGCTTGGGAGATCATTTGCAGATTGATCCAATTGCGGAATGCGCCCTCGACATAGTTTTGTACAAAATTGGCCGTATTAGGTTCACTCCCATCCCCCACAACTTGTATTGGAGCAATCACGCTCTTACGATTAAGAAACTGTGTAAAATAGGGAGGGATGACGACAAATCCCCGGATATCTCCCCGTTGGAGAGGGTCGAGTAATTCTCTATAATCGCGAACAATTGTGACATCAAAGTAACGGGAATTTTGGAATGATTCTAGTAAAGTCCGGGCTGTGGGCGTTGTATCTTCCAAGGCAACTCCGAGTCGAAGGTGATCGAGGTCCAAAGAAACCCCATAGCCGTATAAAAACATTAAAAATAACGGGAGAATGACACTGATCAAGATCGTGCTTGGGTCTCTGACAATCTGCAAAGCTTCTTTGATGATGAGCGCCGAGAGTCGTCTACCGTGCACTGCTCTCCTCAATTAAATAAATAAAGGCGTCTTCTAAAGTGGGATTCGGATTGCTCTTTTGCCTTGCCTTCTCCTTTAAAGCATCGGGCGTATCCATATTGATCATTTTCCCCGCATAAATCAAAGCGATCCGATCACAATACTCTGCCTCATCCATGAAGTGTGTCGTGACTAATACAGTCACCCCCTTCTCAACCAGTCCATTGATATGATTCCAAAATTCACGTCGGGTGATTGGATCGACTCCTGAGGTGGGCTCATCCAAAAAAAGGAGGAGCGGATCATGCATGGTAGCACAAGCCAGGGAGAGCCTCTGCTTGAAACCCAGTGGTAAAAGGCCTGCAGATGATTCGAGAAACGGTTTCAGATCAAAAATGTCCACCATCTTCTCGATGGCCTCTTTTTGTGCTTTTCCCTTGAGATTGTAAATGCCAGAGAAGAACCTTAAATTCTGCAACACGCTTAAATGGCCGTAGAGAGAAAATTTCTGCGCCATATAACCTAGTTGCGCTCTAGCTTGGCTTGGCGCTCGTTTTAAATCGACACCGTTGATAAATGCCTCTCCTTGCGTAGGGACTAACAAACCGCATAACATCTTAAAGGTCGTCGATTTTCCTGCCCCATTAGGGCCAAGCAATCCAAAGACTTCTCCTTGATGGACCGTAAGGTTTAAGTGTTCGACCGCTGTGAACTTTCCAAACCGCTTTGTCAATTGGTGTGCTTCTACAACGCCATAATTACGATCGATTTCGATCGGCTTTCTCTTTTCGGCTAACAAAGAGTCTCCACCTGGCCCTCCTCCTAGGATTTCGATAAATGCATCTTCAAAACGGGGGGTGGCTGATTTCACAGTGCCTATTTTTGGCGGCTGATCCCCCTTCATCACCACTCTGATCTCTCTCCCTTGTATGACTCCATCAATGACCTCTTTTTCCCGCAAAATGGATTTTAAACGAGAGCGGCGACTCCCTTCGATCTCTGTCATTAAGAAGACACGCCCTTCAACCCGCTTTGTAAGCTCTTGCGGTCGCCCTGAAAAAAGAAGCTCCCCCTGATTGAGAAGCAAGACAGTGTGGCATTTTTCAGCCTCATCGAGATAAGCGGTGCTCCATAAGACAGAAATGCCCTCCTTAATCAGAGAATTAATCATTTTCCACAGCTCCCTTCTCGAAAGAGGATCGACTCCGACGCTGGGTTCATCGAGCAGCAGGAACTTAGGTTTTTTTAACAAAGCGCAAGCAAGACCGAGTTTTTGTTTCATTCCTCCAGATAGATTTTTTGCTAACCGCTCTTGAAAGGGCTCAAGACCTGTAAACAGGAGGAGGTTTTTAAAAGCTTCTTTTCGCTCTTCAACAGCAACATCTTTTAAGTCGGCATAGAGCGTTAATTTTGACGTACTGTTAAATCTTCATATAAACCAAAGCGCTGTGGCATATAACCGGTGTCTTGATGGATCGCTTCAGAATTGCGCACCGTATCTTGACCGGCAATCTCAATGTGCCCTTTTGTGGGTACCAAAAGGGCAGCCATGAGACGGATCAGGGTTGTTTTACCCGCACCATCTGGCCCCACTAAGCCGACAATTTCCCCTTGTGGAATCTTAACATTGATTCCTTTAAGCGCGGGAGGGTGTTTGGGATCGAATTGTTTGCTTAAGTTTTCTATTAAAACGAGCGGATGACTCAAACTTTTATCCTAACTGTCACAGGCATTCCCTGCTTTAATTGGCAATCGGGGTGATCGATATAGATCCGCAACCGATAGACTAAATCGGTACGGAGCTGAGTGCTTTCAACTGTTTTTGGAGTGAACTCAGCAAGGGGGGAAATGAAACCAATCTTTCCTCTATATGTGGGGCCATTTTCTGTATCTGTGGAAATTTCTGCCTCCATCCCGTAACAGATCCGTCCTAAATCGGGTTCAGCGACATAGGCACGGACCCAAACTGGCGTTGTTAGTGAAAGGATGTAGACAGGATCAGCCGGATTAACAACGGTTCCAGGCTCTCGAACGCGGCTCAAGATAATTCCAGTGTTGGGAGCATAGACCTCAGTGTAGCTCAAATTATCGTGTGCTACGACCACCGAGGCTACCGAGGCGGCCAGATTTGCTCTCAACGTGTTCCTATTGGTCCGCGCATTGTCGAGATCTTCTTGAGATACGCCCTGCACGCCAATTAACTCTTCCCGCCGCTTGACTAACCTCTCTGCATTTTCTAGGCTCTCCTGATAAGCTTCTCTATTTGCCTGTGCTTGCCGATGCTGACTGATGTAAGGTGTTTTGTCTAGGGTGGCCATCAGCTTCCCTTTTTCCACCAAATCACCCTCTTCAAAAAGGAGCGCATCCACCTGCCCAGCAACCCTAAATCCAATATCGACTTGCCTGACATCGACATTCCCATAAAGGATCAGCCCCTTTTCAGCCTGTTCTTTCAGCCAAAATCGATAGAGCGCCCACGCCCCAACCAGTACGACCACAGCCAAAATCACCAACACAATTATTCTTTTCATGCGCCAAAAACTTAATTTGGGAAAAAAAGGAAGGGTAGCGATTGGAACAAAATTTTTCTACATCTTTACCCACTTTCCCCAAAAACTCGAAAGATATCGAAATACACAGAGAAGAACACGAGGCGCTGAGGTGCTCGTCAATATCCTTTCTGGAAAAAAAATTAAGTGGCTACTTTTGATTTGAAGGAAAATGCGGCGAAGGAGAAAATTGGCACTTTTGTGAAAGAATTATGACGTGTTTTTATCGGTACCTCTTGGTTTGTATTATTCTGTCCTCTCTGTTAGTTGCGGATGTTGTTGAGAGCTTCTACGGCCCTATTGCTGTTGACGAACCTGTTTTGCTTGAACTGATCCAAAGCCCTGCGTTTGAAAGGCTCAAACATGTTCATCAATATGGAGTTGCCTATTACACAACACATCAAGAGGAATACTCCCGTTACGATCATTCGATAGGAGTCTTTGCCATCCTGAGAAAAAATGGAGCTTCTTTAGATGAACAAATTTCGGGTCTATTACATGATGTTTCTCATACCGTCTTTTCCCATGTCGGGGATTGGATTTTTGGGAAGGAGTATCAAGAAGAGGATTACCAATCGACAATCTACAAGATGTACGTCTCCCACTCCGGGCTTGAGGACATTCTTATAAAGCATGGCTACACCATCGAGAAAATCTATCCCAAAAACAAGGAGTTTATCCGACTCGAACAGGGGTTGCCGAATCTCTGCGCCGATCGGATCGATTATAACCTTCAAGGGGCGTATCACCAAGGCTATTTGACCAAAGAGGAAGTGATCGATCTCTACAATGATTTACGCTTTGTCGATAATCGATGGGTCGGCACAAGGGCCGACCTGCTCAAAAAATTAGCCCGTTTCTCAATCTTTATGACTCAAGATTGCTGGGGCGCTGCCGCCAACTACGCCATGTCCCGTTGGCTTGCTGATGCCATGTTGAAAGCACTCGCTACTGGACTACTTTCGTGGCGCGAAATTCATTTTGGCTTAGACCAAAATGTATGGAATAAGTTGGCCCATACACAAGATCCTTTTATTCAAAAAAGGATGGATATGGTGACCCACTCCACCAATTATTTTAAATGGGTCGATCCCTCTGAGGCCGATGTATTGATCAAATTTCGATGTCGTGGGATCGATCCCTGGGTTCTAAACAACGACCAAATTGTCCGCTTGACCCTCGTTGATAATGAACTTGCCCACGAATTAGAACTCGTCAAAAAAAGAGCTGCTGATGGTTGGCCCATCAAATTTATCAACGACCAATCGCAAGACTATTTCGGCCCCAAATAGCAAATCCCAATGGTATTTGCTGTGCTTCATGGTTTTGTTTTATAAGTCACCGCACAAGCAAGTGCATGCTACTTTCTAATCCACTCATTTCTTGAAAAATCAACTCCCTTTACATAAATCCGATATCGGACGTAACCTTTTACAAACCAACAAATTATGCGATGTCTCACGGGATTGCTACACGCCATTTTCTCCCCTACTTTGAGTCAGGATTAGAAGCTGGATTTCCCTCTCCAGCCGAAGATTATATCCAACTCCCCCTCGATTTGCAGGAATTGCTTGTAACCCATCCTGCAGCCACATTTTTTGTTAAAATTCAGGGAGATTCCATGGAAGGAGCTGGGCTTCATTCGGGAGATATTTTAGTTGTCGACCGCTCCTTAACTCCTCAGAGTGGAAAAATTGTTGTGGCCCTCATCAACGGGGAGTTCACTGTGAAGCGATTGAAAATTGAGAAAGAGAAAATTTTCCTCATCCCTGCAAATCCCCGTTATCCGGTTATCGAGGTCGTTGAGGGATCTGATTTTCAGGTCTGGGGTGTTGTGACTTATGCCATTCATCGCACTTGTTGATTGCAATAATTTTTTTGTCTCTTGTGAGCGGCTATTTAATCCTAAACTCCATAAGCTCCCTGTAGCTGTTTTATCTTGCAATGACGGCTGTATCATCGCCAGGTCACCCGAAATTAAAGCGATGGGAGTGCCGATGGGCGCTCCCTATTTTCAGTGGGCCGATTTCCTCAAAGCGCGCAACGCCGTCATCTGTTCTTCCAATTTTGCCCTCTATGCCGATCTCTCCCACCGTGTCATGCAGACATTAAGCGACTGTAATCCTGAATTGGAGATCTATTCAATCGATGAGGCTTTCTTGCTGCTGAAAGGAATTGAGAACCCTCTCAAACACTGCCAGATGATCCGGCAGAAGGTGCTGCAATGGATCGGGATCCCCGTCTCAATTGGTATTGCATCGACAAAAACATTGGCGAAGGTGGCTAATCGGATCTCTAAAAAAAGCGTGGCGGGTGTTTGCTTCCCTGCTGTGGAGGAACTCAATGCCATTTTGGATCGACTCGATGTGGAAGAGATTTGGGGGATTGGGAGACGGCTGACCCAATTTCTTTCTAAATGGGGAATTCGTACGGCAGGCCAGATTACGCGATCAATCCGATTTTTGGATCAAAAAGCATCTCAGTGTCACACTCCTCCGAACCGTGTGGGAACTTCGAGGAGTCTCTTGTCTCGAAATCAATGAAGTGGAAGAGGCGAAACAATCGATTACTACCTCTCGCTCTTTTGGGCGTCCTGTCTTGACACAAGAGGAACTCACCGAGGCGATCTGCTCCTTTGGAGCTCGGGGAGGAGAGAAACTCAGGGCCGAACAAAGGCTTGCAAGCTGGCTACAGGTCTTTATTGTGACCAGAGAGGAGGAGTATGGAAGATACCATTATGCTCACATCGCCCTTGCACAACCGAGTGATTTTACCCCTCACCTTCTCAATTGTGCCACACAAGGACTAAAGGCCATTTTTCGTCCCGGCCTCACCTACCGAAAAGCGGGGATCCTCCTTGGGGGTCTCGTCCCAAAAACAAACTACCAGCAAGATTTATTCGTCACACAAGATTTGATCGATGAGGAAAAAAAGAGAGCAGCCATGACCCTTCTTGACAAAGCCAATGGAAAATTTGGGTACCAGGTTCTTCAATTTGCATCGGAAGGGATCCACCGCCCATGGCAGCGGAAATGTGCAATGCGCTCTCCTTGCTTCACCACCAAATGGTCCGACCTCCTCACCATCAACATATAACCTGAAGATCATAGCAACATTTTTGCACCACCATTATAGGAACTATTCTAAAAATGATGCTGTAGGCGATTGCTAATCGCTATATCGATAAAGTTTTTATTTTTATTGAATTCTTCTTCGAGATGGGGTGGGAGTTTAATATCTCGGGTTGTTGGAGCGCAAATCGCTGAAAGAATTAAATTAATGCAACCGATAGTAAGCATAGCGATGTTTCCTCCTAGTCTATATTTGGGAGAACACCGGTAAAACCCAAAATAGAAAAAGCGATAAAGATAAGTGAAACGATAATATCCAAACATATAAATATTTTTTTTGGGATCAATTTCTCATTGTTTATAAAGTCGGTGATTATTGTGACATGTCTCTTGGACAATGCTTTGTCTGGTGATCCCTACATATACCCATCTGCCATTGCATAAGCCTTTCTCTGCAAAAAATCATAAGACACTTGTCGTGCTATTGTGCAAAACATAAAAACCTCTAAGAAATTTAAATATCCAGAGATCTACCATATGTTTTTTTTATAAAGCAATATAAGATTTATTGCCCTGCAGCATGCAATACTTTGGCAACGGTTCTCAAGGTAGGGTTGCCTTTTGGTGACAACGCATGATAGACGGTGGAGGTTGCCATGTGTTCATGTTTTGCAATTTCGGTTTTTTTAACGGCCTTGACGTAGGCAATGATAATTTCCAGAGCGGCTTCCTCATCACCGTCTGAAAGTGCCTCAAATAGTGCCTTAGCGATAAAATCCCTATCACGTAATTTCGACTCAGGGTCAAATCTTTTAACCTTAATTTCCTTCGAGGGTGTAACGATAGGAATATCTTCAAAACATTCCCCGCGCCCTTTTGATATCTTTTTTTTGGTCATTTTTCAACCCTCCAAGTAAAATTCTAATTTTATTTGAACTAATCCTAATGAAACTTACCCTAAGGCCGTTTTTTCACTTCAGTTCGGTTAGGCCATCGCCAAGCACCCTATACCAGCCGAAATGACCTTCATCTCGTATATTGGTTAATCTAGACCGGACAAGCCCTTCATTTTTTGCCGATAGAGAAGATAACCACTCGTCGAATTCTTCGCTTTTCTCGATGGCGTATTTCATTGATTGTGATTATAGCATTTCTTCCAATAAATTGGAAGTATTAAAATCTTGTTAAGAAATAGCAAGAATCTGACTAGCTGAAGTGATGATTGTTTAACCCACCTTCTTCAGCGAGTGCGTTTTTCGACCAATATCCATGCTTCCCTATGGCTATGATTTAAGTCACTAACACATAGAAATTTTTTTCCGTTGCAAGAATCAGGATCTCTCGGTTTAATGTTCGATTCTTAATCCTAAATGATTGGAGGTCAGAATGAAGAAATTATTTCTTAGTTTGATGTGTGTTTTTGCGGTGGGAAGCGCTTTTGCGACACCATTTTCCTATTCAAATGTCTACGTCGATGGCTTTGCAGGATTGAATTTTGTTAATGGCTACAACAGGCATGGCCTCCAGATTGACTACAATGCCGGTTATGCGATTGGTGGCTCTGTTGGTTATGCGCTTTCTCCCTTTGTAAGAATTGAAGGAGAGGGAGCTTATAGGGAGAACTCGATCGACGAATTATGGATAAAGGGTACGAGACTCTCTGCCTCTGGAAAAATTAAAAAAGCAACGTTGATGGCAAATGGGTTCGTCAATTTTCCTATGATTGATGAGGTGTTTACTCCTTATGTTGGTTTGGGGTTAGGAGGAAGATGGGATAGAGAAACACTAGCAATAGATCCTGTCGCCACCAATGAGGGGATATATGTTTTTGACAAGGCGGTGTTTCGTTCAAGTGGCTTCGCATACCAAGCAATCGCCGGTGTAACCCTATTTACTGGAAGGAAAGTCGAGACTACTGCCGAATATCGCTTTTTGAACGGGTGCGATATTCAGGGCAATCACACTGTAAATCTAACTTTAAAAACCTATTTCTAGGTCGCATAATAGGGAGAACCTCTCGCTCCCTATTAGTTTAGAAGATTTTTAATTTAACTAATTTTCTGATATTATTTTCGTGGACGTGAACGTTTGCGAACTTCTTAGAGAAAAATCTTCTAAACCGGCTATGGACCAGATCTTTGGGTATATTGAGCGGATCACATTTCATAATGAAGAAAATGGCTTTACCGTAGCGCGATTAAAGCTGCCCAAGAAAAAGGATCTGGTCACTGCAGTTGGAATCCTGCCAGGAATACAACCTGGGGAGAGCGTGCGGCTGTTGGGGCACTGGAAAAACAACGCAACGCATGGGATGCAATTTGAAGTCAAAGAGTGTCATATTGAGAGGCCCTGCGATCGGGCAGGGATCCAAAAATACCTCGAGTCGGGAATGGTTCGAGGAATTGGTCGTACGTATGCAGAGCGGATTGTCAAAGCATTTGGAGAGAAAACTCTCGAGATTGACAGCTATATCGAGCTTGTTGGCTTTGCTGAAGAGAATAGTTTTGGAGACATCCTCAGCTGTTGCAGGAAGAACGACCAGGCCCTGGCAAGATTCAGTTAAACAGTCTGGGAGAAGTTGAATTTCCTCCGCGTTTGGATGGGGAAATTACTGCGGGCTTCTCAGCTGCACTCGACCATCTCTTGATACTTTCTGCGTAGCCTTCGGAGTCTGGTGTCAGGACTTCTGATGAAGTGGAGAGGCTAGCTTTGAGCTTCTCTACTTCTGCCTTATCGACTGTCATGGTTCTAAGGCTTGAGTGTGTTTTGAGGTATAAACAGGATTACGAAGTCGATGATAAATCTCAATGAGATTTAAGGGGAAGTTAAGGGGGCTTTCCATGACTTTATAGACAGCTCACTTGGTATTACTTTGGACGATGGAAGGTGCACCAGCTCACGTAAGTTAGGTCAGCGCCAAGTCTCTCCCGCTTGAAGCAACACGGCCTATAGACTTGCCGCTGTAGGACAAAAATAAACTCTACAATGCACCAGCTCACGTAAGTTAGGTCAGCGCAAGTCTCTCCGCTTGAAGCAACGCGGCCTATAGACTTGCCGCTGTAGACAAGAATCAACTCTCAGTGCACCAGCTACCAATAGAGAGCTTTCTGAAATCTTAGCTTTACTTGGCGAGGCTTGCAGGGCTGACATGCATTCCCGAGTCGCCTTTTTCACCTGTAATATTGAAACCCCTTGAACGCGAACTATAGCTGGGACTAGGTAGCGTCGACTGACGCAAGTGAGGCACCGGGCAGTGGTCGTTCGAGTTGCAGATGATAAAAGTGATCACCAGAATTGTTCTCAACTCATAAGCAGGGAGCTGCCCTTATGAAAGGTATAAGGATTGTGAGGATTGCACGGCTCAGAATGCAAGCAGGTGGAGCTGAGGTGTAGGGCTGCAGCCACATGAAGTACCCCGCACCGTTGGCTCCGAAAAAGCAGTGGGATTGGATGCCACGAAGAACCTTGCTTCACATGGTCAAAATTAGACTGAAAATGTTCAAAATATTCAACCAGTGAGGGTAGAATTCGAATAATAATTAGCTAACGAGACTTCGAGGTCGTCAACAGCTCGCTTAACGTAAAGGGAGGGGGGTTGTGAAAAAACATGGGCAAAGCTGTATTCACAAACGAAGGATATCAAGCCTATCAAAGCCAATCTTTTCACAAAAGAGTTCCTCCACATCCATTGCTTTCAGTCTTAATACAATTCCAAAATCAAAACTAGAGGATTCACATACCAGGTAGCCCACCGGCGTGACCCCAGGCACCCAGCATGGATCAATTAACTTCAAGAAGATTAGTACCATTTCCTTGCTAGAAAATCTCTAAAGAGGTAGCGATGAGACTTACAAGAGGGTTCTTGCGTACTGTCTTTGTCAAGACAGCACCACCAAGGGCTACCGTTAGATAAAGTGCCACAGGCTTCACTATTTAGCGTCGTTCAACACTGTGGGCTCGAATAACGTACGTGACCAAACATATGAAATAGGGCAAAAAGGCTTCTTTTCTACGGATGCTGCGGCCACAAGACCGACCAAGCCGGCGAAGAGAACGAAACGCATTGTGGTGGGTGGGCTTTGAATGGTAGTAAGTGTCTGTTTCTTGAAAAGATGAATAGAATTGATCTGACTTGCCTGGTTGTCGATGATTGAGGTGGTTCAGATCTGCCCTTTTATATAAGCTTTTCACCCCGACTTCAACCATTTTCCAATTGAGGTAAATGTCAGATCAACAATTGCATCGCAAGGGTACTCAGTCAATCATGTTTGACCAACAGAGATTGCTGCAACTCCCGTGGACCAAAGCTACACATTCGTTAGTAGAAGAACTTCCCCCCATTCTATTTTCATATTGCTTCTACACCGAAAATCCGTGGCTGGTGCTGGCCAAGACACCCTTGTGTTCGGGGTTGAAGAACGTATGAGACGTGTTTTGAGCTTAGGTAAAAGTGCGATGTCGCCACATTCTCGAGCTCAACGAGTGATAATGGGGTAGCACCATATTATTCTTGTGATCGCATCGGTGAGGGAACCTGGGAGTCTCGATAGGTGCTATTAGCACCCGTGGGGTATAGTTCGGCTGTTAAGAATGCAAGGTGGAAGGGATTGCCAAAACTTAATATCAACAACCTTTAAAGCTCCGTAACACGTGACGCTACTGACTTGCAACAATAATACCGCGTCAACGGCGGGCCCTGGAGAAAGTTGGCGGAGGAGGCAGGGTATCTAATATCCCTCGTATGTTTAAGCTTAGATCCGAGCAATGAAACAGAAAAAGCTTATGCGAAAGTGAAAAAATTTAGTCTGAGCGTTCGGATCGAGTCTCCAATGATTCTATCATATGAGACACAAATAAGTGTACAAGTGCTTTGATGTCCTGAAAATAAGTTATAGCTAAATACTATGGTATCTGATACAAGTGAGACTTGACCGAGAGAGTAGGGAGGAATTCCATAACACAAATTCTTTGGCGGACAGGAAGTAATTCTTCATAGCCTTTGGTCGGCCTCGAAAGTTTTGAAGCTCAGTTGTATCAAGGCGGGTTTCAAATGCTAATATTCATGTAGAATATGCACAAGGGCAGCTTGAGTAAACGACAATTATACCTGAAAATAAAGAGAGCATTAGAGATTGGGCAAGGCAGCGGTGGGAAGCTTGCTTCCGCATAGGCTGTGGAACTGCTTATTTTAGCGGTTTGTAACGGTCTGACAATGGAATACAGATGAAGGTAAGGCGGAAAATAAGTCGCAAAAGATCAAGCACCGGGGAGGCTCACTCGGGCCATTATCTATTCCGAGATCCATCTCATTCCAGATTCAAATAGATGATACAAACATATCAACCTCCCTTTGACAGTTGGGTTCGAAACATCATCCCAGCTAAACAAGACAAGGATGAGAATATATATATAATGAGAACACAATATAACGAGAACACAATATGATGGGGAATTCTCTTCCAAGACGAGGATCAGGTAGCTTTCACGTGATGTTACTGGCATGTGCGGCGTGAACTGCCGTTGAACGACATGGATTTTACCCGGTGAGGATGCATGCTCCGTACGGGTCTAGGCTCCGTTCAGTGAATGGCCATCAAGCAGCAACACCATCCAATGCATGAATCAAATACACGATCAAAGCGAGAAATATCCCTGAAAGTCGACCGACCAAATTGCCGAGATTTCATGTAATTCAATTGAGGCTTTTCAACCTCCTCCTTCGTCACCGGCCGCATTCGTGTAAGCAATGTCATCCCCTACATCCACCTCCGTCAGGCGCAGCGCTTCTCCAACATCAGCAACGAAATGATCCTTACCCCCACAGATTTCAAGAATGCCACTTCTCTCGAAGAGCTCGTATATCGGAGTGCCTTCCATGGGACCGCGCGAGAAGAACACCCGAACACCTCGGTCCCTATAGCCACGCACAATCTCTTCTAGCACTTGCGTGCCTGAACCATCTAGACCGGTCACTCCATGGATATCGAAAATGATGTTTTTGTTGTGTTCCGGTGATCGCACCCTGGGTAAAGCGGGGTGAGCGCCTGTCGTCCCGTAGAGCTCCAGTCGTCGGAGACGATTCTTCAAATCCCCTGTGTTTGCGAATGTCAAGGGTTCGGGGATCTTCACGATCAAGCATCCTTCAATGAACTCTAATTTATCCGGGTTATCCTCTGCATTCTCAAATCGGTTCGTTCCCGGTATCCGTCCTAAAATCTGGATCCGAGGTCGTGTACTATGCCTGATGACAGAGAGGAGGGAAAGCCCCACGCCAATTGCAATTCCAAGCGTGAGCGAGTAGAATATCGTAGCCGCGAAGATGATGAGCATCAGCCCGAGCTCCGTGTAACCACGAATTTTGATGAAAAATAGAATATCATGTGGTGCTTCTTCGATGAGAGACCAGGCAACGACGGAAATCATTGACGACAGGACAGCTTTCTATGGAGAATTAGATGAACACAGAAAAGAATGGTCAGAGTAGGTTATACTTACAGGAAGGTAGTAGAAAAATGGAAGCAGAAATAGGATGCAGATAATCGTGATAATGCTGAGAAAGATGCTACTCCTAAACCCAAGTTCTCACATTAGAATTGCTTGCAAGTGGAGAAGTTGGATTATCAGCCGAAGAAACCGATCGCTTACATTGGTGTCTTTCCTCCTGTGCTTGCATTGACTTTGCTTCGTCCGTACCCACCGAACGCAGGAAGAGCCGAAAAGCACCCTCCCACCAGATTCGCAACGCCGAGAGCTACAAGCTCCCTGTTTGCGCTAAGGGCAATACCTTGAATCCCATCTTTCCCTTCACCTCCGCCCAAACTCTTAGCTGCAACGGAGCTTTCGAAGAATCCGAGCAGGGCTATTAAGAAGGAGGTTCCCATGGCCTCTCTCACGTGTTTCATGTGAGAGATTTGAAAAGGCCAGTGGAATGGAAAAGGGTTTCCAGTTGTTGTGGACTTCACTTCACCCAGTACTTCTAGTCCCTTAAGATCCCATCGCAGTTGCCAAGTCAAGATTGCAGAGAGCACGACGACGAGGAAGCGGTCAGGAAAGTATGCGACGCTTGGATAGCGAGGTTGGAGGCGCTTCTTCCCTTCCCTGCTAGAGATCAACAACGTTGCCACGGGAAGGAACATGAGACGTACCGGAAGAACATGATTATAAAGAAGCTTATCAAGCTTACAACGGTTGTTATCACGGACGCTTTGCTGAGATTTCCGAAAAGGAACCGGAGCTTGTCTACACTGCTTGCGTGGCTCACACCTCCCACCTCAGCAGCCAGACTCTGCAAACCAAGTTCTGGTATCAACTGGTCAACGATGATCACGAATCCAACAGCCGAGATGAAGCCACGGAGGAATGGCCTGGAGAGAACGGAGTCAAGGAATCCCAGTCGAGTTAATCCAGCAATAAGGATGGTCGCTCCAGCCATTCCTGTAACTACACCAGCAACCCTGGCGTGAAGCTATGCAGACAATTAGTTCCATAATTTTGAGGAAAGGGGATGAGCTTTGAAGTCATCTCCTCCAAGAAGCAGAGGGGAAAAAGTCGGAATGGCTCTTGACGGCCTCCATGGTGTTGTACCATTGTAAAGGCAAGAAACTGATAGAATTTACCTCGTCGTCATTCTCTCCAGCAGCCCCACTGTCCACACTGGATTTGACAACGGTTCCAACCAACAGAGATCCAGCAGCTTCCGGTCCAACAACCATCCTGCACAACCCCGCAGTCAGCATTGCCTGGCGAGGAAATACCAAGGAGTCGAAGAAGTATGTCACATGTCTAATTCTGGTGTGGTCGGAGAACAGAAAGTTTTTATAACAAAGAGAATCTTTGAGCTAGAGGATGTCCACTTACTGAGGGCAAGATCCAAGAATAGCATAGATAATCTGTAATGCGCATTAGCCCTGCAAACTCCTGTAACAAATGGAGCATGGAAATGAGCATGGACCTTACAGGGTTGAAAACGAACGAGTAAAGGCCGTTGATGGGTGGAACATGTGCGAGGTTACTTGCAAGGGACAGAGCCATGGGTATATAAAATGAAGCCATCGTGATAGCTGCAATTAAGTCTCCTTGTAAATGTGTCCAACGATATTGAGGTATCCAGGCAAGGAGAGGCACGTAGTATGCAAAATACCTAATACACATAGATCAGCATATTACAAGGAGAAATATTATTTTGACAGGCGTACATTTTCCGTGTATCTATGCCATGTCTCTCTGCCAAATAACTAGTTGTACTCATCTTCTTCTTCCTCTCATTCTTCATGCCAACGGTCTCCATGATCCCCCTAAACATACCCTGGCTACCTTCACCCGAGCTCGGTCGAGCTCGAGCGGTTCGCCCAAAATGATAATTGTAATCATTATCAGCACTCCTCACGCTGTCAGCGCGAGGCGAGAATGTGCCATGGCCACAGGGCCCTTCGTGAGGGCTCGAGAGCAAAAATTCAAAAGGTTTCTGCAAGAGGCTTGTAGTCTCATCCACTGCCTTGCCGATCAAATTACTTGTCCCGTGTGTCCTCCCATTTAACGCATCGTCATCTGCTGCCGGGTCTGTGTCCAGGTGCACAGGATAGGTATTGGGGGACGGTTCTGAGCTGCTTGGTGCTGCTTTGTCTTCGAATGGGCTGCTCCGGTCCTCCCGCCCTTCTAATGCACTACTTTTCTGTGTATCTTCTGGGGAGGTAGAAACCGTCTGCGATTCACGCAAGTTTGATGGGACTGCTGGCGCGTGTGTGGCTGTCTGAGTATTGATGGAAGGGTTTCGAGAGGAGGACGCGGAGCCCGGGGAGGTCGGTCTTCGGGAGGTCATATCGGGCGGCCCAATGAATTTTCTACATGGAGAGCGTTGATACACATGGAATAGAAAGCTGCAGACTTACGGAAGCCTGCGCCAGGGTCGAGAAGAAGGTGGAGTTTGAGAAGGACGCGGTGAGCTCAAATTTGGGTTCACCAGGTTGCTCGCTTGGAAGTGCTGTGCCGAGGTCGGCGAGAGTGGTGAAGATCTTCTTCGACCTCTTTGCAGCTCTATATTAGTAATAAACAGCAAGAGCCCACAGAAGAACAATTGACTGCTTCTTGCAGCAACGAGGAGGAAATGTCTTAAATTTGGAACACATGCAATTGCTAGCCCCACCCTGACCGATTAACGCTTTATGCAGGGTCTTTGCCGTCCACGGGGTCAGTCCACTGGTCCATATGTTTTGCACGTTATCAAATTTGATTTGGAGCTCTAAATTCAAGCTTTAACACAGGCACATTGGCTGTTCAGTCCTTGGATGCTACAGAAAGCTTGTTTATGGCTTAGCTCCTCACCCTGGACTGCCTTTAGAAGCCTTGACTATCAATCACGTGGCTTTAACTACAGGAGACACTTAATCATCTTGGAAAGAACTGCTTGTATTGTTGCTAAAGGATATGGCATAACTTACACTGTCCACTGATATACCTTTACCAAAGGAAAGCGAGCTCTCTCTATGCCTCTTGCTCTACTCTCCATTATTGGCTTGGGCGGTGTTCCGTGCCTTATTGTCTTGATTTGTAAGAGAACAGCAAGAAGTATATCTGTTTTGCGTGTATCCTTCCAACCAGAAGTCTGTTTTCTTCAGTAAATTCCTTCAAGAGCAATCTTCCTATGTGAAGCATTGTTAGTTGTGAGGTCGTCAGAGGCATTCAGGTGTGAACCATTTCCACGAAATTGAGATGGAAAGAAACCACTCGTCAGAGTCAATAGCCTACTCTGTCACTGGCAATACCACATCACATCCTCTATCCCCATCAGCCTCGCTTCAGGCACGATTTGTAACGAGGGGTGGACTTCTTTCTCCTTGTACTTCGGAAATTTAAAGGCTACACTTCCTCTTACCTACTAAAACTCCCTCTTTAAAGGCAAGTCCCAAATCAATCGAGGCCATGTTCCTGCCTTTTCCAGAACATGGAGGAAAAGGGGATATCTGCTGCTTTCCTCGAACTAGCCCAAACCTTCCCCTTTGGTTGCATATCGCAAATCAGACGAGTCCAATTCCTGCCTCCATGAAAAAGGGGGAGATCTCGCTCAGAAGTCCAATATGCAATGAAAGAGGAGATGTTTCCTTTCATTGCATTACGGGCTGCAAGTGAGGACCATCCCCTCGCTTAGCCTTCGACTTGCAACGAAATGGGGAGAGTTCGAAATATACCCGAGGCTCCGAGGATCTCCCCCTTTCCAAAAGGGGTAGGAAGAGGTCTAAGCTAGTTCAAGGCAAAGCCCCTTAAAAGTGCTATGTGCAACGAAAGTAGACTCTCACTATTTCGTTGCACTTCGCAATTCTCCTGAGGTTTTCCAAGATAGCTAGAGGTGGGAATCAGATAATTTGCGTAATGCAACGAAAAAAACAAGAGGTTTGAGGTAGTTCGAGGTAGTTCGAGGTAGAGAGCCCCTAGAAAGTGCGTAGTGCAACGAAACCAAACTCTTCCTCTTTCGTTGCATTTCGCAATTTTTCCGAAGTTTTTCCTCGAGATAACCCCCCTCTTAGAGAATGTAGAGGAAAAAACTCGGGTAAATTGCGTAATGCAACGAAAAAACCAGAGTTCCTCTTAGTTCGAGGTAAGAGAGCCACTAAGAAGTGCGTAATGCAACGAAATTTAACTTCCTTGCTTTCGTTGCACTTCGCAATTTTTCCGAGGTTTTCCCTCGAGGTTCCCCTTTTCCCGGGGGGAAGGAGCAGCAATCTGTTTTTGCGTTAAGGAAAGAGCGAACAGGTTGTCGAGTTGGTAGGCTCCGTACGCCTTGTTTCGCATAGAGAAGGCTTCATCCAAAGCTCAATATGTGATCTCGGAATACCTCATAGAAACTCGGACTGCTTTTCTAAAGAATGGGAGTACAGGGAATCACGTACTCATTCATTACATCTTAGCCCGTTCATGAAGCAACAAAGACAGATTGAGCGAGCATCCCAAGTTCCCAGCCTGGTCAACATCTCCGCCGCACTCCTAAACAACACTACTTCTTCACCGTTACCATTCCTCCCTTCAAATCCCCGCCTTATCGTCTTCGATGACTCTTTCCCATGTTCCTCGAAGGCGAAACTGCGCTGTAAAGTAGCGAAGAATGTTGTTGATGTTATTTCCTTGTTTTGCGAGATGGTGTCGAGGAATCGCAATTTCTGAGGAGACGCAGCAACTTTTGCGAAGGCCCAGACGATGATGTGGCAGAGGAGGGATGGTGATGAGATTATAAGGCGCTGTATCAGTGATCCTGATACCAGCTTCTCCAGTATCTTCACCGGGAGCTAGTAGGATAATCGTTCTGATCGCGTGAGCCACGGCTTGCTCTGCAAGTTGAGGAGATGTGCGAGCCCATTTAGTCAGCTTTGCAAAGGCTCGCGTTGAGCCAAGCGCGCCTTCCTTGCCGATTGCGGCTTGAAGGTCTGAAAGTGATATATTCTCTTAGGCAAGGTGAATCCGAACACAGGTGCCTCTTTCTTGAACATAAACTTAAAAAAAAAAATACCATTAAAAGCAGGAGCCAACTTAGCAACGTTGATTTGAAGAGATACGACTGCTTTCATAATATTTGCTGCCTTCGGAAGATGCATCGCAAAGCCGATGAAGAGATCGTGGTTTGAGATTCAACTTTGTGTACCGTACATCTTCCTTCTGTAGATTCGGGTTCCACAGAGGTCTTGTGGCAACAGAATATCGAACACAAACCACACTCGAGGTTGCGAAGACTTGGTCAAATAAAAGAAAAGCAATAGTAGAATGTTGCAAAAGCCCGCACTGGATGTAGGACTTCCAAGATAGAATGCAAACGGCAAAATCAAGATCTCGATGTCGATCTCAAGTTCTTCAAAAAGTTATCAGTCATTCTCATATCCTGCGTCAAGATTCAAGATCTGAGAACATCTTCAGGAGAGAAGGTGGACACGGCAGACCTTATGAGACGCGCGTTTGCTCGTAATTATCAGCCAACCACTCTCGGCCTCGCCCCCAGGGAGGAATTATTTTATCCGATCTCTTGAAAATAACTGGTGAGGGACCAGGGATGTCAAATTTATAATTTATAATCATATAATAACGTAGTCGACCGTTATATTGTGCATGCACAATTCGAGCGCCACCATGCATAACTTGAATAAAAATGCCGTTTTCTAATGCTATTGACACTAAAAAATAAAGAATTAAATTATGCTAGTAAGCGAGTGCTTCTGATTGGTCGATGGTCACATGATGCTTATGTAAAAATATAACGCTATAACGTAACGTAGTCGGCGTTAGATTACAGAATATCGTATCGTAGTCCTAAATTATATAGAGTTTACATCCCTCAGAGGGACCGAAGGCGAGGCTGCAACCTTGCGAGTGCAGATGCGACCCATCTTTAAGCAAGGTATCGGCATAAGAATTCGATAGACTCCTTTTACGAGCCAGTGTTCCACCACTATCTCCACAAATCCCGGGCGAGGCACGCAGTGGCGTATATAAAATTAAAAATAGCCTAGCAAGAGCTGGCCAAGTTTGCTAAAGGGAATCCCTGTGTACAAACCGAGCCAATAATGCAGCCGCTCAGGGGTAACAATTGAGGCAGTGGTGGCGATGCCGTGCCGTGATCGATCAGTGTCAGCACTTTAAAAGGCACACGTAACGGAGGCTCAGTCAGCTATGGCACTTCGAGATTTCGTGTTTGGCGTTTGACTGCTGGTGAAGTAGAGTACGGTATTTGTTTCATAGATAACAATAATGGCTGGCTGAGTGTG
The DNA here is from genome assembly GCA_963705695.1 of uncultured Chlamydiales bacterium. Classification (GTDB taxonomy): domain Bacteria; phylum Chlamydiota; class Chlamydiia; order Chlamydiales; family JAAKFR01; genus CAVPKN01. The sequence goes on from CAVPKN010000015.1 coordinate 77,015, forward strand.
AGTCTCAATCTAGTGAAGTGTGTCTTTCCTCTGGAGGCTGAAAAGGGGTCTGGGCTGGCGAAGGGACGAAAGTCATCCTTCTTTTGGACTTCTTGGCGCACGGGGCTGGCCACCATTCCTCTTTGGGCGATCTTGGAACATCGGCAAGATCCATCAGAGACCGCACATCCCGAACACGCCCAGCACCAACAATCCGCGCCGCTGCAGCGTTGCAGCCCAGCTGTGCCTTTACATTGGCACGTATTGGCATATTTTGCACTTCGTCTTGGACATCCTGTTCTTCTCTTGATGTTGGTTTTGTCTGTTTCTGCTTCACGACACTCGTTTCATCCCACTTTCAGTTTACAACCGCCGAACCCTTGCGCCTTGGTTCTTTTGCGTATCAACGATTCTGCTCTGAACCCCGGCGAAGATCTCGAGTCTTGAATGTCACCTAACCCATAATAAAAGCCTGTTCTTCGATTTCCACGATGCATAGGCAGGACACGCCCCGAGGCTTCATAACAATCCTCGACCCTTGGATAGTCTTTTGGAACTTTCCATACATTCTTTCTTCCCAATTACTTTCACGATGCATGTCACTGCTGTCGTGCTGCTCGCAGCAGCAACACTCACATCTGCACAAGCAACCTTCCAACGCTCCTCGAAACGCGGTCTCGTTTTCGTCCCCTCAGACTCACATCCTACGGACAATCAGATATGGGTTGAAGGAAACAGTGATCTGACTTGGTACTACAACTACCAGGCCTCGCCCTCCCCGGCCTACTCCAATCGTACACAGGAGGAATTCGAATTCGTGCCTATGCTCTGGTCCCCCAACAACAATTTCTTATCGTCTGTGAAATCAATGATATCAGGAGGACGGAATATCAGCCATATCATGACCTACAACGAGCCTGATGGAACATCTGAAACAGGAGGAAGCAATGTCGACCCGTCAGTGGCAGCCACGAACTGGATCTCGCAAGTCGAGCCTCTGCGGAAACTAGGTGTCAAGACCGGTGCTCCGGCCGTCACTGGTAGTCCCTCAGGCTTCACCTGGCTATCGATGTTCTTCGATGCCTGTGCCAGCCAAGGCACAAACTGCACTGCGGATTTCTTCCCCATCCATTGGTATGGGAATTTCGAGGGATTAGCTTCCCACATGGGCCAGGTGGCTGGAACGTATGTTCTCTCCCTCCCAGCTCAATTCGAATCGGAACTAATCGCTATAATATAGTTACCCAAACAAGAGCATCTGGATCACCGAGTACGCGCTGAACAACGATACCTTAACGAACACCCAATCCTTCTTCAATTCGTCCGCTGAATACTTTGATCGTATCTCTTATATCGACCGCTACTCGTACTTCGGCGCTTTCCGAAGCGATGTCAGCAATGTTGGACCTAACGCTGCCATGTTGACATCGAATGGAAAACTGACGGATATTGGAAGTTGGTACCTGGGCGGTGCGGCGACGAATAACATCCCATCTGCAACTGGCTTTGGCGTGAGAGTTGTGCCTGGTATTGGTGCGATCGCCGCTGCTCTGGTGGCTGGATTGTGCGTGTTGTAATGAAGATATGGGTTGGCAGGTGATGTACTGTATATATGGCGGGGCGTGGCATTTACATGGTATATATGGTGATGTGATTTCATTCTCAGGCGTGTTGGAGTGTGCATAGATGGATATGTTCTGGATACGTAATTTAATAGTAAAAAGTAAACTATAATGACACCTAATCCGTCGACACCCTTTCTTCCTTTGATTATTTGAGTTATGAAATCGGATGAAAGCAAAAAGCAAGCCTTACTTTCATCTTCTAATCCTTACACCAAGCAGATCCCTCCCCACAAACATAAGTTCTCTCAGCCTTCCAATACCTTATTCTCGCCAAGCCTTCACGAACCACGAAACCCTTACTAACCGCCACTCGCCGAGTAGCACAACCAATCCTTCCCACCATCACCCAATGAAAACTGATTGGCTTCCCATGCATCTATCACAGCTCACCTCATACTAACCAGGCGTGACCATTCCCCTTTATTTCATGTACTGTATTTTCTGTTGCAGGTCGTCAGGCAGATCTAGGTCTCGTGTCTCATTTCGCATTTCTCGCTTCGAATCCACAATCGATAGTTTTCCCGAAAAGTATTTAGTACTTAGACACTGCGCGAGGCAGAATCTCGGATATTAGCACTAGTGCTATTGTGCTTTTAGTGGTAAGAAGTCACCGGTGGGATTGGGAATGGCATTTTGAGAAAGGGGGTTTGATGAGGGAGTTTGAGGAGAGGTGGAGGGAGTGGCGCTGGATATGGGGAGGGGTGGAGTGAGTGGGCAAGTGTGTTGGAATTTGGATCATTGGATGGTTAGGGTAGGGTTAAGGGGAAGAGAAGAGTGGAGACTTTGTCGTAGTTTGTGGAGTTCTTCTTCGGGAGGCTGTGGATGGGTTTTTGGGATAGGGGCTGGTGCTGGTGCTGGTGCTCAGAGGATGCGGCGAGGGCGTGAACGGGCAGGTTTGAAGAGATAGAGTTTGTTGCACTTCGCGGTTCAGCTGAGGTGGTGGCTTGAGGTAAGACTTTACATAATCTGTTTGCTGAAGTTGTAGGCGCCTCTATGGTGGATGGCTTGGATGCGGCGTGGTGACTCGGTTGAGTTGGAAGGGAATGATGATAGAGACAGGATCTGTTGCAGTTCGCAGGCTCAGCTGAGGACTGAGCGTGAGCTGGATGTGACATTTTCCGCCTGGTGGAGGTTGTGGGGACGCCTCCATCCTTGCGGCGTCTTGGCACTTATAGGGGCGTAGAGTTGGTGGATGGCTTTGGATGAGGTGAGATGAGTCGCTTGTTTGATGGGAGGATCTGTTGCATTTCGCAGGTTCAGCTGAGGAAGCGTTGCTAACATGTAAGCTTCCATTTTTTCAGGTTGATGGATGGTTTTAAGGATACTTTGCCGGGCTTGGAAACTTGGATGGGAATTGGATTGTTGAGGTGTGGGAGGCTGGGAGCTGAATATCGAGGATGAGAGATGAAGAGATGAGTATAATTCACTCAGAAGGGGCTCTAAAGAGTCATAACTTCTATTTAACAATGTTTGTAGACTATCACTATAAAACTCAGGACTTAATCAAGGATATTTGCTAGTAATACGAGACTCTAGTAATTGCATATATACAATGTATAAGAATAATCAAGTAGCAACAACACTAACTATACTACCAAAACTACTCACAAGATTTCAACCTGCAAATGCATCAGGATAATCACTAATTCTACGAGGCATTCCTTGTAACCCTAAAAAATGTTGAGGGAAGAAGGTAAGATTAACTCCTATAAATAATATTCAAAAATGTACTTTACCTAATAGTACATTATATTCTAATCCTAATATCTATTAGCGCGTCGTCCCAAGAGACATCGGTCCCTGTGGCCTCGGCCACCCGCGCACCCGCAGTGGAGTCCGTCAGGGCTGAGCCCGCGGTCGCCGCGCAGGCGTCGTCTGCCGAGCCGGTGACGTCCAGTGAGACGCAAGCGCGGCTGAGCCTTCCGCCCCGGCCGAGCCAGCCGCCACGGCGTTCTCGGCGGCACTCGCGGTGGCCCGCCCCGGCCGCTCCGGCCGCTCCGGCCGCTCCGGCCGCTCCGGCCGCTCCGGCCGCTCCGGCCGCTCCGGCCGCTCCGGCCGCTTCGGCACCGGAGCCGGTAGCGCCCGCCACGCCCGAGCCGCGGCAGCATTGCTCCACTGCTGCTCCCGCTGCTCGCCGGAGCCCGCAAGCCCGCGCCCGCCGAGGACCAGTCGGCTCGCCCGCGTCCGGGAGCCAAGAAGAGCG